>DJSW01000021.1:2457-7611 GCA_002439085.1 Alphaproteobacteria bacterium UBA6324
ATCGCGCCGCCCGATCCGCCTTCGCCGATGACGCAGCAAACAACGGGAACACGCAGGGAAAAGCTGGCGTCGATGCACGACGCGATGGCTTCGGCCTGTCCGCGTTCTTCGCCCTCCAGCCCCGGAAAAGCGCCGGCCGTGTCAACGAACGTGATGACGGGCAAACCGAACCGGTCGGCCATTTTCATCAAACGGATCGCTTTTCTGTACCCTTCGGGTTTCGCCATGCCGAAGCTGTGTTTCAAACGGGTTTCGATGTCGTGCCCCTTTTCCTGTCCGATCACCATGACGGAATGCCCCTGAAACCGACCCAATCCGCCGACGATGGCGGCGTCTTCGGCGAACAGGCGGTCACCGGCCAGCGGCGTGAAATCGGTGATCAGTCCGTCGATGTAATCGACGCAATGCGGGCGTTCGGGATGGCGGGCAACCTGTGTTTTCTGCCACGGAGTCAGTTTCGCGTACAGCTGGTTGACCTGTTTTTCGACCTTTTTCTGCAAACGGCTGATTTCTTCGGCGATGCTGACGCCTTCCTCCGCCTGACTGAGGTGGCGCAACCCCTCGATTTTGCTTTCCAATTCGGCGATGGGTTTTTCAAATTCCAGATACTGTTCCTGTTCCATGGCGACCCTGCTTGTTAATTTCGATTTTCCCCTTATTATCACTTTTAAAGCCGTAAGAGAATAAAAATATTCGCCCGCCATTTAGAGAAAATTTATAAAGTCGGCTTACAATTCCGCATAAGTATGTGCGTTCGCTTTAAAAAGGATCCGGACATGGTCGCTTTAATCGTTTTGTTCAGCAGTTCCGTCGCGGCGTCGTTGCTGTGGCTGGGCGGCGTCCTGTTTTACATTTACGCGAAAATCGGTTTTCCGCAGTTGTTCGGCCTGCCCGTGCCGGAAATCGCGACGATCGCGGCGACGGCGTTTCTGCCCGTCGCGTTTTTGTGGCTGGTCGTCGGGCTGCTGTACAACGCGATGACGTTGCGCAAACAGGGACACACGATCAACCTGATGCTGGCGCAGACCCGCCGTTCCGCCGACCATGGCGAAGCGATGGTGCGCACGCTGTTGGAAACGCAGGTGCAGACGCGCAGCGCGATGGTGCTGCACAACGCCGACCTGTTCATCAACGAATTGAACGATTTGCTGTCCGACATCGTCGTCCGGCTGGGGCTGATTCAACCGGCGCACACGGAAATCGTGTGGCAACGCGTCGGCGACGGCAACCGGTGGGCGTTTTGCAAAGTGTTGCTGCAAAACGCGGACAATTCCCCGAAATTCAAGGACGATTTGCAAAACCAACTGAAGCGCGACGAGATACTGGCCGGCGCGGTGCGGACGTTCTGCTACCGGTTTGAACAGATGTTCACGATGCTGGAGCGCCACGACACGGAACATTATTTGACCAAGATTTTTGAAGAGGGTTCGCTGGGCAGGGTCTATCTGCGCTTTGTGGAATCCTGCCGCGAGCTGGAGGGGGCGCAGGCGGCTTTCGCGCGCCCCGCCCCCGAACCGGCGCAAAGCGATCCGGAACCCGAACACGCCGAAGCGGAGCAGCCCTACGAATATGAATACGAGCCGGAGGAATACCGGCCGGACGAACACGAACCCGCGCCGGAACCGGAGCCGACGCAAAGCCCGACCGAACCAACGCTTCCCGAACCGGCGGAACGCCCCGAACCGCAACCCGTTTCCGAACGCGCGGCGCCGGCGTCTTCGCCGTTCGGTTTTTTGCGGCCGACGCGCTGATTTTTTTTGTTTTTCCGGTTGAAAACGTGTAATTTGAATCGTCTTTTTGAAAAGGGGGACGGCCATGATTGACTTTGATTATTCCATTCCGACAAAGGTTCTGTTCGGTGCCGGAAAATTGGACGAATTGAAACGCGAACCGCTGTTCGGCAAGCTGGCTCTGGTGGTTGTTTCCGCGGACGGGTCGCAAAGCGAGCGCGACGCTTTGAACCGCGTTTCGGACGCGCTGAAACACCAGAACATCGAATACATGGTCTTTGACAAAATCACCCCCAACCCGTCCAAGGCTTGCGTGATGGAGGCGGCGCAGTTCGCCCGCGACAATTTTTGCGATTTCGTCATCGGCGTCGGCGGCGGCAGCGTGATTGACGCGGCCAAGGCGATCGCGTTGATGACGCGCAACCCCGGCGATTTGTGGGATTACATCGTCACGGGGTCGGGCAAAGGACGGCCGGTGAAAAATCAGGCTTTGCCGATCGTCGCCGTGATGACGACATCCGGAACGGGAACGGAGGTCGATCCGTGGTTCGACATCACCGACGAATCCGTGCGTGAAAAAATCGGTTTCGGCGTGCCGTCAACCTTTCCGCGCCTGTCGATCGTCGATCCGGAGCTGATGCGCGACATTCCGCCGTTTTTGACGGCCATTCAGGGGTTCGACGCGTTTTTCCACGCAGCGGAAGGATTTATCGCTAAAATCGCGACGCCGATCAGCGAAGCCTATTCCCTGCAAACGATCCGGCTGATTTCCAAAAACCTGCCCAAGGCCGTGCACGACGGAACGGATATGGAGGCGCGGACGAACATCGCGCTGGCGGGGCTGCTGTCCGGCATGGTTCAGGCGACATCCAGCTGCACGTCCGAACATTCCATGGAACACGCGATGACGGCGTACCACCCCGAATTACCGCACGGCGCGGGGCTGTTGATGATTTCCGACGCCTATTTCTCGTTCTTTGCGAAATACGTTCCCGACCGCTTGATCAAAATGGCGCACATGATGGGCGAAACCACCGACGGGCTGAGCGACGAGGAAAAGCCGATGACGTTCGTCCGCGCGCTGCAAAAGCTGAAGCGGGAATGTGGCGTGGACGGTTTGAAAATGTCGGATTACGGCATCAAGCCCGACGAAATGGAACAGCTGGCGCGCAACGCCCACAAAATGATGAGCAACCTGTTCGCCATGGATCGCTACACCCTGTCGTTGAAGGAAAACGTGGATATTTTCATGGCGGCGTACCGCTGAAATCCGCGTTAATAACTGTTGACTTCGCGCGCGCTTTGGACAAAAATCGGATAAATTTTTGAACAAAGGAGTTTGTCATGGCCGAACAGATGCCTCAATGGGATTTAAGCGATTTGTATCCGTCGATGGATTCGCCGGAACTGAAAAAGGATATGGCTTCGGTTTCCGCGGGGGCGTTGCGTTTTGAAACACATTACAAAGGCAAGCTGGCGGAAACGACGCCCGATGAATTCGGCAAGTTGATCGAGGAATACGAACGCCTGAACGAAACGCTGGGGCGGTTGGACGCGTATTCCTACATGATGCATTCGACCAACATGAACGATCCGGAAATTTCGACCTTTTACCAGAACGTGTGCGAAAAATCGAACGACGTGTCGGGCAAAATGTTGTTTTTCGAGCTGGAGCTGAACGGGCTGAGCGACGAGCAGCTGGCCGAAAAAATGGCGTCGGAAACGGCGAAAAAATACGAACCGTGGATTAAAAACGTCCGCGCCGGCCGCGACCATATGCTGCCCGAAAACATGGAAAAGCTGCTGCACGACAAATCCATGAGCAGCGCGACCGCTTGGAACCGTCTGTTTGATGAAACGATGGCCGGCCTGCGTTTCAATGTCGGGGGCAAGGAATTGACAGAACCCGAAGCTATGGCGAAAATGTCCGATCCCGATATGGCGACGCGGCACGATGCGTGCGCCGAAATCAACCGCGTGATGAAAGACAACATGGCCACGTTTGCGCTGATCACCAACACGCTGGCCAAGGACAAGCAGATCGAGGACGAATGGCGCGGATACAAACGCCCGATTTCCGCCCGCAACATTGAAAATCAGGTCGAAGACGAAGTCGTTGACGCTCTGGTCGATTCGGTCGTGGACAGCCACGCAGACATTTCGCACCGCTATTACAAACTGAAAGCCGACTGGCTGGGCGTGGACAAGCTGGACTATTCCGACCGCAACGCGCCGATTCCCGACCTGCCGGAAAAAAAGTATTCGTGGGACGACGCGAAAAACATCGTTTTGTCCGCCTATAACGAATTTTCGCCCGAAATGGCCGCGATCGGCAAAAAATTCTTTGACAACAAATGGATCGATGTCGCGCCGAAAGAAGGTAAAGAGGGCGGTGCTTACGCCCATCCGACCGTGCCATCCGCGCACCCGTACCTGATGCTGAATTTTATGGGAACGGCGGGCGACGTGATGACGCTGGCGCACGAATTGGGGCACGGCGTGCACCAGTATCTGGCGCGCGAACAGGGGTACTTGAAATCCAACACGCCGATCACGCTGGCGGAAACGGCGTCGATCTTCGGCGAAATGATGACGTTCAAGTATATGCTGAAACACGAAAAAGATCCGAAGCAACGTTTCGCGATGCTGGCGGAAAAAACGGGGTCGATGATCAATTCGTCCGTGCGCCAGATCGCTTTCCACCGCTTTGAAACCGAAGTCCACACATCGCGGCGCAAAGAGGGCGAACTGTCCCCCGAACGGCTGAACGGCATTTGGACGAAAACGCAGAACGACGCGCTGGGGCCGTCGGTCGCGAACGACGACAAATCGAACGCGATGTGGTCAACGATTCCGCACTTGATTCACACGCCGTTCTATGTGTACGGCTACGCGTTCGGCGACTGTCTGGTCAATTCGCTGTACAAAGTGTACGAAGACGGCAAAGTCGCCGATTTCCCGAAAAAATATATGGAAATGCTGGCCAAAGGCGGATCGGAACGTCATCAACAGATGCTGAAACCGTTCGGTTTGGACGCGTCGAAACCCGATTTTTGGAAAAAAGGCCTAAGCGTCGTCAAAGGATTCGTTGACGAATTGGAGGTTTTGACCGACCAGCTGGGGATGAACAAAAATAAAAACAAAGCCAACGCCGCCGCGAACACGGCGACGGCCGTCGCGAAACCCGCAACGGCGATCGCCAACCGCGCGGCGACGGGACGGTAAGCGGGACGGAGCGGCTTTGTTAAAAAGCCGTCTTTTCACGCCGGATGAAAAAGTTTTAGTTGACATCCGGCGCGGATGATATAAAAAGAACAACGGTGATGAAAACCGGACGCCGGTTTTCGGAACCGTGAATATGGCGATGCGGCGGAGTGGTCGAATATGGCTGACTCGGAGTCGGAGCGAAAGCGGAGACGAACGA
>DJSW01000028.1 GCA_002439085.1 Alphaproteobacteria bacterium UBA6324
TTTCTGAAAGGGAAAAGCAGCCTGCAAATATATGGAGCTTGGAGCAACATCAAGTACAAGTATCGTAACCGTGAATTTTGGTGAAAAGGATATAGATGTTAGATTTTTTTATTATATCCATAAAAAAATGGCATCTACCGTTAATATATATATTTTTTTAAAAGATAGGGATAATTTTTAGCACGAGCATCTATTTGATTAGGTGGTATTGGTTTTCTATCTTTTCGTGTGTATAAATATCTTTTATTGATTTCATCGGCTAATTCCCGAGTCGTCATAGGTCTGCTGTTTTCTTTTAAAATCAACAGCATTACTTTGTGCAAAGTGATATTAAACATGAATCTCTCTCTCCGCCGTTTGCGATTGTGTCGTTTTTATCAGAAACCTTGGCCGGACGCGGCGATGTCGGCGTCCCAACGCATCAACATCAGCTCCGTTTGTTCCGGCGACAACGGGCGCGAAAACAGGTATCCCTGAATCACGTCGCATCCCAAATCTTTCAGAATCTCGAAATTCTGGCGGTTTTCGACGCCTTCGGCCAACACGGACAGGTTCAGCGCGTGCGCCATGACGATCGTCGCGCGCACGATTTCCATATTTTTCTTTTCATTCAATTCCAAAACGAACGACCGGTCGATTTTCAGCTTTTTCAGCGGAAAACTGCGCAGCACGCTCAGCGACGAATACCCCGTGCCGAAATCGTCCAAAGCGCACCGGATGTTGTTGTCCAACAGGTTTTGAATGATCCTCTGCGCGTTTTTCGGATCGTACATCGCGGAACTTTCCGTCAGTTCCAATTCCAGCAGATAGGGCGGCAGGCCGCTTTCATCCAACGCCTTGTCCACCATACACAGCAGCTGCGTTTCGTTGTGGAACTGGCGGCCGGAAATGTTCACGGCGACCGGCACGCGGCACAACCCCATGGAATACCATTTCTGGTTCCATTTGCAGGCTTGATCCAAAATCGTTTCCGTCAGCGAATCGATCATGCCGTATTCTTCGGCTTCAGGGATGAATTCGGACGGCGGGATCAGCACGCCGTCGGCCGTGCGCCACCGCGCCAAAGCCTCCAACCCGATGATATGGCCGGTTTTGATTTCCACCTGCGGCTGGAAAAACGCGTTGATTTCGCCGTTTTCGATCGCGTTTTTCAAATTGCGGCGCATATTCATGCTGACCGCCGCTTTCAGCGACAAATCCGTGCTATATACGCGCATCGAACTTTTTTCGTCCGACCGGACTTGACGCAACGCCAGATCGGCGTGGGAAATCAGCTCCTGCAAATCTTCGCCGTCCTGCGGACAGAAACAGACGCCGATGCTGACCGTCAAATCGAATTCCAGATCGTCGATAAAGATCGGGCGGCTGAAGCTACGCAAAATCGCGTCAATCTTTTTTTCCACCCCCAGCGTGAATTCCAGCCCCGTCACCAAAACGGTGAAGTGGTGGCCGCTGGTTTGCGCCAGAAAATCGTTTTCCGACAAATTGGAACGGATGCGTTCCGCGATGCCGGCGGCGATTTTCGCGCTGAGCCCTTGATCCGAAACGGCGTTCAGTTGCCCCAAACTGTCCGGCGCGATCGACAACACGGCAATCTGCGTTTGCGACACTTTTGCCTGTTCCAGCGCGGTATGGAACTTGTCCGTCAGATAGGCGTAATTTTCAATGCCCGTATTGATATCGTGATAGGCCAGCCAGCGTAGCTCCTCCTCTTTTTTATAAAAAGGCGTGATGTCGCGGAACAGGCAGATGAAAATCGCGTCCTTTTGCATCATGTCGATTTCAAAACGCACGGCGTCGCCGTTTTCGCGCGGCAGACTGACATTGACGGAAATCTTGTCCTTCAGCGACGACAGCAGCATATGCGACCGCAACGTGTCGGAAACGTCCTCGGGCAACAAGGAAAAGATCGTCCGTTCACTGACATCGGCAGGGGTGCAGTTCAGTATTTTGATCAAGGACGGCGAAAACGACAGAATCTTCCCCTGCCGGTCGAAAGCGGCCACGCCTTCGTGAACGTTTTCCAAAACGACGGCGTTGAAATAATCCTTTTTCTTTTCGTTGGTGACGTCCAGCCAGAACCCTTTCCAAACAACGGCACCGCCGCGCTGTTTTTTGGGGACGGCGGAACCGACGAACCACTTCGTTTCACCCGAATGTAAAACGGCGCAAAACTGTTCGTCCGACGCTTTCATATCCGTTTCCGACGCTTTGATCGCGCGCGCCAGCTTTTCCTTGTCCGCCCAATGCACGATGTCGGGGCATCCCTCGGCGTCCGTGACGATTTTGTCAAACGGCGAAAAATCCAACGCGTCCAAATCCTTGGTGTCGGGAAATTCGTAAGAATACTTGCCCGCCGCCGATTTTTTCCGGATAAAGGCGATAAAGGGAAGATTTTTCACCACGTTCGCGTACGAAAAGGCCGTTTTTTTGTCAGTCATGCACACCCCTGTAAAAAAATTCCGCTTATTTTAACATCTAAACCGGCGTCAGGCAAGGGCGGAGAAAGCGCGACACTTCAAAGCGGCTTGTTTTTTAAAGCGAAACGGCGCGAAAAGGAATAAATCTCTTGACGAACGGGGTGAAAAAAGATTAGTTATTCATATCAACCCTGTTGGGGCGTAGCCAAGCGGTAAGGCAACGGACTTTGACTCCGTCATTCGCTGGTTCGAGTCCAGCCGCCCCAGCCAACTTTAAGCCGTCTTTTCGACGGCTTTTTTCATATCTGGAAAAGTCGTTTTTCGGTGGCGGAGCGGCGGCATAAAAAAACCGTCCTGAATGCAGGACGGTTTTTTTTGAAGATCGAAGCGATCAAGCCTTGACGGCCGCTTTTTCGGCGGAGCCTTTGATGCGTTTTTTCAAACGCTTGGCTTCGCAGGACAGCTTGCCGTTCGGCGTGGACAGCAGGAACGCGTCCAATCCGCCGTTGTGTTCGATCGTCCGCAAACCACGCGAGGACAGGCGCAACGTCACGGTCGTTCCCAACGTTTCGCTCAGCAAAGAAACAACCTGCAGATTCGGCAAAAACCGACGGCGGGTTTTGTTGTTCGCATGGGAAACGTTATTGCCCGACTGGGCGCCTTTTCCTGTAATAATGCAACGTTTTGCCATAACACAATTCCTTTAAACGAAAAACCAGAGCCTTTCTTTTAGCTTTAAACGGCCGCGCCGTCAAGTCAAATCTGGTGTTTCAGGGTTAAAAAGTTCCGTTTCGCCGTTGATTTCAACGTCCGCCGTTTGTTTTCAAAGCCGTTCGTCGGGTGATCGGGGAGGGGGCGGACGTTTTTGCGGCGGCCGTGTTCGCGTTTTGCGGTTCGGTCAGCGTCAGAAAATGCTTTTTGAAATCGACGGCCAGCTGTTCGGGCGTTTTCAACGGGCTGAGGATGATCAGGTCTTTGCCTTTGTCCGCGCGTCCCGATCCGGCGTTTTGCGCAAACCCGAACGTGATCGGCGTCGTCAAGTCGCACGCCGTCAGCTTCGGGGCGAAGTCCGCGTCTTGCATCAAAAGGCTCAGCATTTTTTCCGCCGTTTCCGTCCGTTTGTTTAAAACGCTTTGGGAAACGGGCGAGCGCATGGCGTCCTCGTACCGCGCGTCGGGGCGGAAAAACACGGCTTTGCTGTAAAAATCTGGGTCTTTGTCGTATCCGTCGAACGAAAACATTTCGCGGCCGTCGGCGCAATAAAAGTGGTGCGCGGCGATTTTTCCGGCGTCGCCGTTTGTCGGGGATTTAAAAGCTTTTTCGATGTTGTCGGCCAAGTTTTTCGCCCGATACATCGCGCCGGCCGCGCCGTTTTCCCTGCGGCTGTCGAACACGCCGTAAGCGTTGCGGACGGACATATGTTCGCCGGCGGCCGGATGTTTTTTTCCGGTCAGCTTTTCATACAGGCGGCCGTACGCGTCCAACGCCCGCATCGTGACGGAGGTGACATAGGCGAATTTTCCGGAACGGAGCGTTTTGGCGATCCGTTCGTCCGGCAGCTGACTGTCGATGCCCATGCCGACGGTGTGGGATTTGAACGCGGCGACGATGTCCAGCTTTTTACCGGACAGGGTTTTGTCGATGAATTTGACGGCGGCTTCCTCGCGGCCTTTTTTCACATTGTCGGCATATATTTCCGGATGCAGGAAACGCGGCGGATTTTCGATTTCCTTGTGATAGTCGCATTCATAGTTGCGCGCCAGTTTGAAATTGGCGGCGTAGCCGCGCATTCCGGCCAAAACACATTCACCTTCGCTTTTTCCGGCCGCTTTGGCGATGGCGTAAGACCGCATCGCGCGGGCGTACATCCCCTGCGTCGATTCGCGGATGAACACGGCGTGCGCCTGCGGGTTGTTGTTGCGGATCTCGAACATATACTGGCACGACGCCATTTCGGCGGCCGATTCGTTCAAACGGTCGTCCAGAATATCCTCGGCCAAGGACAGCCCGCCTTTATATTTATCGACGCCGTCGTGTTTGAATTGATACTGGTGCTGAAATTCATGAACGAACGTTTTGGCCGTCCGGTATCCCGTTCCCATTTGTTTGGAAAGCAGGATGCGCGATCCGTTGCAGCTGCCGTAACATCCGGTCCCGCTTTCAAAAGCCAAAACGGGACGGTCGGCGAGGGGCAGGGCGCGAATTTTTTTCAGCTGGGTCGGGCTTTCAACGACTTTGGACAGGATTTCGGCCAAATCTCGCTTTTCGTCGGGCGTTCCCTCGACGGGCAGAAAGTCGTCTTTGCCGTCGCCAAAGCGCAATATGCTTTGTTTGTCGTTATCCGGATGCGTTTCGACGCGCACTTTGTCCGTCGGCTGAAAAGCCCCTTTGAAATCCGCGCTGAATATCCGGTTTAAAAAGCTCATAGGTCGCCCCGTCTAATTTTTTGTCTAAAATCATTGTAGCAGAAAGGAAAAAAGCCGCAATAAAAAAAAGAGCCTCGAAAGAGGCTCTTTTTCCATTTGTTCGGACAAACCGGACGATCAGAAACCGCCCATGCCGCCCATTCCGCCCATGCCGCCCATTCCGGCGTCGGCGCCGCCGTGGCAGGCGCATTTTTCTTCGGGCTTGTCGGCGACCATGGCTTCGGTCGTGATCAGCAATCCGGCGATCGACGACGCGCTTTCCAAAGACGTGCGGACAACCTTGGTCGGGTCGATGATGCCGGCTTCAAACATATCGACGTATTCGCCGGTCTGCGCGTTGTACCCGATATTGGTCTTTTCGCCTTCCAGCAACTTGCCGGCGATGACGGCGCCGTCTTCACCCGCGTTCGCGGCGATCTGACGGACGGGCGCCTGCAAAGCGCGGCGGATGATGTCAACGCCGACGCGCTGGTCGTCGTTGGCGGGTTTGACCGCGTCCAGACATTTCACGGCGTACAGCAACGCGGTGCCGCCGCCCGTGACGATGCCTTCTTCGACCGCGGCGCGCGTGGCGTGCAAAGCGTCGTCAACGCGGTCTTTCTTTTCTTTCACTTCGACTTCGGACGCGCCGCCGACTTTGATCACCGCGACGCCGCCGGACAATTTGGCCAAGCGTTCCTGCAGTTTTTCCTTGTCGTATTCGGACGTCGTCGTTTCGATCTGTTTTTTGATCTGCGCGCAACGGGCGGAGATTTCGTCTTTCGCGCCGGCGCCGTCAACGATCGTCGTGTTGTCTTTGGTGATGGACACTTTTTTCGCCGTTCCCAGCATATCCAGCGTCACGTCTTCCAGCTTGATGCCCAAATCGGCCGAGATCACCTGACCTTTGGTCAGAATGGCGATGTCTTCCAGCATGGCTTTGCGGCGGTCGCCGAATCCGGGGGCTTTGACGGCGGCGACTTTCAATCCGCCGCGCAGTTTGTTGACAACCAGCGTGGCCAAAGCTTCGCCTTCAACGTCTTCCGCGATGATCAGCAACGGACGCGCGGACTGGACGACGGCTTCCAACACCGGCAGCATGGACTGCAGGTTGGACAGCTTGGCTTCGTGGATCAGGATGTACGGATTTTCCAGTTCGCAGGTCATCTTTTCCGCGTTCGTCACGAAATACGGGGACAGATAGCCGCGGTCGAACTGCATTCCTTCGACGACTTCCAGTTCGGTGTTCAATCCTTTGGCATCTTCAACGGTGATGACGCCTTCGTTGCCGACTTTTTCCATCGCGTCGGCCAGATATTTGCCGATCGAGCTGTCGCCGTTGGCGGAAATCGTTCCGACCTGCGCGACTTCGGCGGTCGTGGAAACCTTGCGCGAACGGGCTTTGACATCTTTGACGACGGCTTCAACGGCCATGTCGATGCCGCGGCGCAGATCCATCGGGTTCATGCCGGCGGCGACGGCCTTGCAGCCTTCGCGGACGATGGCCTGAGCCAGAACCGTGGCGGACGTGGTACCGTCACCGGCGACGTCGGCCGTTTTGGACGCGGCTTCTTTGATGATCTGGGCGCCCATGTTTTCAAATTTGTTGGCCAGTTCGATTTCCTTGGCGACGGAAACGCCGTCCTTGGTGATCTTCGGCGCGCCGAAAGATTTGGACAGAACGACGTTGCGGCCTTTGGGACCCAGCGTCACTTTAACGGTGTCAGCCAGAATATCGACCCCGCGCAACATCGCGTTGCGGGCGTCGGTGGAAAATTTGACTTCCTTAGCAGCCATAGTAAAAACCTTCCTTTTAAAACAAAACCTGTAGAGGGGATGACGTCGGGATTATTCCAAAATGCCCAGAACGTCGGCTTCTTTCATGATCAACAGTTCTTCGCCGTCGATTTTGACTTCGGTTCCCGACCATTTGCCGAACAAAACCTGATCGCCGACTTTCAACGTCATGGGGATCGTTTTGCCCTGTTCGTCGCGTCCGCCCGTTCCGACGGCGATGACTTCGCCCTTGGACGGCTTTTCTTTCGCGGTGTCGGGAATGATGATGCCGCCGGCGGTTTTTGTGTCTTCCGCGGTGCGTTTAACCAGAATGCGGTCGAATAACGGTTTGAATTTCATGATAAAACCCTTTTGAAAAGTAAAAACCATAGTCGAGGCGAACGGATGTTTTGGCACTCCCGCCCGTCGAGTGCTAACAAGATAGGATCGCGGATTCGGGTTGTCAAGAGGGGCGGCGCAAATTTTCACACGGATATGAAAAAAGCCCCGAAAACGGGGCTTTTTGAAAAGGTCGAACCGGATCACCGGCCGTACATTCCGCGGCCGGGGAAATACGCGCCGTTGATGATCGCTTGCTGAACCATTTTCTGATTTTCTTTTTTCATCAGGTTGGATTCCAGTTTTTTCAGCGCGGTCTGCGCGTGTTTCAAATCGACATAGTCGCGGGTCGAAAACAGTTCCTTGGGGTTTTGCGGCGTACCCGCCATTTTGGCGCCGACCTTGGACGCCATATAGGCCATGCCCGCGCCGGCGACGCAATGGCTCAAATCGGGGTCAATCGTCGCGGCGACGACCATGGCGGCGGCGAGAATGCCCATTTTCGTCGTCGTTTCGCGCGAATGTTCGCCGGCTTTGACGTTGCCGTAATAAGCCAGCTTGTCCTTGATGCCGAAACCTTTCATTTCCTTTTCGACTTCCTTGCGTTTCGCGTGAACGTCGTCGGCTTTGATGTCATCCCATTCCGAACGTTTGGCGTAATCGGACAGTGTTTTGTGCGATTCGATGATCGTGTCCAAACGCGTCATCGACACGGCGTTCGTCAGATATTTGTTCAGCAGGGCGGCGGATTTGGATGTTTTTTCCGCAGTTTCAGATTTGTTTTCCAAGCTTAAAGCCATAGTGACCTCCGAATCATTTTTTTTAGTGATAAGGATAATAGTCTTTTTGAAAATTTTGTCAATAATTTTCAGAAACGTTCTAAGGCGTGTTCCGTTTCGCGGCGGCTGCGTTCGCCATATCTTCGGCGGCGCGGTAGCGGCGGTTGATTTTGTCGCGCATGGAATTGATCAGCTTTTCCGCGTCCATGGCGGCGGTTTGATATTCCTTTTCCAGCTGCGACCGCAGGAACATCAGGACGCTTTGCCCGACGACCTTGACATCGCGGATGTAAAAACCGGTCGGCGTTTCGCGCAGGGCGAACATCAGCTCCAACGTGTTTTCGTCCGGTTTCGCCGTGTCGGCGGCGTTTTTGCCGTCGGCGGCGGGCAGCCGGAATTTGCCGTTCGTGTCAACGGCGACCTTTAACAGAATGTCGCGGCCGGACGGCTTTTTGTCGGTGACTTTCAGCTTCGCGTCGCTCAAGTCCCAGGAGGTCGTTCCGTACATGACGACGAAATAGTCGAAGAACAGGAATTTCAAATCGGCCTGCTGCTTCGGCGTCAATTCGCGCCAATACCGCCCCATGGCCAGACGCGGCATTTCGTTTTGGTCGAACACTTCGGCGGCCAGACGGCGCAGTCCGACGTAACGGGGCTTTGTTTCCTGTTCGGACAAAACGCGGATCAACCGGTATCCCCGATCAATCAGCCAGCTTTCGGGCGACGGCGCGGCGGTCGTTTGCGCGCGCGCAACGGGGCACAGCGGCAACGCCGCCAGCAGGAAAATCACGATTTTTTTCAAATTCTTCATCATTGCCGCATCAAAAGCCGTTAGTCCTCAAAAACACTATACACGACTTTGCCTTTTCAGGTATATTAAAAACGTTGGCCGCTTTTCAAATTTTATGGATGACACGGATGCCGATGCGCTTGATTTGTTTGTTTTTTATCGCTTTTCTGACCTTTTTCCGAACCGTTCCGGCGCGGGCGGGGACGACGCTGGAGCGGATAAAGCAAACGGGAGTCGTGCGCTGCGGGGCGCGGACGGCGGCCGACGCCTACGCCTATCGCGCGGACGGGGAATGGCGCGGCATCGACGTTGAAATCTGCCGTCTGGTCGCCTCGGCGGTGCTGGGGCGCGAAGAGGCGGTCGCGATCGTTCCGGTCAATCGCGAAGAGGGGATCGCTTTGCTGCGCGACGGCAAAATCGACGTGTTGAACGCCGCGACGCCGATCACGATGCGCAACGATTTGGAAACCGACGCCGCTTTTCCCGCCGTGTTTTACTATTCCGCGCTGGCGTTCATCGGGCATTACAAACCGGACGCCACGTCGATGAAGGATTGGCAGGGGGCGAAAGTGTGTGTCGAAAACACGCCGTTTTTGACGCAAAACCTGCAGGATTACAATACCCGCCACGGGCTGGATCTGCGGGTGATGAAAACGCCGACCCTGACCCGCGCGAAGGAATTGCTGTACCTGAAACGGTGCGATCTGGTGTTCGCGCGTTTGGAAACGCTGCATTCGGATTACTTTAAAAACGCGCCGGACGGTGTCGATCTGGCCGTTTTGCCGGAAATCGTGCGCACCTATCCGGCCGGTCCCGTCATTCGCGACGACGACAGGGAGTTTTTCAAGCTGGTGCGCTGGCTGGTTCACGGCGTCGTCAAGGCGGAGGAAAAAGGCGTTTCGTCCCAAACGATCGAGGATTTCCAAAACACGGACGATCCGGAAATCAAAAACCTGCTGGATAAAAACAAAGCGACGGCGGCCAAGCTGGGCGTGGATGAAAACTGGCTGTACCGCGCTTTGTCCGAACGGGGGAATTACGGCGAAATCTATCGCCGCGGGCTGGGGGACAGGTCGGTTCTGAAACTGAACCGGTCGGCCAACAGATTGAAACGGGACGGCGGATTGATCGAATCGCCCGATTTTGAAAAATAGGGGGAAAGAAAATGAAAAAAACGGTTCTTTGGGCTTTGTCTTCCTTGTTTTGTTCAACCGCGTTCGCCGCGGACATTCCGGCGCAGTCGAAAATTTCCGCCGTGACCGTGTTCCCCGATCGCGCCGACGTTTCCCGTTCGGGGGCGGCGCAAATTCCGGCCGGAAAGCACACGTTGGTGTTTGATAACCTGCCGTTCGGCCTGATGACGGATTCGTTGCGCGTTTCGGGCAAGGGGGCGTTCACGATCGGATCGGTGGAAACGAAAATCGTTTACACGTCCGAACCGGTCGTTGCACAGGAAAAATCCGTTCAGGAAAAGATCGTCGCCCTGCGCGACGAGCGGCGGTTCATCGAATCGCAGATCAAGGCCGCCGACACGGGCAAGGCTTTTCTGGAAAACCTGACGCGGGCGGACGTGACGCCGCGCGGGAACGAAGACCGCCAAACGCCCGCGCCCGCCGTGTGGAAAACCGCGTGGCAGACGATTCAAAACGGGATGAACGCGCTGGGGCGGGAATCCATTGAACAGCAAATCAAACTGCGTTCGATCGACGCGGAAACGGCCGCGTTGCAAAACCGGTTGCGGATGATTGCAACGGGGCGCAAAAGCTACAAACAGGTGCGCGTCAACGTTGAAACGGCCGCGCCCGTCAACGCCGGCGTCGTTTTGCAATACCGCATTTCCGGCGCGCGCTGGAACCCGTTGTACGAAGCGCGGCTGAATTCCGATTCCGAAACGGTTGATCTCGTCCAATACGGCAACATTTCCCAAAACACGGGCGAAGATTGGGACAACGTCGCGCTGACGCTCTCCACCGCGCGGCCGTCGGCGACGATGCGCCCGTCCGTGCCGGACACGGTCTGGCTGGATCTGGAACGTTCCGAACCCGTCGTGTATGAAACGCGGTCGGCGCGCGTCGCGTCGGCGAAAATGATGAAGATGTCGAATTTCGCCGTCGCCGACGAAATGGCGGCGTTGGGCGCGGCGGCTGAATCCGCGGTAGCGGACGACGTTGACGCGGGATATTCCGGCGCAGCGGCCGTCGGCACGGAATTTTCCGGCGTTTACGCGATCAAGGGAACGTCCAACGTGCCGTCCGACGGGGCGCAGTACCGGTTCAACATCGGCGCGTACAACGCCAAAGCGGAAATCAGGGCGGAAACCTATCCGGCGTCGGACGCGTCGGCGTACCTGATCGCGACGCTGGTTTACAAAGGCGAACTGCCTTTGCTGGCGGGCGACGCGGCGTTGTTCCGCGACGGGGCGTTCATCGGCAATTCGCAACTGGACTTTTTGCGTCCGGACGAAAAGCTGCATCTGGCGTTCGGACAGGATGAAAAGATTCGCGTGACCTACACGTCCTTGGGCGGGAAAACAAAGGAAAGCGGCGTTTTGTCAAAAGACAATACAAAAGAAAGTCTGTCAAAGGCGGCCGTTCAAAACCTGCACCGCCGGCCGATCAAAATCGCCGTATATGAACCGCTGCCCGTTTCTCGCAACGGCGACGTGACGGTCAAAATCGTCAAGGACGCGACAACGCCGGATTACACGGTCGCCCCGAACGACAAGGTCGGTCTGGTGAAATGGGAAAGCGTCTATCAGCCGCGTGAAAAACGGGAAATCAACTACGGGTACGCCATTACCTGGCCGAAAGACGGACGCCTGACGGGGATGTGATCCGGATGCGGCGGCTGGGCGTCCGTTATTTCGGCCGTGATTAAAACAAAGGCAGCGTGTTGTTGTAATAAATGACATCCAGCTTTTCATCCGGACTGATCGGTTCGTAAAACCGCGCCAGTTTGTCGAAAGTGGATTCGTCGATATACAAAGCGTCCGCATCCGTTTTCGACCGGTTCAAAACGCGCTGTTTCGCCGTTTCCATATCACATTCGATTTGGTGGAATTGGATCGAATCGCAAAAATGCCGGATGCGTTCGACGGCGTCCGCCCGACTTTTGCGCGACCAGAATCCGCGGTCGAAAATGACGTTGCCGCCCGCGCAAACGATGCGTTCGCCCAATTTCCAAGTAAACGCGGACACTTTGTCGTGCGCCGCGCCGAATTCCGGTTCCGGCAGGTCGCGTCCGAACAGTTCGCGCATGAATTCGTCGTCGTTCAGGATGACAGCGCCGTATTGCGCGGCCAACCGGCGGGCGATCGTCGATTTGCCGAACCCCATATAGCCGCAAAGCAGATGCACGGTCGCCATTGTTTACCGCCCGATGTTTTTGATTGAACGGAACACGCCGTCCACCCATCCTTTTGTTCCGCCGATGTCCGCGAAATACAAAACGGCGATCAGGATCACCAGCCACCAGAAATACAATTTGACGACGGTGAACGTTTCCATGACGAACCGGACGATTCCCTTGAACAGGGCGGGCAGCATTTCATGAAACAGGTAGTTCAGGTATTTTTTCATCGAATCCTCTGTCAAAGCGAAAAAATCAGCTCCGGTCGTCCAGAGCTGATTTTCAAGAAGTAATACCGGATGTGGCAATGAGTGCCTGTTTGGTTTCAGGGGACATCCGTCCCCGTCACTCACTGTTATCGGGAGTGTTGTCGGGAGTAACGGTTGTTCCTCCCGATCCTCCGCCCGAGATACCGGATGTCTTCCCCGCGATGTTGCCTTTGAACGAGGAGCTCAGCGTTTTGCCGCGCCCCAGTTTAACGGCTTTGGCGATAACGATGGACGACGAATCGTCCAAAGTTCCGGAGGGAAGAGCCGCCGCATTTGCGCTGTGGCTGGCGGCCAACAGGCAGATACCGGCTAAAATCAGACCTGATTTTTTCATCTGTATCCTCCTTAGCGATGAAAGACGGAAAGATTCCGCTTTCATTTTCATTTTGTCAGGATTTAGCGGAAAAGGCAAGCAGATACGGATAAAAAAAAGACGGTGTGATCACCGTCTTTGAACTGGTAGCGGAGGGGGGACTCGAACCCTCGACACGCGGATTATGATTCCGCTGCTCTAACCAACTGAGCTACTCCGCCATCAAACGAAAAGTCTTTTACCGTGTTTTGGACGCGCTGTCAACACGTTTCTTTTCATCCGGTTCATTTTTCGCGCCGTTCGCGGCCGTCAGCTGTTTTTCCAACGCTTTGACCTGCGCTTTCAAATCGTCCAGCGCTTTCATCATCGGGTCGGTTTTTTCCGCGGCGTAGGCTTCAAAGCATTTTTCCGCCTTTTTTCGGCACCGCACGATTTGCGCGGGAACGCCGACCGCGGTTGCCGAATCGGGGACATCCTTTAACACGACGGCGTTCGATCCGATCCGCGCGTCGTCACCGATGACGATCGGCCCCAACAGTTTCGCCCCCGCGCCGACGATCACGCGGTCGCCCAACGTCGGGTGGCGTTTGCCCTGCGATGTGGACGTTCCGCCCAGCGTTACCCCGTGGTACAGCGTCACGTCGTCGCCGATTTCGGCCGTTTCGCCGATGACGACGCCCGTCGCGTGGTCAATGAACAGGTTTTTGCCGATTCGGGCGGCGGGGTGGATGTCAACGCCGGTCAAAAAACGGCCGAACGCGGACAACAGCCGCGCCGTCGTGAAAAAGTCCTTCGACCACAAAAAATGCGCGAAACGGTACAAAATGATGGCGTGTAGCCCCGGATAGCACAAAAAGACCTCGATTTTCGACCGCGCGGCCGGATCGCGGCTCAACACGGTGTCGGCGTATTCGGAAACTTTTGAAAATATTTCTTTTGAAAGCTTGAACATTGCCCACTCATTTCGCTAATATATATTTTTCTACAGGTTATAACCCACCCTTTGCAAGGTTTCAATATGCCGGAAATTATTTTTAACGGGCCCGAGGGGCGATTGGAAGGCCGATATCAGGCGGGAAACAACGAAGAATCCCCGCTGGCGCTGATCTTGCACCCGCATCCGCAAATGCCGAACGGCACGATGAACAACCGCGTGACCTACACGCTGTTCCAAACGTTCAGCGCGCTGGGGTTCGCCGTCATGCGGTTCAATTTCCGCGGCGTCGGACGGTCGCAGGGAACGTACGACGACGGGCAGGGGGAGCTGGGCGACGCGGCGGCCGCGCTGGATTGGATGCAGGCGATGAACCGCAACGCCAAAACGTGCTGGGTCGCGGGGTATTCTTTCGGCGCGTGGATCGGGATGCAGTTGTTGATGCGCCGGCCGGAAATTTCCGGTTTCATTTCGGTCGCGCCCCCCGCCAATTCAAAGGATTTCTCTTTTCTGGCGCCCTGTCCGGCGTCGGGGCTGATCATCCACGGGGGCGAAGACGCGCTGATCCCCGAACCGTCCGTGGCCGCTTTGGCGGACAAACTGTCGGGGCAGCGCGGCGTTCACGTCCGTTACGCGATGTTCCCGCACGCCGGCCACGATTTTGAAAACCACCTGAAGGACATCAGTCTGGCCGTGCGCGATTACGTCACCGACGTGACGACCAAAAAACACAAAAAATCGTCCAAAGGGAAAATTAAAAAAGTCCGCCCGAAAGAATAGGGCGGTTCTTTTCACCGTTCGTCCAGCAGCCGGACGGCCGCGGCCAGTTCCGAAAATTTTTCGATCGTGCAATCCGCCCGCGCGGGATAGTCGTGGTCGCCCTGATTCGATTTGAAAAACACGGTTTTCATGCCCGCTTCGGCTGCTCCGTAAACGTCGCGGTACAAATCGTTGCCGACGAACACGACTTCGTCGGCGCGCAGGTTCATTTTCTTCAAGGCTTTTAAAAACAGGCGTTCGTCGGGTTTGCGGTACCCGTAATCGCCGGACACGATCAGCGGGTCGAACCAACCCGCCAGCCCGACGGCGTGCAGTTCCGGATACGCCCACGCCGTCTGCCCGTCCGACACGGCCGCCAGACGGTACTTTTCTTTCAGCTTTTTCAACGTCTTTTTAACGCCGTCGTACAATTCCAACCGGTTCAGCGTCGCCGCGCGGAACAGCTCCGCCATCGTCAAAGGCAGCTGCTTGCGTTTCTTTTTGGGCATCCGGCGCGTGTAGCCGGTGGCGTTGTCGTCCAGAATGTCGGAAAACAGGCGCACCGCGTCGAATTCCGGAAATTCTTCGCCGCTGTCGCGCCGCTGCGCCTGATTTTTCGCGAAATAGGCGTCGCGCACGGCCGCCGCGGGCATATCAATCCCCTGATAGATCAAAAAGTTGCTTAAAACCCGCCAGACGGATTCGTCCTCTTCGTTCGTCCAAATTTCGCTCAGCGTCCCGTTGATGTCGAAAATCAACCCGCGGATCATCTCACCCCTCTTGGAAACATTCAAACGCTTCGTCGATCAGACGGCGGCGGTAATCGCGGTCGATCCAGAAATTGCGCGCAATCCGCAACAACGTCGTTCCCATATAAAACGGCACGCGTTTCGTGATCGCGTCGAACGCGGCGTCCCTGTCGGGAAAATGGGACGCGTATTCCCGCAAAAAATGGCCGATGTACGGTTCGGCGGCAAATTCGTCGCCCGCGTTCATGGAAAAGAAATGCTTTAATTCGCCGGCCATGCGTCCGATATCGAAAACGCGGTCGGCCGTCGTGCAACGTTCCAAATCGAACGTTTTTAACGAATCAAAGGAAAAGATAAAGTTTTCCGGCGTCGCGTCGCCATGCACCAAAACGGGGCAGTCCGACCACATTTCCGGCCGTTCGCGCCAGTTTTCACACAGCTCTTTCAACCGATCCGTTTCGTTATGATTCAACAAAGGGGAACATTGGCGGACGACTTGGCGCGTGTAATCGCAAAAACGGTCGAAATCGACGCGTTCGTCCTCGTGCGCCGTGCGGTTGTGCAGTTCGGCGAAAAAGTACGCCAGCAATCCCAAACAATCGTACAGCGCCGTTTCGTTGTGTTCGTTGATTGCGCGGGAAATGATCGAACTCAGCAGTTCGCCGTCGCAATATTCGACGACCAGCAAATCGCCCAGTTCCTCGTTGCGTCCCAACGGCTTGGCGACGTACAGGGGCGCGCGGTCGAAACCGTATCCGCGCACTTCCTCCAGCCGCCCGAATTCGCGATCCAGCCGGCGTTCCGCGTTTCCGGCGTTTTCCTCGCGTTCGGAAAAGAAATACTTGCCGATGAATTTCGCGCCGGTCGTTTCCTCTTCGTACAGATAAACGGCGTTCGATGCGTGCAGGCGGTAAACCCTGTAGGCCGGATCGTCGCAAAAATCGGCGACTTGCGGCTGGATGTCGTATTTCAGGTAATCGAACAGCGGATCGTCCGTTTCCACATATCCCAAATATTCTCTGGCCATGTTCCGGTTCCTTTCACGCGATCAAGCCAACGCGGCCGCCGCCGCTTTCATGCCGGCCGCCACGGCCAGCATCCCCAAACCGACGGAAAACGTCAGGTACAAAAAAGCTTCGCCCGTTTTCTGGCGTTCCAGCAACACCGCGAAATCCAGCAGGTACGTTGAAAACGTCGTGAACCCGCCCAGCAGGCCGGTCATCAGGAACGCTTTCAATTCCGGCGGCAATGCCGTTTTGGAACGGAAATACTCGTATAAAACGCCGATCAGAAAAGCCCCGATCAGATTGACCGTCATCGTACCGTAATGCGTTTTGACGGTGGAACAGACTGCCGCTCTCAACGCCGCACCAACGCCCCCGCCGACAAAGATAGCCCAAAAAGCCGTCATGTTCAAACCAGCATTAAAGCCAGTACCTGCGCGGAAATGACGCGCAGGGCGATCGTGACCGGATAGGCGGTCGCGTACCCGATCGCGGGCGCGTCCGTGTTCGCCATGTTCGCGACGAACGTCATGGACGGCACGCAGGTGTTGCACCCCGACAACCCGCCGCACAGGGAGAAGTAGTCCATTTTCTTCGTCACGCGTGTGACGATGCCGACGACCAGCATCGGGATGCTGGTGATCAAAATGCCCAAACCGATGAAATACAGGCCTTGCGTTCCGGCGACCAACCGGACGAATCCGGGGCCGGACGCCAATCCGACGACGGTCAGGAACAGCAGCAGGCCGAGGAATCTGAACGCGTTTAAAACATACGCGGGGGTGTAGAAAATGATGTTGCCGACCGATCCGCGGCACGACAGGATGACTGCGACGATCAGCGGGCCGCCCGATGTCCCCAGTTTGATCGGGGCGTCAATCCCCGGAATGTGCAGCGGCACCAACCCCAACAGAATGCCCGCGATCATGCCCAGAAAATACGGGATGAACCGCGTGTCGTTCGCGCGCGCCTGATTGTTGCCCAAATAACGGATCAGCGCGGTTGTGTCCGCCTGTTTGCCGACGACGACGACCTGATCCGCGAACGCCAGTTTCAAATCGGGCGTCGGGGGCAGGGAAACGCCGTTGCGGATGACGCGCGAAATGACCCAGTGGTGGCGTTTGTCGCCCAACACTTTTTTCAACGGTTTGCCGACGCATTTCTGATTTGTGACCAATAGGTTCTGGCTTTGAATCTGTTTCGCGCTTTCCTCCATCAAATCATGGTCGGGATCCATTTTGAACAGGAACGACACCTCTTGAAAGATTTTGCGCGGCCCGAAAATCAGCAGGATGTCGCCCATTTGCAATTTGGTGTGTTCGTGCGGCACGATGTATTCGTCCCCGCGTTTCATGCGGGAAATCGTCATCGAATAATGGATCATTTTCAGAAAATCGCCGATTTCCAACCCGTCGAATCCGGGGTTGTTCACCAAAACGTTAAACCCCTGCATATGCGGATCGCTGCCGGCTTTGGACGATTCGTACTTGGCGACTTCGTCGGTGATTTTGACGCGGAAGATCAGCTTTAACAAAATGAAAACGGTGATGCAGCTGACGATGCCGACCGGATATCCGATCGCGTAGGCAAAACCCGATTGCGTGATTTGCGCGGCGTCAAATCCCAATTCGCCCAAAATCTGCTGCGCGGCGCCCAACGCGGGGGTGCTGGTGACGGAACCCGCGTACAACCCCAACACTTCGGGCAGCGAGATGTGGCCGAATTTAAACACCAGAAATGTCAGCAACGCGCCCAAGGCCGTCACGCCCAGCGACATCGCGTTCAAAACCATGCCGTTTTTGCGCAACGCCTGAAAAATGTTGGGCCCTACGGCCAATCCCATGGAATACAGGTACATGATCAGCCCGAATTCCTTTAAAAAGGCCAGCACGTCCGCGGGAATGTGGACGGCGTATTTGTCCAGCATCCAACCGGCGAACAATCCGGCAAACAAAACGCCGCCGACGCCCAACCCGATTCCGCGGAATTTCAAACTGCCGATGAAAATACCGACGCAGCACGTTATGCAAATGCACAAAATGGTTATGATGGTGATCGACATGGCCTACCCCGAAAAATGATAAAATTTTTATCAGGATAAGCCTTTTTTTGTTAATAAAAAACTATTTTTAGACTGTTTGACAAAAAAAAGCGGCGGGGTCAGTTTTCGCTTTTGAACGGCCGCGTGAACAGCGACGCGACGATGTCGTCCACGGACGATTGGCCGTTCATGATGCGGCTCAACCCTTCGCAAATCGGCATTTCGACGCCGGCGGCGGCCGCGCGTTCCAACACGGCGCGGGCGGTGAACACGCCTTCGGCGACGGTGCGTTTTTCGCCCAGAATGTCAGACAGGGAACGGCCTTTGCCCAATTCCAGACCGACGGTGAAGTTGCGCGATTGCGTGCTGTTCGCGGTCAACACCAGATCGCCCAGCCCCGACAGCCCCATGAATGTTTGCGCCTGTCCGCCCAAAGCGACGGCGAACCGCGCGATTTCGGCCAGCCCGCGGGTGATCAGCGCGGCGCGCGCGTTGTCGCCCAACCGGCGTCCGGCGACGATTCCCGCGGCGATCGCCATGACGTTTTTGACCGCGCCGCCGATTTGCACGCCGGTCACGTCGGCGCTGTAATACGGGCGGAACGTTTTCGTCCCCAGCGTTTTGACCAATTCCTTGCCCAGCGTTTCATCCGCGCACGCCAGCGTCAGCGCGGTCGGTTTGCCCAGCGCGGCCTCTTCGGCGAAAGTGGGACCCGACAGGACGGCGACGCGCGCCTGCGGTAGCTCCTGCGCCAGAATTTCGCTGAGCAGAGAGCCGGTTTTTTCCTCAATGCCTTTGGCGCAAAGGACGGCGGGCAGCCCCTGTTTCCAAACGGAACGCAGCGTTTGGCATGACGCGCGCAGATGTTGCGCGGGAATAACCAGCAAAACGGCCTGCGCGTCCGCCAGCGCGGCGGCCTGATCGTTGGTCGCGGCGATGCTTCCGTTCAATTCGACATCGGGCAGGAACAGCGTGTTGCGCCGTTTTTCATTGATGTCCGCGACGACTTCGGGTTCGCGCGCCCACAACGTCACGCGCTTTCCGTTTTCCGCGGCGATATGCGCCAAGGCCGTTCCCCACGCGCCCGCGCCCAATACGGCGATCCTGTCCATTGTCCTCTCCTTGTTCTCAACGTTTCGCGGCGGGGTCAAGCGGCCAACGCGGCCGCGGGCTGAAATCCAGCGGATCGCTTTGCCCCGCCAGAAAATGCTCCATCCCCGCCCAAGCGACCATCGCGCCGTTGTCCGTGCACAGGTTCATCGGCGCGGCGGCGAAAGTCAATTTATACTTTTTCGCCAGATTTTCCAACGCGCCGCGCAGCGCCTGATTGGCGGCGACGCCGCCGGCGACGACCAGATGCGTTCCCTCCGGATGTTCTTTTTTAAACGTTTTTATGCCGTTTTTCAATCGGGAACACAGCGTTTCCAAAACGGCGCGCTGGAAACAGGCGCACAAATCGGCGATATCCTTTTCCGACAAAACGGCGTGTTCCAAAACCCCGTCGGGCGCGAAGCTTTCAACGGCGCGGCGGACAGCGGTTTTCAACCCCGAAAACGACAGATCGCATCCCGCCTTGCCCACCATGGGGCGCGGGAAATCGAATCGCGTCGCGTCGCCGTTTAAAGCGTACCGTTCGATCTTCGGCCCTCCCGGATAGCCCAGCCCCATCATTTTGGCGGCCTTGTCGAACGCTTCGCCGGCGGCGTCGTCAACGGTCGCGCCCAATCGTTTGAACTTTCCGATTCCCTCGGCGATCAAAATCTGGCAATGCCCGCCCGATGTCAGCAGCAGCAGATAGGGGAACGGCACGTCTTGCCCCAAACGGGCGGTTAAGGCGTGCGCTTCCAAATGATTCACGGCGATAAAGGGCAGGTTGTGCACGGCGGCGATCGCTTTGGCGGTCATGACGCCGACGATCACGCCGCCGATCAATCCGGGGCCCGCCGACGCGGCGACGGCGTCCAAATCCTTGAACGTCACGCCCGCTTTGGTCAAAGCCGTTTCGACGACGGAACCGACCTTTTGCAAATGGGCGCGCGCAGCGATTTCAGGGACGACGCCGCCGAACGCCTGATGTTCGGCTTGGGAATAAACGACCGAGGACAACAGCCTTTTTTGATCGTCAACAACGGCCGCCGCCGTTTCGTCGCAACTGGATTCGATTCCTAAAACAAGCATTTTGAGCCTCTGATGTAAAATTATTCTACCCATACTCGGAAAAAATGGTAAAATCCAGTAGATTTAATCAGGGAGGCTCTTTATGGCAACTGGACAAGACAAACAAGAAACTGTGGAAACGCAAGGGGAAACACCCGTTCAAACGGATGAAAAGGAACAGGCCGCGACGGTCGGTTTCACCCCCGAGGAAACGGAACACTGCCCGTGTTGCTGTAAAAAGCGCGGTTCTTGCAAATACGTCGCCTTTTTGCTGCTGGTCGCCGTCGCGGCCGTTTTCGGCATCCGCCAGTCGCGCGAAGCCGTGATGGAAAAATATCACGCGGTCGTTGAACGGTTTTCCGCGCAACCGGCCGAACAGCCCGCCGCGCCGCAGGAAGCCGCGGCTGAAACCGCTCAAACCGCGGCTGAAAACGTTCAGCCCGCCGAATTGTCCGTCCGCGTGGAACAGCTGGAAAACCAGCGTGATTTCGACAATGCCGACGTTATCGTCGCGACGGTTGAGGAAAAGCCCGACCTGACGGCCGGTTTGTCCGCGTTGGAACAAAACCAGCAGACGCTGAACGACGAAATCGCCCGCTTGCGTTCGGAAATCGACGCATTGCGCGCCGCGATGCCCAAATCCGGTTTGATCGAGGAACGGTTGCTGGCCGTCAACGCCCGCGCCGACGCGTTTGAACAGAAACTGGTCGAGGAAAGCGTCAAAATCGAACGCATGGAACGCAACAAGGCCGACGCGTCGTCCGTGTTGTCGATGATGACGCGGCTGGAAATCACGGAACGCAAATTGCGCGCGTCGAATGCGGAAAAAGCGCGCGCCGCCGCTTTGCTGCTGGCCGTGTATCAGATGCGCGAATCCGCCGCGTCGGGGCAGAGCTTCCTGACCGAACAGCAGGCCGCGCTGGCTTTGGCGTCGTCGAAACCGCGAATCGCCGAATACCTGCGTTCGCTGTCCGTCGCCGCGGATCAGGGCGTGTGGACGAAAACCGCGCTGACGCAATCGTTTGCGGCCTATGCCGACAAAGCCGTTTTGTCCGAATCGGTCAGCCCCAAGCAGGATTGGTTTCATCAGGCTTTAAATTCCCTGAAAAAGCTGGTCGTCATCCGTCGCATTGACGCCGTGACGCAAGAGGATATGTCCACGCAGGCCGTTTTGGCGCGCGCGCAACAGGCCGTCAACGCGGGCGATCTGACCGTCGCCGTTCTGCATTTGCAGGCGTTGCGCGGAACCGCCGCCGATGAAATGAAGGAATGGACGCAGGCGGCGCAGCGTTATGTGACGACGCAAAAAACGATCAATGAAACCGTCGCCGCCGTGCTGGGGGTTCTGTACGCCGAACAGGCCAAGGGGGAATGATTGATGATCAGAATCGTTTGGAACGCAATTCTTCTGGGAATTATCGCTCTGGCGGCGGCTTGGCTGTCGAACAATCCGGGGACGTTGCATATTGAATGGATCGGTTATTCCGTTCAAACGTCCGTGGCGGTCGTTATCGGCGTCGTCGCCGTTTTGTACGCGGTGTTTTACGTCTTTTTGGCCAAACCGCTGTTGCTGTTGACGCAAAAGATCGCGTTTTGGGCGGGCGCGGACAAACGCGCGCATAAAATCGCGAAATCCGAAGTCAACCGCGAAATCGACCGCTACACTTTGTTGGGCGACGGGCTGACCGCGTTGGCGGCGGGGGATGTCGCCGCGGCGCAGAAAACGGCCAAGCGTCTGGAAAAAAGCTTTGCCGACGAACCGTTTAAAATCAAAGTGTTTCAGGCTCAGCTGGCCGAAGCGAAAGGCAACACGGCCGAAGCGTTGCGCCTGTTCGACGAATTGTCCGCCGACGACGCGACGCGTTTGCTGGGGACGCGGGGCAAGATCCGCCTGTTGCGTCTGACCGGCAACATGGCCAAAGCAACCGAGCTGTGCGCGGGATTGCTGTCGATGAAAAATCCGCCCGCTTGGGTTCTGTCCGAAGCGTTTGAATTGCAGATTCACGAAAAGCAGTGGCCGCAGGCGATCGCGACGTTGGAAAAAGCCTATAAACAGGATCTGTTTGACAAGCTGACGGCCAAACGGTTGAAAGCGTCCGTTTTGTTGGAACAGGCCGCCGGTGCGGCGGACGCGGCCGAACGCGAAAAACTGATTCGCGCGGCACACGACACCGACGAAACGTTTGTGCGCGCGGCCGTGCAGACCGCCGAATTGGACATTGCGGCGGGCGAACCGAAAAAGGCGCGCCGCCTGTTGCAAAAGGTGTGGAAACTTTCCCCCAGCTGGGCGGTGTACGAAGTGTATTTGACGCTGACGGCGCAGGAATCGCCGATCGAAGCGGTCAAAGATGTCGAAGAGCTGATCGCCGGAAATCCGAAAGCCGTGGTCAACGATCTGGTTCTGGCCGATTGTTCGTTGAAAGCGCGGCTGTGGGGGCAGGCGAAGGCCGCCGTGAACCGCTATTTGACCGGACATCCGGATTCAAAACGCGCCTTGATGATGGCGGAGGAAATCGCCGCGTGCAATCAGGATGAAAAGGCCGCCGACGAATACCGCGTGCGGGCGTCCGACGCGCCGGCGGAAATGCCGTATTATTGCGAAGTCTGCCACACGCCGTTTGAAAAGGATCACACCACTTGCCCCGTTTGCCATACGCTGGGGGCGATTCATCTGGCGGACGTGCCTTAATAAAAAATGTAACACGCGCACGCCCCGCTTTTGCCGGCGGGACGTGTTTTTTTTGCTTGATAGGAGGGAAAAATGGCTTGGGTTTATCTGTTTGTCGCCGGAATTTTTGAAACGGTTTGGGTGGTCGCGATGAAATACGCGGACGGCTTTACGAAGTTGGTTCCCAGCGCGATCGTCGTCGTCGGCATGGCGCTCAGCGTCTGGCTGTTGGGCGTGGCGGTCAAAACATTGCCGCTGGGGACGGGATACGCCGTGTGGACGGGCATCGGGGCGGTCGGCGCTGTCGTTTACGGCATCATGTTTTTCGGCGAACCGGCGACGTTTGCGCGTTTGGCGTTCGTCGCGCTGATCATCGTCGGGCTGGTCGGGTTGAAAATGGTTTCGGCAGAATGACCGGTAGAAAAAAGCCCGCCTCTTTAAAAGGGGCGGGCTTTTGCGTTTTCAGGTGAAAATACCTTATTTCTTCGCGTCTGCGCGAACGGCGTCGATGAACGGCATAAACTCGTCAACGACCTGACGGTAAACGTCGCGTTTAAAATCGACGATCAAATCAACAACCTGTTCGGCGGGAACCCATTTCCACGCGTTAAATTCCGCGTCGGGGCGGTCGATTTGAATTTCGCTTTCGTCGCCCGTGAATTGGAACAAAAACCATTTTTGCGTTTGACCGGCGAATTTCTTTTTCTTTTCGCTGATGAAATTGACGCCCGCGGGAAAATCGTAAGTGTACCAACGCGTGCTTTCCGCGATCGTTTCGACGGACGACACGCCGGTTTCCTCGAACAATTCGCGCAACGCGGCGCGGTGTTCGTCCTCGCCTTTGTCAATGCCGCCCTGCGGCATCTGCCACGCCTTTTCACGCGTATCGACGCGATGCGCCACAAACACGTCGCCGACGGTGTTCAACAGCATGATGCCGACATTCGGGCGGTAGGTCTTTTGATTCATTTTCCAGCCTCTTTTTGTTCCAAATAATAGGACAGCGGGACGAAAGTCAGTTCCGGAACGGGGGCGTCTTCGGTCGGGGCGAACGATTTCATCCATTCTTCGACAACGACCAGCGTGACGGGGACGGTTTCGACGCGCACGAACGCCGATCCCTTTTTCAACGCGATTTGCCGCGCCTGTTCCAGCTTCGCGCGAATAGCGGCGCGGTAAAAGTTTTCGGAAATGTGGATGTCGGGACGGGCGGCCTTTTTGAATTTCGGCATCCGCGGATCGTCCGTGCCGTCAATGTAAACCAACCCGCGGCCGATGATTTCCTCGTAAAACGATTTCATCTGCGCGCCGGAATAGGAAAAGTTCTCTTTGGCCATGGCGGCGACGCCGATATAGGCGACATCATGCCCCAAAACCTTGTGCAGACGCTTGCGGTTTTCCTGTTCGGGCAATCCTGTGACCAACCCCAGCGGCCCCGGATCGGTGTCGGGGAACACGCCTTGCTGCATGGGCAGGTTCAACAACGTTTCATGGCCGGTGCGGCGGGCGTTCGCGATATAGGTTTTCAGCTTGTCCGCATAGGGGGTGAACGCCATCGACACCGTCGCGGGCAGGGTGTTGATGGCCGCTTTGGTGGCGTTCGCGCGTTTCCCCAACCCCGTGAACAGCACCGCGACATACGGCGTTTGCGGCGGAATTTCCACCGGCCGGCGGTATGCTTGGAACGGTGTGCTTTCCTTTGTTTTCACCGGCAGTTTGCCATAGCGCGATGCCTGTTGCAGATCCGCCAGCGGTTCAATGATGTGCAATGGCGTCGCGTTTGCGGGAAAACCTTTTTTAATCAACGAAAAATCGGGCAGGGAATTGTTCAGCGTCGTTTTGATCAAATCGGGCGGCGGCGGTTCGCCGGAAAAAGAGGATACGGGAACGGCGACGCTTCCGGCCGGTTCCGTCAGTTTCAGATTCGGCGCCGCGGCGGGGGGCTTTTTATCGGCGGTATCTTTTTTTTCGGCCGGTTTTTCCGGCTTGGCCGCATCAAAAGCCGCCAGAGCCGTTTCCAAACCGTTCAAAACGGCTTGTTTTCTTTGATCCTTGCCGTCGCGTTGTTTTTGCAAATCGGCGATCTCGTCGATCTTTTTCTGTTCGGCGGCCTGCTTTTCCCGTTCCAGCTTTTGCAGTTCCGGCGACAAAGCGGCGGCGGGTTCGGGCGTTTTTTCCGGTTCGACCATTTCCTTTAATGCGCCGGCGGTCTGCTCCATATTTTCCTTCGCGCGTTCCAGCCGTTCAATCAAATCGACGTTTTCGGACGACGCGCCCTTTTCCGTTTTCTTTTCGGGCGGCTGCGGGTCGATCAGCGATCCCGCCCCGATCGTTTTTTCCGCCAGATCGAACGTCGCCGTGATCGCGGGCGATCGGATGAAATCGACGTAAACGCCCGCGGCCGCGCAAACGAAAGACACGGCGGCCGCGACGGCGACGACGCGGAACGCCCGCGCCCGTCCGGCGTTCAGCCCTTCGTTGGAAAAGGGGGAGTTTTCAGCTTTGCCGCCGGTCATCGTCATTCACGTCCGGAACGGTAGATGCCCATCGCCTTGACAATGTCGATCGCGCGATCCAACTGGTAATCCTCGATCTTCTTTTCCTCTTTCGGCTTTTCGTCGAACGGGTCGCGCTCCTTGTCCTTTGCTTTGGCTTTTTTGTCCTTTTTTTCTTTCATGGTTTTGTCTTTGGACGTTTTGTCCTCGTCCTGCTTGGCCAGCGCGTTGGAAAAGGACGCTTCGGCGAAATCGTCGGAACGCAGGGCGTAATATTCGACGTGCGCGGGCGGTATCACGATGTCCGGTTCAATGCCCTTGGCTTGGATTGAACGGCCGGACGGCGTGTAATAGCGCGCGGTCGTCAAACGGATCGCGCCGAATCCCGTGACGGGGATGACGGTTTGAACCGACCCTTTGCCGAACGAACGCATTCCGGCGATGACGGCGCGTTTGTGATCCTGCAGCGCGCCGGCGACGATTTCCGCGGCCGAAGCCGACCCTTCGTTGATCAAAACGACGATCGGTTTGTTTTTGGTGATGTCGCCCTTTGTCGCGCTGTAACGCTGCGTTTCCTCGGCGCGGCGGGGACGGGTGGAAACGATTTCCCCTTCGTTCAAAAACAGGTCGGCGACGGACACCGCCTGTTCCAGCAATCCGCCGGGGTTGTTGCGCAGATCAAGGACGTAGCCGGACAGTTCCGCGTCGTCCTTTTGAATCTTTTCAATTTCCTTTTTCACGTCGTCGGTCGTCGTTTCGGAAAACGAGGAAATGCGGATGTAGCCGACGGCGGGGTCTTTTTTCTCGGCCTTGACGGAACGGATTTTAATGTTGTCGCGGGTCAGCGTGACATCAAACGGGTCTTTGTTGCGCCGCCGGATCGTCAGCTTGACCTTGGAACGGACGGGGCCGCGCATCTTTTCGACCGCCTGCGTCAGCGTTTCGCCCAAAACGGTCGTGCCGTCGATGTGCGTGATGTAATCGCCCGCCTGAATGCCGGCTTTGAACGCGGGGGTGTCGTCGATCGGGGAAATGACCTTGACGAATCCGTTGTCCATGGTGACTTCGATGCCCAGTCCGCCGAATTCGCCCTTGGTCTGTTCGCGCATATCCTTGAACGTTTCGGCGTCCAGATACGACGAATGGGGGTCGAGCGACGACAGCATCCCGTTGATCGCGTATTCGATCAGCTTGTCTTCGCCGACCTCTTCGACATAGTCCGTTTTGGCGCGTTTCAGCGTTTCGCTGAACACGTTCAGGTATTTGTAAACCAGCGCGGCCTGTTCTTCCGGCGATTTGGGCTTTTGCGCCTTTTGTTCGGCGCGGGCGCCGCCGCTGCACAGCAAAGCCAGCGTCATGGCGAAAACCGTCAAAGCGAAACGTTTCATCTGTTATTCCTTTACCCTTTGTTTCAGCCGCTCAACCAACCGGCGGGGTTGATCGGCTGCCCGTTCTTTCTCAGTTCAATATACAACGTCGGTTGGGATTGCGCCACCATTATTCCGACGGGTTCGCCCGCCAGCAGCGATTGACCGACCGACGTGTCCAGCCGCCCGATTCCGGCCAGCAAAGTGTGATACCCGTCGCCGTGTTCGATGATGACCAGCCGCCCGTATCCGCGGAACGCTCCCGCGAACAGCACCGTGCCGTCATAAGGCGAAATGACCTGCGCGTTTGCGCGCGTGCGGATGGTGATGCCTTTGGCTGTCGCGCCGGCTTCGGTCGGATCGCCGAATTTTTTAATGACGACGCCTTTGACGGGATAGGGGATGCGCCCTTTCGCGGCCATGAAAGCCCCCGTCGGCACGCCCGACCGTTTCGGCGTTTCGGCGGCGCGCCGCTTGCTTTCGGCCTCCAACTTCGCCAACAGCTCTTTTAAGTCGCCGGCCTGCTTTGCCAGATTTTCGGCCTTGGCTTTCGCGCGGGAACTTTCGCTGGCAAAAGCGGTTTGCAGCTGGGACTTTTTCTTGATCAGCACGTTCATGTCGCGGCGTTTTTCGTCCAGCCGCCGCGTCATCGTTTTGATCTGCGCGTATTGGGCGCGGATGGCCGTCGTCAGGCTGGCGATCTTGTTCAAATCCTTGCGCAGCCCCTCGGTCGAATATTCCAATCGGGGGACGGCTTCGCGCAGCAACAGCGCGCTGCGCAGCGTGTCCTGCGGGGGCAGGGGCTGGGCGATCAACGCCTCGGTCGGTTTGAACGCCAGCGATTGCAGCGCGGCCAGAACGCGCATCCGCTGGGCGCGCCGAATCTCCAGCCGGTTTTTCATCAGGGATTGCTGCGCTTCGAATTCGGCCAGCTTTTGTTCCAACCGGTCAAGGCTTTCCTCCTGTTCCTGAATCGATCCGGCGGCGGCGACCATTTTTCGCCGCACGTCCAGAATTTCCTTTTGAACGCTTTTCGCCTGCTCGCGCAATTTTTTATGCTCGCGCCGCGCCTGTTCAATCTGGCTGTTGACGCGCGACAGCTCCGATTTCGCCGATGCGGAATCGGGGTTTGCGGCATGACAAAGGGACGACAAAACCAATCCCGCCGCAAAAACGGGCAGAAAAAGCTTCGTCGTCCCTCTGAAAACCATGCTTTATTTGACCAGCAAAGACTTTCCGGTCATTTCGGCGGGCTGTTCAATGTGCAGCAACTGCAACAGCGTCGGCGCCAAATCGGCCAGACGGCCGCCGTCGCGCAGTTTGTATCCGTTTTGATCGTTGAACAGAACGGCGGGGACTTTGAACGTCGTGTGCGCGGTGTAGGGCGCGCCCGTCTTTTCGTCCTTCATCAATTCGCAGTTGCCGTGATCGGCCGTGACCAGCATCACGCCGCCCGCGTTTTTGATCGCTTCCTCCAACCGGCCGAGGCATTTATCGACGGCTTCGGCGGCTTTGATCGCGGCGGACAGGATGCCCGTGTGGCCGACCATGTCGCCGTTGGCGAAATTCACGATGATGACGTCGAATTTGCCCGCGTTGATCGAATCGACCAAAGCGTCGCAAACCTCGAACGCGCTCATTTCGGGTTTCAAGTCATAGGTGGCGACCTTGGGCGACGGGATCAAGATGCGTTCTTCGCCTTTGAACAGGCGTTCCTCGCCCCCGTTGAAAAAGAACGTGACGTGCGCGTATTTTTCGGTTTCCGCGATGCGCAGCTGCGTCAGACCGGCTTTGGACACGACTTCGCCGAAGATGTTTTCCAGCTTTTCGGGCGGGAAGATCGGTTTTACGAACCGGTCGTGATCGACGGAATACTGCGTCATACCGACGACGGCCGCGAATTCGACCGTTTTGGCGCGCTTCATCTTGTCAAATTCCTTGTCGGCCAGCGCGTACATGATTTCGCGGGCGCGGTCGGAACGGAAGTTCGCGAACAAAATGCCGTCGCCGTCGTTCATGCCTTTGTAACCGCCGATGACGGTCGGCAGGACGAATTCGTCGTAAACCTTTTTGGCATAGGACGCTTCGATCGCTTCTTCGGCGGTCGCGGCGGTTTCGCCTTTGCCGCACATCAGCGCGTCAAACGCCAATCCGATGCGTTCCCAGCGGTTGTCGCGATCCATGGCGTAATAACGTCCCGATACGGTCGCGATTTTCACGCCGGCCATGTCTTTCGTCTTGTCTTCAAATTCCTTGACGTAGCCCAGCGCCGAATCGGGCGGCACGTCGCGCCCGTCCAGAAAAGCGTGGACGGCGACGGGGATTTTCGCGTCGCTGAGGATTTTCGCCAAAGCGACGATGTGGTTCATGTGGGAATGGACGCCGCCGGGGCTCATCAGCCCCATCAGGTGGCAAGTTCCCTTGGACGCCGTCAGTTTTTCGATCAGTTCGACGACGGCGGGGCGTTTCGCCAGCGATCCGTCGGCGCACGCCTGATCGATTTTCGGCAGATCCTGCATCACGACGCGGCCGGCGCCGATGTTCATGTGACCGACTTCGGAATTGCCCATCTGACCCGCGGGCAAACCGACATCCAAACCCGACGTGGCGATCAACGTGTTCGGGCAGGTCGCGACCAGATTGTGCCAGTTCGGGGTGTTGCCCAGTTCGATGGCGTTGTTGTCTTTGCTGTCGCGGTGTCCCCAGCCGTCCAAAATGCACAGCATGACGGGACGAGGTCTTTTGGTTTCTTCCATGGTTTCAAGCTCCGTTAAAAAACAAAAATCACGGTTAATATAATACAAAACTTCGCGATTGCCACTGTGAAAAATGGTTGAGTGCGATTTTGTTTGTGACCGGCGCGGATTTTTGATAACCTGAATCCCGAGCTTGCGAAAAAGGCAGGCTCCGGGCGTCAGAAACCTGAACAAAAATAAGCCGCTTTGTGTATGGCGGCTAAAAAGTCATACACCGATTTCCGTTGATGGCGGATGTCGGTGTGATAAGGCTATATGCACGAAAGCATCGAGCCGTCTTTTTATTTTTGTGCGGTTTCTGAACATCCGCCACTTTCTATCCGAAAGTGGCTTTTGTTTGATTTTAACAAGGGATTGTTCAGAAATGAAAAAATTATTCTTTTCAGTGTTGGCGGTTTTGACATTGTCGGGGTGCGTGACGGCGCCGTTTGTTCCGCCGACAGGGGCGGTCAGCTCCATCCAAGCCCCTCTGGATTTGGAAACGACAAACAAACCGGTCGGCAAAAAACACGGCAGCGCCAGCGTTTACACGATATTCGGCCTGATTTCCGTCGGGGACGCCAGCTATAAAGCGGCGGCGGAGGACGCAAACATCTCAACGATCAAAGGTTCCGACTATTCGTATTTGAACGTGTTGGGATTTTTCCAAAAAACGACGGTGCACGTCTATGGCGACTAAGCGGGCATTCGCGCTGGGGCTGGTTTTGACGCTGTGCGGATGCACAAGCGTGACGGCGGAATTCAAGCCGCCGACCGGCTTTCTGGTTTCCAGCTACAAGGCGCCGTTGACGACAAAGGCGGACAACATCAAAATCGGACGTGCGCGGCAAAAAAAATACGTCACGTCGTTTCTATGGATTCCGCTCGGCTTTCCGTCGATCGCGGTTACCGACGGATTTAACAGCAGACCCGACGCCGCCGTCTATGCCGATTACGAATATTTTTCGGTCTTTGGCGGGCTGTTCCAATCGGTCAGCGTCGTCACATACGATGAAAAGACAAACGATCAATAAGAAAACCCCCGTTGCAAAACGGGGATTTTCATTTTCCGCCCGCCGATTCGCGAAAAACGGCGGCTGTATGACAAGGGTATTCTTGAAATCTGTCGGGAAATGGAAATCAAAAATACTTTTTAACGGCTTGTCTGAACTGTTCCAAAAACAGTTGCTTGAAATAAGAAGCGTTGTTTTGTTCGTAAAACAGAATGATGCCCTTTTTGTATTCGATTTCGTCAACGCTGCGGTAAGAAAGCGGACAGTAATCATCCGCCAGCAACAGCGCGTTTCCCAAAATCCTTGACGTGCGCTTGTTGCCGTCTTCAAACGGCTGGATATACGCAATCATCAAAACGGCGATAAGAGCTTTTTCAACGGGATTTTCCGTTTGATTGACGGTTGAAATCAGATGCTGCAAAGCTTCTTTGATTTGATAGCTGTTGTCCAATGGGCGATAGTTCGTGCCGACAATGCCCACCATGCCTTGACGGATACCTGATGCGACTTGCAAGCCGCTTGTCAGCAAACGGTGCACTTCTTCGATTTTGGAAACGCTCAGCTGCCGAAAGTATTCGGGGGACTGCAACACATAATCCAGCGCGGTTTTATGATTCAGCACCATTTTGGTTTCTTCGGCGGTTTTGCCTTTGGCGGAAACGTTTTCTTTCAACAGCCGTTCCGTGTCCAGCAAGGTATATGTGTTTCCCTCGATTTTGGAAGATTTCCACGCCAGTTCGACCGTCAGGCGTTCAAATTCCTTTTGGCGCAAATTGGGCGGCAAAGCGTCGCGTTTTTTCCGATACGTTTCGTTCAGCAAAGCCAATTCCGCCTTCTCGGCTTCCGTCAACAAATTTGACAGGGATTGAAAAATGTCGAAATTAAAGGATGTTTTGACGTTTTTCCGCAGGTCTTGGTCTGTGCCGAAATATTCTTCAACGTCAATCTGCTCCAACAATGCCGAACGGGGCGACGGCGCGTAAAGCGTCGCTTTCGCGTTGCCTGTTTTCACAATCAAGCCGTCTTTTAACAGCGCATCCAAATCACGCAATACCGTTATTTTGGATACAGGAAATCCCGCCGTATTCAAAAAAGTTTCGATTTCTTCCCGACGAACGGATTTGTGTGCTTGAATGAAATTCAGCAAAGCTTCTTGGCGTTTAGAGTACATTGCTTTCCCAATCGTATCATTTTAACGGTCAAATCGTATCATTTTTGAAACGATTGTGCAAGTTTTCAGATGCGCCGCCCGACCGAGAATTTTTCAAAAAAATAACCCGTTCGGGATAATTTTGTTGTATTTTGTGCTGGATTTGTTAAAATCATACCGTTCGGGATAGTTTTAGAAGGACACTTTGATGAAACAAATCACATCAAGCGAAGAATTGGGCGCGTTGATTCATTCCATGCGGAAATCTCAAAAGATAACGCAGGAAAAGCTGGCGGCGTACAGCGGCGTCGGTATTCGTTTTATCAAAGAGTTGGAACGCGGCAAACCGACTTGTGAAATTCAAAAGGTGCTGAACGTGCTGCAAATGCTGGGATTAACCGTTAATATCGAATCCAAAGCGGGAGAACTGTGACCGAACGCTTCGCCTTATTCCTCTCCCGTTTATGAGCGAATTTTAAAAACGATAGAACAGCGCTGCCGTTTTATGGAAAACGAAGTGTCTGCCGCACCATAATGCACCGTTTTGCACCAAAAACGCGCTAACCGGCTGAATGAAGACCGCATAAAATAACAAAACTTTGGAATTTTGTTGTTTTTACGGGAAAGCCGTATGTTTAAATTTTTTCTCTTCTGTATGCTGTTTTTCGCCCATGCGGCTAATGCTCAAATGGCGGTCATCGACACGAACGGTTTGGCGGAAAACATCAAGCAGAACGCGACGATGGCGGCGATTTTGGAAAACGGCAAAGCGATATGGGATACGACCAAAGAGAGCTTGGATGCGACAAAACAAATCACGGACACGGTCGGCGGGGCGGTGTCTTTGGCGCTGACGGCGCAAAGCTTTATCACGAACGCGAACGAACTGCTGCAATGCGTTACGCCGCAGTTTCTTTTGGACGGTATGAATTTTGAAGTAACCAACGTCTGCACGGCGCAGGATTATATCCGGCAAGCGTTGGACTTGCCGACAAACGACGATGTGCAAGGCGCGCTGAATACGATCTCCGGCGTGGCGGGCGGCGGTTATTCGTGGCGCGGCATTACGACGGCGAACAACCGGTCGAAAAAGCAATGGCGGAAAGTCAAAAAAGCCCGCGCGGACTTTCACAAAAAGAGCGTTGACGACGGCTTGGCGAACGCCATGGCGGTCAAAGCCAAAACGTCGGAGCTGACGCAAGCGGCGACGGCAATCGTGCGGGACACGAACGGCGCGCTGACCGTAATGGAAAAGCTGTCGCAGACGAACAGGGCTTTGGCGGACATTCACGCGGCTTTGGTTCAGCAAAACATCTTAATCGCAAATATTTTGCAGATTATCGCCGCGAAAGAAAAGCTCGTCGAAGGGACGATAGCGATTGACGCGGCTTTGACACAAGAGGAGAAAACGAAATGAGGAAACTGACGATATTGGCTTTATTGACCGTTTTATCGGCGTGTTCGGCGACGCAAAGCGTCAAAGGCATCGGAAACGGCACGGACAGCTATAAGCTTAGCCCTTGCGCTTGTTTGCCGATTGAACAGCCGAATTTTGGATAAGTATGAAAACACCGAAAGACATTGCCGGAATGTTTAAAACAGCGGCGCAGACGGAACTGCTTTTGTCGCAAGACGAAAGCGTTCCGCCGTTCGTCCTGCCCGAAGACATGGCGACAATGCGCTTTGTCATTGATACTCTGATGCCGCAAATCGCCGATCTGCGCGCCCGCCGCATCGTCTGGCTCCGCTCCCAAGGGCTGTGCTGGAAATCCGTCGCAAAAGAGGTTGGCTTGACCGAAAGTCAGGCGAAGCGGGTGTTTTGCAAAACGCTGCGCGAGGTAACGGAACGAGATTTTCAAACGAACGTATTGATTGCCAAAGTTAAATAGTTTTTTCCTTTTTTGTAACGTCGCGAACGTCTTCCGGCTTTGTGGCGGAATACAAACCGTCAATGTGAACGAACGGGTCGTTGGGAATGTTTGACCACATTGGGTCTAAAATTACATCAACGCCTTCGCGCCGCGCCAGTTTCGCAGCAGGAACAAAATCAGCATCACCTGTAATTAAAACGATGCGGTTGACCTGCTTTTTTAAAACAGTTGAAGTGATGTCGATACCCATTTTCATATCGACGCCTTTTTGATGGGTTTCATATCTGAAATCTTCGTCTGTTAAGTTCAACTGTACAGACGGATTTTTAAGGATTTCCTGCATTTTCTTCTCTGTTAAAACCCAGCGGGCGTTATCAGAAATCCGTCCCATTCTCAAAGCAACTTTTCTCTGATGAATTAAGAATGTAGAGCCTTTCGGAAGGTGTATGTTGATGTTTTTGATAAATCCAAAGCCTTATGAGAAACGGGATAATGCAGTTTCTTGTTCAGTGGCTCGCAATCATAAATGAAAATGCGATAAAGCTGATCGCGGATGCCCTTTTCGTGAGACAAATGCCTAGTACACATTTTGTAAATTTTGGTTCCGATTTCCTCGGGCGAATCAGTATGCGTATGATTCAAGCGTTTTAAGACAAAAGCCAAATCAACAAAGATAGCGGTATTCATATTAACTCCAAAAAAAATCCCAAGACTCAGCTGATCCCGGATGTTGGGGGCTTACTGCTTGGGAATGAATGTAAAGTAAATATATAGCCGTGAATTTCAAAGCGCAAGAGGTTTTTCAAAAATCGTATTCTAAAAAGCCCCAAAAAGCTCCGAAAAGACATTCGGGGCTTTTTGCGTAGGGGGATAGACTTTTTCCGAACAAACCGCGGGAGGAGAAAGGCGCATGGTCGGGAAAGTCAACAAGATCAAGTAGAGTTATCTGGATTTGGAAAGGGTGGAGATGCTGCGACGGCGGCTGGAAGAAGCTCTGCCGAACGACAGCGGATTGCGGCTGGACGCGATGATGCGGTTGCGTCCCGACCGCATCGCTTGCGGAGAGTTGCGCAGCCGGAACACTTGGACGCTTTTGTCTTTGCTGAACAACGGACACGGCGGCTGTATGACGACCATTCAAGCAAAAAATGAAAAAGGAGAAGCGAAAAAGATTTAACTTATTGAAAAATAATGAATAAAATTCTCTCTTTTTATTCATGACAACGGAAAAGCACTCCGTGGGTAACAAAAAGGTAACAACGCACGGAAAACTGATTGAATGACGAGTATAACGAGGTGAACAATGGAAACTCAATTTTTAAGCAGAAAACAAGCGGCGGCTTATTTGGCGCGCAAAGGGTTGTCACGTTCTGAAAAAACTCTGGCAAAATATGCCACAACCGGCGGCGGACCAAAGTTCAGAAAATTCGGAACGCGGCAAGTCGTGTATTCAATCGCTGATTTGGACTATTGGATTGAAGAACAACTATCCGACGCTTATTATGCAAGCGGCATTAAATAATGAAAAAACGCAAAAGGAACGTGGCATAAAATTTTTTACCGGATTAAAAAAGTATTCAGGAACATTGTTTTTCACTAACCGCCAATATAAAATCAGCCATCGTTACAGCGGCGTTGACGCATAATCGCGCATGATGTTCCGCAATGTTAATACGGTTTGCGCCGACACCGTGAGAATCGCTGTTTTTATTTCTCATTTCAGTAATTGCAGATAAAATTTTTTCCAAACCTGATAAAAGCATATTAATGCGCCTGTCAGCATCTTTATCTGGGTGCATATTATATAATTTTTTTACTTCGGTGTATAATCCCTTAATGTCTCCCTTATCTGCGGGAGTTTGTCCTTTTCTCTCTATAACGTAGCAAAACACTTCTTCAAGCAATGTTCTGGATTTTGTAACGGCACTGTCAAAATCTTTTGTCTCAATAGCTTGTAAAGCTCGTTCGCATAGAGCGGAAATATAGCTTCTATCTATTATCTTAATAATCGGAGCCTCTACGGAAACAGTTTTTCCAATTTCACGGATCGCAAAAGTTCCGGCAATCAATACAAGTTCATTACCGCCGAAATAAAGCTCTCCATTGATATGTTCAATAACAGAATTGGTAATTGTTTTATAGGCATTTTCAATATGTTCGGATGTCAGCCCTGACAGCATCGTTGAAAATTGCTGTTTTGAAAACAAGTATGACAGCAAATCGGAAACACGTTCGCTTCTAATGCAAAACGTGATTAAATCTTTCAGATATTCCCGCCTGCTTTTCATTCCTCCATAAGCCAGGGGGCAACCGAATTTGTTGGCTATATTGCAAATATCATTTCCGCTTAAATACGGCATTGAAATTTCTTGTTCGCGTTCTTCCAATGGAATGACGCCGAATTTCGTATCCCCGTCTAAAATGGCAAGAATATCCCGATCGAAAAGCAATTCGAATTTATCCATTTTTATTCCTGCGCTATTCCGAAATATTTGTTGAAAAACGCTATCAGCTTTTCAATGATGTTCGCTTTTTTCTCCGCCGTCGCCGGATTGAACAGGGACATCGGCGGCAGTATTTCGTCAATCGCCGTTCCCGTTGTTTTCAGCGCGCCGTCAGCAAAGGCGTTTTTCAAAAACTTGCGCGTTTCTTCGGGTTTCAAGCGTTCTGTTTCAATCAGTTCCGAAACGTCTTTTTCTTTTTGCCGTTTGACGTATTCGTTCCAATCGGACAACACGTTTGAATTGGCGTTGATCGTTGAAATAAAGCCGTCAATCAACTCTTTTTTCGATCGGAGTTCCGGACTGGCTCCGACGGCTTTGTCGATCGCGCCCAAGATTTCCTTGTTTTTGCAATGCGACTGATGATATTTCGCGACCAGATCCAAAATATAGTCGATGTTGACTTCGACCTGCTTGACCAGTTCCATTTCAAACACAACATCGTCAAGAATATCTTCTCTATCGCCGTTTGTCCGTTTGTATTTTTCGTGCAGATCGTAATAGCGCCCCGTGTAATCCTGCAAATCAAGAGGTTTAATCAAGTCCCGCGAGGCAAAATCGTCAAAAGCGGTCAAAATATTGCGCAGGCGCAAGATGTTCCCGAACAACCGGATAAAATCCTTTTCGTTTTCCTCGCCCAAAACCGGCGCACCCAGCGGAAAACGTTCCAGCAATTCGTCAACGCATTCCCGATATCCGCGGTGATGTTTGCCGTTGTCGTCGTCATAGCCGTTAAAATAATCGTTATAGGACTTTAACAGCACCAAACCGCCCGCCTTGCTGTCGCCGAACAGGGCAATCGCTTCGTCCGTTTCGTCGGACAAATCGCGGAAGCAAACGATGTTGCCGTACGATTTGACGGAATTTAAAATTCTGTTCGTGCGGCTGAACGCTTGGATCAAGCCGTGCATTTTCAGATTCTTGTCCACCCACAGCGTGTTCAGCGTCGTCGCGTCAAAGCCCGTCAAAAACATATTGACGACCAACAGAATATCAATTTCGCGGTTTTTGACGCGTTCGGAAACGTCTTTGTAGTAGTCTTGGAATCCCCTTGCCGACGTGTCGAAGTTTGTTTTGAATTTTTTGTTGTAATCATCAATCGCGCCGTCCAGAAAATCGCGCGAAGTCTGATCCAGATCCTGCGTTTCAAATTCCTCTTCCGCCAGCAAGCCGCACGGATCTTCTTCGTTCGGGGCGAAAGAAAAGATTGTCGCGACGGTCAGGTTTTGGGATTTTTCCGCCAGCTGTTTTTTAAATTCCAGATAGTATTTTTTACATACGGGAATATCGCTGACGGCGAAAATCGAGTTAAAGCCGTTGACGCGCTTTCCTTTCAAATCGAACCACGCATTGCGCTTTGTTTTTTGGTCGAAGTGTTCCAAAATGTACCCGACGACCAAAGAAACGCGTTCGTCCGCCGCCAAAACCGATTGCGTGTCAATGGCGGAAACCAGCTTGTCTTTTGTGCCGTCTTTCGCTTTGACGGTGCCGATGTAATCGATCCTGAACGGCAGAACGTTGCCGTCGTTGATTGCGTTCACGATTGTGTAGGTGTGCAGTTTGTCGCCGAACGCCTGCGCCGTCGTGCGCAAGTCGGGCGAGCCGCCCGTTCCGGCGTTTTGCGCGAAAATAGGCGTTCCCGTAAAGCCGAACAGGTGATAGCGTTTGAATTTTTTGACGATGCGGGCGTGCATATCGCCGAATTGACTGCGATGGCATTCGTCAAAAACAATCACTAAATGCCGGTTATAAATCGGGTGATCCGGATATTTCCGAATAAAGTTGTCCAGTTTTTGAATGGTTGTGACGATAATGCGGTAATCTTTGGGCTTGTCGTGCTTATCCTTGTTTTCCAGCTGCCGGCGCAAAATTTCCGTGTTGTTGTTGCCGTTCGCCGCGCCTTTTTCAAAACGGTCGTATTCGCGAATGGTCTGATAATCCAAATCCTTGCGATCGACGACGAACAGCACTTTGTCGATAAAAGGCAGATCTGCCGCCAGCTGCGCGGTTTTAAACGAAGTCAGCGTTTTGCCGCTGCCCGTCGTGTGCCAGACGTAGCCGCCGGCGTCCAAAGAACCCTCTTTGTGATAATTGGTCGAGATTTGGATTTTGTTTAAAATCTTTTCCGTCGCGGCGATTTGATAGGGGCGCATGACCAACAGCAGCTTTTCGGACGTGAACACGCAATAACGCGTCAAGATGTTCAACAGCGTGTGTCTGGCGAAAAAAGTTTTTGTGAAATCGACCAGATCGGGAATGATTTTGTTGCTCGCGTCCGCCCAAAACGATGTGAATTCAAAACTGTCGGACGTTTTCTTTTTGCGTCCGCGTCGCGAATCAGACAATTCTTTGATGCGGTTGAAGCGGGTGGAGTTTGAATAGTATTTCGTGTTCGTCCCGTTGGAAATCACAAAGATTTGGACATATTCGTACAGCCCGCACCCCGCCCAAAAACTGTCGCGCTGGTAACGGTCGATTTGATTGAACGCTTCCTTTAACGGCACGCCGCGGCGTTTCAGTTCCACATGAACCAGCGGCAGACCGTTGACCAAAATCGTGACGTCGTATCGGGCGTCGTGATTTCCCTGCGTTTCGACATACTGGTTGATGACCTGCAACCGGTTGCTGTGAATGTTTTTCTTGTCGATCAGCGCGATGTTTTGCGTTCTGCCGTCCGCGCGGACAAAGGATTGAACCGCGTCGGTTTGTATTTTTTCCGTTTTGGCGACGATTTTGCCGGCGGAATCCTGCTGTTTCGCGTCGCAAATGTTGTTTTTGAAAAAATCCGCCCATTCCGCGTCGGTAAAGGTGATGCCGTTCAGTTTTTCCAACTGCGCGCGCAAATTGGCGATCAAGTCCGCTTCGCTTTTGATTGAAACGTATTCGTACCCCTGTTCCGACAACATTTTGATAAAAGCGGTTTCAAGCGAGGCTTCGCTTTGATAGGTATCGGCGCGTTGCTTTTGCGGTTCGTATTCGGCGACGACGGTGCTTTCGTCGGAACGCAGGACAAGGTTTAAATCGGTCATAACGCAGCCTTTTCAAAATTCAACAGTTCATCGCGGTAATGTTCATACTGCCGTTGCCGCGCGGCGATTTCGGCGGGTAATCCCGTTGAAATGTCGTTGCAAAGCGTGTCAAAGCGGTCAAGGATTCTGACAATGCGTTCTTGTTCAGAAAGAGGGGGCATCGGAAATTCAAAATTATTAAAACGCGTCATATCCACAGAGGCAAAATTGCCCTGATTTAGATTATTTTTACAAAACTCTGACAATTTCCAGCAGTAATGAAATAAAAACATTATATCAAAATCTTTTTTATATTTTTCTTTCAGATTTAGATATGTAAATCTTTGATTCGATACGGATTCGCATCTTAACAGCGCATATTCGCCTATCGTTGCAGACGTCGAAATGATAATAGAATCCTTTTTAAAAACAGAACATTTTACAGCTTCTTCCGTGATATGTTGAATAGAATCGGACAATATCCGACCATTTTCGCGTATATCTTCCATTCTGAACCAAGGAATCGTTCCATTATTCCAAAAATTCGCATTATTTTTTGAAGGCGTATAGCCGTTTTTTGTGTCAAACAAATCGCTCAATTTCACTCTTGGCACATCGTCGTCGAAAGACAGCAGGTGATTTCTGTAAAATTCGTATTGTTTTTTACGAGCTGTAAGCTCGGCTGTAAGCTCGGCTGTAAGCTCGGTGAAATTGTCCAAAATACGGACAATTTCACCTTGCGCCGCCAAAGGCGGCACAGGGATTAAACATTCTTCCGTAACAGGCAAAGAAATCTGTGGAAGCCCGCCTTTTTCAGTCGCCGTCTTACGAAATAACGGAATTTTTGATTTTAAAAGATGAAAAAGATATCTTACAGAAATTTTGTCATTAGCCGTATAAGCCCACATTTCATTTTTAAATGTGAACGGTTCTTCATAATATAAAAAATCAATCAATCCTCTCGATTGTACGATAACAGCCGGAACATTAATAACATTTGCACCGACTATATTTTTTGCAAAAGCATTTACAACCGTTTGACCACCTGCAAATATCCTAATATTTCCAGCCGGATTATTTATTTCCTGCATTTTTCCTGCAGTTATCGGAGTTCCACGCAAACGTTTGTACACATCTTTGATTTTTTTATATTCCACACCGTTCGGACACAGCGTTTGCAACAGGGTTTCAATCTTGGTCATTGTTTTCTTCTCCCCAATTTAATGCCGCGACAGCTGCTTGCAAATCCGCATGATTTTGAACATTGTCTATAACGCCTTTAACCAATCTTTTCAACGGCTCGTACTTTTGCAATGCAATTGCTTCTTTTTCTTCGGAAATGGCATCATTTTTAGAATGGATAATTTCGCTCAATTCCTTAAAAAGACGGTATCCATTTTCTGAAAACTCACGCGGAATAATTGAATTTTGCTCATCTACTTCTTCCAAAATATCTTTAAAAGGGCGTACGCTTCCATTTGCTTTGTGTATGGAAAATCCTTTCGCGATTGCAACTTTTAACGTTATTTCTTCATAAATTTTTCTCAAATAAATAATTGCGCCCGCTCCCAATTTTTCACGATAAGCTCGTTCCGCTTTTTCAAAAAATAACGCATACGGATTATTGGAGAAAGGGTACGAGACATTTTCCGACATTTTATTTACTCGCTTTAAAATACGCACATTTGGCGAAGCGTTAAAAATTTCATTTTTGCTTTCCACTAAAAACCATTCTTCAACCAATGCATTGCATCGCGGGCATTTCAAAACGCAATCTATACTGACTAAATGGTCATTTACTCCTATACAGTACAACTTGTCCTCTGACAAAAACGACATATCGTTATTGCAGGCGTTGCAATGATATGGCAGAACAACTTTTCCAACATCAAGCTTTTGTTGTCTTCCTGCTTTTAATCGTTTTCCAAACAAGAAACCTTCAATCTGAACATATTCCTGCGGTTCTCTGGATAAAATATCGGAAAGCCTCATTTTTTTCCCTCCGTTTTGTTTTTAGGCGCGGAGATTTCGATCGTTCCGTCCGATTCCAGCAGGAAACGGTCAAACTCGCTTTGATACAGCCGGTCTTGTTTCACGCGGTATTTTTCAAATTCGGTTTCGGCGTGGCGTTTGGCGATTTCCGCGGAAATCGTTCCGGCGTTGTTCAGAATTTCCTTTTTCGACAGGCGCAAGACGCCCTCAAACTGTTCCGCCCAATCTTGCATCGTCATCGGAATTTCTTCCTCGGCTTTCATTTCCGCCAAATCCAAATACGCGTTGACAATGCGCGACATCGCCGCCAATTCCTTTTCTGTCAGATAGTTTTTGGCGATAACGACGTCGAATTTTTGGATTTTGCCGTTCGGCGCGTCTTTCCACGTCGTCAGCCCCATGTTTTCCTTTTCGCTGTCCGCCCGCCGATAAATCGTTTCCGCCGCCGTTTCCCCGTGAATCGCCCAATGCAGTTGATTTTGAACTTTGGCGAAAAAGTCCTTTGTCGTTTTGGAATTCGCGTCGTAATCGACGCTGGTCGCGTAAATGTCCGTAATCTTTTGATAAAAACGCCGTTCGGACAGCCGGATTTCGCGGACGCGCTGTAATTGTTCCTCGAAATAATCCTTGGTCAAAATCGTGCCGCCGTTTTTCAGGCGTTCGTCATCCATGGCGTAGGCTTTAATAGTGTATTCCTCTATAATGTCGTTCGCCCATTTTCTGAATTGGACGGCTTTCGGGGAATCCACTTTGTTGCCGACGGCAATGATGGCTTTTAAATTATAGTGATTGGTTTCGTAACTTTTCCCGTCCGCGGCAGTTATTCGAAATTTTCGAATAACTGAATGTTCGTCCAGCTCCATATCCCGAAAAATTTTTTTCAGGTGGTAATTGACGGTATGGGTTTCGACGTCGTACAAAACCGCCATCATTTTTTGGGTCAGCCACACGTTTTCATCGGCGTAAACCGCGTTGACGTCGCCGCGCCCCGTCGCCGTCAGAAACGTCAAATATTCGGCGGCGGAGGAACGGACAAGGGAAATCTGCTTTTTTTTCATGCGCGCTCACCCCTCGATTTCCGCGATGATTTTGGCGATTTCGTCGCGCAGTTCGTTTTCGCGGGCGACGATTTTTTCAATATCGGCGTTCAACGCTCTGATGTCGATTTTTTCGCGCGTGTCCTCTTGTTCCACATACGTCGAAACGGACAGGTTGTAATCCTGTTTCGCGATTTCCGCGTTGGGGACGAGTTTTGAAAAATAATCCCGCTCCGTTCTGTTGCGATAGCAATCGACGATGCGCGCGATGTTGTCGTCGGTCAATTTGTTGTTGTTCGTGACCTTGACGCATTCCTTTGACGCGTCGATGAACAAAGTCGCGTTTTCCGTTTTGCTTTTTTTCAAAACCATGATGCAGGTTGCGATCGTCGTGCCGTAAAACAGGTTTGCGGGCAACTGAATGACGCAATCGACAAAGTTGTTGTCAATCAGGTACTGCCGGATCTTTTGTTCCGCGCCGCCGCGGTACATAATCCCCGGAAAACAGACGATCGCCGCCGTGCCGTTCGTTGCCAGCCACGCCAGCGAATGCATGATAAACGCCATATCCGCTTTTGATTCCGGCGCCAGAACGCCCGCGGGCGCGAAACGAGGGTCGTTGATTAAAACAGGGTTGCTTTTGCCTTCCCATTTAATCGAATAGGGCGGGTTGGACACGATCGCTTCAAACGGTTCGTCGTCCCAATGCTGCGGATTGATCAGCGTGTCTTCGTGCGCGATGTCGAACTTGTCAAAATCGATGTCGTGCAAAAACATATTGATGCGGCACAGGTTGTATGTCGTCAGGTTGATTTCCTGTCCGAAAAATCCCTGCCGCACGTTTTCCTTGCCCAGAATTTTCGCCGCCTTTAACAGCAGAGAACCCGACCCGCACGCGGGATCGTACACTTTGTTGATGCTGGTTTTGCCGCAAACGGCGATTTTCGTCAGCAGTTCGGAAACCTCTTGCGGCGTGAAAAATTCGCCGCCGCTTTTGCCCGCGTTCGACGCGTACATACCCATTAAATACTCGTACGCGTCGCCAAACGCGTCGATCGCGTTGTCCTGATACTGCCCCAGCTTCATATCGCCGATGCCGTTCATCAGTTGAACCAGCGTTTTGTTGCGCTTCGCCACAGTCGCGCCCAGTTTGTTGCTGTTAACGTCAATGTCGTCGAACAATCCGGAAAAATCGTCTTCGCTTTCGCTTCCTTTGGCGGAATTTTCAATATTCTTGAACACCGAATCCAACGTCATGTTCAGGTTTTCGTCAGCGGGCGCTTTTTTGCGGACATTGCAGAACAGTTCCGACGGCAGAATAAAGAATCCCTTTGAGCTCACCATTTGCCGGCGAATGCTTTCGGCTGCCGCGTCGGAAAGATCTCTATAATCAAAAGCGGCGTTTCCCGTATCATGTTCATTTTTGTTGATGTAGTTCGTCAGATTTTCGGAAATGTAACGGTAAAACATCATGCCCAAAACATAGGATTTGAAATCCCAACCGTCCACGCTGCCCCGCAAATCGTCGGCAATCGCCCAAATCGCCCGATGCAGTTCCGCGCGTTCCTGTTCTTTCTTGTTGTCCGCCATAATAAAAAATCCCCGAATAATTTAAAAACACGTCATAATTTTTATAGGTCTTTCCCGCGCGTGTCAACGATGTTTCACGTTTGTTCCGGTGTCTTTTTAACTTCTAACGCATTCCTCCGTAATCTTTGGAACGGTTTTCCTGCGCCCGCGCCAGTTCGCCGCGTTGTCGCAGGAACTCTTTTTTCAAGGCGGGATTCGTTTCAAGAAATCTGTTGAAAACAGAATAAGTTTTATTCGTCTGCTTGATAAAAGCGGCGTATTCCAGCCGCACGTTTTCCGTTTCTTTCTTTGCCGCCGCTGTTTCCGCCGCCGCTTTTTCGATTGCTTTGAAACTATCCAATTCCGTCATTTTGCGCAAAAAGTTTCTGTGCAGATCGGAAACGGCTTGAATTTTATTCGCCGCGTCCAAACGCCGCCTTATCGTTTCAAAAGTTTCCGCTGGCATGCGAACCATTGATACGCCGAACAGGGATTTATAACGCTTGACGCCGTCGGGAACGCTGAAGCGTGTCCGCAGAATGTTGTTCAATACTCCGTTTTCTCCTGTTAAAACGTTTAAATCGTTTCGTTTCGCTTCGATTTTTCGTTCAATTTCTTCCAAAGCTCTCTGTTGCCGCGCTTTGGCTTCTTCCCATATCCGTTTTTGTTCCAAAGGCTCGGGGATTGACAAGCAAGAGTTTAAATCAACCTGTTCGACCGGAACGGTCGCCGATTCAAATATTGTCAAGCCATCATAAACGCGTCTATTGTCAAGCCGTCATAAACGCGTCAAAATAACTGCGAGAGGAAAAACATGACAGATAACAACGCTTCCGACACAGAAAACAGTCCGAAATTCGGATCGGGCTGTCTGTTGCCTTTGTCGCCGGATCAATTGTCACTTTTGCGATTACGGCTTTTTTCCTGACAAAGTTTTTACACCCGAAACCCCGAAAGCCGAAACCGTACTATCCGCCGCATAAAAACGGGGTATCTCCCCATGACAGATATGATGAGGGATTTGACGAGGGCTTGGCGGCGGGATTCTTTATGGCGGAAAGTATGCGCCACGACGGCGCGCCGGATTCTGTTGAAGAGTGGGGCGATGAGGGCTACTAATTTCTTGCCCGTTCTGAGAAAAACGGTTAAGGTGAACGCACTTTTTTAACACAAGGAGTTGCAAAATGAATAAATTGGATTTGATTGCCGAAGTCGCGAAAAACACTGGTTTAACGAAAACGGACGCGACCAAAGCGACGGACGCTTTGCTGGACGCCGTAACCGCGGCTTTGAAAAAAGGCGACGAAGTCCGCTTGGTCGGTTTCGGCACATTCAGCGTTGCCTCGCGTGAGGCGACTACGGGACGCAATCCGCGCACGGGCGAAGAAATCAAAATCGCCGCGTCGAAACAGCCGAAGTTCAAAGCCGGCAAAGTGTTGAAAGACGCTCTGAACTGATCTGTTCCAACGTCATGCCGCGGGCGCAATCGGAAACGGTTGCGCCTTTCGTTTTATCAGGGGCAAACGCAATTTTTCCATATTTTCCGCATTTTTCCGAATCGAACGACTCGGCGGAAAATATACATATATCGGATTCGTCAGGTGATTTTTTCCCAAATTTCCCGTTTTTCCCATGTGCCGGATTCGCAAAAGAGGCGGTTTGAGATACTTTTTTTATCGATTTTTTATGCCTAAAAAATTTTTTTGTTAGAAAAGTGTTAGAAAAAATGTTTTTTCGACCTAAGCCGTTTTGCGCCGGATACGAAAAAACCCACAGAAATCTGCGGGTTTTATTTGGCGCGCCCAGGAGAATTCGAATCCCCAGCCTTCTGATCCGTAGAGTGTTGCGAATCTTTTGTTTTCAAAAGGTTAAAGACATCAAGCTTCGTCATAGGCGTATTATTCACAAAACCGCAAGAACACGACATTGTTTGCGTCCACCTGCCGGATTGTTTCTGGCGTGTCGCGTTCGTAATCCAAATAAACGGGCAGATAAATTTCGCAGAAATCACCGTTTAAAACGGTTGTGCAGCTTGTCGCGCACAGCGTCGTCGAGCAAAGAATCGCGCAGGCGGCGCACCTTGTCAGCCGTCTTTTGGTTTGTCTTGAATCGTTCGTTTTCACAGTTTCGCTTTCCCAGTTTATAAGTTGCGGTCGCCAAAGCCCCCACCAGAACACCGCAGAAAACAGCCAAAAACACACTATCCATTCTCAGTTTTCCTTTTCGGCGTTCGCGGTTTTCATCGCGACGGATTCTTTAAAGCAAACCCGTTCGGCGTATTCGGATTTTTTGCCGATGTTGAACGCGGACACGGGGCGAAAATACCCCATGACGCGCGTCCAGATTTCGCACGGCTGCCGTTCGGCGTCGGTTAGTTCGATTTCTTTTTCCATGGCGTTTTCTCCAACGTGTAAGAATCACTTACAGGTTCGCGGAAAGCGGCGGGGGTTGACCCCCGCCGTTTTCCCGTCAGTTGTCAAGTATCGCTTGACAACTCGTCTTTGTCCTTGATGGCGAACTTGTCCAGCACGTCGGCGGCTTTGGGGTTGCGTCTGCGGAACAGGGCGACGTAGGGCTTCCAGTCGATTGCCGTTCCCTCGATCACGTCGTACAGCCGCTTGACGAACGCGTCGTCTTTTTCGGTTTTGGTCAGCTTGACCGCCCAGAACGCGGCGGGCTTGACGACCGTCAGCACGGCGATAATCGTTCCCAGCATCGACAGCGCGACGGCGACCCAAGCGATATCCGTGTGCGCCAAAGCGAACAGCAGAATTGAATTGATGATGTTTTCCATAAGCATTTCCTTTCAAGTTGTAAAACAAAGGATATGCCTGTAATATGCCTCCGTCTGCCTTACAGCAGATTGGAAGGAGGTAAAATGCACCATTCTTTCATAGAAGCGACCGCTTACATTTTGTTGGCGATTGCAGTTTTATTGAAAGCTTACGGCAAGTAAATAAAACTTACCCCCGCAGACCTACCAAAGCACTGCGGGGGTATTCTTTGAAAATCGGTAAATGCACCAAACTTCCGATACACACATTATAAGCACAATCCCTTTCGGTTTTCAAGGGTTATTCCCTCATAAACAGCCGCATTTCGTCCAGCCGCCTGTTCAGCAGCCCGACGTTTCCCTTTTTGTTGACGAAGCACCACCGGGGGAACTGCCCCGCGGCGGCGACGAAGTCCCGCTTTACCAACAAATCGTACAGTTGGGAGTTCTCAAACGCCCCGACGCCGATGTTATAGACAAGGGAGGTCAGCGCGTCGCATTGGCTGCCCGACAGCGGCACTTTGTCCAGCAGGCGCACGACGGCTTTTTCGGCTTCGACGACGTCGTCCAGCAGCAGCATTTC
>DJSW01000022.1 GCA_002439085.1 Alphaproteobacteria bacterium UBA6324
CTTTCAGATACCCCATGAAGCCCGATACGCTGATTTTCGGCGGTATTTCCACCAGCATATGAATATGATCGGGACAAGCTTCCGCTTCCAGCACGTTCACTCCTTTCCATTTACACAGCGTTCTCAGCAACTTCCCTATTTCATAGCGCTTCTCGCCATAAAACACTTTCCTTCTGTACTTCGGCGCAAATACTATGTGATATTTGCAGTTCCATGTTGAATGTGATAATGTATGCACATCATTCATTTGATTACTCCTTTGACATCTTTAGACGTTGTTCACCAGACCAGCGTCTATTGTATCAAAGGAGTGCTTTTTCTGTGCATAGCTGTAAGCTTTTTAGAACCCCGCGCCTAGCACGGGGTTTTCAAGGATACAAAAAAGCCATCCTTTGGCGCGGGGAGGGCTTTTGGTGCTTTTTCGGGGGCGGTTATTTCAGGGCGGAGAGGTATTTTTCCGCTTCCAACGCGGCGCGGCATCCGCCCGCGGCGGCGGTGACGGCTTGGCGGAAAGCGGTTTCCTGCACGTCGCCGGCGGCGAAAACGCCCGCGACGGACGTGAACGGCGTGCCTTTTTCCGTTTTGATGAAGCCGGATTCGTCCAATTCCAGCGCGCCGCGGAACAATTCCGTGTTCGGTGCGTGTCCGATGGCGACAAATGCGCCGTCAACGGCCAGTTCGGACGTTTCGCCCGATTTGACGTTTTTCAATTTCAATCCGGTCAGGCCGCCTTTGTCGCGTTCGCCGACGAATTGTTCGACGACGGTGTCCCACACGGGGGTGACTTTCGAGTTGGAAAGCAGGCGTTCCTGCAAAATCTTTTCGCAGCGCAGGGCGTCGCGGCGGTGGATCAGGAAAACCTCGGCCGCCAGATTCGCCAGATACAGCGCGTCTTCGACCGCCGTGTTGCCGCCGCCGATGACGGCGACCCGTTTGTTGCGATAGAAAAATCCGTCGCACGTCGCGCAGGCGGACACGCCGAAACCGCGCAATTCCTCTTCGTTCGGCGCGCCCAACCATTTGGCCGACGCTCCCGTCGCAATGATCAGCGCGTCGCAGGTCAGCGTGTCGCCGGAATCCAGTCCGACCGTGAACGGCCGCGCGGACAAACCGACCGAAACGGCCAGATCGTCAACGATTTGCGCCCCCAGATTTTCCGCCTGTTCGCGCATTCTGTCCATCAGCTCCATCCCGCCGATCTTTTCGGGGAATCCGGGGTAGTTTTCGATGTCGCCCGTTTGGGTCAGCTGTCCCCCGGGCTGCATACCGGAAACGACGACGGCGGGGATCATGGCGCGCGCGGCGTAGATCGCGGCCGTGTATCCGGCGGGGCCGGAACCCAGAATGACAAGGGGGGTGTGTTGCGTGGTCATGTTTCAAATCCTTCGGTCAAAGAAAAACGTTTCTTTCCTTTTATATGTTTTCGCGGCGGGGGACAAGCCCCGAATGGACGGCGGGGGATCAAACCCCTTGCAAACCGGAACGGTTAAGAATATGATTTTCAACGAAAAAAGGAGGCGGAATGAAGCGCGGAAAAATTATTGTCGTCGGCAATGAAAAGGGCGGAACGGGCAAATCGACGCTGGCCATGCATCTGATCGTATGGTTTTTGCGGCAAAAAAAGCTGGTGGCGTCGATTGATCTGGACGGTCGGCAGGGAACGTTGACGCACTATATTCAAAACCGCGCCGCTTATGCCGCCGTCCGGCACGTCGATCTGGGGCTGCCGGAACATTTGTGCGTTTCCGTTCGCGAAAGCCCGACGGCCGCCGAACGCGCGGAGGACGAACAGGCGTTCACGGCGCAGCTGGAACGGCTGCAAAGCGAAAACGACGTGGTCGTGATCGACACGGCGGGGGCGGACAGCCATCTGTTCCGGTTGGCGCACGCGGCGGCGGACGTTTTGATCACGCCGTTGAACGACAGCCTGATTGATCTGGACGTTTTGGCGAAAATCGAACCGGAAAAGCTGACGATCAAATCCCCCGGACATTACGCGCAAACCGTGTGGCAGGCGCGCCAGAAACGCGCGGCGCAGCGCAAGCCGCAAACCCGATGGTTCGTTCTGCGCAACCGCGTGATGCACGTTTCCACCCGCAATGAAAAGCTGATCTGGAAATTGCTGGAAGCGTTGGGCAAACGCATCAATTTCACGCCGCTGGCGGGGTTGGGCGAGCGAATCGTTTTTCGCGAACTGTTTTTAAAAGGGCTGACTTTGCTGGATGTCGGCGCGGGCCAAGCGGGGGGCGCGATGTCGATGACCCACGTCGCCGCCCGACAGGAACTGCGGTCGATTTTGCAGGCGATCGGCGAAGACGCGTCCGCGGACGACGCCCCGAAACCCGCAAAATGACAGGCGGACGAAAGCTTGTCTTGACAGACGGCGTTTGATTCGTAATTCTGTTTGAAAGTCTTTTGTTTTTTTAATGACTGATTCTAAAATTTCCTATGGGGGACAGAATGAATATTAAAACCGTTCCGACAAAACCTTTTGAAGGGCAGCGTCCGGGGACATCCGGTTTGCGCAAAAAAGTGACCGTTTTTGAGCAGCCGCACTATCTGGAAAACTTCGTTCAATCCATTTTCGACAGTCTGGACGACTTTCAGGGAAAAACTCTGGTGGTCGGCGGCGACGGCCGTTATTTCAACCGCAAAGCCATTCAGGTCATCATCAAAATGGCGGCGGCGAACGGATTCGGCGAATTGATGATCGGCAAGGGCGGGTTGCTGTCCACGCCGGCCGCGTCGTGCGTCATCCGCAAATATCAGGCGTTCGGCGGCATCATCCTGTCCGCCAGCCACAACCCCGGCGGTCCCACGGCCGATTTCGGCATCAAATACAACATTTCAAACGGCGGACCCGCGCCTGAAAAGGTGACGGAGGCGATTTACGCCAACACGCAGAAAATCGAAAGCTACCAGATCGCCGATACGCCCGACATCGACTTGGACACGATCGGGGAAAAGGTGCTGGGCGAAACGAAAATCAAGATCATCGATCCCGTCTCCGATTACGCGGAAATGATGGCGAAGCTGTTTGATTTCGATTTGATCCGCCGGTTGTTCGAGGTCGGCAATTTCAAAATGCGCTATGACGCGCTGCACGCCGTGACGGGGCCTTACGCCAAATACATTTTGGAAGAAGTCCTGCACGCGCCCAAAGGAACGGTCGTCAACGGCGAACCCAAAGAGGATTTCGGCGGCGGTCATCCCGACCCGAATCTGGTGTACGCGCATGATCTGGTCGAATATATGTTTTCCGACAACGCGCCGGATTTCGGGGCGGCTTCGGACGGCGACGGCGACCGCAACATGATTTTGGGACGCAAGTTCTACGTCAACCCCAGCGACAGCTTGGCGCTGATCGTCGCGAATTTCTGGAACGCCCCCGGCTATGACCGCGGTTTGACGGGCGTCGCCCGTTCCATGCCGACGTCGCAGGCCGTTGACCGCGTCGCCCGCGGCATGGGGATGAGTTGCTATGAAACCCCGACAGGGTGGAAATTCTTCGGCAACCTGCTGGACGCGAACAAAGCCACCATTTGCGGCGAGGAAAGCTTCGGCACGGGATCGAACCACATCCGCGAAAAGGACGGTTTGTGGGCAGTTTTGTACTGGCTGAACATCATCGCGGCCGTTAATATGTCGGTTGAGGACATTGTCAAGGCGCATTGGAAAAAGTACGGCAGAAACTTCTATTCCCGCCATGATTATGAATCGGTTGACAGCAAGGTCGCAAACGAAATCATGGACGCGATGCGCGCCAAGGCCGAAAGCGAAGTCGGTAAGTTCTATGGCGAATACGAAGTCGAAACGTTCGACGATTTCAAATACATCGACCCCGTTGACAAAAGCGAAAGCGCGCATCAGGGCATCCGCGTCCTGTTCAAGGACGGTTCCCGCATCGTGTTCCGCCTGTCCGGAACGGGGACGCAGGGCGCGACGATCCGTATTTACATCGAAAAATACGAACCGAACGTGGCGCGTCACGACATGGATCCGCAGGAAGCTTTGGCCGAATTGATCGAAATCGCCGAAGAGATTTCCGGCGTCAAGGCTAAAACGGGACGCAAGAAACCGGATGTCATCACCTGATAACGATTTCATTTTAGATAAAACAATCCTGCGCGCCGCGGACATCCGCGGCGTTGCAGGTTTAACGCTGCCGGCGCGGGCGGCCGAATTGATCGGCCGCGGCTTCGGCAGTGTCGTTTTACGGCGCGGGTTGAAAACGGTGATCGTCGGCGGGGACGGGCGGCTGTCCACGCCGGAATTGAAAAGCGCGCTGATCCGCGGGCTGGCGGCCTGCGGGGCGCGGGTCGTCGATATCGGATTGTGTCCGACGCCCATGTTGTATTTCGCCGTCGTGACGACGCCCGAAACGGCCGGCGTCATGGTGACGGCGTCGCACAACCCCAAAGAATACAACGGATTTAAAATGCTGCTGGACGGGCAGTCGTTCTGCGGTTCCGACCTGCTAAGTCTGGGGGAGATGATCGACCGCCGCGATTTCACGACCGGAGAGGGGTTTGTGGAACGCGCCGATTTCCTGCCACGGTACGTTGACCGATTGGCGCGAGATTTCCGGTCGGCAGGCAAACCGATGACGGTCGTTTGGGATTGCGGCAACGCAACCGCCGGCGTTGTCGTTCCCGAACTGGTCAAGCGGTTGGACGGGCGGCATATCGTTTTGAACGGCCGCGTTGACGGCAATTTTCCGGCGCACGCCCCCGATTGTTCCAAAGAGGAAAATCTGCGGGAATTGCAGGCGACCGTTTTGCGCGCCAAAGCCGATCTGGGGCTGGCGTTCGACGGGGACGCCGACCGTTTGGGCGTGGTGGATTCGCGCGGCCGGATGGTGCAGGCGGACAAGATTCTTCCCATTTACGCCGAAGAGATTTTGAAAACCCGCCCGCGCGCCGTTTTTATCGCCGACATCAAATCGGGCAAGACTTTTTCATCGGAAATCAAACGGCTGGGCGGCGTTCCCGTGATCGGCAAAACGGGACATTCTTTCATTAAAATGAAAATGCGGGAAACGGGTGCGTTGCTGGGCGGGGAAATGAGCGGCCACATCTGTTTCGCAGACAAATATTACGGTTTCGACGACGCGCTGTATTCCGCCGTGCGTTTGCTGGACATCGCCGCACATATGGACAACGCAACGCTGCAGGACAGGATCGACCGTATTCCGGAAACATTTGCGACGGGCGAAATTCAAATCCCCTGTCCGGACGGCGAAAAATTCCAATGCGTCGAGAAAATCAAGGCGTCGCTGAACCGTCAAGGCATTGCGTTCGATGACACGGACGGCGTGAAACGCGTGTGGCCGACGACGGGATGGTGGCTGATTCGCGCTTCAAACACGTCGCCGGCGCTGGTCGGCCGGTGCGAAGCCGACACAAAAGCGGAATTGGACGCGTTGGTGAAAAATTTGTTTCAAACGGTGAATGAAGTTTATCCCGTTGAAAATAAATGATTTTACTGTCCGTTTGGCCACTTTTGCCATAATTCGCCACAATTCCGACCATAATTTCGCCACAATTCATCCGTATTCTGTAAACAGCTTAGAAAATATTTGTTTCAAATGTTTTTTGACGTACTGGCAAATGATCCGGCGTTCCGGATAAACACAGACAAAGAACGGGGACAACCCGTCGGAACGAAAGCTTGAATGTTCTTATATCCAAAAAAAATCCTCCGTCGGTGCGGGGGATTTTTTATACGGGGCGGCCGCCGGATAATGCGCTTAGGGCGGACGTTTTTTTACCGCCGCTGAGCAATGACGCATTGATACAAATCGCCGAAGCAGGTCTTTTTCGCCCAGATCAGCTTGTCCGTTTTCGGCGCGAAAGATTCGATTTCATTGTACCACAGGCTTTCGGCGAACGGTTCAAACAGGCGGTTGAATGTTTTTAAAACGGGTTTCAGTGGGTGAAAACGTTTTGGCGCGGCGTAATCGACAAAGATCATTTTCCCCGTCGGTTTCAACGCGTTGAACGCCCGTTTCAACGCCGCCTTTTTCCGCGTGTCGGGCAATTCGTGCAACGAAAACCAGCCGATGACAACATCATAGCGTTTGTTGTCGGGGACGGTGAAGTCGCGTTCTTTGATAACGACGTTCAGCCACGGCGACACGCGCGGTTTCATCGCGTCGATATGGGCGGGGGACACGTCTTCAATGCAATAGGTTCCCTTGCCGTTCATTTTTGACGCGACTTCGCGTTCAAAATCGCCGGATGCGACGCCCAACTGCAAAACGTCGTCGCCTTCGATGATTTCGTTTGTAACGGATTTTGTCAGTTTTCCGCCAAGGAAACAGGTCGCGGGCGCGGCGATTTTTTTGCTGTCGAACACGGCGGCCAGCCACGGGTGGAAATACCGCCGCCCGTAAACCGACGTCAGGTATTCGGGAACGGCCGCCGCGTCCTTTTCATTGACGGCGGGCGGGGGGACGGGGGCGAAAGTGGTCGCTTTTTTCTGTTTCAAATCGGTCATGGCGTTAATCAATCAATCCCAAAGCTTTGCCTTTGATCACCGCGCCGGTGCGGTTGGTGACGTCCAAAGCCTTTAAAATCGCGGTGACGTGCAGTTTGACGGTTCCTTCGGACAAATTCAGTTCGCGAGCGATGATTTTGTTGGGCTTGCTTTGCCCGATCAACCGCAAAACGTCCAGCTGCCGCGGCGTCAGCGGACCTCTGTTTTCGGCGGGCGTTTCCTGTTTTTCGGACAGGGACAGCAGTTCGGACGGCAGGTAAAGGCCGCCGCTCAGCACCAGATGCAGCGCGCTGAGAATGATTTTGGCGGAGGACGTTTTCGGAATGAATCCGGACGCCCCGATGTCGATCGCCTGCAAAACGTTTTCCGGATCGGTGACGGCGGACAAAACGACGATCGGCGTGTCGGGATAGTGTTCCTTTAACAGCCGCAGGGATTCGTGCCAGCTCAGCCCCGGCATGGCCAGATCGGTCAAAATCAGGTCGTAGGGAACCGTCCCGTCGGCCTTTTGCTGCAATTCCCTGTGGTCGCGGACGGTGTCGATGCTGATGTCGTCGTCCAAATCGGACAGAACCAGACGCAAGCCGTCCAAAAAAAGCTCGTGATCGTCGGCTATCAGAATTTTCAGCATTGGCATCCCCCGTTCGTTTGGTATAGTGTAGCGTAAAAACAATTTAAAAACAGGAAAAAAATGCCGCAGGGAAAAGTTTTTGATTTGGGACGTCAGGGCGACGGTTTGATCCGGACGGACGACGGCCGCGCCGTGTTCGTCGCGGGCGCGCTGGCGGGGGAAACGGTGGAATATGAAACGGCGGACGCGGGGCGCGCGCGGTTGGTGCGCGTGATCGACCCGTCGCCGGACAGGGGCGAACCCGTCTGTCCGTGTTTCGCGCAATGCGGCGGATGCGTGCTGCAACACCTGAAAACGGAAGCCTATCGCGCGTTCAAAATGCGGTGTTTAAGGGAGCTGCTGCCCGCGTCGTGGAGCTTGCCGGATTTCGACGAACCGTTCTTCGCCCCGTTTGAAAGCCGCCGCCGCGCGACGTTCGCCGTGATGTGGAACGGATCGGTTCGCCGGTTCGGGTTCAATGCGCGGCAAAGCGACCGGATCGTCGAAACGGCGGATTGTCCGGCGCTGGTTCCCGCTTTGCGCCGCCTGATCGTGCCGCTGCGCGAATACGTCGCCGGCCGGAGTTTCCCGAAGAAAAAGGGCGTGGGCGACGTTTCGGTGCAAATGACCGGCGCGGGGGCGGACATCCTGTTTACTTTGCCGTTTGAACCGTCCGCGGATTGGCGTTCGACGGCGGCGGATTTCGCCGCAAACGTCGGGGCGGCGCGCGTGTCGTGGCGCGCAAACGAACGGGAGGAGGCCGAACCGCTGGCCGTGTTGAGCGCGCCGGAATTGCGGATCGGCGATTTCACCCTGAAACCGCCCGCCGGCGTGTTTTTACAGCCGTCGCAGGCGGGACAAGACGCGTTGACGGCGGCCGTCGTCGAATACGTCGGCAAAGCCAAACGCGTGTATGACCTGTTTTGCGGGGCGGGGACGTTCACCTTGCCGCTGTTGCAAAAAAAGCGGGTGATCAAGGGGGCGGACAACGCGCCGCAGGCTTTGGCCGCGTTGCGGGCGGCGTCGGACGGGCGCGTTGAAACATCGGTGCGCGATTTGTTCAAAACGCCGCTTTATCCCGACGAACTGTACGGGATTGACGCCGTCGTTTTCGATCCGCCGCGCGCGGGGGCGAAAGCGCAATGCGAACAGCTGGCGGCGTCCGAAGTGCCGCGCGTCGTCGCCGTGTCGTGCAATCCCGTCAGCTTTGTCCACGACGCGGAAATACTGATGCGCGGCGGGTACGAATTAAAACGCCTGCGTCCGGTCGATCAGTTCGTGTTCACGCCGCATATGGAATTGGCGGCCTTGTTTGAAAAGAAGGTCTAGCCGTTTTCTTCGGATTGGAAATCGCGGCAGGCGAATTGCAAAAAGCTGGCGATCAGGTTTTCGTTCCACACTTTGACCTCCGCGGGGACTTTCAACACCGCGGGGGTGAAGTTCCAGATGTATTTGATTTTTGATTCGATCAGAAAATCCGCCGTTTTCTGGGCGCAAGAGCGCGGAACGGTCAAAATGGCCAATTCGATTTCCGGTTCGCGGATCAAATCGGGCAGGCGGGACAGGTCGAAAACCTGTTTGCCGTTGACACCGGTGCCGATTTTGTTCGGATCGACGTCGAACAGGGCGCGGATGTTCAACCCGTAATCGTTGAACGCGACGTATTTCGCCAGAGCCGACCCCAGCAGACCCGCGCCGACGATGACGGCGTCCTTCGATTTTTTAAATCCCAGCGTTTCCTCGATGGAATCCTTTAATTCGGAAACGCTGTATCCCACGCGGCACCGGCCGGCGTTGTTCAGCAGCTTGAAATCCTTTCGCACCTGCGAATCGTCGATGTTCAATCGGGCGGCGATTTGCGGGCTGGAAATGGTGTCGATTCCGTCTTCAATGTATTCGATCAGAATGCTGTGATACAAAGTCAGGCGGCCGAGAACCTTTTCCGGAATTTCTGTTTTCATGAATGTTTCCTGAATGTTGAACGCTGTTTTTCAGCGGACGAATTTAACACAGATTAGGCGGAAAAACCGAAAAAATCCAGTCCGTATTTCCGATTTGCGCTTTTTTTCACGATTTCAGGCGCGGCCGAAAACGGAAAAGAACGAAAAAAACGGGCGGACGGTTGATTTTTATATAACGATCGGCTAAATTCCAATAAACCCGTGTCGGGCGTCCATTCCGGCCAAGGGACACACTTTTGCAAAGGGAATAAAATGCAGACTGAAACCAATACCGTTCTTTTGCGGCGCGAAGTCATGGTGCGCCTGATCAAATCGTTCCTGTCCGGAAATCTGGAGCAGGCGGCCGACGACCTGCCGTTCGCCATGCGTCCGAAAAACGCGGATGCGCCGTTCCGTTGCTGCATCCACAGCGAACGCGCCGTGTTGCGTGAACGTGCGATCGCGGCTTTGGGCTGTTCGGTCGAAGACGACGACGATAAAACGCCGCTGTCGGAATACGCGCGCCGCGCGCTGACCCGCGAAAAACCGGACGACACGGTGCTGACCGTCGTTGAATCGGCGTGCCACGGGTGCGCCGCCGGACGCATTTACGTCACCGACCTGTGTCAGGGATGCGTCGCCAGACCTTGCACGACGGCGTGCGCTTTCGGCGCGATTTCCGTTCAAAACGGTCGTTCGTCGATCGATTCGACGAAATGCAAGGCCTGCACGAAATGTATGCAGGTTTGCCCCTACGGCGCGATCGCCAAAATCAAAGTCCCGTGCGAAGACGCCTGTCCCGTCGGCGCGATCGCCAAAAACAGCAACGGACACGCGCAAATCAATTCGGACCGTTGCCTGAGTTGCGGGGCGTGCTTGGCGCACTGCCCGTTCGGCGCGGTGGCGGAAAAAAGCCAGATGATCGACATCCTGCGCGCGATCAAATCGGATAAAAAGGTCGTCGCCATGGTCGCGCCCGCCGTCGCGGGGCAAATGGCCGCCGGCATCAACAAAATCGCGTCCGCTTTGGTCAAGGCCGGATTCGACCGCGTCGCGGATGTCGGCGTCGGCGCGGACATCACGACCGCGAACGAAACCGTCGATTTCGCCGAACGGATGAAACGCGGCGACAAGTTCATGACCACGTCGTGCTGCGCCGCCTATCGCGAAATGGTGAAAAAGGATATGCCGGAAATCGCGCCGTTCATGTCCGAAACGGGAACGCCGATGCACTATACCGCTGAATTGGTCAAAAAGGCCGATCCCGACTGCGTGACGGTGTTCGTCGGTCCCTGCGTCGCCAAACGCCGCGAAGGTTTCGGCGACGAAAACGTCGATTTCGTCATGGATTTCGAGGAAATGGCCGCTTTGTTCGAAGCGGCGGGCATTGATCCGGCGCAATGCGACGAATACGATTTCGGCACGGAAACGTCCAAACAGGCCAGAAACTTCGCCGTTACGGGCGGGGTGGCCGAATCCGTCCGCGTGGCCGCCGGCGGCAAGCTGGACATCCGTCCGACGTGCATCAACGGGCTGAACCCGAAATCCGTGCGCGAAATGGCGATGTGGGCGAAAAAGGGCGAATGTCCTTTGGGCAACATCGTCGAAGTCATGGTTTGCGAAGGCGGATGCGTCGGCGGGGCGGGATGCTTCGCCAACCAGAAAACGGCGGCGCGCGGCGTCGCGAACTACGCCGCCAAGGGCGCGGACGTGAAAACGGTCGAAACCGAATAAAACGGATAAAAACGGAAAAAGCCCCCGCGGGGGCTTTTTTCATACTTCGGGCGATCTTTTCATTTCGGCCGCAAAACTGTATAATGGGCGAAAAAACACAGGGGGACGCCATGTATAAAAACATCGAAAAGCAAACGGTTTTGAAATTAAAGGATCTGGTCGAATATCAGGCGGGGCAGGTCGTCAGCAAAACGCTGGTGCAAAACGCCGCGGTCAGCGTGACACTGTTCGCGTTCGACAAGGGCGAGGAGATTTCCACCCACACGGCGGGCGGCGACGCTTTGGTTACGGTGCTGGACGGCGTCGGCCGGTTCACCGTCGGCGGGGACGAATTCTTTTTGACCGCTGGCGAATCGCTGGTCATGCCCAAAGGAATCCCGCACGCCGTGTTCGGCGAGGAACGCTTTAAAATGCAGTTGACGGTTTCCTTTTAAAAAAGACTGATGCAACCGCGGGCGGAATCTGATAATACGGTATAAGCTTTTTTATCAAAGGAAGAACAACCGTGCCGTCCTTGTTTGACACTACCGTAGCCCAGCCTTTGGCGGACAGATTGCGTCCGCAGACGATCGACGATGTCGTCGGGCAAGATCACCTGTTGGGCGCGGACGCGCCGTTGGGACGGATGCTGATCACGGGAAAAGTGTCGTCCTTTATTTTGTGGGGGCCGCCGGGGTGCGGCAAAACGACGATCGCGCGGTTGTTGGCGCATCACACCGACATGGCGTTCGAGCCGATTTCCGCCGTTTTTTCGGGCGTGGCCGACCTGCGTAAAATATTCGACACGGCGAAACAGCGTCGGCAGGCGGGGCGGGCGACGATTTTGTTCGTTGACGAAATCCACCGTTTCAACCGTTCGCAGCAGGACGGATTCCTGCCCTATGTCGAAGACGGCACGGTCGTTTTGATCGGCGCGACGACGGAAAACCCGTCTTTCGAGCTGAACGCCGCCTTGCTGTCCCGATGCAAAGTGTTCGTGTTGAAACGTCTGGGCGAAGACGCGCTGGAATCCATCATCAAACGCGCCGAAAAACTGGTCGGACGGTCTTTGCCCGTCACCGCCGACGCGCGCGAACAGCTGAAAGCGATGGCCGACGGCGACGGCCGCTATCTGTCCAATATGCTGGAAGCGTTGTTCGACCTGCCCGACCGCGATTTGGCGCAGGGGCCGTTGCCGGTTGAAAAAATGCTGACCGTCGTCGCGCGCCGTCCCGCCGTTTACGACAAAGACCGCGACGGGCATTACAACCTGATCAGCGCGGTGCACAAATCGCTGCGCGGGTCGGATCCCGACGCGGGGCTGTATTGGGTGGCGCGCATGATGTCGGCGGGCGAGGATCCGAAATACATTTTTCGCCGTCTGACCCGTTTCGCGGTCGAGGATGTCGGGTTGGCCGATCCGAACGCGCTGGTGCAGGCGGTGTCGGCGTGGAACGCTTACGAACGCCTCGGGTCGCCGGAGGGCGATCTGGCGTTGGCGCAGCTGGTCGTGTATCTGGCGACCGCGCCGAAATCCGTCGGCGTTTACAAAGGGTGGAACGCGGCGGTGCGCTTGGCGCGCGAAACGGGGTCGCTGATGCCGCCGATGAACATTTTGAACGCGCCCACGAAATTGATGAAAGAGCTGGGATACAACGAGGGATACGAATACGATCCCGACACGGCGAACGGTTTTTCGGGCGCGAATTACTTCCCCCCCGAAATGGGGCGGCAAAAGCTTTACCACCCGATCGAACGGGGGTTCGAGCGCGAAATCGTCAAACGGATCGCGTATTGGGACAAATTGAGAAAGGAAATCGAAAATGGCAGGCGTTAGTATGGTCACGGTCGGCGAAGACGACGGCATCGTCCGTTTGGACAGGTGGTTCCGGCGGCATTACCCGCAGGTGACGCAGGGGCAGCTGCAAAAGCTGCTGCGCACCAAGCAGGTCAAGGTGGACGGCAAGCGCGCCGAAGCGTCGCAGCGCGTGTCCGCGGGACAGGTCGTGCGCGTGCCGCCTTTGCCGGAAAAAGGGTCGCCGATGGCGGCGGCCAAAGCGCGCCGCGACGCCGTGAAAGTCAGCGACGAAGACGCCGCTTTCGTCCAAAGTCTGGTGATTTACAAGGATAACGACGTTCTGGTTTTGAACAAGCCCGCGGGGCTGGCCGTTCAGGGCGGAACGGGGGTGACGCGGCATCTGGACGGGATGTTGTCGGCGTTGCGTTTCGACAAGGATGAAAATCCCCGTTTGGTTCACCGGCTGGACAAGGACACCAGCGGCGTTCTGGTTTTGGGGCGCACGCCCGCCGCGACCGCCAAGCTGGCCGACGCTTTCCGTTCGCGCGAAGCCAAAAAGGTTTACTGGGCTTTGGTGTTCGGAACGCCGGAAATCAAAGAGGGGCGGATCGCTGCCAAGCTGTTGAAATCGACGGGGGAATTCGGCGGCGAAACCATGCGCGTCGATGAAAAGAACGGCCAGTCCGCCGTGACGCTGTACCGCGTGGTTGACGAAGTGTATAAAAAGGCCGCTTGGCTGGAATTGATGCCGTTGACGGGGCGCACCCACCAGCTGCGCGTGCATTGCCAATACATGGGGCATCCGATCATCGGCGACGGCAAATACACGGGCGATTTTCCGCCGGCGGATTATTTGAAATACGGCAAATCGCTGCATTTGCACGCCCGCGCGCTGCGGATGCCGCTACCGTCCGGAAAAATGCTGGAAGTCTATGCGCCGCTGAACGAAAAAATGGCCGACAGTTTCGATTTTTTGGGCTTTTCCTATAAAAAGCCGGAAAATCCGTTTAAAAAATTTCCCGTGGATTAAGGAGGAAACGGCATGAAAAAAGCTCTGGCCGCGGTTTGCGTTTTCATTTTGTTGTGCGCCGGCGTCGGGTATTGGACGTTGCGCGGATTTTCCAAAACGCTGCAATCGGAAATCGTTGCGGCCGTCGCCGGGAAAACGGGGCGGACGCTGACGTTGGGCAAAACGGCGGCGCGGTTTTCCCTGACGCCGTCGGTGACGCTGCAAAATGTGCGGCTGGCCGACGCGGCGGATTGGGCGGGCGAGGCGAATATGCTGGAAATCGGATCGCTGACCCTGCGGGCGGAGCTGTGGCCGCTGTTTTCAAAACGGGTGGAGGTGCGCGACGTGATCGTTGACGGCGTGCGGCTGAACCTGAAAACGGACGGGGAGAGGAACAACTGGACGTTCGGGCGGAAAACGGACGGGGAAAACGTCCCCGCCGCCGATGACGCGCCTTTGGCTGCAAAACCGGAAAAAAACGCGAAAACGTCCGGTTTCGATTGGAAAACGGGCAAGCTGACCGTCAAGGACGTGACGGCGACGCTGACGGATTTCAAAACGGGGCGGCGGATCGAAACGTCCGTCGCCGGATTGACGGCGTCGCGGGATGAAAAGGGCGTGTTTCTGGCGTCCGATCTGACGATCGGGGACGAAAGCTTTTCCGTTTCCCTGACCGTGCGGGACGAAACGACGGCCGCACCGCGCTTTTCGATCGGTTTGAACAACGCCGGTCTGGCGTTCAAAGCGGACGGAGCTTTCGACAAGGTGTCGGAATCGGTACGGGCGGATGTCAAGGCCGTGATCGCCGATCTGACCGTTTTAAAGGCCTTTACCGGCAAAAGCTGGCCGTCGCTGAAAAACACGACCGTGACCGCACAGGCGGTCGGAACGTTGCAAAACATGACGGTTCCCGCGTTTGAAATCGTGTCGAATACGCCGGACGTGCTGGCGTTGAAAGTAAACGGGGAAGTGCGTTCGTTCAAACCGGCGGATTGGCGGATCAAGGCGGACGTTGACGCGCCGTCGGCGGACAAAATCGACGGCCTGCCCGCTTTTCCGGCGGCAAAGGCGCAATTCGACATTGAAAAAAGCGACAAATTCGCGCTGAACATCGCCGCGCTGGAAATCGGTTCGTCCGCTTTGTCCGGACGGGTCGCCGCGCGGGAAAACGCTTTCGCCGCAGAGGTGAACGCCAAACGGATCAATCTGGCCGAACTGGCTTCGATCCGCTCCGCGACGCTGAAAAAAGAACTGGCACCCGCCGTCCGGACGGCGGGATCGCAGGGAAAACGCGACCGCCGCCAAGACGTGTTTTCGCCGGAACCGCTGCCGTTTGAAAAATTGCGCGCGGCGGATGTCCGCGTCAAAATCGACGTGAACGATTTGACGGGGGCAAACGGGGCGAAGCTGGGCAGGGCGGTTCTTTCGGCCGTCATGCAAAACGGCCGGTTCGTTTTGTCCGACCTGTCGGTGGGCGGACGCGCGGTTGTGCGTGCGGATTTCGACGCGGCGGGGAACGCGGCCGCGGCGCGGGTCGTTGCCCGTTTTGACAAAATGCCGCTCGGCTGGTTTTTCGCGAACGCGCGGCAGGGCGTTTTAAGCGGCGAAATCGCTTTGGCGGGGCGCGGCGGATCGGAACGGGAAATCGCGTCGTCTTTGGACGGGCGGGTGTTTTTGAACGCGCGCGGATTGCAAACGCGCTCGGCCAACCCGCTGTTCCTGTCGTCGTTGCTGTCCCTGCCGTCCGACGACAAGCGGCCGCTGAACATTTCGTGCGCCGTCGTGAATGTTCCCGTGAAAAAGGGCGTCGCGACATCGGAGAACAAGATCGGTTTGGAAAGCGGCGATTTCGATTTGCGGGCGAACGGCAAAATCAATCTGGGCGCGGAAAAGGTGGATATGAAAATCGAAGTTTCCCCGAAATCCGGCGCGTTGCTGACAAAAATCATGAACGGCGTCGTTGTCAAAGGGCGGCTGGGACGTCCCGATTTCCGCGTTGACGGCGGACAAGCGTTCGATCGGGTGATGGCGTTGGGGATGGCGTTCCTGGGCGGCGGCCGGCAGGGCGTCGAGGATTTCGCGCGTCAAAAAACGCTGGAAAACGTTTGCGCGACGGCGATGGTGGGGGCGAAATGAACAACACTCTGCGTGAAAAGCTGATCCGCGAGCAAATCGAATTTTCCGCGGCGGACACGTTGTGCTTTATAACGCCACAACCGGCGGAGCTGGCGCAAATCCAGCGCGAACAATGGACGCCCGTGATCAATGCGGTCAACGCCGCGGGCTGTGATTTCAAAATGTCGGAAACGCTGGACGTTCCGTCGGTCGCACAACGAACGCGGGATTTTTTGGAAAACCGGTTGTCCGCGCTGACGGACGCGGAGCTGTCCGCGTTCTGTCAGGTGTCCGGCGGGTGCAAATCCGTCGCGCTGGCCGTCGCGGTTTTGTCGGGATTGCTGGCGGCGGACCGCGCTTTCGATCTGTCCGTGCTGGAGGAAACGTATCAAAACCGTTTCTGGCCGACGGACGCCGAAGGGATGGCGGCGCGGGAAAACAGGAAAAAAGCGGTGGTTGACGCCGCAAAAACGCTGAAAGGGGAAAGAAATGGCTGAAGAAACGGCGCATATCCGGATACACGGTCGGGTGCAGGGGGTGTTTTACCGCCAATGGACGATGAGCGAGGCGCGCGCCCGCGGTTTGTCGGGGTGGGTCAGGAATCGCGTTGACGGCACGGTCGAAGCCGTGTTCAAAGGCGACACCGAAATCATCAACGATATGGTCAAAGCGTGCAAACGCGGATCGCCCCGCGCTTTTGTGACCAAGGTTGAATACCAGCTGGCGCCGGACGCGGAAATGGAACCGGTCGTTGACGGCGTTTTCGATCAAAAACGGACGGTGTGACATGGAAATCGTCCATAACGAACGGGAACGCGCGTTTGAAACCGTGATCGACGGGGCGCGGTCGCATTTGGATTACGATTTGGCGGAACGGGACGGAAAGCGGCAAATCGTTTTCACGCACACGTTCGTCGCGCCCGAACACCGCGGCAAGGGGGTGGCCGCCGCGCTGGTCGAAGCGGGATTGGATTTCGCGCGCGAAACGGGGCGGGAAATCGTGCCCGCGTGTTCGTATGTCGCGCAGTATCTGGAACGTCATCCGCAATAAAATTTAAGTTGCGCGGTTGCGGAAAGTCTGGTATTACCGAAAAAAGCGCGGTCATGGTGGAATTGGTAGACACGCAAGCTTGAGGTGCTTGTTGCTTAACCGCAGTGGAAGTTCAAGTCTTCTTGGCCGCACCATTAAAACCCCCGTTTCGGGGGCTTTTTTGTAAGGGGAAAATCCGATGGTTTCAATCGCCCTTGTTTATCCCGCCGGTTTGATGTTCCAACGCGGCGAAGACAGATGCCAATCCAATATCAATTCGTCAACGGCCACGTCCATGCGCGCGTGCAACGATTTGGGATACGCCGCCGCCGTTTTGAAACAAAAGGGATTTGATGTCTTTTTAAAGGATTATCAGACGGAAAACCTGACGTTCGACGATATGCTGGCCGATTTGACGGATCAACGGTGCGCGATGATGATGCTGGCGACGACGAACGCGACCGTTTTTTCGGATCTGGCGGTTGTCGCCAAAATCAAAAAGGCTTTGCCGGAACTGTGCGTCGTTTTAAAAGGGGCGATCTTTTTCGATCCGGAAGACGGGCTGCTGGCGCAGCTGGATCTGACGGATGTCGATTACCTGATCGGCGGGGAATCGGATTTCATCATCGGCGATCTGGCCGCGGCGCATTTCGGCGACCGGTCGAAGCTGGCGGCGATCGGTGGCATTTTGTACCGCGACGGCGGCAAGTGGGTGAAAACGGATTTCACGCGTTGGCACGACGATTTGGACAGCCTGCCTTTCCCCGACCGGATGTTGATGAACAACGCGCTGTATCTGCGGCCGGACACGCAGGAAAAACAGGCGACGATCACAACGTCGCGCGGATGCCCGTCCAACTGCGTTTACTGCCTGACGCCGCGCATTTCCGGCAAAAGGCTGCGTTTGCGGTCGCCGGAAAATATCTTTGCCGAAATCAGGGAATGTTATGAAAAATTCGGCATCCGGAATTTCTTTTTCAAATCGGACACGTTCACGATCAACAAAGCGTGGACGACGGCGTTGTGCGATTTGATCATCGCGTCGCCGCTGAACGGGAAAATCGAGTGGGTGGCCAATTCGCGCGTCAATCCGATTGATCAGGAAACCCTGGTCAAAATGAAACAGGCCGGATGCTGGCTGGTCGCGTTCGGATTTGAATCCGGATCGCCGGAATCGTTGGAAAAAATGAAAAAGGGCGCGACGGTCGAACAGAACAAAGCCGCCGCCGCCATGGCCAAACGGGCGGGATTGCAGGTGTACGGGTTCTATCTGATCGGCTTTCCGTGGGAAAGCATGGAGCATTTGCGCCAAACGGCCGATTTGATGTTTGAAATCGACGCCGATTATGTCGAACTGCACATCGCGACGCCTTTTTACGGCACAAAACTGTACGATATGGCCAAAGAGGACGGGCTGATCAACGAAAGCGTTTTGGGCAGGGATTATTTCAACGCGCCGACGATCGGGACAAACCGTTTGTCAATCGCGGATGTCGAACGGTTTCGCAAAGGGATCATCCTGCGGTATCATTTGCGTCCGTCCTATATCTGGCGGAAATTGCGGTCGGCGATTACGAAGCCGCGCGTTTTGATGAACTATTTCCGTTTCGGGATGCGGCTGATCAAAAACACGGTGGCGCGCTAGGCGGCGTCTTTCATCAATTTTCCGGATACCGACCATAAAACGGCGGCGGCGGCGAACGCCGTTCCGGCCAGTGTCGCGAATACCGCGCCCGTTCCCATGTCTTCGGCCAGCGCCCCGACAAAGCCCGCGATGAAATTGGCCAGAGCGGCAAAGCAGAACCAGACGCCCATCATCAATGACAGACACCGCGCGGGTGCCAGTTTCGACACGACGGACAGCCCCGTCGGGGACAGGCACAATTCGCCCGCCGTGTGGCACAGGTACAACGCGATCAGCCACAGGGGCGACGCCGCTCCCGTCCGTTCCGCCTGATTGACGGCGCAAAGCATAAACAGAAAGCCCGCCCCCAAAAACAGCAGGGCAAAAACGAATTTGGCCGCGAACGACGGATCTCTGTCGCCCAGCTTGACCCAAAACCACGCGAACAGGGGGGCGAGGACGACGATGAACAGCGGATTCAGCGATTGGAAAAAGGCGGCCGGAACTGTGTGTCCGCCGATGACGCGGTCGGTTTGATTCGCGGCAAACAGGTTCAACAATCCGCCCGCCTGCTCGAATCCCGCCCAAAAAACGACTGTGAACAGGCCTAAAACCAGTATGACGCGCAAATGTTTAAACTCGGCTTTTGTCAATCGTTGGCGACCGGTGTTTCGCGGCAATTTCGCGGCCGGACGCGATCCCGCCGTTCCCAAATACCGGTTCGACAGGAACAGCTGCAAAAACAGCGCGATCAACATTCCGATCCCCGCCGCGGCGAACACGGGGCGGAAAGAACCGTCGCCGGTCAGCACGCCCGCCGCCAATCCGGCCAGAAACGACCCGATATTGATGCCCATGTAGAAAATCGTGAACGCGCTGTCGCGGCGCAAATCGTCGGGCGCGTACAAATCGCCGACCATGGTCGATATGTTGGGTTTGAACAGACCGTTGCCGCAAATCAGCAGTGCCAGTCCGGCATACAGCGACGCGTTTTGTGAAAACGGGGCGAGGAACAGGGCGAACTGTCCCGCGGCCATCAAAACCGCGCCGGTCAAAACGGCTTTGCGCCGTCCGGTGACGTTGTCCGCGATCCATCCGCCGGCCAGCGGCGTCAGGTAAACCAACCCCGTGTATATGCCGTACAACCGCAGGGCGTCCGCCTTTTCCCACCCCAGTCCGCCGTCAACCGTCAACGCGGTCAGGTACAGCACCAAAACCGCGCGCAGGGCGTAAAACGAGAAACGTTCCCACAATTCCGCCCCGAACAGCAGAAACAACCCTTTCGGGTGGCCGAAAATCTCGCTTTTGTTTTCAGACATACCGTTCTCCCTTCTTTGATCATTTTACAACGCCGCGCCGCCGCGATGAACCCGTCCGTCCGGTCAGGCGGGGACGGCAAAGGGTTTTATGTCCGAATGATTTTTTTATAGAAAACGCTTGTCTTTTGCGTCCAATCGTTTTATATACGTAGCGTGAAATAAATCACGATTGGGGATTCGCGCTTGCCGGCGCGGTTCCGCAGCAATCAATTCGCACGAATCTTGAAAAGGTAAGGACATGGTAAGCGAAGTTAAAACAGCAGAAGATTTAGAGGTCGTCATCTCTAAAGCGCACGAAGCGCAGGCCGTTTATGCCACTTATACGCAGGAACAGGTCGATAAGATTTTCAGAGCGGTTTCTCTGGCCGCAAACAAAATGCGTATTCCCTTGGCGAAAATGGCCGTCGAGGAAACGGGCATGGGCGTCGTCGAAGACAAGGTGATCAAAAACCACTTCGCTTCCGAATACATTTACAACAAATACCGCGATATGAAAACTTGCGGCATCATTAAAGAAGACAAGGCCAACGGCATCAAAAAAATCGCCGAACCCATCGGCGTGATCGCCGGCGTCGTCCCGACGACGAACCCGACTTCCACCGCGATTTTCAAAACGCTGATCGCTTTGAAAACCCGCAACGCCATCGTCTTTTCGCCGCACCCGCGCGCCAAAAACAGCACGATCGCCGCTGCGAAACTGTGTCTGGAAGCGGCCGTCAAAGCTGGCGCGCCCGAAGGCATCGTCGGTTGGATTGACGAACCGTCCATCGAATTGTCCGATATGCTGATGAAACACCCCAAGGTGGACATCATTCTGGCCACCGGCGGCCCCGGCATGGTCAAAGCCGCTTACTCCTCCGGCAAACCCGCGTTGGGCGTCGGCCCCGGCAACACGCCCGCCGTCATTGACGAAACCGCCGATATCAAAATGGCCGTTTCCTCGATCTTGCTCAGCAAAACGTTCGACAACGGCATGATCTGCGCGTCCGAACAATCCATCATCGCCGTTTCCGACGTGTATGACGAAGTCAAAAACGAACTGAAATACCGCGGTGCCTACCTTTTGAACGACGAAGAACGCGAAAAGGTCGCGGCTATCATCCTGACCCCGCGCGGCGTCAACCCCGCGATCGTCGGCCAGCCTGCCTATAAAATCGCCGCTTTGGCCGGTTTTGAAGTGCCCGAAGAATCCAAAGTTCTGGTCGGCGAAGTCGAAGACGTGACGACGGCCGAACCGTTCGCGCATGAAAAATTGTCGCCGGTGTTGGCGTTGTACCGCGCCGAAGACTTTGAAGACGCGATGGAAAAGGCTTATACGCTGGTTGATCACGGCGGCGCCGGCCACACGTCCGTTTTGTACACCGACGAACGCAAGGAAGACCGCATCAAAGCGTTCGGCAACAAAATCCACACGGGGCGCATTTTGATCAACACCCCCGCGGCGCAAGGCGCGATCGGCGATTTGTTCAACTTCAAACTGGAACCGACCCTGACGATCGGCTGCGGTTCGTGGGGCGGAAACGCCACCAGCGAAAACGTCGGCCCGAAACACTTGCTGAACATCAAAACCGTCGCAGAAAGGAGAGAAAATATGCTCTGGTTCAAAGTTCCGCCTAAAGTTTACTTCAAACGCGGGGCGATTGATCCGGCTCTGCGCGAATTGAAAGGCAAGAAAAAAGCGTTCATCGTCACCGACCGTTTCCTGTTCAACTCCGGTATGTCGAAAAAGATCACCGACGTGTTGGAAGAAATCGGCGTCGATTACCAGATTTTCTTCGACGTGAAGCCCGATCCCGATCTGTCCACGATCAACAAGGCGTTCACGATGGTCAAGGCCTACGAACCCGACGTGTTCATTTCCATGGGCGGCGGTTCGCCGATGGACGCGGCTAAGATCTTGTGGTTGATGTACGAACAACCCGATGTCAAATTTGAAGATGTCGCCATGCGCTTTTTGGATATCCGCAAGAGAATTTGCGATCTGCCCGCTTTGGGTCAGAAAGCCGACATGGTCGCCATTCCGACGACATCCGGCACGGGTTCCGAAGTCACGCCGTTCGCCGTTATCACGGACGACAAGACGCACATCAAATACCCGATCGCCGACTATGCGCTGACCCCGACCATGGCCATCGTCGATCCGGATCTGGTTGACACCATGCCTCCCGGACTGTGCGCGGCCGGCGGTATCGACGCTTTGGTTCACGCCGTCGAAGCCTACGTTTCCATTATGGCGACGAACTTCACGAACTCCATGGCTTTGGAAGCCGCGAAAAAGGTGTTCAAATACCTGCCGCGTTCCTACCACGAAGGCAAAAACGATCCGTTGGCGCGTGAAAAAATGCACTACGCCGCGACGTTGGCCGGTATGGCGTTCGCAAACGCGTTCCTGGGACTGTGCCATTCCATGGCGCACAAACTGGGGGCTATGTACAACGTGCCGCACGGCATCGCCAACGCGTTGCTGATTTGTCAGGTCATCCGTTTCAACGCGGCCGACGCGCCGACGAAACAGGCCGCTTTCGCGCAGTACAAATACCCGAATGCGAAGGAAAAATACGGCCAGATCGCCAACCAGCTGAAACTGGGCGGCAAGAATGACGACGAAAAGCTGGAATTGCTGATCAACGCCATTCAGGGGCTGAAAAAAGAAATCAATATCCCGATGTCGATCCGCGAATACGGCATTCCGGAAAAAGAATTCTTTGACAGACTGGACGAACTGACCGAAATGGCGTTCGACGACCAGTGCACGGGCGCGAACCCGCGTTACCCCTTGATGAAAGAAATCAAGGAACTGTACATCAAAGCTTATGAAGGCATTACTGATTAACCCCTTTACAGATGCTTTCTAAGGAACGGGCTTCGGTTTAAACGCCGAAGCCCGTTTTCGTATGGTCGGGGCGGAACGATTGAAATTGAAAAAGGACGGGGTGATGAAAGGGCGGCGGCAATGTTGGGGCGCGGGCGGCCTGACGAAAACCGCGGCGGCTTGAAACCGGCGGGCGGAGAGAGAACGGGGCGGAGAAAAAGGCCGGAACGGGAAAGCTATTTCTTCGTTTCGGCGTATTTGTTCAGAAATTGCAGCAAAACGTCTTTGGCGTGTTCATTGTTCAACGCACGGATGTGGCCGCCTTTGGCGACGATTTCCAATTCCTTGGGCTGAACGGCTTTGGCGTACAGGCGGCGCGTGTGATCGGGCGGGACGACGATGTCGTCTTCGGTCGTTAAAAACAGTTTCGGAACGGTGATTTTTGCGACGTTCCCCTCGGCGTCGTTTTCAGGCACCAGAAACGACAACGGGTATTGGAACGGCCACAACAGCCAAACTTGCGCGACTTTTTCCCGCGCGATGCGGCGGGCTTTGGCAAAGGCGCTGTCGATCACGACGCCGGCGATTTTGTTTTGCAACGGCGATTTCGCGACGGCCGAAACGGCGATGGCCGCGCCGATGCTTTGTCCGAAAACGAACAGCGGCGTGGCCGGATCCGTTTCAACCAGATGCGCGATCGCGGCCTGAACGTCCTTTTCCGCGCCCGACAGGCTGACCGACCCGTCCGATTCGCCAAACCCGCGGTAATCCAATGCGATCAGGTTGTACCCGTACAGCACCAGCCACACGACGCTGAACGTGTGGGTCGATATGTTTTCCGCGTTGCCGTGCAGGTACAGGATGTTCGCTTTGGCCGGACAGGGCGCCGCGCCGTCGCAATACGCCGGAATACGCCACGCGTTCAACCGGACGCCGTCGGCGGAATCCAAATAAAAATCGTCGTACGGCAACCCCAGTCTGGACGGACGCAGGACGATTTCCTTTTCCGGATGGAACAACAGCCCCGAACAGCCGGAAAGGACAAACGACAGGGCGAGGACGATCAGTTTTTTCATTTAACAAAAGTCGGCGTCAACACGATGACAACGCGATCAACGCCCGATTCCCCCGCGACTGTTTTTTCATCGCCGCGCCCTTCGACCCACAGGCGGACGGGGGCGATTTTCGCGTTCGCTTTCAACGCGTTGGCGACGGCCGTCGCGCGTTTTTCACTCAACAGGCGGCAGGTGGCCGGTTTCAATCCGAACACGCGGCCGGTCACGCTGACCCGCGTTTTGGCATAGGACGCCAGAACGGGCGCGATTTTTTTCAACGCCTCTTGCGCCGGCAAAGCTGGCTGATAGGCGTTTTCGGCGAAAACGTCCGTGCCGGAAAACACCATGGCCAATATGTTGCCGTGGCGTGTCAATGTAAAGGGGGATCCGGTCAACGCCGCCCGCAATTCGTTTTCCTGCGCCGTCATGTAATCCGCCGTCGTTTTCGGGCGGGCGGGAACGGTTTGAACCGCCGTTTCGGGGGCGGGGAGGGCGTCCGTCTGGCCGGCGGGGGACGCGGCGCACGCCGACAGGGTCAAGGGCAAAATCAACAGGGAAAGACGGTTCATGGTCAACTCCTTTTAATGACGGCTCTTTTTTATCATACCCGATCGCGGCTTAAAACGTGACGAAAAAATGCGCGCGTCCGCTTTTTTTTAAAAAGCCGGCAATCCGGAATAAAACAACCGGAAATCCCCTTGGGTCAGCCGTTTGACGTACATTTTCACCGACGGCGCGAATCCTTTGCGCAGCGAAACCGCCGTGTTGGAATCCAGCAGTCCGAGCAGCATTTCAATTCTGGACGGGACGGCCGGATATTCGACCACCGGCGTGTTTTCTGGCAATCCCGCCATTTGAACGGCGGCGGCGACGGCGTCGGCCAATCCGCCCGTTTCGTCGATCAGCCGGTTCGCTTTCGCCCGCGCGCCGGTAAACACCCTGCCGCGCGCGACGGCGTCGGTTTCGGCGGGGGTGAACCCGCGGCGGTCGGCGACTTTGGTGGTGAAATCGCTGTAAACCCTGTCCAGCGATTCGTTAAAGTATTTTCTTTGCGACGGGGTGAAATCCCGCGCGGCGGAAAACATGGACGCGTTTTCCCCCGTTTGGATCAGCCCGACGGACACGTCCAGCTTTTTCAACAGGTCTTTGAACACCAGCTTGCCGCCGAAAACGCCGATCGACCCCGTCAGCGTCGCGGGGACGGCAAACACCCGATCACAGCCGAGCGAAGCGAAATAGCCGCCTGACGCCGCCGTTCCGGCCATGCTGCACACGACGGGTTTTTGCGAAACGGTTTTGACGTATTCGATTTCCCGCCGCATCGCGTCCGACGGCGTGTATCCGCCCCCCGGCGAATCCAAGCGGATGACGATCGCTTTGACCGTTTCGTCGTCCGCGGCGTCGCGCAGCTGTTCGCTGAACGTTGAAAATCCCAAAATCGAACGGTAGGCGTCGCCGCCGAAAACGGACGGGCCGGATTGGATGATTCCGACCGCCGGAATCAAAGCGACGACGGGCGTTTTTTTGCCGATTTCCGGATACGTCGCCGCCGCGTAGTCGAACAAATCGACGATATCGGCGTCGCGTTCTTTCAATTCGCGTTCCAAAACGTCGGCGTATTCCACCTTATCAATCAATTTCATTTCCAGCGCCCGCTGCGCGAAATAGGGGCCGGAGGTCAGGATTTTCCGCACTTGCGCGGGGTCGGCGAACGGCCGGTCGGCCGCGATGTCCGCCGCCATGACATCCAGAAAATCGTTGAAAACGGCGGTCAGGTTTTCGCGTTCGGCGTCGGACATTTTTTCCGCGCTCAGGCTGTCCGCCCCCGTTTTGTATTCGTGACGCGCGGAAAACGACGGTTTGATTCCGACCTTTTCCAACGCTTTTTTAAAATAGGGCGTTTCGACGGCGATGCCCGCGACGCCGACTTCGCCCCCCGGCTGAATCCGGATCTCGTCAAACGCGGACGCCAGATAGTACATACTCAGCCCGCCGCCCAGTTCGCCGATGGTCGGGGCGAAAAAAACGGTTTTCTTGCCGGCCTTTTTAAACCGTTTCACGGCCGTGCGAATTTCTTGCGTTTGCGCCACGGTCAGCGGCATTTGTGTCATGTACGCGACCAATCCGGAAACCGCCGGATCGTCCGCCGCGCGGTTCAATCCAGAAACGACATCCCAAACGGTCGGCGGATTCCCGAACGTCAGCGACCCGATGAAATCGTCGGGGCGCGTTTCATACAGGGCGTCCTCCACCCCTAAACGCAGAACCGTCCCCTGTTCAAAGGACGTTTTCGATCCGGCCGCCATCCGGTAAAGGCAGAACGCCGCCGCCAAAGTCGCGGAAACACCGACAATATAAAAGAAACCGTCAAAAAAACGACGGATTCTTTTGAAACAAGAAACCGCAAAGGCGGCAGGGGCAAAAGACATATTCGATCCTTATACGGTATATTGGGCGCGCAGGCGCAACAGGTGATCCGCCAGCACGCAGGCGGTCATCGCTTCGGCGACGGGGACGGCGCGGACGCCGACGCACGGATCGTGCCGCCCGTTCGTTTGAATGACGGCCGCGTGTCCGTCCGTTGTAACGGTTCGCAGCGGCAACGCGACGGACGGCGTCGGTTTGACGGCGATGCGGGCGACGATCGGCTGACCCGTGGACAGGCCGCCCAAAATCCCGCCCGCGTGGTTCGACAGGAAAACAGGGCCGTTTTCGGATTCCGTCATCTCGTCGGCGTTTTGGCGGCCGGTTGATCGGGCGGCTGCAAATCCGTCACCGATTTCGACGCCTTTGACCGCGTTGATGCTCATCAAAGCTTTGGCCAGATCGGCGTCCAGCCGGTCGTAAACGGGTTCGCCCAATCCCGCGGGAAATCCGGTCGCCCTGATTTCAATGACGGCGCCGACGGAATCGTTCGTGGCGCGCGCGTCGTCGATGACTTTTTCAAAACGGGGAACGGCGTCCGGATCGGGGCAGAACAAAGCGTTGTTGTCGATTTCCGCGGTGTTCCACACATCCGTTTTTTCCAAACCGACCTGAATCAATCCGGCGGTGATGTCGAACGGGGATTTTAAAAAGTGGCGCAATACCTTGACGGCCAAAGCTCCCGCCGCGACGCGCAAAGCCGTTTCACGGGCGGACGACCGGCCGCCGCCGCGGTAATCGCGGTTGCCGTATTTTAAAAAATAGGGATAGTCGGCGTGCGCGGGACGGAATTTTTGCGAGATTTCGGAATAATCCACGGAACGGTGATCCGTGTTTTCGATCAACAGCCCGATCGGCGTTCCGGTGGTCGTCCCGTTGAAAACGCCGGACAGGATTCGCACGGCGTCCTTTTCATCGCGTTGCGTGGTAAAACGCGACCGCCCCGGCCGACGGCGGTCAAGGGCGGTCTGAATATCGGTTTCGTTCAGGGGGATGTTGGCGGGAACGCCTTCGACAATGCAACCGATCGCCGGCCCGTGGCTTTCGCCGAAAGTCGTGAAACGGAAGATTTCGCCGAAACCGTTCCCTGTCATCCCTTATCCTTTTTTCGCCACGCCGGCCAACAATTCCGATATTTCGTGCGCGTATTCGGGATTCATCATGCCGATCGTGTTGTATCCGGCGTCAACGTGCAGCACTTCGCCGGTCACGCCGCTGGCCAGATCGCTGAGCAGATAGACCGTGCTTTTGCCGACTTCGTCCTGCGTGACGTTGCGGTGCAGGGGGGCGTTGTATTCGTTCCAGTTCAGAATCAGGCGGAAATCGCTGACGCCCGACGCGGCCAGCGTTTTAATGGGGCCTGCGGAAATGGCGTTGACGCGGATGCCCTGCGCGCCCAGATCGCGCGCCAGATAGCGGACGGACGCTTCCAAAGCGGCTTTGGCAACGCCCATGACGTTGTAGTTCGGCAAAACCTTTTCGGAACCGTAGTAGGTCATGGTGACAAAGCTGGCGCCCGGATTGGCGATTTCGGCGGCGCGGCGGCAGATGTCCGTGAACGAATAGCACGAAATGTGCATCGAGTTCAAAAAGTTCCCCAGCGTCGTGTCGCAATAGCGGCCTTTCAGTTCGTTTTTATCGGAAAACGCGACGGCGTGGACGATGAAGTCGATCGACCCCCATTCCTTTTTCAAGGTGTCGAACAACGCGTCCAGCGTTTCCTCTTTCGTCACGTCGCAGGGCAGAACCATGTCTTCGCCCAAAGAGGCCGCCAACGGACGGACGCGCTTTTCCAACGCTTCGCCCTGATAAGTGAAAGCCAGTTTCGCGCCGTGATTGTGCAATTCGGAAGCGATTCCCCAAGCGATCGATTTGTCGTTCGCCAATCCCAGAATCAGCCCTTTTTTGCCTGCCATCAAACCTGTTGTCATAAAAAACCTCTCTGAAAGATTAAATGTTTCGTCTGGAGAAGAGGAATAACACAAAAAAAAACGGATGAAAAGCTTAATCGGTCGATTGAACTTTTTTTATCCCAAGCCCGCTTTCGCCCTCGGATCCTGCGCGGCGGGCTTCCATTCCCGCATGAACTGCGTCAGGTCGGCGTCCGGTTTTTCCGGCAGGACGATGTACAGTTTGACCAGCAGGTCGCCCGTTTTCGTTTGCGTTTTGATGCCTTTGCCGCGCAGGCGCAGGGTCGATCCCGAATTGGAGTTGGCCGGAATGCTCAGCGCGACTTTGCCTTCCAGCGTCGGGATGGTGACTTTTGCGCCCAGCACGGCTTCCTGCAATGTCACGGGAACGTCCAGCAGGATGTCGTCGCCCGACCGCGTGAAATACGGGTGCGGCTGAACCTGAATACGGATCAGCGCGTCGCCGTTCGCGCCGCCGCCGACGCCGGCTGCGCCCTGTCCCTTTAACCGCAGAACCGTCTGGTCGTTCGTGCCGGCGGGGATTTTGACGTTCAGCACTTTGCCGTTGGGCAGGCGGATTTCCTTTTCCCGTCCGACCGCGGCGTCCAGAAACGAAACGGTCAGGTCGTAATTGACGTTTTCCCCCTGCGATTTGCGCGCGCGGCCTTTCATATTGGCAAAAAAGTCTTCGCCCGCGCCCGCGCCGTCGAACATCGAACTGAAAAAGTCGAAGCCGGAGCGTTTGCGCCCGCCAGCACCCTGCGCGCCGCCGAAATCGAAATTGAAACCCTCGAACCCGCCGCCGGCGCGCCGCCCCTGATACGGGTTGCCGCCGCCGAAACCGCCAAAGCCGTAGCCAGGGCGTTCCTTGCCGTTTTCGTCGATTTCGCCCGCGTCGAAACGTTTGCGCTTTTCGGGATCGGAAAGGATGTCGTAAGCGGCCGAAATTTCTTTGAACTTGTCTTCGGCCTTCGGGTCGTCGGGATTCAGGTCGGGATGCATCTTGCGCGCCAGTTTGCGGTAGGCCTGCTTGATTTCATCCTGTGAAGCCGTTTGGGAAACACCTAAAAGAGTATAAGGATTAGCCATTTTCTTCTGCCGTTAATTAAAATCGCTGGATATAAAATAAAATCACAAGGGCGTTCAAGCAAGCCATTAAAACGTTTTTTTTAAATTTTTTTTCGGATTTTAAGTTTCCAATGCGCGCACGGTTTTGATATAGTGCGAATGCTTTTGTGTTTTTATGGGGAAGCTTTCGCCGTGTCAGAGGGAAAATCTTCGGCGTTTTTGATGAAATCCGCCGCCGCCGCGTCGGTCGCGGTCGCGGTCGTTTTGATCGGGGTGAAGCTGTTCGCCCTGATCGTGACGGATTCCGTCGCTTTGCTGTCCAGCCTGATTGATTCCAGTCTGGATGTCGCGGCGTCCCTGTTGAATTTATGGGCGGTGCGGCAATCGCTGGTTCCCGCGGATTCCGGTCACCGTTTCGGTCACGGCAAGGTCGAGCCGCTGGCGTCGATGGGGCAGGCGGCGTTTATCGCCGGTTCCGCTGTTTTGCTGATATTCCAAAGCATCCGTCATTTCCTGCATCCGGTTTTGGTGGCGAACGCCGCGACGGGCATTGGCGCGATGGCCGTATCCATCGTGTTGACGCTGATTTTGGTTTCCTTTCAAAAATATGTGGTCAAGAAAACGAAATCCGTCGCCATTTCGGCCGATTACGCGCATTACGCCGGCGATGTGATGATGAACCTCAGTGTCATTCTGTCCCTGTTTTTAGGGGCGCGGTTCGGGTTGACGTACATTGATCCGCTGTTCGCCCTGTTGATCGCCGCGTATTTGATTTTCAGCGCGGCGCGCGTCGTCAAGGCGTCGTTGGGGCAGCTGATTGACGCCGAACTGCCCGTTGAAGAAAAGAAAAAAATCGCCGATATCGTCTTGCGATCGCCGGATGTTTCCGGATTGCACGACCTGCGTACCCGTTCGTCGGGGACGCAGTGGTTCATCCAACTGCATCTGGAGCTTGATCCGCAATTCACTTTGGCCAAAGCGCACGCCGTCGCCGACAATGTTGAAAACAGGCTGAAAACGGCTTTTTCAAACGCGGAGATCATCATTCATCAAGATCCCGCCGGATTGAACGAACACCATCCGCTGTGGTGCTATGAAAAACCATGACATTTAATTTATCAACCCTCTTGAGGAGAATGAAATGAGAATTGAAGAAGATATGAAACTGGATTTCAAGGACGTGCTGTTCCGCCCGAAACGCAGCACTCTGCGTTCCCGTTCGGAGGTCGATCTGAACCGCACGTTCACGTTCCGGAATTCCAAAAAAACGTGGACGGGCGTGCCTATCATGGCCGCGAACATGGACACCGTCGGCCGGTTTGAGGTGTTCAACGTTTTGAAACAGTTCCGTATGTTCACCTGCATCCAGAAACATTACACCAAAGAGGAATGGCGCGAATTTCATTCCAAAACCGCGGCGGCCGATTACGATTATCTGGCGATCACGTCGGGAACGTCGGACAAGGATTATGAACGCCTGTTTCGCATTTGCGGCGAAAATCCCGCGATCAAGTTCATCTGCATCGACGTTGCGAACGGGTATTCCCAGCACTTTGTCGAATACGTCCGCAAAGTCCGCGAAAACTTCCCCGAAATGACGATCATCGCGGGCAACGTCGTGACCGGCGAAATGACCGAAGAGCTGATCCTGTCCGGCGCGGACATCGTCAAGGTCGGCATCGGTCCGGGGTCGGTCTGCACGACGCGCATCCAAACGGGCGTCGGTTATCCGCAGCTGTCGGCCATCATCGAATGCGCGGACGCCGCGCACGGGTTGGGCGGATTGATCATCGGCGACGGCGGATGCACCTGCCCGGGGGACGTGTCCAAGGCGTTCGGCGCGGGCGCGGATTTCGTGATGCTGGGCGGAATGTTCGCCGGCCACGACGAATCCGGCGGCGATCTGGTGATTGACGAAGACACGGGCAAGAAATACCGCCGTTTCTACGGGATGAGCTCCGACACCGCGATGGAAAAATACGCGGGCGGCGTGGCGGATTACCGCGCCAGCGAAGGCCGCACCGTTTTGGTGGAATACAAGGGCGCGCTGGAAAACACGGTCAAGGAAATTCTGGGCGGCGTGCGTTCGACCTGCACTTACGTCGGGGCGAAAACGTTGAAGGAATTGAGCAAACGCACGACGTTCGTGCGCGTGACGCAGCAATTCAACGCGTCGCTGGCCAACCAGCCGCAGAACCTGCGCAACGTCAATCCGTCGCACAAACCCGAATAAAAAACGGAGGCTTCGCCCATGCTGATCGACGACCAGTCCGCGGTGATCGCCGCGTTGTCCGAACCCGAAGCCTACGGGTTGAAACGGCCGCGCAAAATCGCCGTCAAGGAAACGAACATTTGCGATGTTTTCATGACGGGGGAAAAGGCGTACAAGCTGAAACGCGGGGTGAAATATCCGTATGTGGACTATTCCACGGCGGAAAAGCGGGCGGCCGCCTGTCGCAGGGAATTTGAAATCTGCACCCGTTTCGCGCCGGAACTGTGTTTCGGCGTCGAAGAGGTCGTTTCGGACAGGAAAGGCCGGATTTTCGTCCGTTCCGCCTGTCCGGACAAAGACGCCGAAGTCGTCGATTACGTTTTGGTCATGCACCAGTTTGAAGAGGGAATGCTGTTCGACAACATGGTTGACCGCGGCGACCTCGACCGTTTTGAAATGATGGACACGGCGGAAAAAATCCGCAGCCTGCATCAAAACGCGCCGGTCGTGACGACCGTCGATCCCGTCGCGGTCATCCGCGGCCGCATTGACGAAAACAGCGCGATGATCCGGTGTTTCGTGCCGGACATTTTCGATGCCGAGGACGTTGACGCTTTGGAACGCGACCAGATGTCGGAGTTGGAACGCAACACGGCTTTACTGGAAAAACGGCGGGCGGACGGGAAAATCCGCGTTTGCCACGGCGATTTGAACTTGCGCAATCTGGCCATGTGGAACGGTCGGGTGACGCCGTTCAACCCGATCGAATTCAACGACGCGCTGACGAACATCGACACGCTGTACGATTTCGCGTTTCTGCTGGTGGATATGGAAAGCAAGGGGCAACGCCGTCTGGCCAGCATCCTGTACAACCACTATATGGCTTTGTCCGCGGATTGGGACGGCGTTCCCGTTTTGCCGCTGTACCTGTCGTGCCGCGCGGCGGTCAACGCCTATGTGTTCGCCCAGCGGTCGGCGGAAATGAAAGACCGCCACGAATCCGCGCTGATGGCGAACAAAGCCTATGAGCAGCTGGTGATCGCCCGCCGGTTTTTGAACCGTCCGCGTCCCGTTTTGGTGGCTTGCGGCGGTCTGTCCGGCAGCGGGAAGTCCAGAATCGCCCGCGAATCCGCGCCGTTCATCGGTAACCCGCCGGGGGCGGTGATCCTGCGCGACGACGTGCTGCGCAAAAATATGCTGAACACGGATTTGGAAAAGCACGTTGACACGGCGACCTACACGCCGCAACTGGAAATCGCGGTGTTCGACCGTTTGTGCGACGAATGCCGCACGTTGCTGCGCGCGGGGCAATCCGTTGTCGCCGACGCTTTGTTCCACGACGAAAACCAACGCCGCGCGATTGAAAAGCTGGCGCGCGAAGAAAACGCCGATTTCCAAGGCCTGTGGGTTGATGCGCCTTTGGAAGTCCGCATCGAACGCGTCATGTCGCGCAAACGCAATCCGTCGGATGTCAAAACCGCCGACGAACTGAGAAAACAGCTGGACATCGACGTCGGCAAAGTCGATTGGGACAAAATCGACACGTCCGGCGACCGGATGGCGACGCTGACGCGCGTGCGCACGCTGCTGGCGGACAAATGCGGATGACGATTAATTGAAAGGAAACGGGCATGAATATGTTCAAAGACATTCTGGTGCATCTGAATTCGCGGGCGACGGCGGCGTCCGTCCTGCAAACGTCGTTGCTGGTCGCCAAGAAATTTTACGGGCATCTGGACGCGTTCCACGTTCATTTGGAACCGTCGTGCATCCTGCCCGTTCCGGTCGTCAGCGCGGATATGGCGGGGTTCGTCGTCAGCGATGTCGTGCAGGCCGAGGAAAAGGCTTTTGCCGCGAACGCCGACGAAATGCGCGCCGCGTTTGAAACGTTCGTCGCCGAACACGGCGTGCTGGTCAGGGAAAATCCGCAGCCGGAGTTAAAAGAGGTTACCGCGCGTTTCCGCGAGATTTTCGGCAGTGAAGAGGAAGTGATCGCGTGGTGTTCCCGTGTGGCCGACCTGACCGTTTTGGGGCGTCCCGATCCGGACGTTCCGGCGTCGGGGGACGGATTGTCCGTTTTGAACGCGGCGTTGATGGAAAGCGGATCGGCGATTTTGATCGCGCCGCGCCAAGCGCCGGAATCGATCGGCAACCGCGTGATGATCGCTTGGGACGCGACCGAGGAAGCCGCCAAAGCCGTCACGCTGGCCATGCCGTTTCTGGTCACGGCGCAAGAGGTTGCCATTTTGGAAACCGACCAGCCCAACGACGAATGGGCAGGCGCGCAGGCGTTGGCCGACCGGCTGGCGTGGCACGGGATCAAAGCGGAAACCGTTAAAATGCCGGAATCGTCGTCCGTCGCCGTCCGCGGCACGGAAATCGTGCGTCAGGCGTGCGGGCGGTTCGATTTGCTGGTGTCCGGCGCGTTCACGCAAAATACGATGCGTCGCTGGATTTTAGGCAGTATGACGAAATACCTGATCGACAACGCGGATATCGCGCTGCTTATGACGCACTGATGTCTTTGGCGCGTTTGAAAAACGGCAGGTGAAGCAAACCGGCCGCAACGGCCGCAGCAAACGCCGCGCCGCAAAAAACGGGCAGCTGGGCGACGGCGTCGGGTTCCGCGAACAGGGCGGACGCGACGGTGCGCGCGGGATTCATTGCGCCTTTTGTCACGGGATAGGACAGCAGATAGGCCGCGCAGACGAACAAAGCGCAGGCGGCGGGTTGGCGGCCTTTGTGTTCGTCCGTTCCCAAAAACACGCAGACGAACAGAAAGTTCAAAACAACCTCCAGCCAGAAAACGGCGGACAGGGCGTAGCGTCCGGCGATGTTGGCGTCGGGCGATCCCTGATAGACGTAGCCGTTTTTACCGGAATAGACGAAGTAGATCAGCGCGACGGCGGCGCACGCCCCCGCGGTCTGCATCAAAATGAAACCCGCGGTTTCGGCCAAAGTCAGCCAGACGTTTTTGCCGCGCATTCGCCCGCAAACGGCGGCGGCGACGGTGACGGCCGGATTCAAATGGCTGCCCGAAAACGTGAAATTCATTGCGCCATAGGCCGCCCCGAACGCCAGCGCGATCCCCAGATATCCGATGAACGGCGCGGCAAAGACGACGGCGCCGCATCCGATGAAAACAAAACCGAATGTTCCCGCAAATTCCGACAGATATTTTTTCACGGCTGCTCCTGTGACTGATGTCATTTTTTTTAATTCGACCATATGGTTAGAATATCCGATCTTTTTACAAAGAAACGGTTAAAAGTCATGTTGCGACGGTTGTTTTTTTTCACGGTTTTGACAATGTTCGTCGGCGGATGCGCTTCACTGCCCGCGCCGGAGGGTTTTTCCTATCAGGAAATCAAAACAAACGGCTTTCCTTTGGCGTCGTGGGCGCGCGTCGCCAAAAAAGGCGGCACGCTGCGCGTTTACATCGAGGGCGACGGTTACGCTTGGATCAATTCGCACACGCCGTCGCTTGATCCGACGCCGGCGGACAGCATGGTTTTGAAACTGGCGCAACGGGACAGGTTCAAAAATGTCGTGTATCTGGCGCGTCCGTGCCAGTATGTGACATCGCGCGAATGTCGCCCGTATTACTGGACGGACGGCCGGTTCGATCCGAAAGTCGTCGCGTCGGTCAAGGACGCCGTCGCCAAACTGGCCAAGCAGTACCAAGCCCCGAATGTGGAGCTGGTCGGCTATTCCGGCGGGGCGGCGGTCGCTTTGCTGGTCGCGGCGCAAACGCCGTCCGTGGCGAAAGTCTATACGGTCGCCGGCGTTTTGGATCACAAGGCGTGGACGGCGCATCATCGCGACACCCCGTTGAAAGGGTCGCTGAATCCGGCGGATTACGGGAAAAAGCTGGCCGCCGTGCCGCAGGTTCACTACGCGGGCGGGCGCGACAAAACCGTTCCGGCGTCGCTGGCCGAAGAGTTTGTTCATTCGCTGCAGACGACCTCTCAAGCCGACGTGATCATCGTCCCCAACGCGACGCACAACACGGGGTGGGTCGAGGTTTGGCCGCGGCTGATCAATTAGCCTGATACAATTTGCAAATTACATAATTCGCCAAAGTCAGACCGAAAATCCCCGTGATCGTCGGCAGGCTGCCCATGACGGCGCGGTCGCGTCCCAATCCGGCGGTTTGTTCGCTTTCCGCGCTGTATTGCGGGGCGGGGATGCCTTCGCGCGACTGGGACGAATAAACGCACGGGAAATCCAGCGCGATGCCGCGGCGGCGCAGCCGTTTGCGCAGCATATACGCCAACCGGCAATGGTTGACTTTGGCCATTTTGTCAACGGCGATGAAACGCGGGTCGGTTCGCAGCGCCGCGCCCATGGATGAAATGAACGGAATTTTGTTGGTGTAAAGGTGGGCGATCAGCTCTGTTTTCGGGTTCAGCGAATCAATCGCGTCAACGACAAAATCCGGATCGCCGGAAAACAGGTCGGGAATGGTGTCCGCGTTGATGAACGTTTGGCGCAAATCGGTTTGACAGGCGGGGTTGATGTCGCGGACGCGCAGGTTCGCGATTTCCGTTTTCGGCCGTCCGATCGTGGAATGCAGGGCGAACAGCTGGCGGTTGATGTTGGAAACGCTGACCGTGTCGCTGTCGATCAGGCGCAGCCGCCCGATTCCCGCGCGCGCCAACGCTTCGACGGCGTAGCTGCCGACCGCGCCCAGCCCCGCGACGATGACAAAGGCGTTTTGCAGCCGTTCCAACCCGTCTTCGCCGACCAGCAGCCGTAGCCGTGTGAATTGGTCATTCGCCATTTCCGCCTCCTGACAAAAAACGCCGCGCGTTCGCGTCCAACGCGGTGGTGAAAGTTGAAAAATCCGTTTTTCTTATGGCGGCAAACGCTTGAATAATCAAGGGCAGATTTTCCCCGACGTTGCGTTTTTCGTCCGCGTTCGCGCGAAACCGTTCGGGCGGCAACCCGTCGGGCGCGTCCGTTTCGGCCAAAATCCGGTCGGCGGGCAGGGCGGCCAAAACCGCACGCGCTTTCGCCCTGTTTTCAAACAGAACCGTTCCGGAAAATGAAAAAAAGGCGTTGAACCGCATCAAAAATTCCGCCTGTTGCAGTGTGCCTGAAAACCCGTGGAACAGCAGGGCGGGGGGCAGGGCGGGCGTTTGTTTCAAAACGGCGGCAACAGCGTCGAACGATTTGACGCAATGGATGACGCACGGGCGTTTGAACGACGCGGCGATTCGCAGCTGGTCTTTGAACACCTCCGTTTGTTCCGGCGTGCCGCGGACGGCGTCCAATCCGGTTTCGCCGACGCCGGCGTCCGGATGACGGTTCAGAAAATCCGTCAAGGCCGCGGGATCGTATTCGTTTGCAAACCACGGATGCGTTCCGGCGAACGGGACGATCTCCGGCCTTTGCGTCAGATTTTCAAGGGGCGCAAATTCCGACGGACGGGCGGCGGCGCAGAAAAAAGCCGTCACACCGGCCGATTTCGCCCGTTCGATCATATGATCGCGGTCGGTTGCAAAGCGGTCGTCCGTCCAATGGATATGCGCGTCAATCATCAAAAAGGTTCCCGAACAGTTTGCGAAAACGACGGTTTTATTTTAAAATGCCGCGCAGTGAAAGAAAACGGATTTTTTCGATGTTTCAATATATCGCTTTTTACAAACCCTACGGCGTGTTGAGCCAATTCACCCCCGAAGCGGGGCATCCGGCTTTGGACGGGTTCGGGTTCCCGCCCGACGTTTACGCGGCGGGGCGGCTGGATCACGACAGCGAGGGGCTGTTGTTGCTGACGGACGACGGCCGGTTTGTCAAAAAACTGCTGGATCCGGCGTTCGCCCATCCGCGTTCCTATCTGGCGCAGGTGGACGGTCAAATCACGCCGCAGGCGGTTGAACGGCTGCAAAAGGGCGTCGTGATCAAAGGATATCGGACAAAGCCGTGCCGCGCTGAAATCCTGCCTGTTTTGCCGGAACTGCCCGACCGCGACCCGCCCGTCCGGTTCCGCAAAAACATTCCGACATCGTGGGTGCGCCTGACGTTGACGGAGGGGAAAAACCGGCAGGTGCGCCATATGACCGCCGCCGTCGGGTTTCCGACGCTGCGGCTGGTGCGCGTTTCGATCGGCCGGCTGCGGCTGGACGGTTTGCGCGCGGGGGAATGGAAACGCGTCGAAAAACGTGATATCTTTTAATCGCCCGTTTCCGACCGAAAAAGGACGTCCGATATGACAGACCAGAAAAACAAGCGGTTCCTCAGCCTGAACGCGAAAATATTCCTTGTCCTGTTTTTAAGCATCGCGGGGATATGTTCGCTGTTTTTATCCACGTTTATGATCAGCTATGTCCGTCAGCTGGATCAGGAATCCGTCATCAGCCGCAAAAAGGCCGAAGCCGTTTTTGATTTGTACGAGGAAAACATTCGCCTGCGCAACGCCGTGACGAAACTGTACGACCGGCTGAACACGCCGGAAACGGATTCGTTTACGAAACTGTGGAATGATCAGGACGACGATTATCAAATGCGTTCGCTGGACGACCGCCAGCTGAGCATCCGCAAGGAATTGGTGCAGGATATCAAAGGCGTCGGCGACCGCGACCGGAAAATGCGCGAACTGGGGTATTTCATTTTATCCGGTTTTCTGCTGGTTTTGTTTATTTTGGAAATGCTGTGGCTGATCGTGCGCCGGTGGGTGTTGCGGCCTGTCACCGATCTGCTGGACGCGACGCGCCGCATTTCGTCCGGCGATTTGGGCGTCCGGATATCCGTCGCGCCCCGTTTGTCCAAACAGGACGAGCTGGATTTGCTGGCGCGCGATTTCAACAGCATGGCTGACAACATCGAACGGTCGATCCAAAATCTGGAGGAAAACAAAGAGCTGCTGCAAAGCCTGATCGACACGATTCCGGACGGTATCCGCGTTTTGGATGAAAACTGCGACATCATCATGACCAACCGGTCGTACGGCGCGCTGTTCGATTCGTCGGCGAAAAAATGCTACGCGCTGTTCGGCCGCGACACGCCCTGCGCGTCCGGTTCCTCGCCCTGTCCGCTGGCTTTGCTGCGTGAAAACGGCGGCGCGCCCGTCAACGTGATCCAGCGTTATACGGACAAAGAGGGGCGCGACCGGTTTATGGAGGTTACGGCGGCCGCTTTTCATCACAAATCCGGCGAAAAGCCCGTCATGTGGATCGTCGAACAGATCCGTCCTCTGGACAAGGCCATCCTGTTTTCACACCAGCAAAAGCTCTCTTCCGTCGGTATGCTAGCCAGTTCCGTCGCGCACGAAATGCGCAATCCGTTGGGGTCGGTTCGGCTGGTTTTGGAAAACATACTGGACAAGATGGACACCAAGCCGATGAAGCCCGACGATTTGAAACGTTATTTGCGGTTGGTCAACGAACAGATCGGTTTTTGCATCAACGTCACGTCGCGGTTGTTGAAACTGTCGCGCAAACCGGAAAAGGAATACAAGTCCGTCGATATGAACGAAGTCGTTTCCGAAACGGCCAGCCTGTTGGAATACGAGGCGAAAAAATCCGGCATCGACATCCAAATCGTCGAATCGGTCGCCCCAGCCGTCGTTTTCGCCGCCGACGCCGAAATGCGCATGGTGACGGTGAATTTGATGCAAAACGCTTTTCACGCGATGCCGGACGGCGGCAATATGCGCATTGCGATCGCGGCCGGCGATGAAAACGTCACGGTCGATTTCGCCGACACGGGAACCGGAATCGAGCCGGAAAACCTGACGCGCATATTTGAACCGTTCTTTTCCAAAAGCGCGCGGGACGGGGAAAACACCGGAACGGGGCTGGGGTTGCCCATTGTGAAAACGATCATTGAAAATTGCGGCGGCGAAATATCGGTCGAAAGCGAAATCGGCCGCGGAACCGTGTTTCATTTGAAATTCAAGGCGTACAAGGAATGACGGAAAAACACTTGACGATCAAGGGCGCGCGCCATGACATCCCCGCGGTTTTCACCGTTCCGGAACGAACGGCCGCCGCGCCCGCCGTCATTTTGATCCACGGCACGGGATCGGATAAAAACGAGGTCGGCAATATGTTCGGCCGTTTGGCGGCGGCTTTGGAACGGCGGGGGATCGCGTCGATCCGTTTCGATTTCGCCGGATGCGGCGACAGCCCCGCTTCGCCTTTGGAGCTGACGTTCAAGGGAGAGATAAGCGATCTGGACGCCGTGTTTGATTACGCGCGCAAAACGGATGCGGTGGATGCGCAGCGGATCGCCCTGCTGGGGTTCAGCCAAGGGGCGCGCGTCGCGGCGGATTTGATGGGACGGTGCGGCGATGAAATTCCGGCCGCCGTTTTCTGGTCGGGGGCGTGTCAGCAGGGCGTTCACGATATTTTTGAAACGTGGCGCGACACCTATTACGCGGACGCCGTCAAAAACGGGTACGCCGTTCTGCCCTCGACATGGCGCGACGATCTGTGGCTGACCAAAGACTGGTTCGACGAAATCAGGGCTTCGCGGCCGCTGGATTGTCTGGCGCGGTACAAAGGGGCGTTGCTGGCGATCGCGGGCGATCTGGACGATCTGGTGCCGTTCGCGCACGCGGCGGAAATCGCCGCCGCGGTCGGGGGCGGCGACGCGTCGTCGTTTGTGTTTAAAGGCGTCGGGCATACGTACAACGCCGGAACGGGGCAAAACGATTTGTCGGAACAGGTGATCGCGATGACGGCGGATTGGCTGGCTGAACGGTTGAAAGGAAAAGAAAATGAATAAAAAGATTTTTTTAAGCGCGCTGGCCGTTTTGGCTTTGGTCGTTCCGGCAAACGCCCTTGAATGCGGGGCGGCGGCCGGTTTTAATTTCGGTGACGCATTTGATTTGATGGATGTGAACGGCGACGGATTCGTTTCCGCAAACGAATACGCCGGTCTGGTCGATGCGGCGGATCAAACCCCTTTGCTGACAGACGCGCAAAAACAGGCGAAGAAAAAACGGTTGGAACAGGCGTTTAAAAAATTTGACGCGGACAAGGACGACCGGTTGGAAAAGGAAGAGTTCATCCGACTGATGACGGCGGAAACGCAATTCGCCATGAAAGATCAAATGGAGCAGATGAAAAAATTCGCCGAAGATCCAGATTATGCGGAAAAACAGCTGCAGGCCGCCATGGAAAAATTGAACCAAACGATGGAAAAGGTGAAATCCATGCCGACGGAGGAAATGGCTGATAATTTTCTGGCGAATATTTCAAACGGGATCGCCGGCGAAAACTTTTTCCAAATGGACAAGGACAAAAACGGGTGCGTCACGGAAACCGAATACGCCGTTTACATGGCGGAATATACGCGCCGAATGGCAAACGATCCGCAGCTTGAAATGTCGGAACGGGATTTCCGTGAAATCTACCGCGATGAAAAGAAAGCCAAGCCGGATTGCCTGACAAAGGACGAATACATCCGCAATTTCAACGAAAAAGCGACCGCGCCGGATGATATCGACATTGACGCGCTACTGGCGGAAACGGGCGGGGATTAATATTTCCCCGCCATCGCTTTGCAGATGTAGTTTTCGTATTTGATGATCTGGTATTTTTGTTGCACCAGTTCTTTTTTCGCCGTGTTTTCGGCGCGGATCGCGGCCAGCAGGTCTTTGAATTCGGATTTCCCGCCGTCGTACCGGACGCGGTAATAAGCCGTGACTTCGGCGTTGCTTTGAACGTTTTTCAACGTGTTGTCGTAAACCCGCTTCGATTGTTCATAGGCGAACGTGTAATAGGCCAGTTCGTTGATCGCTTGTGTCAGCGCGTCTTTGAAATCAATGACGGCGATTTGATAGTCGGCTTCGGCGATTTTAACGTTGTTTTTCACGCGGTTCCAATCCAAAAACGGCAAATTCAGCGATACGCCGCCCAAAAGATAGGGGAAATCGAACGTTGACCGTGCGTGTTGCGACGACGAACCGATCGCGCCGTTCAGCGTTATGGACGGATACCAATTCTTTTCCTCCGCTTTCATTGATGAAAACGCCTTTTTCAACCGGTATTGCGCTGCGGCCAGATCGGGACGGTTCGCCAGAACGGCGACGGGAACGTCCAGATTGACGGTCAGCGTCGGTTGGTCAAGCAGGATGCCGAAGCTCAACGCGGGCTTTTCATCGGGCTTGACGTTTAAAACGTTCGACAGGCTTTGTTCCATTTCCTTGAACTGCGTCATCGCGTTCAGCAAAGCCGTCTGTTCGCTTCTCAGGCTTTGTTGCGCTTGCGCGACCTCCAACCGGTCGGCTTTGCCGTTTTTATAGCGTTCCTCGGCGATGTTCATCATTTCCCGATACGCGCTGACGTTTCGGCGGGTCAGGTCGATCGTGTTTTGCAGGTATTCCAAATTGAAATACAGATCGACAACGCTGTTGACCAGCGACAGCTTCGCGCCGTCCCTGTCTTGAACCGTCGCGTTCAATTCAAATTCCTGCGCGTTTTTGGCGTCGCGGATCTTGCCGTACAGGTCGAGTTCGTAATTCAGCGCCAGTTCGCCGGAAAAGTTGTTCGTCGCGTCCCGCCCGCGGTTCAACCGCTTTTGCGACGATGCGCCCAGCGACGCGGTCAGGGTCGGAAACAGGTCGGATTGTTTGAGGTTTAAAGAATACAATTCCTTTTGAATATTCAGCGCGGCTTTCAGGTAATCGGGGTTGTTTTTCAACGCCAAATCGACCAGCCGGTTCAATTCGCCGTTGCCGTATTCCCGCCACCATTCGGTGTTGGCGGTGTATTTTTCCTTGATTTCCTGCGAATATCCCAATTCCGTTTCCAAATCGGGAACGTCGTATTTCGATGAAACGCAACCCGCCGTCAAAACGGTGGTCGCCAGCAAAAGGGAAATAAATCGTTTCTGTTTCATGTCATTCACTCGCCAATGCGTCAATGGGGTTCAGGTTCGAGGCGTTCTTGGCCGGCATATAGCCGAACAGAATGCCGATGGACGACGAACACGTCAAGGCCAATACGATGGACGCGGTCGAAAAGCTCATTCCGAACGACGGAACGAACGTGTTGACCAGCGTTCCCAAAATCAGGGACGCGGATACGCCCAACGCGCCGCCGACCACGCAGATCAAAACGGCTTCGATCAAAAATTGCAACAGGATGTCGCGCTGTTTCGCGCCGATCGCCATGCGGATGCCGATTTCGCGCGTGCGTTCCGTGACGGAAACCAGCATGATGTTCATCACGCCGATGCCGCCGACGATCAGGGAAATGACCGCGATGCTGGCGATCAGCAGGCGCATGGTTTGCGTCGTGCTTTCGATCGTTTGTTTGATGCTGTCCGTGTTGATCATAAAGAAATCTTTTTTCCCGTGTCGAGCTGTCAGGATGTGTTCGATGCTGTCTTCGGCAACCTGCGATTTGACGTTGTCGCTGATGCGCACGGTGATCGAATCGATATCCTTGCCGCCCGTGATTTTATACATCGCGGTTGTGTAAGGCACCCACAGGTTCATGCTTTCCGACATGGGGCCGGGGGAATTGTCCTTTTCCGTCAAGCCGATGATTTTCAACGGTTTTTTATTGAAAATGATGATCTTTCCAACCGGATTCGGATCGTCGGCGAAGATTTCCTTGCGCGTGTTGTCGTCAATGACGACGACGGAATCGGCGTGTTTGACCTCTTCGGCGGAAAAAACGCGCCCTTGAGCAAGCTTTTTACCTTTGACATCGAAATAGGCGCGGTCAACGCCGCGCATACTGGCCGTGACGGAATAGTTTTTGTAAACCAAAGTTCCGCTGGCCGACACGTTCGGGCTGGCGTTGTCGATAAAGCTTTGACGCGTCAGAAATTCCGAATCGCTGATTTTCAAGGTTTTGATCTTGCCCGAATGGCGGTCGCCGAACCCTTTGCCGGGCAGGATGTCGATCGTGTTCGTCCCCATGGAGCTGATGCGTTCCATGATGCGTTCCTGCGACGCGTTGCCCAGCGCGACGACCGAAACGACCGACGCGATGCCGATGATGATGCCCAGCATGGTCAACAGCGACCGCATTTTGTTGGCCAAAATCGAATGGATCGACATGGAAAACGATTCGGTGAAGCTGTACCGGAATTCCGCCAGACGGCCGCGTTTCAGGTTCGGACGGGCGTCTTTCAATTCAAAAAACTCGCTTTGTTTACGGGTGTCGGAAATGATGCGTCCGTCTTTGATTTCGATGACGCGGTCGGCCTGACCGGCGATGTGCGCGTCGTGCGTGACCATGACGATCGTGTGACCTTGACGGTGCAGTTGCTTGATGATTTCCATGACGGTTTCGCCGCTTTTGGAATCCAGCGCGCCGGTCGGTTCGTCGGCCAGAATGATTTCACCGCCGTTCATCAACGCGCGCGCGATGCTGACGCGTTGCTGTTGGCCGCCGGACAACTGGTTTGGTTTGTTGCCCAGCCGGTCGCCCAAATCCAAATCTTTCAGCAATTCCGTCGCGCGGGCGGTGCGTCCGGCCTTGTCAACGCCGGAATAAACGGCGGGCAGGGCGGCGTTTTCCACCGCGTCCAGATTGGATAAAAGGTTGTAACGCTGGAAAATAAATCCGAACGTTTTGCAACGCAAGGCCGCTTGTTCATCCTTTGTCATGCGGGCGACTTCGACCCCGTTGATCTTGTACGATCCCGATGTCGGCACGTCCAGACACCCGATGATGTTCATCAGGGTCGATTTGCCCGAACCCGATTGGCCGATGATGGCGACGAAATCGCCTTTTTCAACCGCGAAATCGACATCCTTTAAAACGTGGGTGCGGTTGCCTTCCTGACCGAAAAATTTGTTGATGCCGGATAATTCGATGATGTTCATGTCAGAATCCTCCGGGGCGTTTGAACTTGTCCTTTTTGCTGGTGACTTCGGCGGCGGAAAGCTTTGCGATAATGACGTTTTCGCCCTCTTCGACGCCGTCGGTGACGACGGTTTCAACCCCGTCGGACAGACCCGTCGCGACATAGCGTTTCTGGACTTCGCCGGTTTCGGTCAACACGTCCACATAATCGCGGCCGCGGTCGTTTTTCACCGCCAGAACCGGCAGGGTCAGGGCGTTTTCGGCGGCATCGACGTAAATGACGTTCTGTGTCGTCATGCCGATGCGCAAAGCCCCGTCGTCGTTCGGGACGACCAGCCGTCCGTAATAATAGATCGCTTCACTGGAACCGACGACTTCGGTGTATTCACCGTTGGTCAGCAGGGTCAATCCGGGGTCGATGGAATCCAGCGTCGTTTCATAAACGTTGTCGGGGTTGCTTAAAACGGTATAGGTGACGCGCGCGCCGGTTTTGATGTCGCCGATGTCACCTTCGGAAATTTCGATCAATATTTCCATTTTCGACAAATCGGCGATTTGGACGATGGTCGGCGTGTTCATGGCGGCGTTGACCGTCTGTCCCGTTTTGACGGGGACGGAAACGACGATGCCGTCCAGCGGCGCGGTGATTTTCGTATAGCCCAAATTCGTTTGCGCCGTGTTCAACGCCAGCTTTGTTTCGGCGATGGACGCTTCCAGCTCCGTGACTTTGGCCTTGGCGGATTCAAACGCGTCGTTCGCGTTTTCCAAATCCTCTTCGCTGGCGGCGTCGCGTTTGCGCAGCCGCTGCATACGGTCGAACTGTTTTTCCGCGATTTTGCGCGAAATTTTTCCGGCTTCCAGCTGCGCCTGCAAACTGGTCAGCTTGGCCTTGGTGCTTTCAACGTCGTTTTTCTGCGTGGTCGAATCGATTTGCGCGATCAGCGCGCCTTTTTTGATTTTTTGACCGACCTTGACGGGCAGATATTCGATTTTCCCCGACGTTTGCGCGCCGACCGTCACCAGCTCGATCGCCTTGACTTCGCCGGTGGCATTGACGACTTTTTCAATATTTTTGCGCGACACGCGTTCCGTGATGTAGGAAATCTCCTCTTTGGCGAAAAAGGATTGATAGCCGGCGGTGGCGGCGATTGCGGCGGCGACGATTAAAAACAGGCTTTTTTTGTTCATCAGGACGATCCTTTCGGCAACCGGTTTTTCTTTATTTCAATTTTGTTAAACGGTTTAACGCGGGAAAACTTGCGCGGCAAATGAAAAAATTTTTCAAAGGGATTTTTACAGGCTGTTCCACAGGTTGAATGTCGCGTAACTGCCGAACGGGCGGCATTTTTCCTTTACCGTTTTGATTTCCGCGGCCGCCATGGGCGCAAGGGCTTTTTTGACGCCGAAATCCGAATCCAAAAACGCGTCGCGAACGCGCATCGTCCGGATCGCCAGATAGTTCGCCGTCCACGGCCCCACCCCCGGCAGGGCGAGCAGTTTCGGAAGCTCTGTTCCCGGATCGGCGGCGGGCGACAGGGCGATCGTTTTATCCGACATTCCTTTCGCGATCGCCGAAATCGCTTTCGCCCGCGTCGGCATGATCCCCAGATCAATCAGGGATTGTTCCGGCAACTTCGCGATTTTTTCGGGCGCGGGAAAGGCCGTTCCCGCTTCAAAGGGCGTTCCCAAAGCGGCAATAAAACGCGCCGCCAGCGTTTGCGCGGCTTTGACGGTGATTTGCTGACCCAAAACGGTGCGGACGGCGGTTTCAAACGCGTCGAAACATCCGACGGATCGCGTGCCGGCGACGCACAAGTCGGCCTTGATTTTATTCAAGAACTTCAGTCGGTCGAAAACGGCGGCGGGGTCGTTGTCCAAATCGAACATGACGCGCAGGCGGTTCAAAATGTCGGGCAGGGCGGGGGCGAGGGTGTCGTCCGCCGAAACGCGCAGGGCGTTTTGTTCCGGCGCGTTTTCGACAACAAGGCGGCCTTGCGCCCCGTTCAGGCGGACGCATCGGGCGTAAACGCCGTTCTCGACCGTTTCGATGCGGGGCAGCGCGCGCGACGCCAGAAAACGCACAACGCGTTCCCATTGATACGGCGGCCGGTAGGACAGCAGGGTGATCGGCATTGAAAAAACTCCTTTTTCCTTAAAATACCCTTTTCGTTTTCGGGGCGCAAGATTCGGCGGCGTTAAAACATTTTTAGATTTTAATCCGTATCCTGTCGGGCATGGTGAAAAGCGGTTTGAAATCATTTTATACGACGAAACCGGTGCCGTGCGATTACCTGCCGGCCAAAACGGAATCCAAAACGGCCGTCGATTTGAACGGGCCGAACGCGCAGGCGTGGGCGAACGCGTTGTCGCGCGCGGGATTCCGGCGGTCGCACAACGTGTGCTACATTCCGTCGTGTCCCGAATGTCGCGCGTGCGTTTCCGTCCGCATCCGCGTCGCGGATTTTCGCCCGTCGAAAAAGATGCGCAAGACATTGCGCCAAAACGAAACGCTGGACGTGCGTGTCGTGCCGAACATCGCTTCGTCCGGACATTACGCGCTGTTCAAGTCGTATCTGGCGCAACGGCACGCCGGCGGCGCGATGGAAAACATGAGTTTCGAGGATTACCGCGCGATGATTGAGGATTGCCCCGTCGATTGCTGCTTGCTGGAGGCAAGCGACGGCGCGCAAACGGCGGGGGTGATGCTGGTCGATGTTTTGGATGACGGGTTGTCGGCGGTATATAGCTTTTTCGATCCGGCGCGCGCGCACGACAGCATGGGGACGTTTTTGATTTTAAAACTGGTCGAATTGGCCGCAAAAATGCGAAAACCCTACGTCTATCTGGGCTATATGATCAAAAACCTGTCCAATATGCGCTACAAGGAGCGGTTCGCGCCGCTGGAATATTGCCGCGGCGGCGCGTGGAGCGTGTCATTCCCCGATTAAATGCAGAACGACATGGCGGATGTGCGGTTGGTCGCGGTGTTCGCACAAGTACACCGCCTGCCACATTCCCAAAGCGGGTTTGCCGTTCGTAACGGGGATGTTGACGGACACGTTTGTCAAAACAGTGCGGATGTGGGCGGGCATATCGTCCGCGCCCTCGAACGTGTGGGTATAGAGCGAATTGTCCCGCGGCGCGACGCGGTCGAAAAAGTTTTTCAAATCGGTCAAAACGTCGGGGTCGGCGTTTTCCTGAATGGTCAATCCGGCCGAAGTGTGCCGGACGAAAACGGTCAGCAGCCCCGTTTGAATGTCGGAGTTTTGAACGCACCGGTTGATCGCCGGCGTGATGTTCGTGAAACCGGACGGCGTGGTTTGCACGTCCAGCGTGAATTGCGCCTGTTTCATTTGTAAAGGTTTCTTTCGTCGATTTGTTCCGCCTGCGCTTTGTCCAACAGAGGCTTGACCGCCCCCGCGTCGATCGGCAGGCTTTTGACGAAACGGCAGGCGGCTGTGTATTCGCGCGCGACCCTGTAATCGTGCGTTTCCGCGATCAGAACCGATTTCGCCCGCGCCAAATGCGCCCGCGCGTCCGGATGGATGAAATCCAGCAGCACCGACGATTCCGGCGTCCGGTACAGCAAAGCGTGGTCGCCGCCGTCGTAAATCAGCACGGGCGACGACGGTTCCGGATCTCGCGCGCGCAGGGAAATCATCAATTCCCCCCGTTTGTTCAGGTGGATTTCGTAAAACGATTCCTGTTCCGGTTTTTTGGCCAAAGTTCGCGCCTTTTCTTGTTCATCCGAAACAAGTATAGCGTTTTTGCCGCGAAACCGCAAGTCAACTTCGCTCTTTAATCTTGTCCGCGTTGTGATATTATGGACGCAAGCTTTTATTTTTTAGGAGGTTTTTTTACCATGCATCCATGGCATGACGTGGAACTGGCCGGCAAAGTGCCGCAGTTCATTCCCGCGGTGATCGAAGTCCCCAAGGGATCGAAATACAAATACGAACTGGACAAACCCAGCGGATTGATCCGCGTTGACCGCGTTTTGTATTCCAGCGTGCATTACCCCGCGAACTACGGGTTCATCCCCCGCACCTATTGCGAAGACCACGACCCGCTGGACATTTTGGTGTTGGGGCAGGAACCCGTTTTCCCGCTGACGATCATGGTCGCGCGCCCGATCGGCGTGATGAAGATGATCGATCAGGGCGAAGCCGACGACAAAATCATCGCCGTCCACGCCGACGATCCGGAATACGCGCATTATTCGTCCATCGACGAATTGCCGCCGCACCGTATGATCGAGGTTCAGCGGTTTTTTGAAGATTACAAAAAACTGGAAAATAAAACGGTCGTCGTCGAAGGTTTCCTGAATCAGGAAGAAGCGTTCAAAATCATTAAAAAAGCCGTTGACAATTACGAAGCGGCCAAGGAAACCCTGACGGGTTACGTCAAACGCTGAAATTTTAAATGAAAACACGGCCGCCGCGTTCATCAACCGGACGCGGCGGTTTTCTTGTGCCGGAAACGTGCGTCTGACACGACAAGGGGCAAATAAAAAGCGGAGCCGAAGCCCCGCTTTTATTTTAAAGTTAGTTGTAACAACAACCCTGATTTTTGGTCATGCAGTATGTTCCGTCGGACAGTATTTTAAATCCTTCGGTGTTGTATCCCTTGTGCGCCCATCCGTCGCCGCAGTAACGTGCGCCCTCACAGTAAGTTTCGACCGCCTGTTTAGTGGCGCCCGTCCAGAGACAGCCGCTGCTGGACGACAATTTGCTGCCGTTGCAGGTACCCTTGCCGTCGGAGTATTTGCCCGTGGGGCAGTTGCATCCGCCGACGGACAGGTTGCTACCAGAACCGCAGATTTCGCAGATCTTGCTACCGTTGCAGATGTAACCGGCGTCGCAGTCGGACGTGGACGTGCAGTTGGCGATGCAAGCACCGTTTTTCAGGTTGTAGCCGTCTTTGCACTTCGTGCAGTAGTTGGCCGATGTGCAGGCCGCGCATCCGGTGGGACACGACGGGCAGTTGCTGCCGGCCGAATAGAAGTACGAACCCTCTTCGCATTGCAACGAAGCGGTTCCGCTGCAGATGCCGTTTTCGGGGCAGGGTTCGCATTTGCCTTTTTGCAGCAGGTAACCCTGATCGCAAACGGTGCAAGTGTCGGACGACGAACACGTCGTGCAGTTCGCCGGACAATCGCCGTAGCATTGACCGTCGGCGTCCAGATTGTAACCCGTGTCGCAGGTCTGGCAATAGCCATCCTCGTTGCATGTGGCGCAGTTGTCAACCATGCACATCGTTTCGTAATACGGGCAGGACGGATAGCCGGATTTGGCGCAGTAATAACCCGCGGTGGATTTGTGCGTCCGGTTGCTTTCGCAGGCGGACTTGCTCCAAAATTCGCCGGTGGAACCGCCGACGCAACGCATGACGACCGTCGTCGTGGCGTCCGTCACGCTGCCGCCGTCCGCGTCGTAGATGTTCACGTCGGGCCAGTTGTCGTAATACTGGCTCAACTGGTCGCCGGACAGCGTCGTCGTGCTGAACACGGATTCCTGACCGTTGGAATAATTCTTTTTAACCAACGTGAAATCCTGCAAACATTTGTCGCCGTTCAAACGCCAGCCGTTGGCCGTGTCGCATTTCGTGCATTTCGACGCCGTGCTGTCGCATTCCAGACATCCGTCAATGGCGTAGCTGCATTTGGAACACGTTCCCGTGTCGTTCCAATAACCGACATTGCAATCCGCGCCTTCGCAGGATTGGTAATCCGCGTCGCCGATGCAGTAGGTGCATATACCGTTGTTGATTTCGGGGCATTTGATGCAAACGCCGTCGTGCAACATATATCCGCTTTGACACGCGTTGCAAATGCCTTTGGCCGTATCGCATTCGGAACATCCCGAGGAACAGGCGTTCGATTGCATGGACGAATTGCCGCCGATTTTGCCGATGGCGTTGGATGTCACGGTCTTGCCGCGCCCCAATTTCGCCACTTTGGCCTGCGCCGCGCCGCATATCGCCAGCGACAGAGCCAAGCCCAAAATAAGTGTAAACCGTTTCATAATGTATCCTCCTTAAAGTACATTTTTATAAATTGTATCCGTTCCGTCCAGCGTTGTCAAAAAAATAAATCAAAAGCTGTTTGAACCGCTGTTGTTTATCCATAAAAAATCCGGACGGGGAGAAGCCCTGTCCGGATTTTTAATCGCGTTTGCACAAACGGGATCAGCGTTCCTTTCCGCGGTAAATCAGCGAAATGCCGCCGTTGAAACGGGGGCGCGCCGCCGGTTTGATCGCGGTGCGCATTTTCTTTGTTTCCGCGCGCAACGCCTTTTCCGTTTCGGCGGATGTTTCACCGTTTGCCACTTCGGCGGCGTTGGCGCGTTTGATCAAATCGACGCAGTTTGAAACGACGGTGAAGGCTTCTTTTTTCTGCGGATCGTCCGTCGCCGCCGGATTGAACTGCTCTTTGGTTTCTTTCAGGTATTTCATGGCGTACAGCTGCGCGCCGGAATTGCCGGGCAGCGAACGCAAAGGAACGTTTTTCAACGACGGATCGCGGGGGGCGCCTTTGGCCGCCGCGGATTCGTCAAACAATTCCATCGCCGTCTTTGTCAGACGGTGAACCTGACGCGCCTGTTTGGATTCCAAAAATTCTTCAAATCCCTCAACCCGTTCGCCGCCGCAAAACTTGGCGATTTCAGCGGGTTTCAACGATACATAGGGACGATTGTCCGGCTCTTCGGTCAATCCGGACAAGGCGGGTTCGACATCGTAGCCCTGTTCATAACTGGCGCAAATGCGTTCGTCGTCGTACCACCCCTTGAACGCGTCGGACGGGGATTGCGATTTTTCAAAACGGCGAACCAGCGGCGCGTAATGCTTGGTAAAACGCGCGATCGGCGCGGTGTGTCCCTGCGCTTCCCATTCCTTGCACGCCAGAATCGCCTGTGTTTGCGCGTCGGCCTCTGTCGCGCGGTTGATCATCAAACGCGTGGCGTAGTCCAGATTTTGTTCTTCGGCCTCGCTGCGCCCCTGATTGTTCTGCCACAAATGACGCGCTTCGTGAACCAGCGCAAATTCCATAAAGTCCATGCCCAGTGATTTGGCCATGACGATCTGGTTGTTTTCGGGGTCGAAATAGCCGCCCGCCGTGCCCAAAGCCGTTTCCAAAAAGAAATCGACGTTGTATTTTTTCATGTCCGCGATCGCGTTGCGTCCGGTCGGAATCGACGCCAGAGAATCGAACAGATCTTCGGCGAATTTCTTTTCCGACGGTGCGACGTTCACCTTTACGCCGTGCAGCAGATACTGTTCAACATCTTCCTTTTGTTCGGCCGGTTGGTCGAAATGCTGTTTCAAAGCCATGGTTCTATCACCTTTATATAAAGTAACCTTGTTAAGGGCAGAATGGACTTTTTTGCTGTTTTTGTCAATAATTCCGGCAAACTTTTTTATAAAAAATCATCAGGCGGTTGATAAATTGTTGTAAAAAACGGCGTTTGATTCTATCTTTTGCGCCGGAAACAAAACGTCGGAAAGGGACGCCGATAATGATACCGGTTCAGGAAATCAAAAACGAAAAAATCATTTTGGTGAATGTGCTGAAATGGTTGGTGTTGTCGGCTTTGGCGGGCGCGCTGACCGGCGCGGTGATCGCCGGATTTCTGTTTTGCCTGAAATTTTCGATCCGGTGGGTGGCCGCGTTGCCCGATTGGCGGTACGCTTTGATTCCCGCCGGTTTGCTGGGCAGCATTTACAGTATCCGCCTGATTGCGCCGGCGGCGGAGGGACACGGCACGGACAAAGTGATTTCCGCCATTCACTACCGCGCGGCGCGCATCCCGTTCGCCGTCGTTCCGGCCAAGATCATATCGACGATCCTGACGTTGGCGCCCGGCGGCGTCGTCGGGACGGAAGGCCCCAGCGTTCAGGTCGGCGCGGGCGTCACGTCCGCGTTGGGCGTGTGGTTCAAATTCACGGAAAAGGAACGAAAAAAGCTGGTGATTTGCGGGGTGTCCGCCGCGTTGTCCGCCGTGTTGGGCGCGCCCGTCGGCGGCGCCATTTTCGGGGTGGAAGTGCTGTTTGTCGGCGATTTTTTCTATCCCGTCCTGTTGCCCGCCGTGATCAGCAGCATCGCGTCCTATTATGTTTGCGTCGCGTTGGGCGTTTCTTATGCCGTTCCCGCCGTGACCGTCCCCGCGCTGTCCGCCGCGGCGTTGGGGTGGTGCGTTTTGTCCGCCGTGTTTTTCAGTCTGGTGTGCATTTACCATGTGGAAACGGTGCGGTTTATCGCCCGCCAATTCCATAAAATGAAGCTGCCCCAGCCGGTGAAAGCGTTGATCGCGTCGGGGATTTTGCTGACCGTCGCGGCCGCGGGCGGCGACCGGTTTTTGGGCATGGGCGAAGACGGGTTGAACCGCGTGTTGTCCGGCGCGGCGGAACCGTGGTATTCCTTTTTATTAAAGTCGGTCTTGCTGGCCGTCACTTTGTCGGGCGGCGGATCGGGCGGCGTGCTGACCCCGACGTTTTACATCGGCGCGGCGGCGGGCGGGTTGTTTGCAACGGTGTGCGGGCTGGATGTCGGATTTTTCGGCGCGCTGGGGTTTGTCGCCTGCGTCGCGGGGGCGGTCAACACGCCTTTGGCCGCGACGTTCATGGCGGTTGAAATGTTCGGCCACGCGATCGCGCCCTATGCCGGCATGGTGTGCATCATCAGTTATATGCTGACGGGGTTGCGCAGTCTGTACCCGACGCAAATTCTGGTTCAACCGAAATCCGACGCGTTCGTTCTGGCCGATCCGGACAACCGCCAAAGCTGGCAGGTCAAGCCCAGAAACGTTTCGCGGCGGAAGTATCCCTCCCGCCGCGGAAAACGGATGCGCGGATGACGGTCAGATCATCCCCAGCGCGTTCAGCATGATCGCCAAAACGCCGGCGGGGCATATCCATTTCAAACAAAACTCGAACGATTTTTGAACGCAACGGTTTTGCGAAACGGTCAGTTTGTCCGCGCCCAGAACCCACCCGATCGCGACGGCCGTCAAAAATCCGCCGACGGGCATCAGGATGTTCGACGCCAGAAAATCGAACTGGTCGAACAGAATTTTTCCGCCGATTTTAAAACCGGACAGCTTGCCGAACGACAGGGAAACCAGCGTTCCGGTGACCAGACACAGCGCGGTGTAGGCGGCGACCGCCTTTTTGCGCGTCATTTTGGCCTGATCGCACAGGAACGTCGTGACGACTTCCATCAGCGAAATGGATGATGTCAGCGCGGCGCCGAACAAAATGACGAAAAAGACCAACCCGAAAAACGTGCCGAACGGAATGGCGGCGAAGATTTTGGGCAAAGTGATGAACGTCAGGGCGGGACCGGCGTTCATTTGCATTCCGAACGCAAACACGGCGGGAAAGATCGTCAACCCCGTCAACAGTGAAACGAATGTATCCAAAAAGATGACCTGTCCCATTGTTTTGCCGACGCTGACATCGTCGTTTTTGACATAGGACGCGTAGGTGATGTAAATCCCCATGCCGACCGAAACGGAAAAAAACACCTGTCCCATCGCGTTCAGCATTGTTGCGGCCGTGACTTTGGAAAAATCGGGGGTGAAAAAGAACTTGACTCCCTGCCACGCGTTGTCCAGCGTCAAAACGCGAACCATTAAAACCAGCAGCAGGACGAACAGCCCCGGCATAATGATTTTGCAATACTTTTCAATGCCTTTTTCAATGCCCATATAGACGACCGCCGCCGTCGTCAGCAGGTAAATCGCGAAATAGGCGACGGGTTCGACGGGATCGGCGGAAAATTCGGCGAAGTGCGATTCAAAATTTTGAATTTCGGAAACGCTGAACGATTTGACGATGTACGCGACAATCCATCCGCCGACGACGCTGTAATACGGGACGATGACCGCGCTGGTCAACACGCCCAGAACGCCGATGAATTTCAGCCGCGGGCTGATTTTGCCGAACGCGCCCGCCGGATCGGATTTCGTTTTGACGCCCAGCGCGGCTTCGGCGAACACCAGCGTGATGCCGATCGTGAATGTGCAGATCAGGTAAAACAGCAAAAACGAACCGCCGCCGTTTTGACCGGCCACATATGGAAAACGCCATAAATTCCCCAATCCGACGGCCGATCCCGCGGACGCCAGAATTAACCCCAGTTTCGATCCCCAAGAGGCGCGTTCGTGTGACATCGGGCAAGCTCCTTTAAATATTTATAATAAGTGTCTGTCGCGAATTTGGGGGATAAAGATTGAAATACGGTTTAAATTTATTGAAAATCCGGCTCTTTTTCCAAATTTAACGCCAAAGCGATCATATTTTTCAAACAAACGTCCGTTTGCGCGCCGAAAATGATTGTCCGGCGGTCGAAAATCAGGCAGGGGACGGCTTGCAGAATTTCGTTGGCGGTCGGGTCGGGGCGCGGGGCGGCGGGGCGGTCGGTTTGCAATTCCGCGGGGACGCCGTTTTCACGCGCGATCCGGTTGACGACGGCAATGTCGCCGATGTTTTCCCCGCGTTCAAAAAACGATGAAAAGACATCGTCCAAAACGGCGCATCCTTTGCGGCAGGAAAACGCGCTTTGCATCATCCGGTACAGAGGGGACAAATCGTCGGGCAGGCGGGGCAGGGCGGCAAAATCGACATTGCATCCGGCTTGCGCCAATGCGGGGCGCGCCGTTTCCGCCAGCATCCGCGCGCGGTCGGCGGGGTTCAGTTTCGACCGCGAAACGGCCGATTGGGCGCGCGGGAAAAAGACGGCGATGTCGAAATCCGCCGCGAAATCACGCATGGCCGCCCGCAGCTGCCGCCATGTGATGAATGACCAGACGCACGCGGCGTCGGCGATAAAATCAATGCGCATCCGTTTTAATCCCGAAAGTTTAAGGTATTTTAAGGACTCTTTATGTATAAAACACTAACAAACACCTTTTGCGGAAAGATTTATGGAACGGCGCGCGGAACAAACGGAACGGACGGGCGAAGCGGATGAAACGGACGGCGTTTTCGACGCCGCCGCCGATCGCGAACGCCGGAAACGCAAGGATTTGCTGCGCGCTTTGGCCAGATCCGTCACGCGTCCGATCAAAAAGGAGTTGCGACATTCCCGCGTGGAGGGACGCTACATCCGTCCCGAGGAAATCGACAAGGAGGTCGCCAAGCTGGAACGCGCGAAACGCGAGGCGGCCGAAAAGAAAAAAGGATTCTTCGGCCGTCTGTTTTCACGGACGAAACCGCCCGCGTTTGAGCCTGCGAAAAAGGAAAAACACCCCGACACGCCGCCCCCGACGCCGCAGGAACGGGCGGAAAAGAAAAAGCGCGCGACGATGATCCAGCGGCTGCGCGGCATTTCCGTCACATATGACGAAGAACGGGACGACGCCCGCCGTCAAACGGAGGACGCGCTGAAATCGGAACGCCGTTTTGAAACGATTCCGGAGGAAAAGGCCGCGCGCCGACATTCGTTTTCCTTTGCCGCGGCGGCGCAAAAGCTGGCGGAACACAACGCGGCGCCGCAACCCGCGCCCGAACCCGCGCCGACGCCGTTCGTTCCGGAATACGCGGGGATGTACGCGCCCGCGCCGCAATCCTTTACGCCCGTTCCGGCGCAATTCGCGCCGTGGCCGCCGCAGGATTTCGCCGGACAATTTCAATATCCCTTTCAAACTCAGCCTGCACCGCAGTCTTTTACGCCCACTCCTGCCGCGCAGCCTTTGCCGCAATTCGCGCCGGTCGCCGGAATGCCGGACGGCACGATCGCGACGGCTTTGTCCGCCGCCGTCGGATTCGTTTATTGGGACGAAGACGGGCGGCAAGTTGACCGGATCATCACCGTTCGCCGCCTGATTGCTAAGGACGGCGATATCCTGATTGACGCGTATTGTCCCGACATCAATGCGCCGCGGATGATCCCCTTTTCCAAAGGGGTGAAGCTGTATTCGCTGCGAACGATGGCGACGTGCGACGATCCGCGCGATTTTTTGCTGCACCGCATCGCGGGATTGCCGGACGACCGGTGTTTCGACGACGGATTCGCCGCCGTTTTGTCCGTCGTGCGCTATGAACTGGCGGCCTTGGCCTTTGCCGCGGGCGCCGATTTCGACCAGTCGGACGTGTCGAAGCGGCTGATGCTGGAGTATGTTTCGCGCCGGTGCCCGACTATAGATTTTGACGAACGGGAAATGTTGGATTATATTTCAATGCTTGTTCCCGACGAACAAAGCTTTTTTGAAGCGATCGAAGTCGTGACCGGACAGCCGCGGGAAATCGTGTACCCGTTTGTCAGGACGTTTTTGAAAATGCTGTTGTCGGACGGCGTGCTGCATGAAAACGAAAGTGAATTGCTGGCGGAACTGTTGTATTTGTTGGAAATCAGAGGGATGGATTTGAACCGTCTCGGATTGGAATAGGGGGAGCTATGTTTAAAATTGTGTTGTCCGTTTTGGGAATAACGGCTTTGTCGTCCGCCGCGGCGTTCGCTCAAAGCATTCCCGCCGAAATGTTGATCCAAGAGGAAGCCCGTCTGAACGGCGAACAGATCAACGAGATTTTTCAGGAAAAAATCCAAAAGATTTCCTCGCGTCAGGCTTTGCCCGAAGAAATGCGCAACCTGTTGGTCATGCAGGCCGACGAAGTGCGTCAGTTCGATACGGATATGCTGAAAAAGAAAATGGATATGAAGCTGCGCCACGCCAAGGAACGCGACCAGATGAAGGAACGTTTGCGTCAGGACGCGCAAAACCGCGTGAAATGGCAACTGGAAGAGGAAATCCGTTTCCAGAAAAACAAGCAGAAACGTCAGGAAGAGGACGAAAAGAAACGCAAACAGCTGGAAAGAAAGCAAAAGGCCGAATCCGCCGCCGAATCCGAAAAGCCGGCTGACGACGCCGGAGCGGCGAAACCGGCGGGCGCGCAGTCCGATTCCGCCGAACCGGAATCCGGAACGGTCGAAAAAACGGAAAAATAAGCGGGTTTCCGGAAAAAGGGTGAAGGATAAAGAAAATGTTACGTTTCCTGTCGAAATTCGGTTTGGCGACGCGTATTTACGCCGGATTCCTTTTTCTGGGGGCTTACGCCGTCGCGGTGTGCTTCGGCGCGATGGCCGCGGTCGGTTTCGTTCACCGCGAATATGTCAAGGCCGACAACGTGATCGAAGCGACGCGGCAGGTTTCGGCGCTGGAAACGTACCTGTTTTCTCTGAATCGCGCGCTGTTTTTGTTCGCGTCCGACGGAACGGACATTGAAAAACAGGCCGCGGAAGAAGCTTTCGCCGCGTTCGAGGAAAAGGCGGCCGAGGTCGAAAACGTTTTGGAATTGCCCGACGTGCGGGAAAAATACAAATCCGTTTTGTCCGCCGCGATGGAAAAATACAAATCCGACATGGCGGAAATGTTTTCCCTGCACGACAAAAGCGCGAAAACCGCCGAAAAGGTCAATCAGTACGCGGAAAAGGCGTCCGCCCGCCTGAACGCGCTGATCGAGGACACGACTTTGCCGTCCGCGTCGTTCGCGTTGAACGCGCTGCGGGAACAGCTGGACGCCGTGTTGCAGTCGGTTGACAACGTGTCCGCCGAAAACGCGGAAAGCCGGAAGCGGCTGACCGCCGATTTCGCCGCTTTGAAAAAGGCGCAGAACGCCGCGAAACAGGCCGAGATGATCAACACGAAACAGCTGAAAAACGTCATTGCGGCGATCGGCGGGTTGGATGAGGAAATCAACCGGAAACTGAAAATCGACACGGCTTTGCGTGAAAAAATGCGCGCCGTTTCCGCCGTCGGCGACGGAAATTCCAAGGATTTCAAAGAACTGGTGTCGCTGATGGGGCGCGCGTGCGCGCAAACCCTGTCGCAGGCCGAAGCCGGCAAGATTTCCATGCAGAAAATCTTTGTTTTCGCGGCGGCGTTCGGCGGTTTTCTGGCGGTCGCGCTGTCGTTTTTGTCGCTGTTCGGCATCCGCTATCCTTTGGCGCGGCTGATTTCCAGCGCGCAGGAAATGGCGCGCGGCGACCGTTCCGTTTTGATCCATTTCACCGAACGCGAAGACGAGGTCGGAACGCTGGCCAAGGCTTTGGCCGCCCTGCTGGTGCGGTTGAAAAGCGTGCCCGTGCTGACCAATGAAATGCTGGGGCGCAAAAACGCGGTTTCCACGTTCGGTTCCAGCGTCGCCTACGTCCCGCTGGGCGCGCCGTCAGGAACGACTGTTTCCGCCCCCGCGGCGCAAAGTTCCGACGGGGACGAGATCGCCTATTTCGGGCAGGGCGTCGGCGTCGATACGGAAAGCCAGCTGTGCCAGATGCTGGCGTTGATGCAGCACATCGGCAATTCGGCCGCCGCGATGACCAAAGAGGTCAAAGACCGGTTCGCCGCGTGCCGCGAACATCTGTTCACGCTGTCCGACCGGCTGCAGAACGTCGATTCGGACGCCGCGGCCGCCGCCGGAAAAATGGCGCAAGAGGTCGTGGACGGGTTGCGGGAAAAGGTCGATGCCGTTTCCGCGGCTTTGGCGGATTGTTTCGCGCCGGTTGACGAAATGCGCGAAATGCTGAAAAAACAGTCGGACGCGGCGGACGCGGCCGCCGACCGGATGCAGCGGATGGCGGTGTTCGCGGCGGGGTTGTCGAATTGGGTCAAAGCGGCCGGCGATTTGACGGACGCCGTGCGGTCTTCGGCGGCGGAAACGAAAATACTGGCGTTGAACGCGTCGATCGAGGCGGCGAAGGCCGGTGAAAAGGCCAAGGCGTTCGGCGCGGTTTCGTTGGATATGCGGCACAGAACCCATAAAACGGCCGAGGCGGCCGACCAGCTTTCCGTCCGTTTGTCCGAAGTGCGGCAGGAAACGGTGCGCTTTGTCGAATTGATGCAGGGCGCCGTCGCCGACGTGGACGCTTTCCGCCGCGCGATGCAGGCGGCAGCGGCGGCGCAGGACAGGCAGAACGGGCATTTGCAAACGGTTTCCGGTTTGTCGGAAACGGCGAAAGAGGCGGTGGCCGATTTTGCCGCCGACAGCGATTCCGTGCGCGACTTTATGATGAATCTGCCCGATCGCGTCAAAAAGACCGAAGAGCTGCCGCCGTTGTTGGAAACGCAGATCGCGCAGGCCGAACAGCAGCTGGACGCGTTCAACTCGTGCCTGCCGACGTACGAAGATGACACCGACGCCGATACGGAATGACGGCGCCGCGTCAATGAACCGGCGCGTCCGTTCCCATTCGTCCGGCGTTGCTGATCAGCTGATCCAGAATCGTCAGTGAATTTTCATTTTGTTCCGATTGCGGCGCGGGCGTCAGGGCGCGGCCGTCTTTCAGCGTTTTCACTTCCTTTTCGCGCAGGACGCCGTCGCGGTCGAATTTCAAAACAACGACCTCGCGTTCGGTTTCGCGCGGTTTGAAAAAGGCCGTGCGTTCCTGACGCGAATGGATGTAGATCCAATCTTCGGCGTCGAAAACGGTGCGCGACGACGGCGAACCCAACGCTTTGGCGACATCGGCGCGCGTGGCCGTCCCCGTTTCCAGCGCGTCCAAAACGTCCGCGTCCAACGCGTCGCCGTGCGTGTCCACCATCGGGGCGCAGGCCGCCGTCAGGACGAAAAGGGGAAGTGCCGTCAAAAACCGGAAACGATCCATTTGCAAAACCTTGTTTCAATTAAACGCCAAAACGTGTATATAATAATGTAACTTCATTTTGAAAGAAAGTGTTATGAAACAGATCGTTCCCGAATTTTCGCACATCGTTGACGCCCGTTTGATTCCCGCCGCCGGCATGGAATTGCGGTTGACGGCGGACGAAAGCCAGCGCCGCGCGTTGGCAAAACGGTTCGACATCCCCGCGATCGACAGCCTGACCGCCCGCGTCGTTTTGAAACGGACGGGCAGGGACAAAATCCGCGTCAACGCGGAATTCGACGCGCAAGTCGAACAGGTTTGCGTCGTCACTTTGGAACAATTCGCGCAGAACGTGTCCGGCGATTTCCGCGTCGTTTATTCGCCGGAACAAGGGGACGCGCCCCTGAAATTGAACGAAATCGACGTCGATCCGGACGAAGAGGACGTGGTAGAATACCCCGCGGACGGCAAAATCGACGCGGGCGAGCTGGTCGCCGAATACCTGTCGCTGGCGCTGGATCCTTTTCCGCACGCGCCGGACGCCGTTTTTCACGACATTGAAGCGGTGGAAAACGACGAAACTGCCCCTGAAAAGGCGGAAAACCCGTTCGGTGTTCTGGAAAAGCTCAAGATTAAGTAAAATTGCCTTGAAGTTTTGTGAAAATTTTTATATGACAGAGGTCTGACACTTTCAGCCACGGCTGAAAGGTGGGGATAACAGTTTTTAAGAGAGTAAAGAAAATGGCAACACCTCGTAGTAAAAAATCGAAATCCGCGCGCGATATGCGTCGTTCCCATTTGGCGCTGAAATCCAACGCTGTCATGGAATGCCCGAACTGCGGCGAAATCAAACGCCCGCACAACGTCTGCCCCAGCTGCGGCAGCTACAACGGCAAGGAAGTCGTTACTCAAAAAGCCGACAATAAAGCCGAAGAATAAAGCTTTATCGGGGACATAACGTGGAAAGCCCTTCCCTTGTCATAGCCATTGACGCTATGGGCGGCGATCACGCTCCTGACAGCGTAATCGCCGGTCTGAAATCGGCGGAACGGAAACATTCCGACGTGCGGTTCTTGATCTTCGGCGACGAAGCAAAGGTGCGTCCGTATCTGGACAAGTACGGATTGGACGCGAACCGGTACGAATTCGTCCACACGCCCGACTATGTGCCGTCGGATGAAAAACCGTCGGCGGCCGTTCGCACCGGACGCAAATCCAGTTTGTGGCTGGCGATTGAATCCGTAAAAAAAGGAAACGCGGCCGCCGTTGTCAGTTCCGGCAACACGGGTGCGCTGATGGCGTTTTCCAAATTGATTTTGGGAACGATGCCCGGCATTCACCGTCCGGCCATTGTGACAATTTTGCCGACTCGCAAAAGCGAATGTGTCGTGCTGGATCTGGGGGCGAACGCCGAATGCACCGCCCGCAATCTGGTCGAATTCGCCATTATGGGCGAAGCGTACTGCCGCGCCGTTTTGAAACGCGAACAGCCCTCTTTGGGGTTGCTGAACATCGGTTCCGAAGACATCAAAGGCCGCGACGAAATCAGAGAGGCCGCGCAGATTTTGCGCGATTCCCCGCTGGTCGGCCAATTCAAGGGATTCGTGGAATCCGACGACATCGCCAAGGGTTCCGTTGACGTGTTCGTGACGGACGGTTTCACCGGCAACATCGCGTTGAAAGCGATCGAGGGAACCGCGCGCCTGATGGTCAACCTATTGAAAGACGTGGCCGCGCGCAGCTTTATTTCAAAGCTGGGATTCCTGCTGGCTCTGCCGGCGCTGAAACGGCTGAAGAAAAAGATGGATCCCGGCCGTTACAACGGCGCGATGCTGGTCGGATTGAAAGGCATTTCCATTAAAAGCCACGGCGGCGCCGACGCGTTCGGTTTCGCCAACGCGGTGAACGTGGCGATCGACACCGTGCGCGACGATTTGGTCGGCAACATCGCCAAGCAGTTGGAAACGGTTAAATTTTTGGAAGAGGATATTGAAAAATGACATTGCGTTCACGGATTGCCGGAGTCGGTTCTTTTTTGCCCGAACACGTCAGCACCAACGACGATATGGCCAAAATTGTTGACACCAGCGACGAATGGATCGTCGAAAGAACGGGAATCCATGTGCGCCATTTCGCGGACGAAAACACGTCCTCTTCCGTTATGGCGATCAAGGCCGCCGAACAGGCTTTGAAAGCCGCGAACATGACGGGCGACGATCTGGACATGATTGTCGTCGCGACGATCACGCCCGATAAAACGTTCCCTTCGACCGCCGTGTATGTGCAGGCGGGATTGGGAATGAAGCACGGATACGCTTTCGACGTTTCCGCGGCTTGCTCCGGTTTCCTGTACGCTTTGCGCGCGGCCGACAACGCCATTCGCTTGGGACAGGCGAAAACGGCTTTGGTCGTCGGCGTTGAAACGCTGTCCCGCATCACCGATTTTAAAGACCGCAACACTTGCGTTTTGTTCGGCGACGGCGCCGGTTGCGTCGTCCTGCGCGCCGAAGAGGGCGACGGAACGTCCGCCGACCGCGGCGTTTTGGACACGCTGATCTATTCCGACGGCGGATACGCGCCCGACCTGTGCGCGACGGGCGGTCCCTCCACCAACCACGATGTCGGATATATTACGATGAACGGACGCGAGGTGTTCCGTCACGCCGCCGTGAATATGGCCGAGGTTTCCGCCGAAATTCTGGAAAAGAACGGCGTCGGTCTGGACGATGTGGACTGGTTGGTGCCGCATCAGGCCAACATCCGCATTTTGGAAGCGACGGCCAAGCGCTTGAACATCCCTATGGAAAAGGTCATTTCCACCGTCGGATTGCACGCGAACACGTCGGCGGCGTCGATTCCGCTGGCTTTGGCGCACGGCGTTCAGGAAGGCCAAATCAAAGCCGGACAGTTGTTGCTGTTGCCGGGGATGGGCGCGGGCTTCACATGGGGCGCCAGCCTGATTCGTTTCTGATTTTCCGCGGAAAAATCAATAAAACCTTGAAAAAGCGTTAAAAATTGCTTACCCTGAAGATGTGTGTTGGAAAGGGAAAGGTTTTTCGATGTCAAAAGAAGAAATCAAAAACGTTACGCGTGCCGAATTGGCGGAAGCCGTTTATCACGAGGTGGGATTGTCTTTGAATGAATCGTCCAAGCTGTTGGATCAGGTGTTGGAAGAGATTTCAAAGGCTTTGGAAAAAGGGGACGCGGTCAAACTGTCGTCGTTCGGGTCTTTTGCCGTCCGCAGCAAAAAAATGCGCATGGGGCGGAATCCGAAAACGGGCGAAGACGTGCCGATTTCCCCGCGCCGGATATTGTCGTTTCATCCGTCCCACATCTTGAAACGGCAGGTTGACGGGAAAAAATAAAAACGATGGATGAAGATACGGAAAACGCCGACCTGTTCGATAAAAAGGCGGCCAGAGCTTTTCGCACGATCACAGAGGTTTCGGCCGAACTGAACGTTCCGGCGCACGTGCTGCGCTTTTGGGAAAAAAAATTTTCAGAGGTCGCTCCCGTTCAACGGGTGGGCGGTCGGCGCTATTACCGTCCGGAAGACATCGCGTTGCTGAAAAAGATTGAATACCTGCTGCATAAGGAGGGATATACGATCAAAGGGGTGCAGAAATTGCTGAAAGACGGGACGATCAACGCGGTCGTCGAAAGCCGTTTGAACGGTTTTGAACCGGAAAGCGCGATGCCGCAAACGCCCGTTGACGAAGAGGGAATTCCCGTGGAACCGAAGCCGGAATTGGACAGCGTGATCGCGGAATTGGAAGAAATCGCCGCGTTGTTAAAAAAGGTTGTTTGATGCAAATTTAGGCTTGCTTTTCAAAAACGGGCGTATTATATTCCCTCACATAAAGTCGGAGCGTGGCGCAGTCTGGTAGCGCACTTGTATGGGGTGCAAGGGGTCGAGAGTTCGAATCTCTCCGCTCCGACCAATAAAACAAAAAAAACGTCCTAAATGGACGTTTTTTTTGTTTTATCAATGAGCCTTAACAAGCCAAGCCGGTAGGCGCGGGCGAGTTTAGGCGGAATTGCAGGGCGTCCTAAATGGACGTTTTTTTTGTTTTATCAATGAGCCTTAACAAGCCGAGCCGACAGGCGCGGG
>DJSW01000023.1:0-3369 GCA_002439085.1 Alphaproteobacteria bacterium UBA6324
GAAAGCGTCCCCGCCCTGCAAAACCCCGTCAGCGAATATCTGGCGGCAAGCGAGGACGATTCCGAATTGGAGGGGCGGTTCAAAAACGCCGTCGAGGGATTGGGCGTCGGCGCCGCCGCAGACGGGCTGTTCAAGTGTTTGTCCGCTGTCAAAGCCGCCCGCAAGGCGCGGCGCATCGCCAAAGAGGAAAACCTGAAACCCGTCGAGGAAAGGTTCGTGCCGAAAGTCGCCAAAGAGGATTTGTCCGCACTGGGCGACCCCGACGGCGAACTGCTGGTCAAGGGCGGCGCGGAAACATCGGCGGAAGCTGCTGAAAAAGCCGGCGCGCAATCCGCCGCCCCCGCCGTTGAAACGGTGATGGACATCAGTTCCGAAACAGCGAAAAGCGTTTTGGAAAAAGAAGCCGGCGAAACCCTGCGCGACAAGGCGATTTCGTTTTTGAGCGGTTTAAAAAACAAAAAGTTTTTCAACGAATCGCTTGGGGCGGAAATCGAAATAAGAAACTCCGCAATCAAAAAATTCAGAAGCTTGTCAGCGAAAGAAGAAAAGCAAGTCCTTGCCTATTACATTCCTGATTTGTTGGAAAAGGCGGATTTTTCCATCATGGAAAAATCGTATATCCCGAAAGCGGAAGCGAATATAAAATCTTATCGCAAAGCGGACATGGTCGTTTCGTTCAACGGTCAGCCGAAGCACGTTCATTTGACGGTAAAGGAAACCGCGGACGGGAATTTTTTCTGGGACGCGCAAATAAAAGAAACCCCTTACCGATCCTTTTCCGATAAACACGTCGGGGGTGGCGCAGGGGTTTCTAATAAAATCGTATCAAAAACAGCCGAATCCGTCAACAGCGAAAACGTTTATATCAATTTCGCGCGCATCGACACGCCCGACGACATCAAAAAAGTGATGGCGGAATTGGCGGACGCGTCGCGCGAAAGTATCGACAAGGCGCGGCGGGGCAAGATGACGTTCGGCGACATCGAGCAAGCCGCCAAAAAATGGACGGACGGGCAAGAGGACGCGTTCAAGATTTTGCAGGAACGCCGCGTCGGCGAACCGCTGAACGCCGAACAGTCGTTCGCGGCGCGCCAGCTGTGGGCGGCGAGCGCGCAAAAGGTGAAGGAACTGTCGCAGCGCGTGTTGGAAAGCCCGACGGACGCCAATCAATTCATGTTCCGCAAAATGCTGGCGACGCACGCGGCCATTCAAAAAGAAATTCTGGCCGCCCGAACGGAAACCGCGCGCGCGTTGGCGCAATGGAAAATGCCCGCCGGCGCGCCCGAAGAAATGGCAAGTCAGTTGCGCGCCATGCTGGATTACGGCGGCGGCGACGAGCTGACCCGCAAAATGGCGAAAGACGTTATGGATCTGACGAACGCCGGAATGGTCAAGGAAGTGGAAAACGTCATCAACCAAGGTTGGTGGGCGAAAACCATCGCGACGTGGAACGAAGCGCGCATCGCCGGACTGCTGACCAACACGACGACGCATATCGTGAACTTTATGTCCAACGCGCTGAATTTGGGCGTCGCCATGGCCGACGACCTGACGACCGCCGCATATGCAAAAATGTTCGGCGCGGAATCCGCCGCGCGGGCGACGGACGCGTTGATGCGGCTGCACGGCATGATCGACGGGTTCAAAGACGGGTTGCGGTACAGTTGGAAAACAATCAAATCGGGGGCGAGCGAAAACCCCTATGCTACGAAGTTCGACGCCGCCCCCGTCATCCGTTCGGAAACCTACGGGCTGGACAAGAACAGTTTTTGGGGGCGCGTCATTGATTTCGGCGGAACGGCCATTCGTTTGCCGTACAGATTTTTGGAAGCCGGCGACGATTTTTTCAAAGCCGTGGCGGGGCGCGGCGCGCTGTACGTCGAAGCGGCGCAAAAGGCGCAGGCGGAGGTTTTGAGCGGCAAATTGGCGAAAGACGCGATGAAAGCCCGCGTCGCCGATTTGATCGAAAACCCGACGGTCGCGATGCGCACGAACGCCAAAAGCATGGCGGAATACCTGACGTTCACGGGCGAACCCAGCGAATTGACGAAGCATATCGGGGCGATCGCCAACAAGTACCCGCTGGTTCGTTTCTTTTTGCCGTTCACGAAAACGCCGGGGAACGTGCTGGATTTCGCGATGCAGCATTCGGCGTTCGCGCCGCTGAGCCGCAAGTTCCGCGCCGATATCGCCGCGGGCGGAATCCGCGCCGATCGCGCCATGGGGCAAATGGCGACCGGCGTCGCGATTTCGATGGTCGGTCTGGATCTGGCGATGAACGGCCTGATCACCGGCGGCGGCCCCAGCGGAGCGGAACGGCAGGCGTTGCTGCGCACCGGGTGGCAGCCGTACAGCATCAAGATCGGCAACAAATATTATTCCTACGCCCGTTTCGATCCGATCGCGACGGATCTGTCGATCATGGCGGACATCGCCGATTTGATGATCGGCGACCGGTACGGCGAAAGCGGTTTCGACGAAAACGACGATCCGGACATGATGAGCGCAAGCGGTTTGATCGCGTTGAAAGTTGCGAACGCCGTTTTGAACAAAACGTATATGTCCGGAATGATGGACATCGTCGACGCTGTCGCCGACCCGACCGAGGCGAAAGCCCGCGCGTTGGTCGCTAACGGATTGATTTCAATGGTGCCGGGGCTGTCCAGCGTCAACGCGCTGTCCGCCGCCATTGCCAGAACGACAGATCCTTACGCCAAAGACGCGGCGAACGTCATTGACCGTTTAAAGGCGCAGATTCCGGGGTTGTCGAAAGACGTTCCCGACCGTTTGGATTTGTTCGGGCGCAAGATGAAGCGCGCGACGGGAAACGTCGCTTACGATATGTTCGTTCCCGTGCGCGTGTCCGAAGAAAGCCAAGAGCCGATCGACCGCGAAATTCTGGCACAGGGGGCGTTTATTCCGATGCCGAACCGCAAGATTTCCGTCGGCGGCGGGAAAATAGATTTGAAAACGCGTCCCGCGCTTTACAACGAATACGTCGGACTGGCGGGCAACGGTTTGAAGCTGGACGAGTTCGACGGCATGGGCGTGAAAGATTTTTTAAACGCCGTCGTGTCGGGCAAAAAGCCGGAATACGGGTATGAAAGTTTGAGCGACGGCGGCCCCGACGTGCCGGGGAGCAAGGCGAATTTCATCCGCGCCGTCGTCAACGCGGGGCGGAAAGCGGCCATCGCCGAAATGTTGGAACGCCATCCCGATTTGCAGGCGGAGGCGGAACGCGACATCATGCGGCGGATGGAAAGTGACGTGGCTATCCGGTGATAGCCGTATTGCCGGCTTTCCCGTTTTAAAATCGGGGGGGTAGTTTGAATAAAAAGGAGACAAAAAAATGTCATATAACGCCCCCCC
>DJSW01000023.1:3458-3971 GCA_002439085.1 Alphaproteobacteria bacterium UBA6324
CACACACACACACACACACGCCGTAAGGCATTGAATAAAAATGATATTTACGGGGTTTACTCCGAAGTGTGCGCGGCCGCCGGCATCAAAACCGGCGTGACCCGCAAAGAGTTTGACGCGGGCGAAACGCCGTTCGTGGAAGATGAATATATCATCAAAACGATCCGCGCGCTGATCAAGATCGGGCGGCTGAAAGGATTTGACGGCGCGGCGGAAAAAATGCCATAATGAAGTAAATTGAAATTTTTGTAAGGACGCTTTGAAAAAAGCGTCCTTTTTGTATGCGGAGAAAAAAAGATGACGGTATCGACGAACGACAACAAAATCATTTACACGGGGAACGGAACGACGGTCACGTTTCCCGTGCCGTTTCTGTTCTACGACGACGCGCATATCGTCGTCCGAACCGAAAAAAACGAAACGGTGACGGATTGCGTGCGGGGCGTCGATTATTCGATCACCGGCGCGGGAGACGATAACGGCGGAACGGTGACGTTTGCCGCCGCGCCCGAC
>DJSW01000023.1:4024-4339 GCA_002439085.1 Alphaproteobacteria bacterium UBA6324
ACGTTTGCCGCCGCGCCCGACGACGGAACGCAAGTGTCGATTTTAAGGGAAGTTCCGTTCGTTCAAAACACGCGATATCTGGACGGCGATCCGTTACCGGCCGAGCTGTTGGAGCGCAATCTGGACATTTTGACGATGCAAACGCAGCAGTTGAAAGAACAAGCCGACCGCGCCGTGTCCCTCGATGTTTTTTCCAGTTCCGATCCGTCGCAGATCGTCGGAAAAATCGAGGGATTGTACGACGATCGGGACAAGCTGATCACCGTGGCGGAGCATATCGCCGCGGTTGACGTATGTTCGGACAACATCGAAGCG
>DJSW01000023.1:4435-7755 GCA_002439085.1 Alphaproteobacteria bacterium UBA6324
CCGAACCAAGCGGCGGCGGCGGGTGCGTCGTCGTCGGCGGCTTTGGCAAGTCAGCAGCAGGCCGAAGCGTTCGCGACGGCGGCGTTCGCGTCGGAAACGGCGGCCGCCGGCAGTCGGGCGGGCGCGGCCGCGTCGGAAAGCAAGGCGCGCGAATACGCCGTCCAAGCCGTCCGGCGCAACGTCGGGGACGTTTTCCTGTCGCGGCGTTCCGGCGACGAGTTGAACGGCGCGGTCGAATGCGACGGGGCGGTGTATCGGGTCGCGGACTTCGCGGGGGAAAACGCCGTTCCGGCTTTGCTGGCGGCCGGAGTTTTGCCGTATGTTTCAATGGCGGAGCACGACCTGCTGATCAACGGGGATCAGACGGTCGAGGTCGTAAACGGCGTCGCGCAGGACGGCGGGATCGTGTCCGCGCAATACGGCGGCTACTTCAAGCCGGCGATTTCCGACGTTCCGTTTTCAACGGCGGAAAGCTGGGAGTTTGAAACGAAGCTGGTTTACAAAAACTTTGGCGGGGCGAGCGCGCGGGTGATTCTCTCGACTGGACAGGTTGGCGACTTCAAAGCCCCCGTGCTGCAATGCACGACGGCCGGAGTTGTCACGGTTTATCTGTCGTCGAACGGGACGAGCTGGAACTTGGCCAAAGCTGCCAATACCGGTTTGACGATGACGGAAGGGACGGAATACCGGTTGAAGTTCGGTTTTGACGGCGCGTCGTATTACCTGAAATACAAAACGCCGGCGGACGACGATTTCGCGGCGAAGTGGTCTTTGGCCAAAACGGACAAGATCGTGAACGCACCGTCGATATGCCTGTTGAACAGTTTGTTTTCGGCGGCATCGCCGAACGCCTATTGGAACGGGTCGCAGATGTCGCTGCCGGACACCGCGCTGACGATCGACGGCGTCGAAGTGTGGCGCGGATCGACGGGGCGGCCGGCCGGCGCGTGTCCGTGGTTCGGATGGGACGGCGCCGGATCGGCGACGTTCGCGGTTCCGAAAAGCGTTCCCCGCGTTTTGATCGCGTCCAAGGAACCGTCCGACGGCGATCAGAGCTGGTTCAACCTGTATTCGGACGGATGGCTGGAGCAAGGCGGATTCAGCGCGGCGGCCAGCGTTCACGAGTTTTGCCGTCTGCAAAAGGCGTATCGGGACACCGATTACACCGTTGTGACCGTGTCCGAGGGCGGGACGGGCGACAGTTTGTGGAGCGGCGTTTCGGCGACGCCCAAGACCGTTGACAGTTTCCAGTTTTCCCACCGCTACACCGGCCGGTATGTCGCCTATGGCTACGCCGACGTGCCGGAGGGGTCGCGCGTGCGGGAGATGGTGCAGCTGGTCACGGGCGCGGCGGATCAGGCCGTCGTGACGGCGACCAGCGTTTTGCCGCGGATGAACAAGCTGGAATCGCGGTTTCAAATCGTGTCGGTCAAGCCGGCCGAACCCGATCCGGACGCGTTCTATTACATCGTGGGGGGATGAAATGGATCTGTTTTACGGTTCCGTTCCGGTCAAGTTCGTCCGCGCGGGCGGCGTTCCGGTTCGGGAAATCAGAAAGGGAAACCGGCTGATCTACGCCCAAGCGCTGCGGTTCGTTGACGACGGCGTGTTCGTCGTTCCGGCCGGCGTCACGAAAATAGCCGTCGATGTCGTCGCGGCGCAAGGCTGGGGCGGCGTAAAAGGCGGCAAAGGCGGGCGCGTGCGCTGCGACATTCAAGTCGTGCCGGGGCAAGTGCTTTACGTCAAAGTGGGCAAGCAGCACGCGGTCTATAACGACGGAACCTATGACGCGTCGGACATCCGGACGGATCCGGACGACCTGAACAGCCGTTTGGTCGTGGCCGGCGCGGGCGGGGCGCGTTCCGTCAGCCAATGGCTGGGGTGGTTTGATTGCGCCGGCGGGGACGGCGGCGGAGAAACGGGCGCGGACGGCCAAGGGCGCGGCGATTCGACGAACGGCATCGGCGCGAAAGGCGGAACGCCGGAAACGGGCGGCGACGGCGCGTATTATTCGATGTACCTGTCGGCGCGGACGGCGTCGAAGGGGACGTTCGGCCTTGGCGGCGCGCCGTCCAGCGAACGCGGCGGGTCGGGATACGGCGGCGCCGGTTGGTACGGCGGAGGCGGCGGCGTGGACGGGTACTATTACGCGTCGTCGTCGTCCTTTGGCGAAAGCGGCGCGGCCGCAGCGGGTGGATCGTCGCGCGCCGATCCGGAGGTGTGCGCGAACGTCGTTCACACGCAGGGGTACAACACCGGCGACGGTTATGTGGAAATCACGGTTTTGGAGGATGAGCAATGAATTTTAACTTTGGCCGAACGGTCGAATACATCGACGGCACGCGCGATTTGAATTTTGAAGCCGCGCGAAAATGGGCGGCGGATCACGGAACGGGATTTGTCGAGGACATCGGGGCGCGGTCGAAAGCCGGCGGCGTTTTGCGCCGACGTTTCAAAATCGGGGCGGAACCGGCCAAACCGTCGGCGCCCGCGCCGGTCGAATTGACGGACGCGGAGGTGCAGACGATGAAGCGGTCGGCGCGCGACGCGATCATGCGGTTGACGCAGAACCGGATCGACCGGTACCGCAACCAGACCGAAGCCGGCATCGACCCCGTCGATGACGCGTCCGCGTACCGGCGACTGCTGCTTTACACGCAATACCTGCGGGATTTTACCGAACCGGAAAGCTGGTGGACGGCGGATATTCTGACCTTTGACGAATGGAGCGCCGGCGATGAGTGACGTGATCGTGCAATCGCTGGCGTGGTTCGGCGGGTTCGTGTTCTTTGTCATGCGTTTGGACAAGCGGCTGACCGTGCTGGAATCCAAGGTTGACGACCTGCGCGGCGAACAAGAGGAATACAAAACGCTGAAAGACCGCGTGACGAAAGTGGAGGACCGCAGCGCGTCCAACACCCACCGGCTGGACGACCTGTATGGAAAACGGAGGCGCAGATGATATCGCAAATTGGAATTGATTTAATCAAGAAGTGGGAGGGATTTTCCGTCATGCCCTACAAGGACGCGGGCGGAAAGCCGACGATCGGATACGGACATCTGATCAAAGCCGGCGAGAAGTTCGACCGGGGGATTTCCCTGCCCGACGCGGAAATGTTGCTGCTGGACGACATCGTCGAAGCCGAAAAGGCCGTCGTCCGGTTGTTGGACAAGGTGCCGCTGTCCGGTTCGCAATGCGACGCGCTGACTTCCCTTGTCTATAACATCGGCGTCGGGGCGTTTGAGAACTCCCAGCTGTACGAATTGCTGTTGAAGCGGGACTTTGTCGCCGCCGCGGGGCAGTTCCCCCGGTGGTGCTT
>DJSW01000011.1 GCA_002439085.1 Alphaproteobacteria bacterium UBA6324
CATCGCCGCGGGGTAATCCGGTGCGTCCGACGTTTTCAAATCGTCCAGATCGACGACCTCGTAACGCGTCGTTATTTTGTAATCCCCCGCGCTGACGGGCTGGACATTCCGCCCGTCGTAGCGTATATTGTTATCAGGAGCTTGATTTTGCCGAGTTAACGCCCCGGGAACGGATCCCGTCTGATAATGGTTCGGCGCGCCATTCAAAATCGGCTTCCTGTTTTTCAGATTTCTTGCTTTCTCCGGAAACGCGGACACAATGTCGAAAACGCCCGCGTCCTTGACGATCATCGCTTCGACGACCAAACTGTCGGCGTGTTTTCCCGCCGCCATTCCCAATTCTTTCAATCTGCCGTTCGACACGACAAACAGAAAACGCCCCGGCGTGTTGCTTTTATAAATACTGTCGAAATTTTGCGCGACGAAATCGGAAAAATCCTCGACGCTGTCGAACCCCGCGTCGCGAATATGCGCCAAATGCCGTTCGGACGGGTGGGTGTTGGCGGTTTTCAACTGCAAATATCCGGCTTTTCCGCCCGTCGCGGCGGCGACGTCCTCGTCGATGTACCGTAACCGGCGGACGCCGTCGTCGATGTCGTCGCCGCGGATCATCTTTCCCGTGGCGTCGCTCAACGCCTCCGCGTGCCGGATCTGTCCGCCGACGTCGCCTTTGTCGTACGGGTTCGTGCTTTCGGTCAATTCCTTTTCGGCGATCGCCCTGTCCGCCGCGCGAATTTGAACGTTCGCTTTCGTCCCGTGTTTGCCGACGATCCGCTTGATGACGCCGTACCCGCGCTTGATCGCTTCGATCCCCGCGGGGAACGCGCCGCCGCCGACGCCCGCCATGCCGACCGCCGCCAGCCCGTCTTTGATCGTGTATTCGACGCCGGTTTCGTTTTTGAAACGCTTGACGGACGGCTGGATCATCGCTTCGCCGAACATCGCGGACGCCGCCCCGATCGCGACGCGCCCGCCCAGTCCGAAACTCGATCCGGCGGGCAAAGGCGTCGTCCACAGATTGATCGGATCGGTCATCGCCGCGGCGGCTTCGCCGATAAACGCGCCGACGGATCCGCGCAACGTCTTTCGGGCGTCCGCCGCGGTTTTCAGCTTTTTCGCCTTTTCGGCGATCGCGCGCGTGATTTCGTCTTTGGAACGCGCGCCCGCCTGCGGGTACAGCGACCGCAGGTTTTCGTAATATTCCCAATATTCCTCTTCCTTGCGCCGGAAAAAATCCGTCGCGACGCCGGCGTACGAATGGGCGACGTCCGCGATATACGGCGCGGCGCCCTCGAATCCGTTCGCGACGTCGAACCCGTCGGCTTCGGCGAACGACCGCAGCGCGTCCAGATCGGATTTGATCTCTTCGGCATAGGCGTTGACCCGCGACGACGAATTTTCCGAATACCGCTTGTTTTCCCACGCGGCGGCGAACCCGTCGGCGAATCCCTGCATGACATAGGGTTCGGGCTTTCCCTCCGGCGTGAACGCGGACGCGCGGCGCGCCTCTTCGGTCGATTGTTCAAAACCTTTCGGATCGAAAAACATGACGCGCCCCCTATTTCTTTGCGACGACGGTTTCGGGGACGGCGTGGCGCGACCGCGCGGCGGCGGCGAACCGTTCGGCGGATTCGGCGTTTTTGAACGTGCCGGCGTCCAGCGTTTCGCCGTTTTCCCCCGCGAACTTCACGACGAAATGCCCGTCTTCGTTCTTCTGGACGCCGAACGTCCCGACTTCGCCGGCGGGGACGGCTTCGCCCGCGGCGACGCGGTATTTGTTCCGCCCGATCGCGACGAACGACATCGCGTCTTCGATCACGTTGCGGTCGGCGACGAACCGGTTTCCTTCCAGCAGCGCGCCGTCGAAATCCTCGGGCGCCAGATTGTCGATCAGGTTTTCGAACTGTTTGCTCGTCATGCCGCGCGCCGGGGCGATCGTCTTTTTCTTTCCGCCGAACCACCCGCCGCCGTATTCGACGACGCCGCCCGTGACCTTGTCCACCGCCTCGTTCAGCAGACTTTCGTCCAAAACCTTGGCGGCGTCGCCCCTGGAACGCATGACGGCGGCGTAATAATCGACGACGGCGGCTTTGACGCCGCTTTCAAATTCGGGGGACATGGCTTGCGTGACGTCGGGCGTCATTTTGTTTGCCAGCGCGTTTTTGAACGCCGTGTCGATCGCGGGCGCGTATTCGGGCGTTTCGCGCACGACGTCCGCCCCCTGCATGATTTTCTGCGCGGTGTCGTCGTCGCCCAGATCGGCGATCTGCGCGGCGTGGGCGATTTCCGGATTTTTCGGCGCGACGGCTGACAAAACGTCGTCGGCGTAATCGGGAACGGCTTGCATCACCATGCCCAGCGCGCGGGCGCGGTCGGCGTACGTTTCGAAACTGCCGACCGTCAGCGCCAGCCGCTCCGCCTCAGCTTTGGCGAACAAAGGAAACTTTCGCCTGTACCGGGCTTCGACCTCTTTCAGTCCGTCGGCGCGCGCCTTGACCGTTTCGGGTCTGAAATCGTCCAGCGGCGCCAACAGCCCCGCGCGGACCGGAACGCCCGTCGGGTCGGACTGCAATCCAGCGACGGTCGCGTCGCGGATCTTGCGCAAACTCTTGTTCAGCTTTTCGTCGAAAACGGCGGTGTCGGGACGGACGACCGCGCGGGCGATGATCCCGTCCTGCTCGTCGGGCGGCAGCGTCCGAACGACGTTCGCGATTTTGGCGACCTCGCGCACGATCGCCAGCTTTTCGTAATTTTCCTCGTCGCCGGATCTCAGCGCGTCGTTTTGGGCTTCCAGCACTTCGGCGTCGTCGGTTTCGTAGCCGGCTTCGATCGACCGTTCCAGCGCGGCGATTTTTTCGTTTCTGCGGCTGTTTCCGGCTTGAAATTCCGCGCGGTACCGGTCGCATTCCTGTTGCAGGGCGGCGGCGAACCGCAGCCGCTTTTGCGTCGGTATGCTTTCGTCCTCGGCGACGCGGCGGACGTATTTTTGCATTTCGCCGACGCCTTGCGGCTTCAACCAGTCGATGTTGCGGTAATGCCCCGCCAGCTCGGCGTTGTACTGGCGGTCTTCGACCATTCGCGCGCGTTCGACGGGCGTCGCCATGCCTTTCAGGATCATCATGTCTTCGACGGCGACGGCGGCTTTGTTCAGCTCTTTGGCTTTGTCGTAATCGCCGTTTCTGATCGCCAGCGCGGCGTCTTCGGCGTTTTTTTTCTGCACGCCCAGATAATCGGCGGCGGTTTGACGCTTGTCCGCGTCTGCTTTGGCGTTTTTGACGCGCAGCAGACTTTCGCGGTAACGGCGCTCGAACACGGTTCGACGGTCGGCGATTTCGCGCCCGTCCGTCACGCCGGCGACCAGATTGTCGGAAATCGACCGCGCGCCGGCCTTGAACGCGTCAACGTCCGTTCCGGACTTGACTTCCAGATCGGCGAATGCCTCGGCGGCGGCGGTGTCGGCTTCGGCTTTTGAAATGTCGCGGCGGCTTTTGTCGGTTTCGGCCTGCGCTTGCGCGGCGCGGCGGGCTTGCGCCTCGGCTTCGCGGTCGGCGCGTTCGCCCAGCCGGTCGATCGTCCCGCCCAGCGAACGGCTCAACGCGGACAGCGCGCTTTGAACGCCGTCGTCGGAAACGCCGTCGAACGCGATCGGCGCGGGCGGCTTCGCGACATGCCGGAATTGCACGTCTTCGACACTGGGACGGTTGTAGGTGTAATAATCCGAACGCCTCGCCATTATTCGCTTCCCCTTTCGCCGATTTTCGCGCCCGCGTCTGCGGCGGATCCGATAACGTCCGCCGTGAAATTCAGCAAAGCGCCGGCGTTCGCGCCTTTCCGCTTGGCTTTCGCCATCGCCAGCGTCGAACCGTATTCCAGCTCGGCGAACGACTTGCGCACGCCGATTTCGTCGATTTCGCGCTTGTAGCCTTCAAACAGACCGTCGGCGGTCGCCGCCGCCGTACCGCTGTTCGTCGCGACACCGGCCGCGCCGTAGGCGTTGTTCGCCGCCGCCAGCTCGCGGGCGTACTGCTGCGCGGCGTCGCGCTTTTGAACGGCGGCTTCGTACTGCGCGGCGGCGTATCGGGCGCGGGCGTTCGCGCCGGCGATGCGGGCGTCCGCCTTGGCGGCTTGACGGGCGGACATATAGGACACGAACCCGATGGCGGTGTCGGTCGCCAGTTTTCCGGCGTATAGCAAAGCGGCGGACATGTTGCGTTTTTTCCTTTCAGCACGCGACTTCCATGCTCAGCGCGTGCAAAGTGATCCTTTTGTCGCTGGTGGTGGAAATGACGACGGGGCGTTGCGTTTGCTCGTCCACCCAGCCGACGGAACGCGCGGCGACCCAGCCGGTGACGACGGACGCTTTCGGGTTGAAAACGTCCGTTCCGAACCGCGGCACGACGATTTCGCGCCCGTTGACCTTGCAGCCTGCGGTGTTTTCCAGCATCAGACGCAGACACACCAGACACCAGCGTTCGTTGACCAGACTGACGTCTTCGGCGGCGGGCGGCATCGGAACGACGGAAACGTCGAAAACGTATCCGGCTTCGATTTCGCGGGCGGGATATTCCAGCGCGATTTTGCCGCCGCGAACGACGACGTCGCCCAGCGCGGCGCCGTCGGCGACGACGGCGACCGTCCGACCGTCGAAATCGTCCGGCAGCTCCCATTCGGTTTTCGGTTCGTCCGCGGACAGGCTGACGGAATTGTCCAGATGGGACGAACGGTCGGATTTTTCCAGATAAACGGCGTTTCCGCGCTTGACGGCGAAATAGACGTCGGCGTCCAGAACGGCGACGCTCAACAGCTTTCCGCGCGTTTCCATCGTCGTCCAGCCGACCATGTTTTGCGCGCGCTTCAGGTTCAAAACGGCGGCGGTACCGTCGCCGTTGACGACGAAAACGTGATTGGCGGCGTCGGTTTCGTTGCCCTGCCGGCACGCGCAATCGACGGGACTGTTCAGAATGCCGTAACAGCGGATATTCAGATCGTTCGTTTCGAAACGGCTGTCGTCGTCGTTCCAGATAAACTCGTTCAGGGACGGCTTCAACCGCCCGTCGTCGGCGGACAGGAACAGCGTCGCGCCCTCGACTTCGACGCCGCGGACGGTTCCGGACGGGATCGCGCCGTACCGGGCGGGCAGAAACGTTTTCGGCGTGATCGTGGATTTCGTCAGGGCGTACGGTCCCTCGGTGGTGAAAAAAAACAACCCCAGACAGGACGAAATCGCGCGGACGGTTGCGACGGCGCGCGAACCGACCAGCGTCGCCTCGACGCCCTCGTCGTCCAGCAGATCGGTCGTTTTGTTGAAATCGAACGGGGAATTGGTCTTGCTGCCCCAAACGGTGTTGGGCAGACTTTTCGTGCCGCCGAAATACAGCCGCCCTTCGTGGAAACAGACGCAGGCGGGGTATCCGCGCGCCTCGGACCACGCGGCTTCCTTCGTTCCGGCGTCGAACTCGTAGGTCGGGGCGTTTTGAAACTCGATGACGGAATACGCCCAATCGGCGTGGCTTCCCCGGCGCATCAGCTTCGCGGGCGGACGGTCGGCGCACGCGATGATCAGCGTGTCCAGCTGCTGGACGCAGTCCAGACCGCGTATGTCGTCGGCGGTATAGGGAACGGCGACGTCGGCGACCTGCGCGTCTTCGTGATAAACGACGGCGTGCAGGGGATAAAAAACGATGACGTACTTCTGCTCCGTGTTGAATTTGAACGTGACCAGCTTGACGCGTTCGTCCGACGCGCCGGTTTTCGCCAGAAAACGCAGACCGCCGCGCTGTTCGACGCCGCCGCGAGGCAGTCCGACGACGTTTTTCAGCTCGAACGCGGCGCTTTCGAAACCGGCGACGTCGTTTCTGACGCTCATGCTTTCGTCGTACTGCCCGCCGGCGAACGATTGCTTGATCAGGTTCAGATTACGCACGGCTTCCCCCCAGCGGACCGACGGCGAACGCGGGCGGACGGGACTGTTGCGCGTCGATGCGCAACGCCTCCGCCAGCGCGTCGGCGGCTTGGCTTTTGAAATAATCGGACAGTTCGATTTTGCCGGTCATGGGCACGGCGAAAACGTGCGCCAGACGCAGCTTCAACGCCTCGTCGAACCAGACGGGCGATTTTTCCTCGACGACGGCTTCGGTGTACTCCACCGTTATTTCGGACGAACCGGAATAAATCAGGTCGCCGAAAATCCGCGCATGCCTGTCGGACATCGTGCGGACGTTCAAACACCCGTGGGGCAGCGCGAACGCGTAATCGAACCGCCCGTCCTCCGGTCTTAGCGACAGCGGGGACAGGGCTTCGACGCGGTGCGCGAAATTCCAGCGGTGCCTGCTCAACAGCAGCTTCCGTTCGTTCGCGTAATGCGTTTTGGCGACGATGCCCTCCGGCGTTTCCGCGTCGTCCAGACTGGACACGGGATCGCAGCGCAGCAGGCTCAGCGCGCCCGAACAGATTTCGACGTCCGACAGCATGGCGGATCAGCCTCCGCTTCCGCCGCCCGAACTCGCGGTGTCGCCGGACGAAAACGCGGCGACGGTGACGACGCCGTCGGCGACCTTCGCCAGCAGCGTCATGCCGACGGTGTTGTTCGCGCAAACGACGTCGACGATGTCGCCGTCCTTCATTGCGCGTTCTTTGACGGCGGCGTCGAAATATCCGCTCGTTTTGACAGCGGACGCGCTGTCCGCGCCGGCGTTGCAGGCGTAACGGTGGTTGTCGCCGTATTCGCCGGTGATGTACAATTTTTTCAGATTGACGGGCATTTATGCTCTCCTTTCCTTGAATTGCCGAAACGACCGTCAGTCGGTCGCGATCGCGTCTTTGACGGTGAACTTGACGACGCCGTCGGCGTCGATGACTTTGGCGCCGATCGCCATTTTGTTCATGACGAAATAATCGTCGTAATCGATGCGGTATTCGATTTTGGACGACACTTTTTTGCCGTTCGCGCAGCCGACCGCCGTTTTATGGAACAGCAGACAGGTGGTCGTCGCCGCGCTGGGCTTCGCCAGCATGTTTGTCTGGAACCAGACGATGCCGCGCCACAGACGGTTTTCCTTGTTTTTCAACAGCGGATAGTCCGCGCCGACGTAATCGGAACGCACGAACGCGTCCTGCTTCATCAGATATTCCCACTGATCGGCGCCGACGGCGCAGAACCGCTGCCGGTCGTCGGGGACGTCGGCTTTGTTGAATTTGGAAATGATGCCGCGGATCAGGTCCAGATTGAACGACGCGTCGGCGGAACCGGAATCGACCGTCTGCCCGCTCGTCATGGCTTTGACGACGACCTCGTCGGTTTTGCGCCCCAGCGCGTAACCGCCCAGCTTGGCGTACTGCTGACGTTCGTCGTAATTGATTTTGTCCAGATCGGCTTCGTCGATGGTGGACGCGGCGTAATAATCGACCAGCTCGATTTCGACGGGCTTGTGTTCGACTTTGGCGGTGGGGATTTTGCCCGTGCCGCTTTTGGTGACGGCGTCCATTTTTCCCAACCAGGGGAATTGGACTTTTGCGGCGTTTGTCACGGATTTGTTGCGTACCAGCGACTGGAACAAAGACCCTTCCTGCTGATAGGCGTTGGATACTTCGCTTTCGTACAGTTTGACGAAAACGGTGGATACATCGTTCATGAAAATGTTTCCCTGCGATAGATATTGAACCGACGGCGGGGAAACAAAAAAAATCCGTAATCGAACCCGATGCTTTCCAGCCGTGCCTTTTAAGGAAAGGCGTTCCAGTCTGAAAGCGACGGGTCCGGACTACGGATATGCCGTGCATCGAAACAAACCCACAAAGACGAAAATTCGTTTCAATGCGTCGATATTACCAGCGTTTCCGCCGATTCGCAAGGAAAACTTACAATGTATATATCTGTTTTTCGCGTTCGCTGTACGAAACGGACGCGTTGATCGCGTCGATAATGCGTTTTCTGACGGTTTCGGGAACTTCGCCTATGCTTTTGACCGCCCACGCTTCATAAAGCTTTTGCATATTGCTTTTTGAAATCCGCTTTAAATTTCGCTTGGAACATTCGACGCAGGACGGACACGTCAGCTGGCCCCACTCCGACTGGTCGATAAACACCAGCGATTCCTCATCGTATCGGGCGCGGATACGCGCTTTGTCCACTTGGGACGTGACAACGAAAAAATGGGCGTCCTCACTCGTCTCATAAATAACGATAATACGATGATGACCGTAAAACTCCCCTTTGTAGGCGGACCATTTTGACACTTTGAAATCAGCAACGACCGTCATCTAAATCCGCCTTCATCGCGTCCAAAAATTCGGCGTCTTCGGTATAGGGATTTTTTTTGCGGTATTTTTTCATATTCGGCTGATCAACCGGATCGGCGAAAAAATCCGTCAAAAGAATATCGTATTCTTTTTTATCGCCGTTTTCCAATCCGTCTTTAAAACGCGCCCATTCGGGAAAATCGTGCGTCATGTCGCTCAACTGGAATTGGGTGTAATTTCCGAATTCAGTAATTGAAAAATTCAACGCGTCAATAAAACTCTGGGATAATTCGTCCTGTTCCTGCGGCTGGATTTCAACGGAATATTCATCAACGGGAACGACATCGCCCAACAGCTGGATTTCCGCGGAATTTGCGCCGCGCGGCAACTTTCCCCGCAAAACATCATACGTTGCGGACGCGACAGGTCCCAGCTTCATCGCGCAATATTTATCGCACGACGCGATGAAACCATATCGGCGCAAATGGAATCTGTCCGCGAAATACAGGATTTTCAACAAAAACATATACGTTTTCCGCGACGAATTCGACGCGGGCGCGTTTTGTTGAATATAATACAACGCTTGCAGAATTTTTCTGATAGAAAACATCGCGCATTCCCTTTCCGATCGATGGGGCATATCATATTTCCCCGAAAAAATCCACATCTTTATTTTTAAAGATAACACATCTCGCGGCGTTTTTCCAGCCGCCCGATTCACGATTGAAAAAAAATCGCCCGCGGTTCACGACGCCGCGGGCTGAAAGAAGGTGATGAGTATTGACCTCCACATACCTCTTATGTGTTTATTATAAGCACGGCTGATTTTGTTTTACAAGATGTTTTCGTCTGCTATATTCGTTTCGCCGTACCTTTACGGTTGAAAGGGGGTGAATGCATTGACCTCCATATACTTTAAAGCGGCTGCGTATCTGTTGCTTTTTATAGCATTCCTGCTTGAAATCGTCAACCGGTGACAGCCTGCGCCCGCGACGGGATCACAACCCGCCGCGGGCGTTTTTTTTCACCCGTATTTGCGCCGGAATTCGGCTTCGACCTTTTTGCGGTATTCGGGATCGGTTTTGTATTTCGGATTCCGCACCATCGCGTCCAGCTCGTCCTCGCTTTTGACGCCGCCGGCGGCGGGCGTTCCGGCGGACGACGGGGACGCGTTGCCCGTTTTGACCGCGTTTTTGACGGCGTTGATGATGAACACGGCGTACGGATCGCGCGCGATCCCGTCAACGGCGGCGCGCAGGGCGGGATCGTCTCCGACCTTGTCGCCGATCAGCCCGTTGACCCACGCGGCGACGCTTTCCGTCGTTTTTTGCGCGTCCGCGGCGAACAGGCGGGAAAACTCGGCTTCCGCCTCTTTCCGGACGTTCTCGCGGAACTCCGCCCCCGCCGCGCTCAGCGCGGAAACCAGCCCGTCCATTTTGTCCTGCGGGATCTTTCCGCCGTGTCCGAACGCGTCCAGCGCCTTGATCAGCAGGTTGTCGTTTTCCTCGTCCAGATCGCCGAACGTGTATTTTTCGGGGGCTTGCGGCGCCTGCCCGATCTGGCGGCGCAAATCCGACTGGCTTTTCAACAGTGCGCCCAGCTTCAGCTTGTTGTTTTCGCGGTCGAAAAACTGGTCGGGGATTTGGAATTTCTCGCCGTCGTACTCGAATTCGCCCGCGGAATCCGCGGGGGCGGCGTTTTCGTTCGTTTCGGTCGTATTTTCGTTCGTTTCGATCGAATCCGGCAAATTGTTTTCGTCAGTCATTTTTCAAACTCCTCTTGGTTAAAAATTCGATTTCGGCGACGACGGCGCGCTCGCCCTCGCGGAACCACAGCTCTTCCGTCGTCGTTTGACGCGGATATTGAACGGCGGCGACCCGTTCTTTCAGATACGCCAAAGCCTTTTTTCCGCTTTCGGTGGAAAACACGGCGAAACAGGCGGTTTTGCTTTCGTTCGTCATATCAGCGCCTCCTGCGGCAAAGTGACCTGCGCCGCCTGCCGCATCGCCTCGGGATCGGTTTCGGCTGGCGCGGCGGCTTGCGTTTCCCGCTCGACCGCCTGCCGTTGCGCCTGTTCGACGGCGCGGGCGGCGGCTTCGCTGCGCATGCAGTCGGACGGAAATCCGCCGTCGTCCAAAAACTTGCGCAGGTACTTCGGCTTGTCCACGATTTGCGCGACCAAAGCCGGATCGATTTCGTTCGCGACGCTGTACGCTTGCAGGGCGGCTTGGTTGTCCGCCTTGTCCTGTTCGCGGATCAGCGGCGAAATCGGACAGATCGACAGCTTTTCCTTTCGTTTTTTGCCATCGACCTCGGGCAGTTTGATGTAATACGGACTGCCCGCCATGTCGGGATCGGTCAGAATGTCGATCATCTGTTCGAACAGCGGTTGCAGTTCCAGCAGGATTTGCAGATACCCCGGCATTTCGACGCTTTCGATTTCCCCCTGGCGCAGCTGGTATTCGTACGCGGAACGCCGCGATCCCGAATTTTCCGCTGGCAGACTGGGACCTTCGACGCCCTCTTTGATTTGCGCGTGCAGTTCGTTCAAAACCATCTGAGACAAATCGAAATTCGCCCCGCTGTACAGCGGTCGCGGCGGTTGCGCTCCGCGGGCGACGAAAATCCACGCCCCCGGCTCGACGCGGTTTAAATCATCGACGTTCAAAACGCTTTCCTCTTCGGCGCACCAGATGCCGAACAGGTCGAACCGCGCCTTGCTCAACAGCAGATAACGCGTTTCGTCGGCTGAACGGATCTCCGGCAGGACGCGCAGGGCGTCCGAATACCCGACGGCGGAACCCGTCTTGCTGGCGGTGCGGAAAACGTGCAGTTCGCTGTTTTCCAGATTTTCGCGCCGGAAAACGACGTCGTCGCCGATCACGACGGCATAGGTGTATTTGCCGGTTTTGACGTCGAACAGCCACCCGTCCTTGACGTTCACCTTGTCCGTTTTGTCGGCGACGCCGTCGGGCAGCTTCGCCCCGTCCCAATAATCGGCGATTTCGTCGCCGGCGATCATCTGTTCGCGGAACACCTCGCGCACGACGCCGCCGAATTCGCGCCCCGGATAGACGCAGGCGGGGTGCACGGCTTCGAACACAAACGGACAGTCCTCCGTCCCCTTGCGCAGGGCGACCGCGCCGAACACGCAAAACCCGTCCCCCAGCGCCTTGTCGATTTCGATGTGAAAATTCGACCGCATGATCGCCAGATGCGTTTTGCGCCTCGCGGCGTCGTACAGCGCGCTCCACGCGTCGGGATTGCCGTCCGCCAGCTCGCGGTCGGACGGATTGAAATCGACGAACTCCTTGAACGGCGGGAACAGGGACGAATGCGTCTTTTTCACGCGGCGGTTGATCGCCGTCGCCAGCGTCCCGTCGTACACCGCGCCCGTTTTCGCGCGGTCGCCGTCTTCGATGAACAGACTTCTTCCCCCGGGGAACGCGAACCGGTACACGTCCTTGAAATCGGCGCGGAAATCCTCCCACTCGGCTTTGGCGGCGGCGAACCGCTTTAAAAATCTTTCCTTAATGTCCATAACTCACCCCGCGCTGATTTCGATGTATTTCCGGCTGGCGATGAAATCGCAGGTATGAACGAACCGTTCGGCGGCGGTCGCCGGCTCTTTCAGAATGACGCCGCCCCCGCGCCAATCCGTCGTCCATTGCCCCATGTGCCGTTCGACCATGTCGGCGATCCGGCACGCGCGCCAATAATCAAACCCCGTTTCCTCTTGCGTTTTCAAAATCAGGCGAGCGGCGAAAATCGGGTGGCGCGCCGACGCGTATTTGTCGGACGGATTTTCTTTTTTCACGCAATCATGCAGAATCAGCGCGGCGACGATCTCGTCTTTTTCGTCGTCGGAAAACACCGCGGCGCCGCATTTCAGCGCCATCAGATCGACCGCGACGCGCACGGCGGCTTTGACGTGGCGGACCAGCCCGCCTTGCCCCAGCGCGTAATTCGGGTGGTGCCGCCCCGTCGTGGACGCGGGCATTTCGAAAAAATAATCGGGCGCGGCTTCCAAACACCGCGCGACGAACGAACGCAGGGCGTCGTTTTTGATCTCCCGCAATTCGTTTTCGAACGCGGCGACCTTTTGCGCCGCCGTCGTTCCGTTCGTTTCCCGCGCCGCTTGGCACGCGCGGCAGACGTAACTTTCCCTCTCCATTTCAAACCTCCGTTATCCCAGTTTTTTCTTTTTGCCCGCCGGAACGCCCAGCAGGTTGTTGTTAAACAAAAAATCCGAAACGCCGCGCTTCATCGCGTTGGCGGTCGCCGACGACGCGGCGGTCGCCTTGGCTTCGTCGGCTTCCGCCTGTTCCTGCTGTTGACGGTAGTAATCCGCCTCTTGCGCCGCGGTGCGTTCGGCGATGTCCGCCTGCTTTTTCATGGCGTTTTTTTGGCTGTCCATCGCCGCGCCCATCAGCGTGCCGACCCCCGGAAATACGATCGTTCCCAAAACGGAACCCATGCGTTTGCTTACCCAAGACATTTCTCTTACCTCTTGAAAATACCCGTGTCCGAATGTGTCAAAATGACGCCGCGCGCTTTTCGGTTCGGTTTGAACCCCACGGCTTTTTCATACCCTCCGTCGCCCAGACACAGGTATTGCAGGGCGTCCATCAGGTGCGAAAATCTGTTTTTGTCGGGGACGTCTTCGAACGCCTCCCCGCTCGACGAACGAACGCGGCGATAGCAGTAGCCGCTGTTGAAACCTTTTCTTAAAATCGAACAGTCGGGGGACAGGACGAACGCGGGCTCGCCGTCGATCAGCTCCGACAAATTCGCCGCGACGGCGTCCAGCCGCGGACCGATCGCGTTGTCCCCCGGACAGGGCAGAATGGTAAATCCCGTTTCGCGGCGCACGACGTTGATCCACGACGGATCCGTCTTGCTGTCGCCCATCGCGCTCGCGGGGTCCGCCCAGTTGCGCTCCGAAAACTGGACGTCCGCGCCGAAACGCCGCCCGATAAACTCTTTCAATTTGCGCGAAAACTCGACGGGACCCGTCTTTTCCATGAAAAATTCCGCCAAAATGCGCTTCTGCCCGTTCGCGGCGGTCTGCCCGAACACGCAGGCGGGCGTGCGCCCCGCGTCGAAACCCATCTGGATTTTCAGCCCCGGAACGGGACGCAGGATTTCCTTGGCGACGTGGACGTGGTCCGAAAACATCGGGAACACGGGCTTTCCGTCGCGGGAATACCCGAATTTCGCGTGAACGTACATATCGACCCATTCGGGCGGCGACCCGACGCACAAGTTTTCGTAATACCCGGGGATCAGGTTTTCCCTGTTTTCGGCTTCGGCGGACAAACCGGACGGCTGGCGGAAAAACGCCCAGCCGTCGGCGGGGGCTTCGACGAATTTTTTGTAAATCCAGTTGTCCACGTCGAAACTGTTCGTGTCCATCATGATGCCGTGCCAGAAACACCCGCCGTTCGCGACGGACGGATAACGCCCCGTTCGGGCGTACAGACTGTTGATCAGACCTCCGGGGACCTCGCGCGCCTCGTTGATGAACGCGCCGGTCAGCTCCAGCGACAGCAGACGCTGAACGTCCTCCTCCTTGTCCAGCGGAATGAACAGGACCTCGACGTCCGCGCGGCTTCCGTCGTCGTGGCGCAGGGAAAACTCGTGCGAAATCGACCCGTTGTTTTCGCGGAACCGCCCGTACGTTTCCGGAATGTAGTCGTGAAACGTCTTGATCGTCGTCTGCTTCAACTGCGTTTTCGTGTTGCGGATCACCGCCCAGCGCGAACGGCGGACGCCGTCGTGCGGGTCGCGCGGCTGGAACATCGCCAAAGACAGCAGCTTCATCACGTTCGTCGTGGACTTGCCCGACCCGACGGGACCCATGATGCACTGATAGGGCGACAGGTTTTTAAAATACCGGCTGGCGACCCTGCCGCTCGGCTGAACCGTTCTGACGCCGCTCATTCCCCGTTCCCCCCGTTGCGCGAAATTGTGTTTTTCCCCGCCGCCCGACGGATTTGATTTTCTTTCCCGCGCCCGTTGTTCGAAAAAATTTTGAAAAACGCCTTTTTTTTGCCGACCTTTTCGGAAACGGGAAAAATTTTATCGGCGACGGAGGGGACAAACAAAACGGACGCGCGGGGGGGGGGTGCCGCCCCTTTCGCCTCCGGCGTCCGCGCCGGCTTCGACGACTGCCGCCGCTTCGTCCCGTTCGTCGATGCCCGCCCCCGCCGCGTTCGCGCTCCGGCTTTCCTCTCTCCGTCCGGTCGCCGCGTTTGTTTCAGCGTCCCGCTCCGCCGCCTTTTGCCCCGCGACCGCGCCCCCTATGTGATTTTTAATCATGGGGACGCCCGCCCCGAACGCGGCGGAAACGCTGTTTTTTTTGTAATCCGTTAGTCGCGCGGCGTTAGTCATTGTCAATCTCCTTTGCTGAAATTTGGCGGAAATCCGCCATTTCTATTGTTTCGTTTTTTTCGTCCGCGGCGTCGAAAGCGGCGGTCGAAACCGACAGGCTGATCAGGTTTTGCTGAACCTGATCGGGCGTCATTTTTTCCATCACGAACGGCAGGACGGACTTCAAGATGTCGTTTTGCTCTTTCCAGACGTCCAGCGGGTCGGCGCCCAATTCGGCGGCGAGGCTCCGCACGTCGGCGACGGCGCGCGCCATCAGCAGACAAACGGGATTGCCGTACCGGGCGGCGATGTATTCGCGCAGGGCGGCGGATTTTTTGTTTTTCGCGCCTTTGGGTCGTCCGCGACCGCGCAGGTTCATGGCTTCGGCTCTGACTTCGTCCTCGCCGGCTTCCTCGACCTCTCCGTCTTCCGCCACCGCGATCGTCCCCGCGTTCCCGTCACGCCCCGCTCCGCCCGACGTGCTTTCGCCCCGCCCCGCGGCGTCCTCTTCGCGTCCCGCGTTCGCCGCGGACGGACAAAGTTCCCGCCCTTGGAACAGGTCGGCTTGCAGATCCAGCGCGCCGCTTTCCGCCGCCGCTTCAACCGCTTCCCTCACCGCCGTTTTGACACCGTCCGCCATATCCGATTATTTCCCCAATATTTTATTATTTTCGTCCGTACCGTTACGCCTTCGGCGAAAGCGTTACGACTATCTGTTTGTTTAAAAAGAAAAAGAATAAATCCGTAACGCTGTAACGCTTGAAACGGTCTAAGCGGTCGCGTGCGCACGCCCGCACACACATGAAAACCCCGCCCCGCTTTTGCGTTACAGCGTTACGAAATTCCGAACCCCGCGCCCGCCGTCGCTTGCGCCGTAACGCTTTCCGTAACGCCGTCGTAACGCGTAACGATTGGCGCGTTTTCTTTAAATGTCCAAACGGGCGTGGGTTAAGCATGGCGTTCTCCCTCCGGTAAGAGATCGAGCAGACGGAACGACGTGCCCCGCAGCGGGATTTTGGCGCAACGCACGGTTTCGCGACGGGCAGGCAGGTTCTTTTGGCGCAAAGCGCGCACCCAGCCGCCGACGGTGCTGCCTTTCGCGCCCCATTTCGTCCCCTCAAAGATGCGGCGCAGGGCGTCGTGCTGATTTGCGATGAAGAAATAAAGCTCGTGATCATCGCGTCGTCGAAACACGCGAATCCCGTTGCGTTGCAGAACGTCGTCACTATCGACGGCTTTGTCGCTGCGGGACACCTCGTCCACCAGCTCGCCGATCGTCTTTTTAACGCCGTCGCGCCAAGTGTCCGTTGTCGTTGTCAGCAGTTTGATCAGGCAGCGATCGGTTTCGTCGATGTTTTCTTCGCGGACACTGACGGCGATGTCGCGAACGCGCGCCAAGATGCCGTTTAACTCGTCGTCCCAGTACGTTTCCGCCGCCGGATCGTAAAGCAGACACGCCGCGCAGGTCAGTAAAGTCCCGAATTGGTCGAGCGTTCGGGCTTCGTCGATGCCGGTCGCGCGCAATCCCTCGCGGTATTCGGAAAAGCGCAATCGGAAAAAAGACCACGCATCAACCATTTTCCGCCGCAACAGCGCGCCGATTTCGCCCAGGCGCACCTCGTCGATCATCGGCGCGGCGCCCGTGTTTTTCAGAATGTCCAACAGCAGAATGCGGTCAATGTCCGCCCCCTCCATCGGCGGCGGCAGAATCGACGAAAAGATGAAGGGCGACCGAATGACAAAGGATCGCGCCTGATGCCCTTCGCCGCCGCGCAAAGACATGTCGCCGGATGCGGAAATGCGCGCCAAAGCGACCATTTTTGACGATTTTCTGTTGTCTTCCTCGGCTTCCGCCTCGTCGATGGACACGGCGACGGTTGACGTTTTCAGAATTTGCCGGATACCGGCTTCGGTGGCGTCGGACGTTTTGATGATGCCGCGTTCGCCCAGAACGGACCTGATCACGTGCTGCAAGGTCGATTTGCCGCCGCCTTTTTTGGCCATCAGCCAGACGGACGGTCGCCAATCCAGCGCACCGCCGATAATGGCGCAACCGATCCACCCCAGCATCAGGAACGCGCCCAGATCGGAACCGACGGCGAAATTCCATTGCTTCAACAGGTCGTAAAGCTCACGCACGGCGGCGTCTTCGGCTGTTTTATCCGCCGCGGCGGGGCGTGGGGCGGGCTTTGCGCCGGGATAGATAAAGCCGTTGTGTTCCCCCGGTTCCAGCCACTCCTCGCGCCCGTCGGGGTGGCGGACAAGCAGGACGTCGCCGCAATGCATGACGATTCCGCCGTCCTTGTCGCGCCAAGATCCCGTTCCGCGTTCCTCAAAAGCGGGATCCCAGATTCCTTTTTGCGCGCAGGCGGACATCAGGAAATCCGCGGCGTCGTCGCCTTTCCAACCGGTCAGCTCCCCGTCTTTGTTGTACCGGGGGAACAGATCGGGCAGGATTTCGCTGTACGGAACGAACAGCGACCGGATAATGTTGATGGAATGCTTGTTCGCCTCCACCGCGCGCAACTGCTTGATGCCGTCGATATAGTAAAATATATCGTCGCTGATGCCGACGGGTTTGACGGGACAGATTTGTATTTGTCGTTCCAGCGGCAAGTATTTAAACGATTTCAAATCGTCGGGATTAAGCGGTTTGGGCGCTTTTTCCGTTTTCTTTTTTGATTTTTTCGGGGCGGGCGTTGGGTTTATCAACGCCTCGCGCATTTCTTCCGTCATTGATTTTGTCCTTGTGTTTTTTGCCAATCGTTAAAGTCTTTTCCGACGCTGGAACGCGCGATCATCACGGCGTGACCGCGGCTTTCCAAAGCGTCGACCGTCTTTTCCAGTTGCAGGGCGGCGGGGCTGCCCGGTTTGTCGTTGTCGGCGCAAACGACGATTTCCCTGACGGTTTCGGGAAACAGAATGTTTCTGATGTTTGAAACGGAAATGCCGCAAACGACGCGGTATTCCGGAACGTGCAGAGCGACGGACAGCGCGTCTTCGATGCCTTCGGTGACATAGACGCGCTCCGGTTCGGCGATTTGGTGCATGGGCTTTTTGCTTTTGCCCGACCAGATGGGAATGAACGCGCCGCCGTAGGCGCCCGACATTTTCTTGTTGTTTGTCAGGTTGCGCTTTTGCCAGCGCGCGCCGTCGTATTCCAGCCAAGTACGATGAACCGCGCGGGGTTTCCCGTCCGGTCCCTGCGCCAAAGCGATCATGGCGGGAAACTCTCCGACCAGCTTTCTTTCGCCGTCGGCGTCGCTTTCGTAATAAGCCAGATCGGGGACGTACCGGATCGCGCGCGGCTGCCGCCCCAGCAGAGCCAGATTGATGCCCCGCCCGACCAGATATCCGTCCACGGGCGTTCCGCGCAAACTGCCGTCTTGCCCGCGCAAAAACAGGCGCAAAGCGTTTTTCCTGTGAATTTCGGCGTTTTTGGGATCGTCCCAGAATTTTTGATAGGCGATCGCGGGATCCTCGTATTCCGGATTGCGTTCCGGCACGCGCGGAGGCGGCGGCGGATTCGCGCCGTCGATGCCCAGCCAGCTTTTCGCCCACTTGATGCCGTCCGTTTTGGAAAAATTCATGACGTAACAGATCAGATCCAGCGCGTCGTAGGCGTCGTCGCCGGCGAACTCTTTGCAAACGCCTTTGTATTTGCCTTTCAGCCCGATGCGGAAACTGCCGACGTGCTTGTCGTCCGGACGCGCGGGGTTCAGACAGACCAGATCGTTTCCGTCCGGCCGCGCCCCGCCGCCGCGCAATCCCAACGCGGTGACCAGCTCCGACATTCGGTCGGACAGCAGGGCGACGATTTGCGGGATCGTGTACGTGTTCATTTCCGCCCCCTGATTTCGCGCTTCAAAACGCGCAGACGCACGGCGGCGACGACGCGCGCGGCGACGCGCTGCAAAAATTCGGCGAAAGCGACAAGGACGCGATCCGTTTTGTTCATGGACGTCCCCCTTTCAGATAAACGATTTTGGCGTCCAGATCAGCCAACTTCGCCTCGATGTCGCTTAAAATGGCGTCGGCTTCGGCGCCGTTTTCCCAGTTCGATCCGGGGGCGACGACTTCGGCGACGATGCCCGCCCCGAACAGCCGCCACGCGGTGCATAAATGCTTGGCGTACGGCGACCTGCCCGCCAGCCACGTTTCCGCCGTTTTGATTTCGACGCCGAACGCGGCGGCGATCAGCTTCGCGCGGTTGGCGGGAAACCGCTTGCGCAGCGCCTGCGCCCAACGCCGCCCGACTTCGGCGGATTGAATAGTTCCGGTGTTTTTCCCCATGTCATTCCCTTTCGTGCTGTTCCATATTTCCAGATACAGCGCGGGGGCTTTCTTGCTTTGCGGTCGGAACGTCAGGGGAAGACGCAGCTGCTGCGCCGATTGCGGGAATCCGAACAGGTCTAGCATGCCGCGCCGCCTTTCGGATCGCCGGCGGGGTCGTCGCGCCCCGCCGCCGCGATTTGTTCGTCGGATAAAAAGAAATCGTTCGGCGTTACCGCTCCGCCCGTCGCGGCGAATATTTTGCGCATGACGTCCGGACGCGGGATCCGCTGCCCGAGGCAATACTTGTTCACGCGCGACGTTTTTTCGCCGATGCGCGTGGCGAATTCATTTTGTTTAACGGCGTTTTGAACCAAAAATTCGATCAGCTTCATAGGTACATCTTGTACCTATTTGAAAAACATTGTCAACGAAAATGTTTGTACAAAATGTACATTGAATAAAAAAGGGCAGAAAATAAGATGGTTACTATGAAAAAAATATCGGAAAAAACTGCTTTATACGAAATCCGCAGAGCACGGGGAATGACGCAACGGCAAATCGCCGAGGCGGTTGGCGTTGAACCCGATCATATCTCAAAATTAGAAAACGGGGATAGAAAACTGTCCCCAGAATGGATAGACCGCCTGTCAAAAGTTTTGAACTGTTCCAAGGGAGAACTCTTGGGTGAGGAAGGCGTTTCCGAAGAAGAACGTGAAATTTTGGATATGTACAAAATTTTGACGGTTGAAAAAAAAGAAGCGGTCAAAGCAATGCTGAAAGCATTGTCGGGAAAGGCATGAAAAAAAATTTTCTCTACACGTTGCGCAAAAAACGGAATTTGACCCAACGGCAACTGGCAGAACTTGTGAATGCCACGCCAGGACAAATTTATTTTTTAGAAAGTGGAGAACGAAAGTTGTCCCCGGAATGGCTGGAACGCTTGTCCAAAGCCTTGAACTGCACGAAGGGCGAATTGTTGGGCGAAGCGCCGCTGTCCGACGACGCCCGCGCCGTGCTGGATATGTACGAACGACTGACCGACGACCAGAAAAACGTCATCAAATCGACCCTGTCCGCCTTTCTTTCCGCCGCGGGAAAGCAGACATAGTTTTTTTAAGGGGAATACACAATGGCAAAATTCACACTTTCGTTTCATGAAATAAAGCTCAATATCGCTCGAAAATCTGTTGACTTATCGACAGAAATCGGGAAGTCCTCCCTTTTTGATTTTTTTATTGATTTTGTTGAAAATAAATTACCGAAATACAACCCGATCGCCCAAAAACAAGATATAACGGAAAAACAAAAAATATCTCTGGAAAACGGAACAACGGTTTTTATCGAAAGAGCGGAAAAAGACATAAGCGCCCATTCTATTTGGGGCATACTTCGCTATGGAACGCAAGGCATATCGTCGGATTTAATCGATATCAAAACAACGGCGGCAAAATACAAACGAAAGACGACGGACTTGGAATTGATGCCGTTTTATTTTCGCCTTGAAATACCGCAAAGCGGTCAAATCGGTTATTTGGTTTTACAAGGAATCGGTCAAAACAAAATATTCACCCCGGTTCAATCCACGATAAAACGTGAATTCGATTCTTTTAAACAGGCAAATAACACTTTGAACGCCGCCTTGAAAATCGCTCCGATTTTTATCGGAAAGCTCTTTATTGATCAATACCTTGAACATGGGATTGTTAAAAAGGTTACGGCGACAAAATACGAAAAACATGCCGATTTTTTCTCAAAGCAAGGAGAAAATTGCAAAGTAACGACCACGATAGAAGGAACTTCAAATAACCCGTTTTCACGGAAAATAAACGACATAGTCCGAAAAACGGCTGATCCTAAAGAAATCAAAATTGAACTGAATTCACTGTTTTCCATACCTCAGGATAATTTGGATGAAATGAAGGTTTATGTTGAATACAACGGTGAACTTAAGTCCATTGATGTCGATGATTTTAGAAAATCCGCGACGAATTACGATATATCCGACATTCAAAAAGACTTTGACGGGAATCCGGTTTTTGATAGAATCAACGATATGGCGATTCGCATTCTTGACAATCAAATCAAACCGTTGGTAGCCTGAAAAGGAAAAAGATCATGCTCTTCTTTTCGCGAATAAATGTTTTTTCGTTGGTTAGGGAACATTTTCTAACACTGTACGACAATCGAACTGGAAAAACGAACTGGTTGGAAGTGATTCTGTTGTCGCTTTTCACGCTTGCAATTCCGGCGGTACTTGTTTTTCTGCTGAAACAACCGATTGAACCGACCGAAAACGATTGTTTTTTAACTGTTTTTTCCATTGCTGTCGGCTTTCTTTCCAGCACCTTATTTGTCCTTGCTGACCGAAAAACCTCTGTTCGGGAAGCAAATTCTGTCGTCAGACTCAAAGAATGCTTTTACAATACGGCGTTTGCGCTGATTTCCGCGTTGTTCGTCATTTTTTGTTATATTCTGATGATTATTCTGTTGCGCGCCTTTCGTGATTTCAATCTTGAAAATTATATTCCCTACCTTTTAAACATAGGCAGTTTTATCATATATGCGCTGATTGTTTTATTTTTTCATGCAATGCTGATGGTTATTCGCCGCGTGTTTTTTATTTTTGACTGATTTTCACTTATACAGCTCCGCCCCGTGACGGACGGTTAAAATATACACGGCGTCGCGTTCTTTTTTGACCAGATAGATCATTCTGTACAAATCCCCGCCCGAACCGGAACGGAAATAAATTTGCCGCACTCCGGGGTGTTTTTCGATTAAAACGCCGCGTTCCGGCATTGTTTCCAGTTCGGCGACCGCCGACGTCGCGGCGTCGATCCATTTTTGCGCTCCGGACGGATTCCGTTCCGCGATGTATTCGAAAATTTTTGAAACGGCTTTTTGCGCCTGCGGCGTGACGACGACGCTATACGTTTTCATCGACCGATTCCCGCAGTTTTTTAAAAAACGCCCGCGCGTCCGTTCCCTTGCCGGCTTCGGCGTCCGCCAGCCCCAGCAGAATTTGCGTTTCCTCTTCCAGCGCGCTGACGCGGTCCATCAGTTCCTGATAGGATCGGGCGTCCTGCACGACGGCTTCGATTTTTCCGTTGACCGTCAAAAACGACGGTCGCCGCGTTTCCGCTATCTTTTTCAATGTTTCCGCCGCTTTTTGACGAAACGCCGTCAACGGCTGGACGTCTTCGATGATGTTGATCGCCGTCATGTTTGTTCTCCGTTCCTTATGACTTCTCTTATTATGTACCTTTAACGGTATTTTTTCAACCGGCTTTTCGCCGTTTCGTCCCCGCCGCGGCGGGGATTTTTCTTGCCCTTTTAAAAAATATACTTTTTGTACATTTTTATTCTTGACTTTAAAATGTACTTTTTGTACCTTTAAGAAAAACAAAGGGAGGTCATCATGCGTTGTTTAATCGCCTCCGACTTGGTCGCCGCCAAACTGGCGCGGTCGCAGTCGTGGTTCAACAAAAACAAAACCCGCCTGATTTCGGAAAACGGTTTTCCGTCGCCGATCGCGGCGGTCGGCGACGTTTGGGACGAAACGGCGATCGACCGCTGGATCGACGCGCAGGGCAATCCGTTCGCGGCGGCGGTTCCGGTTGACGACGACGAACGCCGTCGGGTACAATCGGACATTTCCGACCGCATCAGACAAGTCTTTCCCGCTTAACATCAACGGCAGGGAGAATTTGAAATGCGCAAAAACAAAAAACCTCAATTCATGACGGAACGTCGGAACGCCGGCGGGGAAATCCGCTATTACTGGCAGCCGTCCCGCGCGGTTCGGACGTTCGGCTTTAAAATCGAAAGCCTCGGCACCGATTACGCCGAGGCGGTCAAACAAGCCAACCGCCTGAACGAAGCGGTCGAGGAATGGAAAGCCGGCAGAAACCAGCCCGAATTTACGAAACGCAGCGCGCCGATGGTCGCCGGATCGTTTTTGGCGCTGGTTCGGGAATACAAACAAACGGCGTACTGGCGCGACCGCCGACCGAACACCCTGCGCGGCTACGAAAACCAGCTGAAAAAGATTTGCGCCGTTTTCGGACAAACGCCGGTCGCCCTGATCCGCCGCGCCGACGTTTCCGCGTACTACAACGCGCAGGCGGTGAAACACCGGGCGTCGGCGAACGCGGCGTTGCGCGTCATCAAAATTCTGATGAACTACGCCGTTTCGCGCGACTACATCGTGAAAAACCCGACGGCGGGCGTCCGCATGGTCGGCACGCCGCCCCGCCGTTCCGTCTGGTCGGTCGAAGCCGAACGCGCCTTTCTGGCGACGTGCGATAAAATGAACCGCCCGTCCGTCAAACGCGCTTTTTTGCTGTCCCTGTACGCCGGACAGCGCCAGGGCGACGTCCTTTCACTGCGCTGGGACGACATCGTCAAAACGCCGGACGGACCGACGATCTGCCTGACGCAGTCGAAAACGGGCGCGTATCTGGAAATCCCCGTTTGCGACGCGATCGCCGCCGATTTGAAAAGCGACGCCGGAACGGTCAGCCGCATCGGCGAACGAACCGGGACGCTGTGCAAGAACGAATACACCGGCAAACAATGGACGGCGGACGCGTTTCATCATTGTTTCGCGGACATTCGCGATCGGGCGCAACGGGATTTTCCGGACATCGACTTTTCGAATTTGCAGTACATCGACCTGCGCCGCACCTGCGTCGTCCGCATGGCGGAAAAAGGCGCGACGATTCCGCAAATCACGGCTGTGACGGGACATAAAATCGACGAATGCGCCAAAATCGTCGAAACGTACCTGCCCCGCAACCGCGCCATGGCGACGGCGGCGATCAGGAAACTGAACGCCTTTTGCTGAAAGGAACTTGACAATGACGGCGACCGCTGATACGTTTTTGAACGTGGTCTCAAACCACGTTACCAAAGCGGTTGCCGCGCCCGAAAGATTTTGCGGTATTTTTATGCCCGTTTTTAATGGCGGGAGTGCGAGGAATAGCCTTCGGGTAATAACTCCGCGCTTCTTTGGTAGCGTTTTGAGGCTCCCGCCGCCTATCGGGCTTCTCAAAAGCTCCTTGGTCGGCGATTTGAAACGCTTAACCAAAGGGGCTGTTTTTATGACAAAAGCAAAACAATTCGAGTTGTACCGTGCGGTTTGCGCGGCGGTCGGCGTCAAAAAGCCGATGAGCAGACGCGCCGTCGAACGCGGCGAAGCGGACGCGTTCGCCGAAGACAAAATCATCATCGACACCATTCGCGCGCTGGACGCGATGGGGAAATTGAAAGGATAAAAACATGAACGATATTCAGGTATTCGATTTTGAAGACAACGCCGTGCGCGTGATTGAAAAGGACGGCGAGCCGTGGTTCGTCGCCGCGGACGTGGCGCGGGTGTTGGATATTCAAAACATCCGTCAAAATTTGAACGATTTGGACGATGACGAAGCTGGTGTATACAATACATACATCAGGTCGGCAAACGGGGTCGAGCAGAAACGTCAGCTCAACATCATCAATGAAAGCGGGCTGTACAATCTGATATTCCGTTCGCGAAAACCCGAAGCGAAAAAGTTCCGCAAGTGGGTGACGGCGGAGGTGCTGCCGTCGATCCGCAAGACGGGAATGTACATCGCGCCGGAGGTCGATGTTAAATCCGCCGACGAAGTTCGCGGTCGCGACGATTTCGGCGAACTGCCCGACCGCACGTTCCAGCAATGGATCAATCTGGTGCGCGAAACGCGTCTGCTGTACGGGCGCGCCGCCGCGCGTTCGGTGTGGGAAAGTTCGCCCCTGCCGACGCCGCGGAACGTTCCGAACGCCGCCCGTCCGATCGACGGCGAATTTTCCGCCGCGGACGGCGCCGTGTGTCTGGCGCAAATCGTCGACGCCGCGTTCGAAAACGGCGAAATCCGGGGCGGGTGCGGCGTGCGGTTTTACGAACTGGGCGGCGTCCGTTACCTGTTCGTCGCCAGACGCCACCCGTTTTTAGACCGTTTGTTCAAAGACGGCGTTTTCGACAAAGGCAAGCACGCCGACGCCCTGCTGGCGATCGACGGCGCGGCGCGCGCGCCCGTCAGCGTGCGGCTGGGCAAATCCGTCTGCCGCGGCGTGCTGGTTCCGTGTTCCGCAATCGCCCGCGCGGCGGCGTAAAATAACGCCCGCGGCGTCGCGAACCGCGGGCGATTTTACTCTTGACACCGACTCCGCGGCGCGCTACCGTTTATCCGAGGCTTGAAACACCTTGGTACAACGGCGAACGCTCCGTTAAAGCGTCTTTTTTATGCCCGCTTTCATGCGGGAGGGCGGCGAATATATTGAATAAGCCCACGTGTTTGTACCACGGTTTCACCTCCCGCGCCTGACGGATTCGGGCGTTCCTTGAAACGGAGTACAAAAATGACAAACTCAATCGTAAAATTTGAAAATCAAGACATCGAACTGATTACCGTGGACGGTCAGCCGATGATGACGGCGGCGCAAATTGGAGCAGCGTTAGGGGGAACAGACGGACAAAATGTCCGTCCGTCAGACCGACAAAATGTCGGTGCGTGCGATGTCGCTAAAATCTATCGGCGAAATGCCGACGAGTTCACGCCGGAAATGACGCGGATCATCAAACAGGGGCGGACGCGCGTCCGCGTGTTCAACCGGGAGGGCGCGTGGCTGATCGGAATGTTCGCGCGCACGCCCAAAGCCGCGGCGTGCTGGTTCCGTGTTCTGCAATCGCCCGCGCGGCGGCGATCAGGAAACTGAACGCCTTTTGCTGAAATGGGTTTGACAATGACGGCGACCGCTGATACGTTTTTGGGCGTTGCTCAAAACAACACTACCAAAGCGGTTGCCGCGCCCGAAAGATTTTGCGGTATTTTTATGCCCGTTTTTAATGGCGGGAGTGCGAGGAATAGCCTTCGGGTAATAACTCCGCGCTTCTTTGGTGGCGTTTTGAGCTCCCGCCGCCTAACGGGTCTCAAAAGCTCCTTGGTCGGCGATTTGAAACGCTTAACCAAAGGAGCGACTTATTGATTTGTAACCAAGGAAAATGATCAAAAAGATGATGATTATTCCACGATACGGATTATAATAATCGAAGCGGGACGCCGCTTCAATTATTTTAGGCGCTGAAACAAATATGATGCCGGTAGCAGATAAATACGATTTAAACATAGGACCTCCTTCTGTTTTATTTATATTTATCTTTAAGAACTGGCTGTTTTGGTCTTGAGTTGGATTTGCGTTTTTTCCCTTGACACCGACTCCGCGGCGCGCTACCGTTTATCCGAGGCTTGAAACACCTTGGTAAAACGGCGAACGCTCCGTCAACGCGTCTTTTTTATGCCCGCTTTCATGCGGGAGGGCGGCGAATATATTGAATAAGCCCACGTGTTTTTACCACGGTTTCACCTCCCGCGCCTGACGGATTCGGGCGTTCCTTGAAACGGAGTAAAAAAAATGAACGAAATCATCACATTCAATTTTAATCAAAACGCTGTCCGCACGACCGTTCGGGACGGTGAACCGTGGTTTGTTGCCGCCGATGTTGCCAAAGCGTTGGAGTATCGTGATTCCGAACACGCAACCCGTTATCTGGACGAGGACGAAAAGGATACCCTGAATTGGGGTACCCTTGGCGGAAATCAGGACTTGATCGTCATCAATGAATCGGGGCTGTACAGTCTGATTTTGCGGTCGCGCAAACCCGAAGCAAAAGCGTTCAAGAAATTCGTCACGTCCGAAGTCCTGCCGTCCATTCGCAAAACGGGCGCGTATGTGGCGAACTCGGCGGCGAACGGACAAACGGCTTTGCCGCCGCCTGAAACGAAAGAGGAAAAAATCGCCCGCAAAATCACCATGCTGATGATGGCGGAATGCCATATTATCAAATCCGACTGGTTCAACGAACTGACCGCCGAACTGGAACAAGCCAGAAAAACAATCAAAGAACAAAACGAAAAATTAAAGAAAATCGGGCTGTTTCTGGCTGAAAAATAACGTTGCCCGCCCGCATGAACCCGCGTATAAAAGAAAAGTCCGGTGTTTGCACCACCGGACAATTTCCTTAACATGGAAAGGAGTTGCACTATAACTCCATCACATGGTTATAGGATAGGAAATCCGCGAACTTTTGTCAACGGATTTCCGGCGGCTCTTTTCCCAACGCGGTTATGTTTCCGCATGGAGGAGCGCCATGTTAAAATTTTTGGCTTTGCTGAAAATTTTAATTGAAATAATCATGCTGTTTTTGGGCTGATTTTTCAAGGGCGTCGTTCGCGGCGCCCTTTTTTTCGCCCCGAAAAACGATCATCGGGACGAAACGGATTCGCGCCAGCTTCCGCGCGGCATTCGACCGCGTTAGTCGAAACGCGTTAGCCGTTAGTCGAAAAACAAATCATCAGACCGACTAATTTTGACTAACGCATTGCTTTATAGCAACAAAAAAACCGCCCTGTCGGACGGTTTTTTAATGGTGGGTGATGAGGGATTCGAACCCGCGGCCCGCTGATTAAGAGTCAGCTGCTCTACCAACTGAGCTAATCACCCGCAGAGCAATGATGTTTATAGCCCCTTTGAAAAGGGTTTGCAATAAAATTTTGATTGCGGCCGAACTTTTTTCGGCGCGTCCGCCCTTTCCTTTTCAAACAAACAATGCTATCTTCACAAAAAATCCGGAGATTGTCATGACTTTTTCCCGCCTATCCGCTTTGATCCGTCTGTGCCGTCCGCGCCATTGGATCAAAAACGCGCTGATTTTCGCGCCGCTGGTGTTCAGCGGGCGGTTGTCGGACGCGGCCGGTTTCACGGCGGCGTTTTACGGGTGGGTGGCGTTCGGGCTGTATGCGTCCGCCGTCTATGTCTTTAACGATTTGCGCGATGTCGAAAGTGACCGCCGTCACGAAATCAAGAAAAACCGCCCCTTGGCCAGCGGCGCGGTTTCCGTTGCGTCGGCGCGCGTTCTGGCCGTTTTTCTGTTTTGCGCGGGAACGCTTGTCAACCTTTGCGTCGCGCCGGACAAAACCGCGGCGGCTTTGCCGGTTCTGTACGTTTTGCTGAACATCCTTTATTCCGCCGGCGTTAAAAAAGTGCCGCTGGCGGACGTGGTCATTCTGGTTTCCGGTTTTCTGATCCGCGTGTTTTACGGCGGTTTTCTGGTTCACGCCGCGGTTTCCGTATGGCTGTATCTGACCGTGACGGCCATGGCGGCCTGTCTGGGGTTGGGAAAGCGGCGCAACGAATTGATGAAACGGATCAAGAGCGGCGATGAAATCGACGGCGTTTTGCAATTCTATACGCCCGCGTTTCTGGACAAGAATATGTATATGTGCCTGACGCTGGCGATCGCGTTTTACGCGTTGTGGGCGATTGCGCCGATTCCGGCCATGCCCGACCCCGCGAACGCCCGCGTTTGGAGCGTTCCCGCAGTGTTGCTGATCTGTATGCGTTACAGCCTGCTGATCGAACGGGAAAGTTACGCCGACCCCGTGGACGTTCTGTTTTCCGACCGCGCGTTGCAGGGATTGGTCGCGTTTTACGGTTTGTTTATGCTGTTGATTATGTACGGATAAAAAAAATGCTGGTGGTTTTGGACTACGGCGGCGGCAATTTGAAAAGCGTCGTCAATATGTTAGATGCCTTCGCCGTTCCCTACAAACTGACGGATCGGGCGCGCGACGTTGAAAACGCCGGTCGGCTGATCTTTCCGGGGCAAGGGCATTTCGGGCAGGTCATGCAGGCGTTGACCGTCAAGGGGTTGGCCGAACCTTTGCGCGCCGCCATTCGCAAAGGCGTCCCGTTTTTAGGGATTTGCGTCGGGTTGCAGGTGTTGTTTGATTCGTCCGAGGAAGCCCCCGGCGTCAAAGGATTGGGGTTGCTGAAAGGCAAAAACGTCCGCTTTACGCAAGGGAAAGTGCCGCAAATCGGGTGGAACAGGATCAAAACGACCGCCGCTAATTCTTTCCTGCGCGACGATTTTTATTACTTTGTCAATTCCTATCACGCCGTTTGCGACGACCCGTCCGTCGTTTCCGCGACGGCGGACTATCACGTCCCGTTCACCGCGGCCGTGCAAACCGGCAATATCACGGCAACGCAGTTCCACCCCGAAAAAAGCGGGCAAACCGGTTACGACACCATTCAACGATGGATCAAAGGATAGTTTTCCATGCTGACAAAACGCATCATTCCCTGTTTGGATGTCAAAGACGGGCAAACCGTCAAGGGCGTCAACTTTGAAAACCTGAAATACGCGGGCGATCCCGTCGATCTGGCGCGCAAATATTCGCAAGAGGGGGCGGACGAGCTGGTTTTTCTGGACATCACGGCGACGAACGACGGCCGGAAAACGACGCTGGACATGGTGGAACGCGTCGCGCGCCAAGTATTCATCCCGTTCACGGTCGGCGGCGGCATCCGTTCCATCGACGACATCCGCGCGCTGCTGCTGGCGGGGGCGGACAAGGTGTCGCTGAACACCGCAGCGGTGGCGAATCCCGCTCTGGTCGCCGAAGCGGCCGGAAAATTCGGGTCGCAATGCGTCGTTGTCGCCGTTGACGCCAAACGTTTCGACGGCGAATTTTACGTTGTCGTCAACGCGGGACGGAAAAAGACGGAAAAGAAAGTCCTTGATTGGGTCAAAGAGGTCGAATCGCTGGGCGCGGGCGAGATTTTGCTGACATCCATGGACGCCGACGGCACGCAAAAGGGGTTCGATCTGGAATTGACCGCGCTGGTGTCGAAAAACACGAACCTGCCCGTCATCGCGTCGGGCGGGGCGGGCCCCGATCCCGACCATTTCGCCGACGTTTTCACCAAAGGCGCGGCGGACGCGGCTTTGGCGGCGTCGATTTTTCATTTCGGCACACTGCCCGTTCCCGAATTGAAACGGGCGTTGAGCCATAAAGGCATTGATATCAGGTTGGTGTGAAATGGACTTTTTTTCCCTGCCGCAAATATTGGGGTACGTCGCCTACACGGTTTCCATGACGGCCGCCATGCAGAAAAACGACAAACGGCTGTTTCTGCTGTTCGCCGTGTCGAACCTGCTGTTCAGCGTCCACCATTTCATGTTGGGCAACATCAGCGCGGCGTTGTCCAAAATCGTCGTCGGCACGCGTATGTACGTCAACATTTATTTCAAAGGCGCGATGGTCGCTTTTCCGTTCGCGGCGATTGCGATCGTTTCCGGTTATTACGGGTATAAAAACTTTTACAGCCTGCTGCCCGTCGCGGCGGTTTTGCTGGCGACGTTCGTTTCGGCGTATTCCGGCGGCGTGAAGCTGCGCGCGTGTTTCATCTGCTGCTGTTCGCTGTGGCTGGTTCACGACATCGCCGGCCGTTCCGTCGGCGGATGCGTCGAGGATGTCACCAGCCTGATCATCTATTCTTTCGTCCTGCGCCGGATGATCAGAGATGAACGGGAAAAAACGAAAGCCGACGCCGCACAGCCCCAGCAAAGTGACGCCGCATGATTGAAAAATCCTTTGTTTTCCCTTTGACCGCATCAAAAATCAGTGTTATTTTTTAATCGGTTGTCAGTTCCTTTGAGGTTTTTATGACTCTGCTTGTTATTCTGGTCGTTTTAACGGTCGGATTGTCGTTTTTATGTTCCATGCTGGAAGCGTCCCTGTTGTCCATCACCCCCAGTTTCATCGCTCAGCTGGAGGAAAGCAAACCGACGCTTTATAAAAAAATTTCCTATTTGAAAGCGCACGTTGACCGTCCCTTGGCAGCGATTTTGATGTTGAACACGATCGCCAACACCGCCGGCGCCGCGTGCATCGGCGCGCAGGTCGCCGCCGTGTTCGGCCAGCAATACGTCGGGTGGGCGTCCGCGATTATGACCGTGCTGATTTTGACGTGCAGCGAAATCATCCCCAAAACCATCGGCGCGACGTGTTGGAACAAACTGGTCGGTTTTTTGTGTTTCATGCTGGGCATCATGCTGTTCGTACTGAAACCGTTTTTGAAATTTTTTGAACTGCTGACCGCTCTGATCACGCCCAAAAACGGCGTTAAAACCGATATTCGCGAGGAAATCAAGGCGTTGACGAAAATGGGACGCACGGAAAATTTCCTGGACGACGACGAATACAACATGATTTGCAACACGCTGAATCTGGAGGATATCAAGGTCAAAGACCTGCTGACCCCCCGCAACGTGTGCGTCACCGTCCTGTCGGGCATCAGCGTGCAGGAATTTGTCACAACCGCGACGCAACATTCGTTTTCACGCTATCCCGTTATGAAAAACGAAGACGAGGAAGTCTTTATCGGTTATGTGCATAAATCGGATATGTTGGGCAAAGACCCCACTTTGCCGATCAACAGCTGTATCCGCCCGATTTTGGAAATTGCGTCGTCATCCAGCGTCGATTACGTCTTTACGGAAATGCTGCGCACCCACAACCACATCGGCGTCGTGTATGACGAACTGGGAACGTGGTTGGGCATCGTCACGATGGAAGACGTGCTGGAAACCATTTTGGGTCAGGAAATTCTGGACGAAACGGACAAGGTGATTGATATGCGCACCTACGCCAAATTGATCTGGTCAAACAAAAAGGCGGAAAAAAAGCCCTATAAAATCAACCAGACCGCGCCGCAGCAACCTACGGATAGCTGATCAGGCAATATTGTTTTTTCGCGTTCAAACGGCCGCAGGTGTCACGCACATCGGCGGCCTTTCCTTTGATATACAGACGGATGTACTTTCCCTTTTCAGGCAGAGTCACTTGCGTTTCGACCGTTTTGAACCGCGTCAGTTCGGGATACGTCCGTTTCAATTCTCGCCACCCCTTTTCCAACGTTTCCTGCGTATAATAGGATGCCAGATGTGCGTACAGCGGCGGTTCCTTTTTCATGTTCGTCACCATTTTGACCGGTTGGGCGGCGGGGGCTTTTTTGGAAACGGCCGGTGCCAGCAAATCGTCGTCCGTCGGCGGTTCGTGTTCGGTTTCCACCTTTAAATGCGCCAGTCGGTCGGCCGCCTGTTTGTTGCCCTGTTCCGCCGCGCGTTCCAACCAGATGACGCCCTCCTCTTCGTTGCGGGGAACCCCCTCGCCGCGCAGGTACATGACGCCCAGATTGTATTGCGCCGTGTCCAACCCGCCCTTCGCCGCCGAATAATACCAGAACGCGGCCTGCGTCAGATCCTGCGGCACGCCTTTGCCCCATCGGTACATATGGGCGATGTTGCGTTGTGCCGACAAGTCGCCGTCCTCGGCTGATTGACGCCATTGATCGAAAGCGGCGCCGTAATCCCCCCGAACGAACGCTTTGCGGCCGTCTTCAAATGACGCAAATGCCGGTGTGCAAAACATCAGCGCAAGTAAAAAAGCGGATTTCATACTATTTCCCCTTGGCGGGCGCGGATTTTTCAGCCGGCGGCAAAGCGGGCTTTTCCGACGCCTGTTCAATCAAAACGTCGTCGATGATGTCCAACGACAGATCCTGCTGATCCAGAATTTCCTCGTGTTCCAAAACCGGTTCGTCAATTTCCGGCGCGGGCAAAGGCAAAGCGGCGGGAACGACGGCGGCCGGAGCGGCGACTGTTTTTTTCTGCTTCGGCTTCACCTGAACCGTTTTCTTTTTGACCGGAACGGCGTGTTTTTTGCGGCGCGCGCGTTTCCAGTTGGCGATGTTGCGTTTATGCTCGTCGAACGTTTTGGAAAAGACGTGGCCGCCCGTCCCATCGGCGACGAAGTAGATTTCGTTCGTTTTTTTCGGCTGCAGGACGGCTTGGATCGAATCGCGGCCGGGGTTGCAGATCGGCGCGGGAGGCAGGCCTTTGTTCATATAGGTGTTGAACGGGTGCGGCGTGCGCAAATCCTTGTGCGTCAGGCGGCGGTGCAGTTCCATCGTGCCGTCCGTCACCGCATAAATCACGGTCGGATCGGTTTGCAGACGCATCCCTTTGCGCAAGCGGTTGACAAACACGCCGGCGATGCGCGGCCGTTCGGCGGGCAGAGCCGTTTCCTTTTCGACGATGGACGCCAGAACCAGCGCCTCCTCTTTCGTCGTGTAGGGCAGGTCGGGATGACGGGACGGCCACAATTCATCAATCGTCCGGCGCATTCCCGATGTCATGCGGTCAAGGATGACCATGCGCGGCAAACCGTAGCTGAACACATACGTTTCCGGCAGCAGACGGCCGTTCGGGGGCGGCGGCGGCAATTCGCCGGCCAACCCCGCCGTTTGCATCAAAATGTCGAAAATCTGCCGGCTGGTTTTGCCTTCCGGTATGGTGACGCGGCGGACGACCGTCTGACCGGACACCAGAATGTCCAGAATTTCCTTGGCGCTGGCGCGGGCGGGGATGCGGTATTCCCCCGCTTTTACCTGCGTGGCTTTGCCCGACAGGCGGGCGGCGACCTTGAAAACGGCGACGCTGTTCAACAGCCCGTCCTTTTTCAGGCGCAGAGCCACCCTGTTCAGGGGTTCGCCCTTTTCAACCAGAACAACCGTCGATTCGGAAACGTCGTTTTGTTCGTACAGCAACGAATAAAAGCTGAACACGCTGCCGCCGCACAAACACAGGGCGATCAGCACGAACAACCGCAGAAACAACCGTCCGCCGGCAGCCATTCAATATCCTAAACCGCTTTGAAAATGACGGAAGCGTTCGTTCCGCCGAAACCGAACGAGTTGGACATCACGGCTTTCAGTTTGCGTTCCTGCGCTTTCAAAGCGACCAGATTCATGTCTTCCGCGCCTTCGATCGGATCTTCCAGATTCAGGGTCGGAGGCATGATGCCGTCCTGCAACGCTTTCAAGCAAAAGATCGCTTCGACCGCACCGGCCGCGCCCAACAGGTGGCCGATGCTGGATTTCGTGGACGACATGGCGACCTTTGTCGCGTAATCGCCGAAAATGGCCTTGACCGCGTTGACTTCCAGAATGTCGCCCGCGGGGGTGGACGTTCCGTGCGCGTTGATGTAGCCGATGTCTTCCGGCGTCATGCCGCCGTTTTTCAACGCCATGCGCATCGCGTGTTTCGATCCGCGGCTGTCCGCGGCCGGCGCGGTGACGTGATAGCCGTCGCCCGACAGGCCGTAGCCCGCGACTTCGCCGTAAATTTTCGCACCGCGCTTTTTGGCGTGTTCGTATTCTTCCAGAACGACGACGCCGGCGCCTTCGCCCATGACGAAACCGTCATGCCCCTTGTCCCAAGGACGGGAAGCCTTTTCGGGCGTGTCGTTGTAATGCGTGGACAGCGCCTTCGCCTGCGCGAATCCGGCCATCGCCAGCGGATGAACCGCCGCTTCCGCGCCGCCGGCCAGCATAACGTCGGCGTCGCCCCACATGATCAAACGGGCGGCGTCGCCGATCGCGTGCGTCCCCGTGGCGCAAGCCGTCACGCAGGAATGGTTGGGACCGTACAGACCGTATTTAATGGACAGCTGTCCGGAAATCAGGTTGATCAGGCAGGAAGGGATGAAGAACGGGCTGATGCGGCGGGGGCCGTGTTCTTTCAATGTCACGGCGCTGTCGGAAATCGCGCTCAAACCGCCGATGCCGGCGCCGATCATGACGCCCGTGCGGAAACGGTCTTCGTCCGTTTCGGGTTTCCAACCGGAATCCTCCATCGCGTCCGTTCCGGCGCAAACGCCGTACAGAATGAACGGATCGACGCGGCGTTGATCCTTCGGCGCCATAACGGTGTCGGGGTCGAATTGCCCCTCTTCCTTGCCGAACGGAATCTGTCCCGCGATTTTAGCGGGGGATTCGGAAACGTCGTACTTCGTCACGGCGGTAATCGCTGATTTCCCGTGAATCAACCCTTGCCAGTTCGTATCCACGCCGCGCCCCATAGGCGACAGCATTCCCATTCCCGTAACAACGACTCTTCTCATTGACATCCCCTGAAAGATTGGTGGTAAAAAACTTAATTTAAAGCAAGACGTGCCGATTCCCCGAATCAATCGGAAAGAAATCGGCACGCGTATTCGGGCTTGTTAAGCGGCGTTCTTGCTGATGTAGTCGATAGCGTCCTGAACGGTCAGGATTTTTTCAGCGGCGTCGTCAGGAATTTCCACGGAAAATTCTTCTTCAAACGCCATGACCAATTCGACGGTATCCAAGCTGTCTGCGTTCAAGTCGTCAATGAAGCTGGAAGAATCGGTCACTTTGGCAGGATCGACGCCCAGATGTTCAACGACAATTTTCTTTACGCGTTCGGCAATATCATTCATTTTACATTCCTCTTGTTTAGACATGGTGTCCCTGTCCAAAAGGCAAGAACACTTACGAAAGCAACATTCTTTAGCACACTTTTTTCGCCTTTACCAGCCAAAAAATGCGGCCAAGATCAAAACATCCCTTTCCGCGGCGCGGAAAAAAGGATTAAATCATCGCCATTCCGCCGTTGACGTGAATCGTCTGTCCGGTGATGTAAGACGCTTCGTCGCTGGCCAGAAAAACAACGGCGTTCGCCACGTCGTCGGGCAAACCCAGACGCCCCATCGGGATGCGGCGCGCCAGTTTTTCCTTTTCCTCTTCGGGCAGGACGTCGGTCATCGCGGTTTTGATGAAACCGGGGGCGACGCAGTTCGCCGTAATCCCGCGGGAAGCCACTTCCGCCGCCAGACATTTCGTCATGCCGATCAATCCGGCTTTGGACGCGGAATAGTTCGCCTGTCCGGGGTTGCCCGTCACGCCGACAACCGAAGCCATCGAAACGATGCGCCCGTAACGGCGCTTCATCATGCCGCGAATCGCGGCGCGCGCCAGACGGAATCCGGCGGTCAGGTTGACGTTCAAAACCAAATTCCAGTCTTCGTCCTTCATGCGCAGGAACAGGCCGTCTTTGGTCAATCCGGCGTTGTTGACCAGAATGTCGATGGCGCCGGCCGCTTTTTCAGCCTTGGACACCAGCGATTCGATGTCGGCGGGATCGCCCAGATTGCAGGCGAAAGCGAAAACCCTTTCTTTCAATTCGGCGGCGAAAGCGTCCAAAGCTTCCTGCCGCATATCCGTGATGATGACGGTCGCCCCCGCGTCATGCAGTTTTTTCGTGATGACGCGGCCGATGCCGCCCGTGGCGCCCGTGATCAGAGCGCATTTTCCCGTAAAGTCCATTTCTTTTCCCTTTTCAAAAGTTGGATGTGGATCACATTAAAGCGTTTTCAAAAAATCTTCAATATCCTGCGGCGTGTTCAGCGCGATTCCCTTCAGATCAGGGGAAATGCGTTTCGCCATGCCCGTCAGAACCTTGCCCGAACCGGCTTCGACGATCGTGTCAACGCCGTTTTCGACCGCGAACAGCATACTTTCGCGCCAACGCACCGAACCCGTCACCTGTTCGACCAGCAGCTTGCGAATCTCCGCCGGATCGGTCACAGGACGTGCGGTCACGTTCGCAATGACGGAGAAGCGCGGCGCTTTGATTTCCGCATCCGCCAAAGCCTGCGCCATCACGTCGGCGGCGGGCTGCATCATCGGGCTGTGGAACGGCGCGCTGACGGCCAGCTTGACGGCGCGCTTGACACCTTTGTCCGCCGCGATTTTAACGGCGCGGTCGATCGCCGCCGTCGTGCCGCTGATGACGACCTGACCGGGAGCATTGTCGTTCGCCGCGACGCAAACATCGCCCTGCGCCGCTTCGGCCGCGATTTCCTTGGCCTGTTCGACGGTCACGCCGATCAAAGCGGCCATACCGCCCTGTCCGACCGGAACGGCCTGCTGCATGGCGCGGCCGCGGGTGCGCAGCAAACGCGCCGCCGTCGTGATGTCGAAAGCCCCCGCCGCGCACAACGCGGAATATTCGCCCAGCGAATGTCCCGCCGCGTATTTGAACGTTTCCGCCAGCGAAATCTTGCCTTCCTGCTGCAAAATGCGCACGACGGCCATGCTGACCGCCATCAGCGCGGGCTGGGCGTTTTCGGTCAGCAGCAAATCGTCGGCCGGCCCTTCAAACATTTTTTTGCTGAGGTTTTCATTCAAAGCGTCGTCAACTTCCAAAAAAACCTCTTTGGCGACGGTGAACGCGTCCGCCAAATCCTTTCCCATGCCGACGGCCTGCGACCCCTGCCCCGGAAAAACGATAGCCTGAACCATAAAGCTTAACTCCTTTGCGGAAAATAAAATCAATCGACCGATACATAAAAACGGAAAACGCCCCTTTGTCAAGCGTTGTTGAAAAAACGGCGGAATTCGGCCGATTCGCAATCATATTTTCAAAAAGGGAAAAGTTATGCTTGCACTCGGGGCGAAAATGCCCATAAATAGAGGACGGAAACCGGCGGCGGACGTTTTGGCCGCCAATCCGGTCAGGTTCGGAAGAAAGCAGCCGCAACGGTTTTAAGGCGGGTCGCCGTCCGGTTTCCTTATAAGTTTAAAGCAATCCCCCTTTCAACGCCGCCGGAAACCATGACTGACAACACAGAATACCGCGTCCTTGCCCGCAAATACCGCCCGACGACTTTTGCAGATCTGGTCGGTCAGGAAGCGTTGGTCAGAACGTTGAAAAACGCCATTGAAACCAACCGCGTGGCGCAAGCGTACATTTTGACGGGCATCCGCGGCGTGGGCAAAACGACATCCGCGCGCATCATCGCCCGCGCCCTGAACTGCGTCGGCCCAGACGGCAAGGGCGGCATGACCGCCGAACCGTGCGGCGTGTGCGAACATTGCCGCGCCATTGCCGAAGACCGCCACGTTGACGTGGTCGAAATCGACGCCGCCAGCAACACCGGCGTCGCAAACGTGCGCGAAATCATCGAAACGACGCGGTACAACCCGACCTCCGCGCGATTTAAAATCTATATCATCGACGAAGTTCATATGCTGTCCACCGCGGCGTTCAACGCTTTGCTGAAAACGCTGGAGGAACCGCCCGAACGCGTCAAGTTCATCTTTGCCACGACCGAGATCCGCAAAGTGCCGACAACCGTTTTGTCGCGGTGCCAGCGGTTCGATCTGCGCCGCGTCGAACCCGACGTTCTGACCGCGCATTTCAAAAACATCGTCGCCAAGGAAAACGTCGCCGCCGAAGACGAGGCGTTGAAGCTGATCGCCCGCGCCGCCGACGGTTCCGTGCGCGACGGGCTTTCCCTGTTGGATCAGGCGATCGCCCACGGTGGCGGAAACGTCACCGCGGAATTTGTCAGGGCGATGATCGGGCTGGCCGACCGCGCCGCCGTCGTCGATTTGTACGAACAGGTGATGAAAGGCGAAATCAGGGATGCGCTGGATTCGTTTGAACGCCAATACGCGTCTGGCGCCGACCCCGTCATCGTTTTGCAGGATATGCTGGAGCTGACGCATTGGCTGACGCGCGTCAAAATCGCGCCGGAGCTGGCCGACGACGGCACTATGGCCGCGACCGAACGGGAACGGTGCGCCGCCATGGCGGAAAAGCTGCCGATGTCCGTTTTGACCCGCACATGGCAGATGTTGTTGAAAGGCGTTGACGAAACGCTGAAAGCCCCGTCGGAAAAACAGGCCGCCGAAATGGTTTTGATCCGTCTGGCCTATGCGGCGGATATGCCCGCGCCCGCCGATTTGATCAAAGACATCCGGTCGGGACACGCCGCGCCGTCGATTCCCGCGCCGTCCGCGCCCGTTTCCTCCCCCTCCGCCCAAAGCGGGTGGAGCGGCATCCGCGTTTCGGGCAACACGGCGCCCGTCCTGCAGCCGTCGGCGCAGCCGCAGGAAACGGTTATGTTCAATTCCTTGGCCGACATCGCCGCCTACGCCTACAAGCAAAATGAGATGATGTTCGCCTACAACGTGGAAAACTTCGTCAGTCTGGTGTCGTTCGAACAAGGCAAGATCGAATTTTTCCCCATGGAACGCGCGCCGCACAATCTGGCTGGCGAAATGGTCGAAAAATTGCGCCTGTGGACGGGGAAACAATGGATCGTTTCCGTCGTCGGGCATCAAGGCGGACAGACTTTGATCCAGCAGGCGCGCGCCAATTCCGAAAATTTAAAGAAAACCATGTCGCAGCATCCGTTGGTGACGGCCGTGTTAAAGGCGTTTCCGGGGGCGAAGATCGACACGATCCGCCTGAAAAAGGATGAACAAAACGACGACGACGATTACGGGTACGGTTTCGACGGCTTTGCCGCCGCGCCGGCCGGCGAAGGGGACGACGAATGACCGATTTCAATATGATTATGAAAAAAGCGCAGGAAATGCAGGCAAAATTGATGGCCGAGCAGGAAAAAATGGCGCAAAAGGAAATCACCGGAACGGCGGGCGGCGGCATGGTGTCCGTCGTCGTCAGCGGCAAAAACGAAGTCAAGCGCGTCACGATCGACCCGTCTTTGGTCGATCCGGCCGATGTCACCGTGTTGGAGGATCTGTTGGTCGCCGCGACGAACGACGCCCTGCGCAAGGTCGAATCGGAAATGAGCAGCGGGCTGAGCGGCATCCTGCCCCCCGGCATGAAGCTGCCTTTTTAAACGGAACCGGCCGTGCGGGAAACGGAAATCGAAATTCTGATCCGGTTGTTTTCGCGCCTGCCCGGATTCGGGCGGCGGTCGGCGCGGCGCGTCGTCCTTTACCTGATCAAAAAAAAGGAATCGCAGATGATTCCCTTGGCCGCCGCGATGCAAGACGTGATCGATCATGTGCAAACCTGCCCCGTTTGCGGCAATCCGGACACGCAAACGCCGTGCGCGATCTGCCGCGATGAAAAACGCGACGCGGGCGTGATCTGCGTCGTTCAGGACGTGGCGGATTTATGGGCGATCGAACGCAGCGGCGCATTCCGCGGCCGCTATCACGTTCTGGGCGGGCTGCTGTCCGCGATCGAAGGGACGGGCCCCGACGAACTGCGGCTGCCCGCTTTGGAAAAACGAATCCGCGAAACGGGCGTTTCCGAGCTGATTCTGGCTTTGCCCGCCACCGTTGACGGCCAGACGACGGGGCATTACATCGCCGAACGGTTCAGGGATATGAACCTGAAAATCTCTTCACTGGCGCAAGGCATCCCCGTCGGCGGCGAGCTGGATTATCTGGACGACGGCACGATTCAAACCGCGTTGCGTTCCAGACGGTAATCATTCCAGCGCGTTGACGAATTGGGCGAACAGATCGCCGCGTTCTTCAAAATTTTTGTAAATGCCGTAGCTGGGCGAAGCGGGGGAAAGCAAAACAATGTCCCCGAACGTCGCGCGCGCGGCCGCTTTTTGCACGGCGTCCCGCATATTGTTCGCGCGAATCGCTTCGCCGCCGGCGATTTCCACCGCGTCCGCCAACCTGTCCCCCGTTTGCGGCAGGGTGACGACAGCTTTCGCCGCGCCTTTAGCCGCGAATTTTGCCAATTCCGTATAATCCTGTTCGCGGTCGAAACCGCCGGCGATCAAAATGATTGAAGAATACCCGAACGATTTCAGCGCAGCGATCGCCGTTTCCGGCGTCGTCGAAATGCTGTCGTCCACATACGTCACGCCGTTTTTGATCGCAACCGTCTGCAAACGGTGGGGCAGCGGCTGAAACGTTTTCAGCGCGTCGGCGCAGGCGGCCAGATCGCCGCCGGCCTGTTCGACGACCGTCAAGGCCGCGCAGACGTTTTTCAGGTTGTGTTCGCCGCGCAAAGGAACGACGGAGGTTTCAAACAGCTTTTGTCCGCCTTTGTAGAAATAATCGCCCATGACGTGGATCGTGTTCAGCGCGTCGAAATACACGGCGTTTTCCGGATTTTTGACATACATCGCCGTCAGCGGATCCTGTTCGTTCAAAACGGCGACCTGTTCGGGATTGCGCTGCGCCAGAATGTTCAGTTTGTCGTGGTAATACTGTTCATGCGTTTTATGCCAGTCGATGTGTTCCGGATACAGGTTCAGCAGCACGGTGATGTCGAAACCGTATTGCAGATCCGCGCACATATAGCTGGACATTTCGACGACGACGACTTCGTAATTCGCCAGATCGTCCGCGTAAGTGATCGCGGGAACGCCGATATTGCCGCACAGCGCGACGCGGTTGCCCTGCGCGCGCAGCAAATGCGCGATCAGCGACGACGTGGTCGATTTGCCCTTTGTTCCCGTCACGCCGATCAGCAAAGGGCGTGTTTCGGGTTGCGACAGGGCGGATTCCATAAATAAATTCGTGCTGGACGTGAAAACGGCGCCGTATTGCCGCGCCATCCTGATTTCATGGCGATACAGGCTGATTCCGGGCGATTTGACGATGACGCCGGAAAACGGAATGGTCACGGGATCTTCGACCACGTTGACGGTGCAGTTGCGTTTTTCCAGAAAAGCGGTCGTCGCGCGGCCGTCAGTTCCGTTTCCCCAGACCGTGACGGGTCTGTTTTTCAAACTTTCCAATAACATTGGCGTATTCCTCCGGTATCAGGTGATTATCCGACAAAGAAAATATTTTCTCAAACAAAAATTCCCGCTTTTTCCCGTAACGTTCCCGCACCCTGTCCGCCACGGCGCGCACGACGGCGTCATTTCGCCATTCGGGTTTGTCCGCCAGCATTAAAAACGCCAGCGCGGATTCCTCGATTTCGCCGACGCACTCGAACGGTTTGAACGCGCTCAACCCCGTCAGCTGTTCGTATCCGGCGGTTTGCGCGGGATCGTTCAGCATATCCGTCCCGAAAATCCGCACCAGCCGATCCTTTTCCATAAACGGCGCCAAAGCCAGAAACACGAACCGGCATTTGTCGCAATCCGCGCACCAACGATCCAGCCGTTTGCGTTCGTCCAGCTTGAACGCTTTGTTGCAGCTGGTGAACACGGCGTCGTATTTGCGCGTTTGCGAAAACAGCGACGCGATCGCCAGTTCCGACAGCGGCCGCAGCAGCGAAAAATAACGGAAAGACGGCAGGACGGCCTGCGTCAAACCGCGGAAAGCCCTTTCAAATTCCAGCGATTTGCTCCACTGGTGGTTGACGACGCGGCCGTCGTATTCGGTGTTGCCGACGTTGGCGGAACGTTCGTTCGCCAAAACGGCGTCCGAAAAATCATAAAGCACGGCCGCCGTCATCAAAATGAACGCGATGACGCCCGTCACGGGGACATGGCCGTTCAGCGCGCCGTATTGCGCGGCGTTTTCGTTCAGCGCGATCAAATCAGGCGAAATGCGCCGCGTCACAAGGATTGACGGCAGGCCGGCCAGCTCGATCGTTTCCTTGATCGGGCGCGGCAGGCCGACCGAAAACAGGACGGGGGAGAATCCGGCGTTTTTCAACGTTTCGATCGACACGATCGAATCCTTGCCGCCGCCGACGGGAACGGCCGCGCGCTTTTGCAATTTCAACGGCGACGGGCGCGTTTCCGCCTTTTCCGAATACGGAAAAGAAATGTGCGGCTCGACCCGATTGCGGCACGAAAACTCGCCCAGCCCCGCGGTGTAAAACAGGTTGAAAAAGTCGGCCTCCGCCTTTGTCAAAACGGTGCAGTCCGTTTCGATTTTTTCGGGGATGTACGCCTTGTAATAACTGACCCCCGCCGCCAGATGCAGCAGACGCAGACACGAATCCAACGCCCGCAACCGTTCGGGATCGTCAATGTCCGGCGCGTCGTTGAAAACGATTGTTTCCTCGAACGTCATCGCGCCGCCGTTGAACGCGTAGCACAAATGCGCCGTTTTGGTTTCCCGATCGTAAAAACAGCGGGTGAAATGGAACGACGCGACCTGATCGCGGGGCAAAAAAGGCATGAGCGTTTTCTCCTGAAAAAAAGCGTGTCGAAATTAACAGGGTTCGCCGTTTCTTTCAATCTTTTTGCTTTATTAAAAGCGTCCGTTTGCCTATACTTTCCGTTGCGGATCATATTGCGCGAACGGGGACGGCCGGATGAAAAAACAGGAACACTCTTCACTTTACAAAGCTTTGGGCGTCGTCGGCGTTTTGCTGGCGGCGGTTTTGATCCCGTTTTTCGTCATGCGTCCCGCGCAGCATTACGCCGATCCGTTGGAACGCGCGCTGTCCCTGTATCAAAAGGGCGATTACAAACAGGCCGCGACCTATTTCCGGCAGGCCGATTCCATGGGTTCCGCCGACGCCGCGTTCGCGTTGGGCGCGATGAGCTTCGCCGGAAAGGGTACGGCCGTCAACATCCCCGAAGCCTTGATTTATTATGAAAAGGCGGCGAAAACCGGATACGCCCCCGCGCAAACGACGCTGGCGTTGATTTACGTTCACGGCCAAAACGTCGCGCAGGATTTGGAAAAGGGGCTGGATTATGCGAAGCAAGCCGCCCGAAACGGCGATGTCGAAGCGCAAATGATGTTGGCGCGGTGGTTTGAAACCGGCGAAAACGTCGATCAAGACGTGGAAGAGGCCGTCAAATATTACAAAATGGCGGCCGAAGCGGGCAGCATCGACGCAAAAACGGCTTTGACCCTTATCTATAAAAACGGCGCGGGAAACGTGTCCGCGAACGAATTTTCCATGCGCCGGTGGCAAAACAAAATCATGCGGCAAAAACGGTTTGAAAACATCTTTCAAAACCTGCCGCCCGACCATATCGAAAAAATACAGCCATGAAACGGCTGGCGTTTTTCCTGTCCCTGCTGTCGCTTTCGCCGGCCGCCGCGCAAACCGTTGACCGCGATTCGTTCGAGGTCGGGGTGGCGGCGTACAACGCGGGAAACTGCCGCGAAGCCCTGCGCATTATGAAAAAATACGAAAAAACGCAGCCGTCCGCCGCGTATGTCGTCCGCGTTTGCACGTTGACGACGGCGTTGGAAACGCAAAAGGAAGCCTCTTACGAAAAAAATTTGAACGAACTGGCCAAAGGCGACCTGTCGCAGTTGGATAAAATCGCCATGATCGACCGTTTCACCGGCGAAATCGGCGGCCTGTCCGGCGCGATGCGCGTCAGCGCCCTGAAATCGCGGGCGGACGGCGGCGATCCGGCGGCGGCTTTTCAGCTGGCTCTGCTGTATCAGGAAGGGCGCGGCGTCCCGCAAAGCTTTCCGGCGGCCGCGAAATATTTTCAAACGGCGGCGGACGGCGGCAACGCGGCGGCGATGAACGCGCTGGGGGTTTACAGGCGGTTCGGAATCGGCGGCGGCAGGGATGAAAAACAGGCGCGCGAGCTGTTGGAAAACGCCGTGCTGAAAAACAACGCGTTCGCCCTTTACAACGCGGGGCGGCTGTACATCGACGCCAAAGAACCTTTGCGCGCCGCGATCGTGACAGAGGCCGGATTGAAACGGTTTCCCCAAACGGGCGACAAAAAAAGGCACGCGCGCATGAACGCGCTGGTTCGACAGGCGAAAAAGATGCAGACGCCGTTTTTGCGCGCCTATCTGGAAAAATACCGGCCTTACGCCCTGCGTTCCCTGTCTGACGGGGGGAATGGCGTCGCGACGCCCGCCGAATTGCCGTTTCCGCCCGAAAAGATGATCGAGGAAACGTCCTTTATGAAATTCATCCGCAAGGACGCCTTTGACAACCGGTATAAGGTTTTCTTTCCGCTGATGCCGGATTGGGCGGGCGTCGGCGGCGGACGCGACAATCCCGTTTTAACCGGCAAAAAAACGCCGTCCCCCGCGCCGCAGGATCCGGACGCCCTGTCCGCCCTGTATTTCCGGCCGGCCGATCTGCGCCACATCAGCCTGACGCTGCGCAGGGAAAACAGCGCCGTTCCCGTCATGGTCGGCGACACGTTGACGCTGACGGTCTATACGCCGCTGCGCGAAACGGCGTCCACCCGCAAAGGCGGGCATATGTACGTCAAAAACACGGACTACGCGCTGACGTTCACAGACCCGTCGGGGGTTTTAAGCGCGAACGGCGATTACGTCCTGACGCCGCTTTCCCCCGAAACGGAACGGACGGAAAGCTGGCTGAGCCGCCGTTTTTCCATTGTGAAAGAGGGCGTCGCCACCGTCCGTTTTTCCGCGCGCAAGGACGCCGGAGAAAACGTTTTCCCCTACACCGTCAAAATCGTCGCGGTCAAAGGCAAGCCGCCGAAATAGCTACAGGTCGCCAATCGCCCGCAAAACCGTTTTTTCCGTGATCAGCTGCGGCAGGATTTGCGGCCGCGCCGCGTGCGGGGCGTAATAGACATACAGCGGAATGCCGCCGCGCCCGAAACTTTCCAACGCCGCCGTGATGTCGTCCCCGCGCTCCGTCCAATCGGCGGCGAACGCGGCGACACCCTTGGCGCGGAACGCCTCTTTCAACGCGCCGGAGGAAAAGGCCGCGCGTTCGTTGACCAGACACGTCAAACACCATTTCGCCGAAAATTTGATGAACACGGGAACGCCGGCTTTGCGGTATTCTTGAATCTCATCCGTGTCATACGGCCGCCATGCGATTTGCGCGTCTTGCTTTTCCCGCATCCGCGCGGGCGAAAGGGCGCACATCCCCGTGACGGATAAAAACAGCGTCATAACGGTTACAACGGCCGACGCGCGTTTCAACGTCCCCGTCCGCGCCGCGTTTCCGGCCAGCCACGCCGCAAAAGCGACCGACACGACGCACGACAGCCCGACGCCCAGGGCGAACGCCCCGCCCTGCGCGCTCAACACCCACAGCAGCCACGCGGCCGCGGCGTATAACGGAAAGGCCAAAATCCGTTTCAACAGCATCGTCCACGCCCCCGCTTTCGGCAAAAAACGTCCCAATGCAGGATACAGATCCAACATCAAAAACGGCAGAGCCATCCCCGCCCCCATCGCGGTGAAAACGCCGAACGTCACCGGCGCAGGGTTCATCAATCCGTACCCCAGCGCCGTTCCCATAAACGGCGCGGCGCAGGGGGTCGCCGCCAAAACGGCCAAAACACCCGTGCCGAAATCCCCCCAGTTCCGGCCGATGTTCATACTGAACGCCGACAACCGTTCCCCGACGACGACGACATCGGAAAACACCAACCCCAAAAAGAACAGAAAAAGACACAGCCCCAAAACAAACGGCGGATACTGCAGCTGAAACCCCCATCCCATTTGCGATCCGGCGTCGCGCAAGCAAACCAACAGCCCGCCGACAACCAGAAACGATCCGATTACCCCCGCCGTGTAAAACATCCCGCCGCGTCGGCGGACGATTGCGTCAACGGCATCGCCCGATTTCAGCAAACGAAACGCTTTCAACGACAAAACCGGAAACACGCACGGCATCAGGTTCAACAACAGTCCGCCTGCAAACGCCAAAGCCAGCGCCGCCAGAAAATCGCCCCTCACGACCGGTTCAGCGAACACGGGCGGATCGCTGTGTGTTTTTCGCGCGACGATATCGAACGACCGGACGCGTTCGCCCTGAACATTGTAAAAAACCAGCGTGCCGTTGATCGCGTCCGCCTCGGCGTATTCCTCCGCCGGCGCTTTTTTCATAAACAGGTACAGCTTGCCGTCCGCCTTTTTCACCGTCTGGGGCGCGGAATGGGTCAGCACTTTCGCCGCGGCGGGGAAGAAATAGGCCGCCGCCGCGTTTTCATCGTCGTCCGTTTCCAAAATCAGCGTATCCGGCGTTTCAAAAAAAGCCGCGCTCCGCCCCGTTTCCGGCAACTGCGCCACCATGCGCGCAACCTCTTCGTTTTGCGCGCCGCCCGTCCCCGCAACCACCAAAGTATCCAAATCGCGCGCCATGGGGATGCATTCGCTGAAACAGGCCAGCCACGACGCCTTGGCCGAAATGCCGTATAACTCGCCCTGCGTCATGTTTTCGGGCGCTTTTACCTTTACCAATACAAACGCGCGGCCGCCGTACCCGTATTCGGTGAACGGTCCCGTTGAAAATTTGTCGGGCGCCGGCCAATAACGCCCCTTTTCCGTAAAACCGTCCGGCAATTCCAGCCTTAATTCAACGGGTTCGCCCGCGTCGCCCGCATTTTTCCAATAAACGTGCCCGCCGCGCGCCAAATCAAGCTTCAGCGCCAACCAGAATTCGCCGCCGGCCTCGACCGTTTCGCTGCCGGTCAGCAATTCGGCGCGAACGGCCGGTTCGGTTTGCGCCCGCGCCGCGACGGAAAAAAGGAAAAAGGAAAAAATGTATAAAAGCCGTTTCATTTTTCGCCCGTTTAGCTTAAAATCGAATAAAATGACATTTCGGATGAAACTTATTATTTAAGGATATGCGCCCGTGTTCAAGGTCTTTCTGACATTTTTGATCTTTTTTGCCTGCGCCGGAAACGCCGCCGCGCAATCGCAGACGGCTTTCAAGGAATCCGAGGGCGAACAGGAAAACGCGTTGTCCAAATACATCAACGCCAGTGCCGTGTGCGCAAAAATGACGGATCCGTCGGCTTTGTACGAACGCGGAATGTTGCTGATCAGCGACGCGAACGCCGACGCGTACATGGCGGCTGCCGATTGCTTCACCTCTGCGGCGATGCGCAACCACACCCCGTCGCAACTGGAATTGGGCAAGCTGTACGAATCCGGCAACGGCGTCAGCCAAAGCCGCATTTTCGCCTATAAATGGTATCAAACCGCTGTTTTGCTGGGGAATCAGGACGCGATCCCGTTCCGCAACAAACTGGAATCCCGTATGACCTTGGATGAAATCTCCTTGGCCAACCCGATGATTCAAAGCACGCTGAACCTGATCGAGCTGTTCAACAAACGCCAAGAGGCCGAATTGGACGAACTGGAAAAGAAAATCAACCAGCAATACAAGGATTTCGGCGTCGATATCACGCAGTACGAGGAAAAGGTTGAAACCAAAACCGTTTACGACAATCCTTTGATCGAAGCGCTGATCCGCGACCAGCAGAAAAAGGAAATGAAAAACAAAGAGGACGAACAGGGCGGACGCCGCAGAAGACGCCGTAAAAACAACGAGGACAACGGCGAACAAAACGACAGCCGCCGCCGTGAACCCCGTGACAATCCGGAATCCGCCGAACCGCCCCCGCCCGAAGAGATGTTTCAGGAATTGAACCGGAAAATGTCCGAGGGAATGTAAAAAGGAAATATAAAAACGCGAAAACAGCCCGCTTTTTCAAGCGGGCTGTTTCCTTACAAGCATTTCAGATAAACGATGTTGTTCAAATCGACCTGCCTGACCGTTTCCGGCGTGTCGCGTTCGTAATCGGGGCGCACGGGCAGGTAAACGTCGCAAAAATCACCGCTTAAACGTGTCGTGCAGCCGCCGGACGACAGAACCGTCGCGCAAAGAACGGCGCATTTTACGCGCATACGCGGCGGCTTTTTCCCTTTCCCGACCGCGCGCGTTTTTTTCGTTCGCGCGCCCCAAAGCGGCGGCCAAAACGACCAGAACACCGACAACCGCGGTTGCGACAACGGCGACCGCCGTTTCAAGACTCATCGCCGTTTTTGCGAATGTTGGCGTTCACAATGGACACCAGATCCAAAACTTTGACGACCTTGGCCAACACGGCGTCGTCGCGCTGCGTCGGCGTCGCCTTGACAATGACCGAAGCGGCCGCGACAACCGTTCCGAACCAAAAAACGGCCTGCTCCAGCAAAGCCGCGAAATCAATACTGTTCATGTGTTTTTTCCTTTCCTGATTAACCGGCCGCCCGTCCGTTTTTGCGTTTGACGAACATGGCCGCCTCTGTTTTTCTGCGGCGCGCCAAACCGAAACACGGCCGGCCGTTGACGAACACCCAACGGTTCATCTGTTCCGGCACACGCGCGTATTCGCCTTCGTTCAACAGCCGCAGCAATGTCGATTTTGAAAAAGCCCTGATTCCTATGTTGAAAACAAAACTGACCAGAGCGTCTTTCTGACAAGGTGTCAACGGCACGGCGACCAGCGCGTCAACGGCGCTTTCCGCCACCTGCAAATCGCGCAAAAGCATTTTTTCCGCCTCGTTTTCGCCGACGCCGCCGACGTATTCCTCATCGGGTTTCAAAACATGGCCGTACCCGATCGTCCGGCATCCCGCGACGCACGTGTATTCCAGCGGGGAAAAGCCTTCCAGCTTTTTGACCATTTCGATTCCGTTTTTTGAAATCATTCGACTTCCCCCGACCGGCACAGCAGCACATATATTTTCGCGCAGATGTACAAAAGGGTCGCGATACCGACCAGACACCCGACCCATTCGTTTAAAATCGGCATCCACGCCGGCGCGGTCAATCCGGCCGACAGAACGACGCCCTCTTTGACGTTATCCATTTTATCCCCCTTTAAAACCCTCCCAAACTTGTGATCAGACCGACGGAATAGGAAAAGGCCTTGTCCCGCCTGTTTCCGCGTTCCTTTTCCGCCTTGCGCCGCAACTCGTAAGCCTGAGAACGAGCCTCCTCCTCTTTGTCATAAGCTTTTCTTGCTGTTTCCAAATCGGCGGACAGGAAAGCGTCGTCGAACGACGAAACCCTGACGCCCGACGCGCCCGCCTTGGCGACGGCCTTACCGATATCCGCCGATTTTTCGCTGCGCATCCGGCGGGTTTCGTCCGCCGTTTGGCGCAAAACTTCTTTGGCCTGACGGCGGTATTCGTCCTCGTCCGATTTTGAATTCCGCCATTCTTTCAATAAATTGAATGTGTTTTTGGCACTGTCGGCCAAAACGTTTTTTGTCGTCATAGTGATACCTCCTCAGATTCTGTTTGTGGAAACGACAGGGAAAATCCCCGACACGGTCAACGGCAAAGGCTGATCCTGCTCAATGCGCACCGACGACGACCGCCCCCAACACGCGCTGAACAACACTTTCCGATCGCCCGAAAACAAAGCGGGCGGCACATCCGTCGGCGTGTTCAACCGGCGAAAGCTCTGCCGTTCGACGCCGTCCGCCGTTCCGATCGAAAATCCCAGCGTTTTGTACAACCGCAGCAAAACACCCGAAACGCGCTTCGTCGCCCCCTCGGAAATGTCGCCGCCGCCGACACCGGCCAAGGGCATCGTTTGCAAAACGGACGTGAACGGCAATCCCGCGTGAACGACCGATGCCGGCGCGTCCAGCGATATCTTGCCGTTTCTGACCACTTTTTCCGTTTGCACCGCGCCGTCGGCCAAAACGGCGACGGTTCGCCCCTCCAGATGTTCCAACCCGCCGACCTGCGCGACCTTTTCGCCGTGATAGGACAATCCGCAATCGACGTAAAAACATTCCGTCGTATCGGCGGCGTCCTCGTCGATTCCGGTTTCCATAACCTCGATGTAACGCTTCGTTTCCCCGTTGATTTCGCGGCGCACCAACAGGTACAGCTCGTCGTATCCGCCGTTTTGCGCTGGCAAAGTCGCCGCGCTTTCGACATACCCGCCCGCCAGATCGTGGGAATGCCACGCTTTGACGGATTCGGCGGCTTCGTACGTCAACCCCGCCAACGAACCGTTTTTCAAAACGCACCAAACGACAGGGACGGGTTCCTGCTGCAACGCCATTTCCTTGATGCCGCCGAACGTCATGTGCGGCGCCAAAGTCGTCAGATCGCGGGCGACATACCCGTCCGTCGAACTGTCGTAAATAAAGGCGCGCAACTTCCGTCCGTAACGTTGAACGAACAGTGTCGTCCCGCCCGCTTTGACCGGCGCGACGCGTTCGCTGCCATACGTCGAATGACGCTGCGCCTTGACGGTCATCGGAATCGTCCCTTCGCCGCCCGTCGTTTCCAGCGTGAAATCCGCGCCCAAAGTTCCGACGCCCAGCACTCGGCCGGACGACAGCCAGCACACGTCGTTGATCTGATCCGACGACAGTTCGTAACCGTATCCGTATTGCGCCGTGACCGAACCGTCCGGCGCCGTCGGCGAAAACTGGTCGTACTGCCCCGTTTTCGATCCGTAAATGCCGTTGCCCTTGCCCAAAACCAGCCGTTGTTCAAAAAACGTCACGACGGACGGATAGCCGACCGCGCCGCCGAACACGCCCAGCCGCCACGATTTCGACGCCGCCGTGTTTAAAAACGGCAGGTCGGCGAACACTTTTGCGGAAACCTTGCGCGCGGTTGAAAACGCCGTGATTTCGGCCGCTCCCCACTGCACGTTCGGATTGTTCGGATGCATGATGCGCACATGCCGCCCCACGTCCGTCGCCGCGAAAACGTCCGCGGACGCCGATATCGTCACTGTCCCCGTCGTCCCCGACGGTTGCAGCGTCACATCCCCCGTATGCACGGGCAGATACGGCCCGTCTGTCAGCGCGACTTCCGCCGACACCCAATCCGTTTGCGACAAACGCGTCAGCGTCCGTAACGGAAAAGACGGATGCGCGATGTAAACAACGTCGCCCGATTGCGAAAAATACAGATCGTCCAAATCTCCGGCAGTATAGGGAACCGGAATTTCCACAGGATTCCCGTCGGCGTCAACGACCGGCTGACGGTGATGAAAAACGCGGACGTACTTGTCTCCGAATTCCAACAGATAGGACTGGGTCGCCGAAAACTGAAAAGCGAACAGCCGCGTTTTTTTGTCGCAATGCTTGACCGCCGCCACAAAACGCGTGCCGCCGCGGCGGGACACGGGGCCTTGGACGGACGGGATGAAGTTTTTCAAAACACTGCAGGCGGCCTTGTATTCCTCGGTGTCGATGCGGCCGCCCATCAATCCGGATATTTCGCCGGAATTAAACCTAACCAAAGCGGTAGTGTATGACATCAGTTTCTGGCCTCCAACCATCCCAGCGGCGAACAAACATCCTGCGCGCCTTCCATGGCGGACGCGGTTTTCGCCTGCTGAACGAATTGCTGATACTCTTTAACCAGATTTTCTTTCAACGCGACCGACGCGGCCAAAGGCACAGCCAATTCCGCCGCCAAACGCAACGCCAACGCTTCGACAAACATCGGGTCGAACTGGGTCGCGTCCTCGATTCTGGAAATGCCGGTGAAGCTGAACACGTCGCCGTCGGCCAAAATGCGGCGGCCTTCGACCTGATACCGGTCGCATCCGGCGACTTTCCACACGCGCAAACAATCGGACGGCAAAGCGAACTGGCGGCCGTAACCAAACAACGGCCGGTCTTTCATCGGCGCCAAAACATAGCGTTTCAACGCGAAACGCCACGGATAGGATCGCAGCACGAAATCGCGCGTGTCAGCGTACAAAGCTTTGCAATAACGGGCGGCTTTTGTTTCATCGTCCAACGACAAAACGACCGCTTCGTCCCCGATTTTGGACAGCGCGCGGTTGCACACGGCGGCAACGGAAGTCATCTTTTCCTCCTTTCAAATCAAAATCAAAGACGGCGGGAACACACGTCCCCGCCGCCGTTTCGTCATTCCTTGCAGTTGATCTTGACGACCAGCTCTTCCTGCATACGCACCGCACCGATCGACATTTCGTAATAAACCTGCGTCGCGAAACATTTGTCGTCGCGTTCCGTGATTTTTCCGACGATGTCCTGACCGATGCCCAGCTTGATGCCGCCGGACTGAAAAGCCAGACACGAACGGCCGACGACGGACGCGGAATCGCCCGAACCGGAAACGACATCCGGCAAAATCAGCTTTCCGTCGCTGTTTTTGGCGTTCAGCTGGACGAACCGGAATCCCATGAACGTATCCAATTCGCCGCGCACCAAAGCCTTGGCGGACGCGTAATCGGCGGACGTGACCTTTGTTTCGCTCAACAAATCGTCCAACTGCTGTGCGGACAAGACGATATAACGGCCTTCGCTGGGGGCGTCGCATTTATCGAACATTCTTTTGACTTCGCGCAACTTGTCGAAAGTGAATTTCGACGCGCAGTTCGCATCAACGACCTGCGTTGCCGGCAAAGCGACCTCCGTCGCGCCCGTTTCGCCGGTGTGCGCCGTCCCCAACGCGGCGGTGACGATCGCCTCGTCGATCGCGCGCCCCATCGCCCAAGCGGCGGCGTTGGCGTAATCGCTGGTCGGGTCGATCAACATTCTGACTTTGTCGTCATTGTCGATCAGATCCGCCCAATGATACGTTTCCAACGACAACTGGCGGCGTTTGTGGGGCGTGTCGGACTGCGGCGTGTCGGCGTGTCGCGTCGTTTTTTTTACAGCGGCGACCTGACCGATCTGGTCGATGAACATATTTTTGCCGCGCACGCTTTCGTATCCGACCAAATCGCGCAGCTTCGACCCTCTCTGCTGCACCAAAGCCTGAATGTTGGAACTGTACTGGCTGACAAAAGACGTTGTGATTTGAGTGCTCATGTTTTCTCCTTTTCACTCTGGATATAAAAAAAGCCCCGTTCTCAAAAGAAACGGAGCCACGGCCGCGACGTTGAAACGCGGACTATTCCTCGCCGAACAGACGCTTGCGCAAACCGTACACCTGCCGTACGACGGATTCGTGTTCGGGGTGGGCAGCCTGCATATAGGCGGGAACGGCCATCAACCGCGCGATTTCCGCCTTGATTTTGTCTTCGCCGGAAATTTCGGCGGCCTTTTCACCGGCCAATCCGCGGTCTTCACCGGCGGCGTCCGCGACTTTGATCAGAAAATCGACGATTTCGCAACAGTTGCCGATGCCGCTGTTTTTCAAAAAAACGGCCAATTCGTCGCCGCCGTATTTGCGGATCAGATTCTGAACGGCCTTTTTCTTGACTTCAAAAGCACCGCCGTAACGGGAACGCATTGCGCGCTCCGCTTCATCGCAATACGCGCGCGCATCCGCGTTCAAATCGCCGACGAAACGCAAAGCCCCTTCGACAATCCAATCCCAAACGGTCTGCGCCTGTTCTTCGGTCAATCCGACCGTGTCGGCCAAATCCTCGAATTCCGCCAACGCGGCATCGTCAATCAAATCCGCGACGGCAGAAAAATCCCCGTTCTGCGCGGGTAAAGTGTCATTCATTTTTGCTCCTTTCAGTTTCTAACAACAACGCGACCAGCCTTTGCTCGTCGCAGCCGGACATTTTAACAATGTCCAAAAAAGCCGCCCTTTTTCCGTCGTAAAAAGCACTGGCGGCGGAAAATCCGTCCGGATTTGAAACGTCCGTAACGGGGGACAGCATATGACATTTTCCGGCCAGATCGCGCAAAACGGCCTGTCCGTTTTCAGTTGAAAAAACGGCTTTGTACGCCTGCACCAACGCCAAAGCGTCGGCGATTTTCTTTTTTCTCGACCTCTCAAACATCGGATTTTTCCTCCTCTTCCGGATTGAACAAGGCCGCGCTGACGCCGAACATTTCGCCAATCGTCCGGATGGCGCGGCGGGCGTTGAAAACACCGGCGGCATCAGGCTGAACGTTCAAAAATCCCTGCGCCAGCTCCAACGTTTGCATCACCGCGCGCGCCTGCAAATGCTTTTGCGCCAACGACAACGGCGAAACGTATTCGATTTTCACGTCGCCGAACGCCACGCCGCGCGGCAAATCCAACTTGCCGTGCCTCACCAGCAACCCTAAAATCCGGATCATCATCGGCCCCAGCAATTCCGTCTGCAACCGCCCGAACACAGGCCCCAGCAAACGCATCTTTTCCTCCGCGCGCTGCAAAACCTCCGTCGCCGTCATGCGGACATCCTCGACACTTTCCAAACGGTCGTTGTAAAAGGCCGATTTGATCCGGCCGCGGATCTCGTTCATGATTTCCAGCCCGACATTGGAATTCGCCCCGCTGACGAACGCTTTCGGCGCTTCGCCCGTATAGCGGATGACGCCGCCGGGGATCGTCGCCTGCGGCGCGAACTGGTCGTCGTCCCTGACCAGCAAAGGCGGCCGGTTGGCCAGCTGCGCGGCGATAATGGTTTCCTTCATCATCTCTTGAATCATTTTGATGTCGGGCAGAACGGCCGCCGCGGGGGAACGGCCGTAAACCTCCGTGCAGGCCTTGCTCCACCGCGTGACGAACAAAGGCGGCTCCTCGAATCCGCCCGAATACAAAACGACCCGCTCGTCTTTTAAAACGTAAACGGACGCCACGGGCTTTTGAAACGCGCCGCCCTTTTCATACAAATCGTTCGGAACGACGGCGTGAATGATTTCATATTCCCGCCCCGAATCGTTTGATGCTTCGTATTCCGCCGCCAACTTTTCCGGCAGACAGCCGCGCCCCCACGTCTTGACGATTTTGTCCAAAGACATTTTAAAGACGCGATAGACGCGGTCAACCCGACCGGCGGCGTTTTCCTCCAAAAACAGCTCGCCCAGAAAACGCGATTGGAACAGCAGCGAATCATCATGTTCGTTCCATCCGACATACAAACCGGCCGTCCCCAACACCGCCAAATCCAGATAGACCTCATGAATATTGGTCGCGAAACCGGCGGCCGGACGGACGATTTCGTCGCTGACGACCTGTTCGGCGCGCGCGGCCCATTCGGCGACGGCGGGATCGTCCTTGAATTTCGGCACGTTCAGTGAAAACCACTTGCCGGCCGGATTCGTCATCAACCCGTGCATCCCCGCCGCCAACGTTTCGGCCGCGGCGACCGCCGTCGTTTCAAACAGCTTTCTGGTTCGCCCCGCCCCCGCGCTTTGCCGGACGGTGAAATCGGCCTTTCGGGGCAAGACCAGCTCTGAAATTTCCTGCCACAGCTTTTCAAACCCCGACCGCCGCGATTTCAGCTCGTCCGTTTTGCGGATGATCCGATCCGCCAAAGAATACGGTTCGGCAATCATCACAACCCCAACAAGTTTTTCTGACCGCCCAATCCGACGCCGTTTCCGCCGCCCAACGCACCGGCGAACACGACGTTCGACCGTTTGGACGCGCGGCGTTTCTTTTCCAAATCAGCCTGAAAAGCCTGATTCGACGCGTCGATTTCTGCCTGTTGCATGGTTTCCAGCCGCGTTTTCTCCTCCTGCTTTTCCTGATCGTTTATCTTTCCGATTTCCTTGTCCATTTCTGAAAGTGAAAACAGCGGATTGATAAAGTTTTTCGGATTCGTCACAGCGGCGATCGCAGCCTTGCCGATTTTTTTCAATTTGAATTTCATCCCATTTCTCCTTTTCGACATAAAAAAAGCGCCCCGATCCGGAGCGCTTCGATTGCAAATACACAAATTCAAGTGTAATCACACTATGTCATACAATTTTATCCTTGTCAACACATTTTGTGATTATTTTTATTTTCCCTGATTGCCTCTTTTCTGCAAAATGACATTCACGGTGATTTGCGGCTTGTTTTCCGCGGCCTTTTCCTGCTTTGCGGCGGCAATTTTTTCGGCCGCCTGCGCCTGACGAGATTCGACCGTCGGAATCGGCAACGGTTCGGGCACAACGGCGCGCGGCATGAAATTGGAATGCGGCCGCACCGTCAACCCCAGCTTGTTCTTCATCTCGTTTTCCATGTCGCTGTATTTCAAATCATATTTTTGATAGCAGTTGGCATAGATGTTGTTGAACCGCTCAAACGACACCGTGCTGGCGTCGGGGGTCGAGAAAAACTCTTCGGTTTCCTTGCGGCTCATATAGGGTTTTCCGTTGCAGGTGCAAACCTTTTCGACCACGTCGGCGACGGGCACGACACGCTCGAATTTCTTGTCTTCCTCTTCGCGGGTGCAGTTGGAACGGCGTTGACGCGCCATTTTGATATATAAAATGTCATAGCTGTCGCGGGTCATATAATCGGTGAACCACCCTTTGAACGCCGCCTGATAGGCCGAACCGTCGGCCAAACCGCCCTTGACGGCCGCGTTCTGGAACGGATTGACGAAATGCGGGTCTTTCTGGCGCAAAGCCTCCAACGGCTTGTTGTTGCCCTGCAAAGCCAGTTCGTAGCAAACGGCGCAGGATGTCGCGGACGCGTCGGCTTCGATCGCGGCCTGATTCTGAATGTACGTTTTCGGCGTGTCCAGATAGGCGTCCAGCAAAATGCCCTTTTGGAACTGCTGGGCGTGGCGCAGTTCGTGCGCCAAAGTGCCGACCATGCGGTTTTCGTCATTGTTGGCGTTCAGCTTCAGATTATTAGTGACTTCGTCATACGAACCATAGGCGCGCATCGCCTTGTCCAAACGGATCGGCGTTTTGTGTTCCGTCGCGTCGGCGATCAGCTGCGATCCCGTTTTGGTTTTGCGCAGTTCGGTCAAAGCGGCCTCCAGCCTGTCCAAATCCTCTTGGCTTTCATAGACCAGATAGGGATACGACGGTTCGACGCCCTCTTTGACGGGGGTGGCGGCCTGTTTGGTTTCAAAAGCGTTGCTGATATCTGCGGACATGACGCACTCCATAAAATAACGATTAACTGAAGTGTATCTTTTTTTGTCTGTTTTGTCCATATTTTTTATCATTTTTCCGACGACCGCAAATCCCTTGACTTTTTGGCGTTAAAATGCTTTGACTGCCTTGAACGTCGGAATTTACGGGGAACGGGAAGAAATGCTGAAATTTGAAGTGGAAAAGACTTGCGGTCGGGCGCGTCTGGGCAAACTGCACACGGCGCACGGCGTTGTTGAAACGCCCGCGTTCATGCCGGTCGGCACGGCCGCGACGGTCAAAGCGATGATGCCCGAATCGGTGGCGGAAACGGGGGCGCAAATTCTGCTGGGCAACACGTACCACCTGATGCTGCGGCCGGGGGCGGACATCGTCGAACGGCAAGGCGGTCTGCATAAATTCATGAACTGGAACAAACCGATTTTGACCGACTCGGGCGGATTTCAAGTCATGTCGCTGTCGAAACTGCGCAAAATCACCGAAGAGGGCGTTGCTTTCCGTTCGCACCTCGACGGCCATTTGTGCCAACTGTCGCCCGAAATTTCGATCGGCATCCAACACAAACTGGACAGCAACATCACGATGTGCTTTGACGAATGCCCGCCCTATCCGGCGGAACGCAAGTACGTCGCAGATTCGACGCGCCGGTCCATGCGCTGGGCGAAACGGTCGAAAGACGCTTTCATCGACCGCGACGGTTACGGCATTTTTGGCATTGTGCAGGGCGGCGTCCACCCCGATTTGCGCGAAGAATCCTGTCACGCCCTGACCGACATCGGCTTTGACGGGTACGCGCTGGGCGGATTGGCGGTCGGCGAAGGACAGGAATTGATGTTCGACACGATTTCCGTCACGACTCCGCACCTGCCCGACGACCGGCCGCGCTATCTGATGGGCGTCGGCCGCCCGTCCGACATCGTCGGGGCGGTTTTGCGCGGCGTCGATATGTTCGACTGCGTGATGCCGACGCGTTCGGGCAGAACGGCGCAGGCGTTCACGCGTCAGGGCGTTTTGAACATCCGCAACGCGAAATACAAAGAGGATTCCACCCCCTTGGACGACCAATGCCGCTGCCCCGCGTGCCGCAATTACACCAAAGCCTACCTGCACCACCTGTTCCGCGCGCAGGAAATTTTGGGCGCGATGCTGCTGACGTGGCACAACCTGACATATTATCAGGATCTGATGCGCGGCATTCGCCAAGCCATCCGCGAAGACCGGCTGGAAGAATTCGCCCGCGGCGATTTCGCATGACGCAAAAATCCGGCGACAATCCGGAACAAACGCCGCCCCGCCGCCGCGCGGGGCTGGTGTCGTTCGGGGCGGATGTCCGGCGGCTGATCGCGCCGGTGTTGGGCAAAAAGGGCTTCATTCAGGCCGACATCCTCGCTCGCTGGACGGATATTTTAGGGGCGGAACTGGCGACCGGCGTCCAACCGGCCTCGCTGTCCTTTTCCAAATCGGCCGACGGCGCGCTGCTGCGCGTCAACGCCTACAGCGGCGCGTACGCCATGGAATTCAACGCCCGCAAACAACAGATCATCGAAAAACTGAACACCTACTTCGGTTATCGCGCCATAGCCGACATCCGCGTGACACAAGGCGGATTCACGCCGAAACTGCCGAAATCCCCAGCGACCGCCCCCCTGCCTTTGGAAAAACAAAAACAAATCGCCGACGAAACGGCCGGCATCGAAAACGAAGCGCTGCGCGCCGCCGCGACGGAATTAGGCGTTTTGATCAAATCGGCCAAAAAATGATTATGCAGCCCGCCCGTTTTCGTTTATAAGAAAGAAAACGCTGTTTCTTTTTTTGACGGAGAAAACCTCATGAAAAAAGACTTACACTTTCTAGCCGCCGGCTTTTTGATTCTGACGCTGACCGGCACGGACACCGTTGCCACGTCCGCTTGGCTGCAAAAGGTGAAAAATCTCTTTGCGAAATCCGCCCCCCCCGCCGCGGCAACGCAGCCGGCCGAACCCGCGGCGCCGGAAACGCCCGCCGATCCGGACGCCCCCGTTTTCGACTTTTCCGAAAAAGTGATCGGAAACGCGAACGCCCCGCTGAAAATTTCGATTTTCACGTCCCTGACCTGCCCGCATTGCTCGGCCGTCCACACGCAGCTGCTGCCCTATTTGGAAAAAACCTACGTCGCGAACAACACCGCGCGCATCGTTCTGACCGATTTTCCGATCGACACGCGCGCCGTCACCGCTTCGCTGATTTCGCGTTGCCTGACGGGCGAAAATTATTTTGCATTCATGGGAACCCTGTTTGAAAACCAGATGAAATGGGCGGTCGCCAACGATTTGCAGGAAGCCCTGCTACCCTACGCGAAACTCGCCGGTCTCAGCGAAGCGAAAATGACCGCCTGCGCGACGGACGAACAGGCGCTGAAAGAACTGACCCGCCAGCGCAATCTGGCGATCATGCAGTACAAGGTGCGCGCCACGCCGACCCTGATTTTCCAACTGGGGAATCAAAAAGAAACGATCGAAGGCGCCCCCGGCCGCGCGGACGTGGACAAGCTGATCGAAAAAATGAAAAAAGGCTACAAGGGCGAATGGCCCGCCGCGCCGCAGCCGGAACCCGCGCCCGCCGCGCCCTGAGCCGGAAATTGTTGACATTTCCGGTTTGAATTTGTAGCATACCCTTTGCTTTCAGGTGACACCGTGTCCGAAACACAACACGATTCCGCCGCCGCGATCGCGGAAATAACCGAACGTTTGAACGCGTTGAAACGGGAAACGTCGGGAACGTCCGCCCAACGGGAAACGGCCGCGCATCCGGTCGGCCGGATGATGTGGCTGGCGTTCAACGTCGTTTCGGATCTGATCGCCGGAGTCGTTTGCGGATTGGGAATCGGGTACGCTACAGATCGCTGGTTGGGAACGCGCCCCGTTTTCATCGCCGTGTTTTTAATTTTCGGGTGCGCGGCGGGCGTTTTGAACGCCGTGCGTTTTTTGCGCCGGTATGACGACCGTCAACGCGAAGGACACCCCGATGGAAAGGAATAAGCCGTGTCCGGGCCGATAGAACAATTTGAAATCAAACCCGTTGTCAAACTGCCGAAGATTAACGGAATCGACCTATCGTTCACGAATTCGTCGCTGTTCATGGCTTTGGGCGTTGTCGCCTGCGCGGCTTTTTTCTGGATCGCGATGCGCAAACGCAGCCTGATCCCGACCAAACTGCAATCGGTGGCGGAAATCATTTACGAACTGGTCACGGGCATGGTCAACGAAATGGTCGGGGCGGAGGGACGCAAATTCATTCCGTTCATTTTCACCCTGTTCATGTTCGTCGTTTCGGGCAACCTGCTGGGACTGCTGCCATACAGCTTTACTTACACCAGCCATTTTGCGGCGGTCGGATCGCTGTCCGTTTTCGCAATTCTGGTCACGGTCGTCGCCGGATTGAAAAAACGCGGACTGAACTGGTTCACAAACTTTTTTCCGAAAGGAACGCCGGTCGCGATCGCGCCGATTCTGGTTCCGATCGAAATCATATCGTTTTGTTCCAAACCGTTCAGCCTGACGGTGCGTCTGACCGTGAACATGATGGTCGGCCACATCATGCTGAAAGTGATCGCCGGTTTCATTTACAGCTTAAGTTTTTGGGGCGGATGGTTGCCGCTGACGTTCATATCCCTGTTGACGGTTTTTGAAATGGGGATTGCGGTTTTGCAGGCGTATATTTATACTATCCTGACCTGTGTTTATCTGAGTGATGCGCTACACGCGCATTGACTTGTTGTTTTGTAGTGCTTTTTAGGAAGGAAAAAAACATGGAAGCCGAATATGCAAAATACATTGCGGACGCCGCGAAATTCTTTGCCGCCGCGCTGTGCGCCCTGAGCATGAAGACCGCCGCCGAAGGCGTGTCCAAAATTTGGATCACGATGATCGACACGGTCGGCCGCAACCCGACGGTGAAAAACGACGTCAACGCGTTCGGTCTGATCGGTTTCGCCGCGACCGAAGCGATCGCGCTGTACGCGCTGGTCATCGCGTTGATCATGTTGTTCCTGTAATCCTCCGAAGGATCGACCGGAATGTTGCCGCAACTTGACCCGACATGGTACGCATCCCAAAGTTTTTGGATGCTGGTAACGTTTTGCGCCATGTTTTTGACGGTATGGCGTTTGGTCATGCCGGCGATGCGCGCGACGGTTGACGTCCGCCGGTCGAAAATCGAAGAAGACATCAAACAAACGGAAATCCTGAAAACCGAAGCCGCCCGCCTGCTCAAGGAATTGGACGCGGCGCGCGCTTCGGTTCGGGAAAACACCGCGCGGCTGATGGCGCAAGCGCAGGAACAGGCGCAGGCGCAAACCGCGCAGTCCGAATCCGAATTCACCGCACGTCTGAATGAACACATCGTGCAAAAGGAACAGGCGCTGAAACAGGCGCGCGAATCCGCCTTGCGCGAAGTCGCGGCGATTTCCGGCGAACTGGCGGACGCGATCGTCCGGAAAATCGGCGGCATCACGGTTCCAGCCGACGAAATCCGGCGGGAAACCGCTTCGGTGATGGAGAAAAGCGCATGATCATTTCCGCCGCGTTGGCATCGACGACAACGGCGCACCCCGCCGAACACAGCCTGTTTCAAGACCCCACGTTCTGGGTGGGCGTCGCGTTTTGCATCACGGTTTTCGCGCTGGTCAAACTGGCCGGCAAAGCCGTTTCGGCCATGCTTCAATCGCGCGCCGACAAAATCGCGAAACAACTGAACGAAGCAGCCGATTTGCACAAACAGGCGCAAAAACTGCTGGATGATTACAAAACACAGCAGTCCGGCGCGGAACAAACCGCCCGCAACGCGCTGGCGCAGGCCGAAGAAAACGCTAAAAAATTCAAAGAAACCCTCTTAAGCGACTTTGAAAACAAACTGAAAAACCGCGAAACCGCCGCGGAACAACGCTTGGATCGCGCCGCGCGCGAAGCGACGGACGAAATCCGCGCTCTGGCGGCCGACGTGGCGATGAAAACGGTTGAAAAGCTTTTGACGGAAAAACTAACCGGCGAAGCGGGACAGAAACTGATCGACGACGCCATTGATTCCCTGCCGGAACTGTTCAAAGACCGCGTCGCCTGACCGCTCCCGCCCCCCCAAAAAAAACACTTTGCAACACGCCGCCTTTCACGGCGCGCATTGACAATCCGTCTCTTTTGACGGATACTTTTTCCGGTATCGCGGAAAGGGAACGGATATGCCCGACTCATTGTATGAACAATTTTTCGCCGTCGGTTCGGTCAAAAGCCTGCTGACCGGACGCGCCGTCCCCGCGCCCCCGCCGCCGCGGGAAAACACGGACGCGGCAACGGTTGCGGATCAATCCCGCCCGTCCGGCCAAGGGAAATAATCGGATTTCACCTGCCGACGATCAAACAGGATTTCAATTCTGCCGCCAATCGCGCGCACACTTCTTTCAATCGGACTTCCGTATCGGCGACGAACGTTCTGAACCGCTTTGTTCCGTTGACATTAACTTCCCTGTAAATCGGGGAATAGGCGGACAAACCGGAATCCATAGCGGCCAATTCGCGCCAATACGCCCGCGCACCGCTCAATTTTTCAAACGAAGACAGCTGCAACAGCTTGAACCCCGCTTCGGCGGCAGGACGCGCGACCGGAACAACGGGCGCGACAACTGCGGCTTCTCTTTCTTTTGCCTTTTCCGTCCCTTTGTTCAAAACAACCGGATTGTTGACGGCACGATTGGTCAAAGACGACGTTCCGGTCTTGCCGACGCGGCGCAATCCCGTCCATTCCAACAACTTGGCGCGCTGATCCGGCCGCAATACCGTCAAATGCGGCTTGTCCGACGGCGGCCGGTCATAAGACACATCCTTAAACCCGCGCGGCGCGTTGCGCGACAGGTTGTCCTGCAACGTTTCCGCGATCGCGAAAATACCGGCCTTCGCGGGGAAACGCGGCAAAGGATCCACCCCCAGCGCGACGAACAAAGCACTTTCCGATCCTTTGTAATCGGCATAGGCGAAATCGCGTTTCAAATGCGCGACCAACCGTTCGACGGCGACGATCAGCGTTTCGCGCCGCTGTTTTCCGGTCTGGTTTTTGTCCTCAAACGACTTTTGCCACAACCCGTCGTTAACCTTGTCCAGTGAATCGGCGATTTCAAACGCCTCGGCGTTCTGCCGCAACTGTAAATAGGCGATGTTGACCTGCGACATGACGGCCATCGTCATCGCCAAACGGCGCATATGCTCCAATTCCTCTTTGGATTTGGCGACCTTGATCGCCTGCGGACGGGAAAACAGGTTCATCAGGTTCCACGTCACCCCGATGCCGGCGTCCGCCCAGTTTTTGTTTTTCAGGTAGGAATTGGAATTATAGTTGACTCCCGCGCTGAATTCGATTCCGGGGAACAGGCGCAAAATTTCCTTTTTTGCCTCTGCCGCTGCAATGCGGGCTTCATAGTCGTTGATCCGCAATTCCGGCCGGTTGACCAAAGCGAACTGCTCCAAATCAATCTGCCCCAAATCCTTGACGATGTGCGGCTTGTCCATATCGACAGGAATGTCCAGCGAAAAATCAGTGCTGGGCGGCAAATTCATCAACGCCGCCAACTGCGCCTTGGCCGTCAAAATGTCGTTGCGCATTTCGGACAAACTTTGCAAAGCGTTCAACAGCTTTTTCTGCTCTTTCAGCTGATCGGCCGTTTTTTCGGCGGGATCGCCGACATTGACGCGCACCAACTCGTCGCGCACGGCGCCGATCAACACGGCCAGATCCTGCGAAACGCGCTGCGCCGCGGCGGCTTTCCAGAAAACCGTGCGCACCTCATGAACGATCTGCTGGATCGACTTGCGGCGGATCTCCTCGCTGACATAGCGGCGGTCGGACGCCTGCTTGGCGCTGACATAGCTGATGCCGAAATCCAACACATTGTAAACGATCTGCAAATTCGCGCCGCGGACGGTCTTGTCTTCAATATAAGAGCTTTCCAACGTCTGCGATCCGTCGGCCGCGGATTTCGCCGAAACGGCCAACCGGTTGGAACGCGCGGAAAACCCGCCGCCGGCCGCCAGCTGCGGCAACATATCCATTCCCGCGGCATCCGCCACGCCATAAGCGACGGCCTGCTCCATCAACGCGACTTTCTGATCCGAATTGTACTTGACGGCGCGGGCGATGGCCTCGTACAGCGACACCGGCTTGACGATCTCCTCCTGCCCGCCCAGCAAAGCGGCTTTGTCCACGGCGGCGCGGGCGGAACGCTCGCCCAACGTCGTCGGCTCCGTCTGCACCGCGCAAGACGCCGTCATCGCGGAAAACAGCACCGCCCAACAAAAAATCTTGGAATCGAACCGATTGAAAAAAAACATAAACGCCGTCCCCAGCCGATGAACACAAACCGCCTTTGTCAAGACCGTATTTTTCTCAAGATACAATATATTGAATCGCGTTCAACCTTTTTTTTACGATTTGTTAAACTTTTTCGCCGAGTCGCACCCCGCCCCGAAATATTCTTTCTCCTGCCCGCCCGCACACCCGCAACAACATTTTGAATCCATTTTCTGCCTTTGCCCTCTCCTCCCCGTCACCCGCCATTCATTCGCTTTAATTTATACTCAACACGTCCGGCGATACTTCGACACGAAAACTATGTGATATTTGCCGTTCCACGTT
>DJSW01000003.1 GCA_002439085.1 Alphaproteobacteria bacterium UBA6324
CGTTGTTTTGGATTGTTTCATCCCTATTCCTCCTAAAACCAAATATGCACACATTATAATATGTGTTTTTTATTAGTAAAGTAGGAAAAACACACTTTAACGGGGTGTCGGTATCCACATTAAAATAGGAAACTGCCCCTATGAACACAGAAAAGAACTTGAAATCCATCGGCCGGAAAATCGCCCTGTTCAGAAAACTGAAAGGGTTGAACCAGTTCGAGCTGGCATCGGAATCGGGCAAGATGATCAACACGATTTCCAACATCGAACGCGGATTGGCCGATCCGCGGCTGTCAACGTTGCTGGCCATTATGGATGTGTTGGGGATATCGTTCACGGATCTGACGGCGGATCGCGAATACGACAAGGCGTTGAACTTGCCGCTGATTCACATTATAGACCGGTTGCAGGATTGCGACGAACGGACGTTGACGCTGATCGCGAAACAAATCGACATCGCGTTGGCGTTGCGTGAAAAGTAAGGGGCGGGCTGTTTATTCTTCCGTCAATTCGGCCAGAAATTCCGACAGGTCGGGCGTTTCGTAATCGCAGAAGTTTTTGTCGTCAACGGAGCAATATTGGTTGTTTTCGACGTTTGACGATATCCACACCGTTTTCATGCCGACTTTTTTCGCGGCCAGAATGTTGGCGGGGCTGTCGTCGAACATGACGCTTTCGCCCGCTTTGATGCCGAAAGTGTCCAGCATTTTCAGGTATGTCTTTTCCGCCGGTTTGGGGATATATCCAGCTTCGCGGATCGAAAAAATGCCGGAAAAGCAATCCCGCAAATTCAGCCGTTCCAATACGCGTTCGGCGTGGTGGTGCGCCCCGTTGGTGAAAATGAACTTCTTTCCCGTCAACGCGCGCAGACGATTTTTCAACACGGGGTTCGGACGGATGGACGACAAGTCGAGTTCGTGGACGTAATCGGTGAATTCTTCGGGGGAAACGTCGTGTTCCACCATCAACCCGCAAACCGTCGCCCCGTATTTTCTGTAATAATCCTTTTGAATGACGGACGCGGTTTTTTCGTCAACGCCCAGCGCGCGCATGATGAACGCGCGGATTCTTTGCGCCATTTGGGCGTACAATTCCGCGGACGGAGGGTAAAGCGTGTCGTCCAGATCGAAAACCCAGCTGCGGATGTTTTTAAAATCGTTGCGTAAAACCTGATTGTCCATATGCGTGTCCTTTGTGACGGGACACGCATTATAGGACGAATCACGTTAAAAAATCGTTATTTTACGCGTTGTTGAACGTGTAAAACAAAGCTTTGACGAAATCGAAACCGCGGTTCATGGACGCCGTTTCGACATATTCGGCCGCCGAATGCATATTGTAAATGTTCGCCGCGCCGACCAGATAGGGCTTGAACGTCACGCCCGCGCCGTTTTTCCTTTGCGCGTACAGGTGCGTTTCCGCCCCCGCGTGGAACGACGACACGTTCAAATCCATGCCGATTTTCGCCGCCGCTTTTTTCGCGGTTTCGATCATCGTTTCGTCGCTTGATTTTTCAAAGGGCGGGATGTGTTCTTCAAACTCTACCGTAAAGGTAGCCTTTTCTGCGTATTTGTCGTTGAACCGTTCGACGGTCTGTTCGATTTCGCGGATCAGCGCGGCTTCTTTCGCCTTGTCCGAACTGCGGATGGAATACAGCGCGAACGCGTCGGTGTTGATGATGTTCGACATCGCCGTGTCCGTCAGGTGAAACGCGAAATCCGCCCCCTGTTTGTCGGTCGGGATGTTTTTGACGCCGCCGCCGACGACCGCGCCCGCGTTGATCGACGTGACGACGCCCGTTTCATCGGCGTAATAAACGCCCTGCGGAATTTCGGCCATGATTTCGGCGATCGCTTTGACGGCGTTGACGCGGCGCGGATCGGCGATGTCAATGCCGGAATGTCCGCCCTTTGTTTTTGTGACGGACAGGATCATTTTCGTGTATCCCGCGCCGGCGATCTGGAAATCGCCCAGCCGGTCGCCGTCCAGCACCAAAACGTATTCCGATTTGAACGCCGAAAAATCCAAAGCGCGCGCGCCGCTCATATTCTGTTCCTCGTCGCGGGTGAACACGATTTCCAACCCGCCGTGCTTCAGGTTTTTATCCGCGGCGACGGTTTTCGCCAGCATCATGGCCGCGGCGACGCCGGCTTTGTCGTCGGCGCCCAAGGTGCGCGTGCCGTCCGTTTTCAAAATTTCGCCGTCGTCAACGATGTTGACGGGGGAAAAATCGCCGACGACATCCATGTGCGCGGATACGGCCAGCGTTTTTTTGCTTTCGTCCGTCGCGGGGACGGCGGCGCGGACGTTGCCGAACGCGTCGCGGGCGGCGGCGATGCCGTATTCGTCAAACAGGGCGATAATTTTGTCGGCCACGCCGTCTTCGTGCATTGACGGGGACGGAATCGCGGCCAGCGTTTTGAAAAGGTCGGTCAGCTGAGTCATGAAAAAAATCCTTTGTTTGAATTTACCGTTTGACGGACAGGGTATCCCTTTTGCGTTTGTTTCTCAACAGACAAAACGGGGATATTGCCCTTTTGCGTTTTTCGGCGTACAACGAGACGAAAGGAGAAACGCCATGAATGCCAACGAAATCGAAGAACGCTTTATCGCGCTGGAAAGCCTGTCGGCCGAATACGAACGCACGATCAAGGATTTGAACCAGATTGTCGCCGAACAGGCGATGAAAATCGACCGGATGCAACGCGAGCTGTTCTTTTTGGTGCAAAATTTCGACACCAGCGGTCAGGTGCGCCCCCTGTCCGAAGAAGTCCCGCCGCCGCATTATTAATGCGGTTCAGCGCGCGTTCCCCCGTTGCGCCAAAACGACGGCCGCGGGGTTTCGGGATTTCGCCGCGCGAATCTTGCGCGCCGCGCTTTCCTGACGGGCGGTGACGGCGCATTCCTTTGCCGCCGGACTGACGGCGCGCGCCGGTTGCGTTTCCGACCGCGGCCTTGGTTGCGTTTTAATGGTGGCCAAAGATTTGTCGGGCGTCCGGTCGGGCAGGGCGTCGCGTTTGGCCATATGCGCGGCAATGCGGTCTTTGACATCCGCGTACATGGTCGCGAATTTGTCCTTTTCCAATTCTTTCGGATCGGCGGTGAAATAGTTGTTCCCGTCGGGATCGCAACACACGGCGTTGACGAATTTCGCCGCCGTTACGGATTTCAGCTTTTTGCGGAACACGGACGGATTGGTCGTTTCAACGCACGACGCCATGCTTTGGTCGTAATAATCGCGCCGATCCGCGTTGTCGTACCACCCTTTGAACGCGGCGGTGCGTGCCTGATTCACGTCGCCCGTTTCGTTCAAAGCCGTTTCAAACGGCGCGGCGATTTCAGGATACGACGCCGAAAAATCGTTCCAGCAGGCCTCCATTCCCTTTTGCTTCAATTCCCAAGCGACCAGACAGCCGTAGCTTTCGGCGTCGGCCTCCATGACGCGGGAACGGTGCATCATGGTTTTCGCCGTGTATCCGGAATGGTCGGGTTCGTCCACTTCGTCCATTGTGTACTGATAGGCGTGGCGCAGTTCGTGCGCCAAAGTGACGATGTTTTGCGCCATGGTCGCTTTCGGGTTCAAAACGCACACCTCTTCGCACGGGTCGGCGTATCCGAACAGCCCCTCTTTGGCCGTTTTGCGGTCGAATTTCAGTTCATAGCCGTAATCGGCGGCAAATTCCAAAATCGCGCGCCCCGCGTCGGATTTGCACATTTCGTTGACGATGCCGGCCATTTTCGCCTGCGCCGCTACGCCGCCGCGGATCGGAATGTCAACAACGGGCAAAACGCTTTCAACCATGGCAATCACCTTAACATAACGCGCCGGATCGGCAGGGAATCGTAAGCGACGCTTTCGTTTTCAAGGCGTACTTCGCCGTTTCGCGCAATAAACAGCGTGTCATAAAACAGCACATTGTCGTACAGCAGGAAAACCTTGGCCGTGAAACCGTCGCCTTGTTCGGCGATTTCCGGCGGCGCGACCAGCTTTTTCAAACTTTGCGCCAGCTCCGCGTCAAAAGAAGCGGTGACAAAATCGTCCGCGCTTGAAACCAAATGCGCGAAATCGTCATTGACGGCGGCGACGGCGTCGAAATAAAACGCCAGATAGGCCGCGATGTTGTCCGCGCCCAACGAAAGGGAAAACGCGTCGTTCATTTCCCGCAGCGTATCCTCTTCCCCGTCGATTTCAAAAACGGTTTCATCGTCGCAAACGTATTCCTTTGTGATGATCGGGCGCGTCGTAAAGCATTTGACATCCACTTTGCGCGCGTTTTTGTAAAACGGCAGGGACGCGGCCGTTATGCCGGCCATTCCCGTTTTGAACGGGACGCGCACCGTTTTCGCGGCGATCAGGTCGGCCAGCTGTTTTTTTTCGGTGTCGGTCAGTTTGTCCGTCATTGTTTTTCGCCGGAAATTACGGATAAAAAATCCCTCCGTTTTCGCAAGGAGGGAGTTTTATTACGCGGGCGTGTTTCCCGCCGGCGTTTTGTGCCGGAACGTGATGCGTCCCTTTGTCAGGTCGTACGGCGTCATTTCGATGTCAACCTTGTCCCCGACCATGACACGGATGCGGAATTTACGCATTTTTCCGGCGGTGTGCGCCAGAATTTCGTGGTCGTTTTCCAGTTTCACGCGAAACATGGCGTTGGGCAGTTTTTCAACGACGGTGCCGCTGAATTCCAACAATTCTTCTTTAGCCATAAAGGACTCCTTAAAATAAAGACAAGACGCTTATACGCTTTTTCGGGATGAAACACAAGCCGTTAAAAATCGTAAGAATCCAGTTCGTCTTCGCTCATATCGGCGGGTTGGTAATCGGAAAAGATTTGCGCGCCCTCTTCCTCCCATTCAATGCCGCGAATGACCCAGTTACTGATTTGCTCCATTTTTTCCAAGGGGATGTTCAACGCCATGCCGACCTTTGAAATGAACAGGATTTCGGAATCGGACAGGTCGCCGTCCTCGTACCCCAGATAGAACATTTCGCGGATCAATACCAGCGCGAACCCTTTGTCTGTGATTGTTTTAACCAGTTCCAACGCTTCTTCCTCGGTTCTGGGGCGGATAGCTTCTTTGGCCTGTTCCTTGTTCAGGTTGTACAATTTAGCCAAATCGACAAAGAATTGTTTTTCGTTGCCGTCGAATTCGCCGTCCACGCGCGCCAAATGGGCGATCGCGCTTAAAAAAGCGATGCGCTGGGGCAGATCGACGTTTTCAAAAAATTCCATCATGGTTGTTTTTCCCTTCGGATCAAACGTGATTGAAAAAAAAGCTCTTTTGTCCATTTATACCCGTTTTGACGGATTTTGAAAGAAAAAAGTGTTCCGGCGCGGCAAATGTCAGCGTTTTGTCACACTCGGATCACGACCAAGGGCTATGGTGACGCGGTGCGCCGTCCGTGATAGCCTGTGACGGTGGGGGATAAAGCCCGCGTTTGAAATCACCGCGTTTTTGGCGTATAATGTCGTCCGGTTTTGTTAAAGGAGAAAAAAATGCCTTCTTTCGATATAGTGTCCAAAACGGACATGACGGAAATCGCGAACGCCGTCGCCGGCGTGACGCGCGAAATTTCAACGCGTTTCGATTTCAAGGGATCGAAAAGCACCGTCGAACTGAACGACAAGGAAATCGTTTTGCTGGCGGACGACGCGTTGAAATTGAAACAGGTGCATGAACTGGTGCTGACCTATGTCACGCGGCGCAAACTGGACACGTCGTGCCTTGATTTCGGCAAAGAGGAAAAAGCCGCCGGCGCGATGATCCGGCAAACCGTCCGCGTCAAACAGGGGATCGATCAGGAAACGGCGAAAAAGATATCCAAAGCCGTCAAGGATTCCAAAATGAAAGTGCAGGTTTCCATTCAGGGCGACGAATTGCGCGTGTCGGGAAAGAAGCGCGACGATTTGCAGGATGTGATCGCTTTTGTCAAAACGTTGGGGATTGACCAACCGTTGCAGTTTGTCAATTTCAGGGATTAAACAGATAAGGAGTTGTTTGAATGAAAAAATTTCTTTTGCCCGATCTGTCGGGCTGTATCGACCGCTTTTTGGATTACATCAACCTCAAAGCGGGTGAAAAGGTGATGAAAGCGTGCGGCGCTTTCGGCAAAATCGGTTTGGCGAGCCTCAGCGTTCTGGCCGTTTTAAGCGTGATCGCGGCCGTCGTTCTGGCCGTCCGGTTTGAAGCCGGCGTCGGCGCCGCCGTCATTTTCGCCGTCACGGGCGTTGCCGGATGCGCGCTGTTGCACTACACCGGCGCGAAAATGCTGCCGACGCTGAACACGCTGATCAAAAACGCGCCAACCAAGATGTCGTCGGCCGTCGTGCTGAAAGTCCTTGCCCTGTTCGTCGGCGTTTCCGGCGTTTTGGTGCTGCTGGGCGGTATTTTTTACAAATCGACGTTCTTGGCCGAACAACCGGATTCGCCGGACGCCGTCGTCGTGTTCCTGAGCTCTCTGGCCGCGTTCGTCGCGTGCGAAGTCTGGAGCTTTCTGCTGTTGCGTCCCGCGGATTTGAACGTTGAAATCGTTGAAAAAACGACGGTTGGCGAAGAATTCATCGGCCTGACGTCCTATTTCGCCAAAGGCTGCCTGAAATTGACGCCGGTTGTTTTCGGTCTGGCCGCGGTTTTCGCCGTTTTGACGGCCGTCGCGATGATTTTCACCGCCGATTTCGGTTTGGTGTTCGCGCAGATGATCGTTCTGTCCTATATGGCGTTCATGACGCTGGCGCCGTTTGTCATGTACATTGCGTTTTTGTCGTACTACCTGACGCTGGACATTTTGATGGCGGTTCTGAAACTGCCCGAAAAGCTGGACAAGATCGCCGAAAAGTGATCGAAGCGCAACAAAAAAAGCCTCCGTTCGCGCGGAGGCTTTTTCGTTTGCGCGGGGATTTAACCCATCGCTTTGGTGATCTGGTCCTGCATGGCGAACGTGCCCATAACCGCCCACGCGATCGCGCCGGAAACGAACAGGGTCGCGACCATGTTCAACACCGCCGCTTTTTGCGAAATACCGGTCACGCTGTCTTCCAGCCATTCGTTGGCCATTTGGTCAAGCGCGCCTTGGAAGTTGTCCATTTCGGAATAAATGCGCAAGTCGCCGATGATTTCCTTGTCCGGAAAGCCCAATCCCGTTTTGTTTAACGCTTCGCCCAAGTTGTCGCCGTTGTTGATATACACCAGCGCGCTGTCAATGCGGTACAGCAGGTACGGGCTGGCGTCGTGGCGCAGGGAACGCAGGGCTTGGGACACGGGCGTGCCCGCGCGCACCAACGCCGCCATGGCCAGCATCCACGTCACGCCGACGAAAATGCGGTACAGCGACCACGGCGGAACGTTTTCAAACCACGCGCGGGTTTTTCCGCTCCATCGCGGCAGGGTCAGGTAGATCAGAAAGAACAATATGGGCAGGAACGAAAACGCCATTACCCAGTTTTTGCCGATCCATTCCGACAGGTTCACCAGATCGCGCGCCGATCCCGTCCAACGCGTGTTGGGGGCGGCGCTGATCATCGGCGGCACCATGTAAACGCCGATCGCGTAAATGATCAAAACGGTCATCATCGACAAAAACATCGGGTAGCTGACCGCGCTGACCAGCGGTTCTTTCATTTTTTTCGTGCCTTCGCTGACCTTGATCAGGTTTTCCAGCGCGCTTTCAAGGTTGGAAACGTCACCAACCGACAACATCAAACGTTCGCTGGCCGGCGCCCATCCTTCCAACGCGACGGAAAACGGATGACCGTTTTGCAATGAACGCGACCAATACAGAATCGCCAGCGCCATCGGTTCGTCGGGGTTTTTCCCGTCGTTGGTAATGATGCCGCGCACGCGATCCAAAGCGTCCATCAATGAAAAACGGTTGTGTAACAGGGAAATCAATTTCCGATAGATTTTCAGCCGCGTCCCGTCACTCATGCGGCAGACGATCATCGCGTAATAACGGTTGAGATCCGCCAAACTGAAATTGCTTTTAGCCATTCGCACCTCTTTTGCAAAACATTGTCAGTAGATGGGTCTTTCGTCCAGCAGACCGCACCAGCGTTCGACTTCCTCGGCGTCGATCATGCCGTTCAGCATACGTTCGATCGCGCAGTCTTTCATCGTCCGGCCGCCCAGATCGCCCGTCCAATAGTCAATGGCTTTTTTGGTTTCGCCGTTGACCAGCAAATTCAAAAACGTCGCGTCCGGCAGCAGAATTTCGCCGACGACGCAGCGGCCTTTACATCCGTTGCCGTTGCATTGGGGGCATCCTTCGCCGCGCAGGAAAGCCTGCTCCATGCCGAAATCGCCGTACGCCTTGCGCAAACGCTGGACGGTCGGGTGGTCGGGACGCTGGGAAACCGGAATGCGGCAATACGGACAGACGCGGCGGAACAAACGCTGCGAAACCATGCCTTTCATAATTTCGGGGTCGATCAGTTTGAACGTTTCAACGCCCATGTCGCGGAAACGCATGATAACCGCGGGGGACGAGTTCGCGTGCAGCGTTGACCACACGCCGTGGCCGGACAGCGCGCCTTTGAACGCCAGCTGCGCCGACGACAGCGTGCGGATTTCGCCGATCATCAGCATATCGGGGTCGGATCGCAGGGACGCGGCCAACGCCTTGGTGAATTCCTGTTCTTTCAACGCTTCGGTGTTCGCGTTGGTCACGGGCATCTGGCGCGCGCCCGGAATGGGGTATTCGGGCGGGTCTTCCACGGTGATCAGGTTCAGTTCGTAATTGCGTTCCTGCAACAGGGAAATCATGTTGCGCTGCAGCGTCGTCGATTTTCCCGAACCCGTCGGACCCGCTACGATGATGATGCCGATGGGGACGGCGCGCAGACGGTAGAACATATCGGCTTCGCGCTGCGTGTAACCCAACGCCATCAAATCGCCCGCGTTGTCGGGGTCTTCGTCGGCGTACAGCAAACGCATGACCAGATAGCGCGTGCCGAACGCGATCGGGTTGAATTGCAGACGCACGCCCAGCACCAGCTTGGGCAATCTCAGCTTGCCGTTGGAACCGCGCAGGGGGGCGTCACCGATTTTTTGCGCCGCCTGATATTCGTTTTGGGCGTAGTTCGCGTCCGAAATGTCCGAAGACGCGAACGCCGCGCGCACGAACGCCTCGCCCCATTCCTTGGTATTTTCCATAACGACCTGCATCATGCCGTTTTGGCGGAAAAAGATTTCCGTTTTATGGGAACCGACCACGACGTGAACGTCCGAAACCTTGACCGCCGCCGCCTTTGTCAAAACGGCGACGTAGTCTTTCTGCATCTGCAGCTGTTCCAGATCGGCCGCGCTGCCGGTTTCCTCCTCGTCGATTGCCGGCGCGTCCTTTTCGGCGCGTTCGTAAATGGCTTTGATCAGGTTGTTCGGGACGTATTCGGCTTTGTTGACCTGCAGCTTCTTTTTGCGCGCCAATACCTCAAAACTTAAAACGCGGCCGTCGAATTTGTGTTCCGAACTGACCAGAAAACGGCCGTTGTCGAACAAAGCCAACAGGTTGCGCGTGTCTTCCTTGACCGGAAAAGAACCGGTCGGCGCCGTGATGCACTTGCCGCCGGAAAAAAGCTCGTTTAACACCTCCGAACTTTTTTTCGGTGCGGGTTTCGCGGCCTCGGGCGCGGCGGAACCGCCGGCGGGGGCGGCTCCCGTTCCTGCGGTTTTAGGCTTTGTTTGTGTCGGTGCGGGCATTTTGTTCAACCTCTTTTAACGGCGTGACGCTTTAAAAGACGCCGGCAGGGAAGACGACTTCCCCGCCGGAACGGTTAATTATCTGGCCAGACTGGCGCCCGAAAAACTGGCGCGTACGCCTGCGCTGGCGGAAATCGGCGAAGATTTGCGCCGTTTCGGCCGCGGTTCGGGTTCGGGGGCGGCGTTTTCTTCCTCTTCGGAACGGCCACGTTCGGCGGCGGGCGCGCTGTTGTTGACCGGCGCGTCGGACAGCAGACCCGCGGACGGGAACCCGATCATTTCCTTGTTGTTGCCGATTTGAACCAGCACATAGTCCTTGTCAATGTCGATGACGGTGTGACCGGTCGGCAGGATGGTCGATTTTTTGGCAAAGAACGTCGTTTTGTCCTTTTTGGAAATCAGCTTGGCGATCAGCGATCCGGCCGTGCCGCGGATTTCCGAAACGGCGTACAGCTTGGACGCGGATTCCTGCGGGACGCCGCCGGCTTCTTTGGCTTCGTCGGCGGAAACCGTCACGGTTAACGCTTCGCCCGCGCGCTTTTTCGTTAGCAGGTCTTCGCCCGTGCTGGTCAAAGCCTTGGGAATGCGGGATGTGGTCGAACGTTTGATTTTCGCGGGTTTCGTCGCCGCCATCAAAACGGGTTTCAGGCTGTTCAGACGAACCAGAGAAGCGGCGTCGTATTTCTTTTTCAATTCGGCACGCTGTTTTTTCTGTTCCTCTTTTTCCTGCTTTTCCTTTTCGGCCTGCGCGGCTTCCTCTTCCTTCATTTTCTGGATGCGGCGGTCTTCCTCGCGTTTCAACGCGGCTTCGATCTGTTTCTGGCGGATCTCGGCGCGCTGTTTGCGTTCCAAAGCCTCCTGACGTTTCAGATCTTGCGCCAATTCCCATTCCAGACGGGCTTGGGTCATTTTTTCGCGGCGTTCGATTTCGTCGAACAGCATCTGGCGGTTGGACGTTTTCAGCGCGTCGATTTCGGAACGCAGCTGTTCGCGTTTCAACTGCAGCATCAGCGTGCTGTTTTCGCGTTCCATTTCCGCCATTTCGCGGAAAATGTCGCTGGACACTTTGCCCAAAATCTGTTCGCTGGGGGGCGTGGACAGGTTCATGCCGCCGTTTGGCGTGCCGAAATCCAATCCGGCCGGAGCGGGCACGCTGTCGGCGGGCGGCGGAGGGATCGTCGCGTCCAGCGTCGGGGCGGGCGCGTCGGGCAACGGCGCGTCCAAGGACGGCTGCGTTTCAACCGCGGGCGCGTCAACAGCCGGAGCGGGCGCATCCGTAACGGGTTCGGCGGGGGCGGACGTTTCAGGCGCGGGCGTGTTGGCGGCGGGTGCGGGCGCATCAACAGCCGGAACGGATGTGTCAACGGCCGGAGCGGGCGCATCCGCGGCAGGCGCGGGCGTTGCCGCATCTACGGGCGCGGGCGTCGCGAAAAAAGAATCGTCAAACAAATCATCTGCGTTCGCCGCCGGAACGGACATGGAAATAGCCACGGCCGCCAGCCAAAAATGTTTTTTAAGGAGTAGGTTCATAGATGTGTCCCTCATAAGTCCAGATGTTGTTTTCAGGGGTGTAATTCAGCCTGTCGATTTCCAGCGACGGGAAACGTTTGAACATATCCAGCCATTCTTCCATCGGCAGGTCGGAGGAAAAGGTGAAATTCAAACGCGGGTACGTCCGGTCGATCCAAACTTCTTGTCCGTTGATGATTTTCGGTTTCGACGGGCGGCGCGTTTCCGTCGCTTCGGCCAGCGAAACCTGTTGTTTGATCGCCTGAAAGATGTCGTTCCATTCTTCGCGCAGTTCGTAAACCATCAGCTTGGGCGTTTCGGAATGGATGGCGACATCGCCGATCGCCAGACTGACGATGGCCGTTTTGCCGTCGTTGTCTAACAGATAATCCAGTCCGCGGGTGTTGTATTCTTCAAACGCGCGTTTGACCCATCCCAGATGTCCCCATTCCATCGTCCACGATGTAGATAGGCCGGATTTTGAACACGAAACGGGTCCCAGTTTCCAACCGGGGATCAGCATGGCTTTGACCTGTTGCGCGGCGGCCTGACAACGGTTGAGCAGATCTTCCGCGTCCACCAGTGTTTCCCACGGGTGGACGATGACCTCCGCCTCTTCCTGCGGCGCCTCTTCTTCGTACAAAGGTTTCATCGGCGCCAACGGCCGGATCATAGGTTTCTTTTCCGTGGCAAACAGGCCGGAAATCAGTTTGTATCCGATCAGCAAAACCAGAACGCCCGCGCCGATCGCGGCCATTTTCATCTTTTGACGCTGGTTTTTGTTGATGTGCATCAACTTTGACGAACCGGGGGATTTCAAAATGTCCCACAGATCGACTTCTTCCGTTCCTTCGATATCCCAAGAAGCGGGCGCGATCTTCCGCCCCCAGTCCGGCACGGCCATCATCGCGTAAAACGCGCGTTTGGCGTCCTCTTCGTTCAGGTAGAGCATATCCTCTTCGGACAGGATCAGGTCGTTTCGGATGGCGATGAACCACCAGCCTTCGTCCACTTCGAACACGGCGACGGAGGACGGCTTGTCCTGAAACTTTTCCGCGATGGCCGCGGCGGCCGACGGCATGCCGGCCTTGTGACCCTCCGTGGAATTGCCGATGCCGTATTGCGGCGACGTGCCTTGGCGCAGACAGAACAGGTCGGCGCCTTCCATAAAGTTGTCAACCGTTTCCTGAACTTCGGGATAGGGGTCGTTGGTGTCCTGCAGCGGCTGCCAGAACAGGGTGACAGCGTACGTCGTGTCGTTGACGACGATCGTCGGTCCCCATGACGGTTCGGATTCCCCGTCCTGACCGTCGGCCGCGCCGGATTCGTCCGCGTCCGCCGTTTCGTCGGCGTCCGCGTCGTCTTCCAAATCGTCCAAAGTCAGTTCTTCTTCATCATCTGCAGCCATGATCGACCGTCCTGTTAGATGTTTTTCATTCTGGTTTCAGGCAGCAGCGGCGAAACCAAAACTTCGGGCGTCAGCAAAATGACCATGACGTTACGGTTCTTGCTGGCCTGATTGTTGATGCCGAACAGTTCCTTGGTGTTGGTGGTCGAAGTTTTGACCTCTTCAAACCCTGTCAGCATCAGCGTGTAGCCGGACATCATGGCGACTTCCTGCACGAAACCGCGCGTTCTGATCTTGGGCAGCTGGACGGTGGTGCTTTCCGTCGTGACGCGTCCCATTTCCTCCAGCTCCGTCAGCGTCATCGTGAACATCATCAGCAACCGGCCGTGATCCAGAATGCGGGGCAGAACCTCCATTGTGAAACCGTAGTTGATTTTCGCCGGCGTGACGGACGTTGTCGTCGTGCCGTTGTCAACCGTCGTTTCGGTTTTTTCAACATAGGATTCGTTCGTCGTCACCTGAATCGGCGCGATGCGGTTGTTCATGGTCGTCACGGACGCGCTGGTCACCAGCGATGTCGTGCCCTGATCGTTCAACGCTTGCGCGACGATCGAGATGTTGTCAATGTGGCGGTCGCCGGGGATCAGCGTCATGCCCAGATTGCTGGTGTTGTTTTCGATCGACGGCGTTGAAGAAACAGCGGTCAGTTTCAGGTTTTCATTCAGGAATTTCAGAACGGAATTGACGTTCAGCGTCATTTGCTGCGAATTGGACAGGGTGACGTTCAACACCTTGATTGAAATGGAAACCTGACGTCCCAGCTTTTCGTTCATGCTGTTCACATACTGCGCGATGCGCTGCAGCGTGAACGGCGGGGCGGTGACGGTCATCGTTCCGTTTGACGGAATGATGTTCAACGTCGCGCCGTCGGGCAACATGGCCGTGACGGCTTCTTCCAACTGCGTCCAAAAATCCAGCTGGATGCTGGAATCCATGGACGCGGATGTCGAACCGCCGGAATCGCCCGAAGCCGTACCGGCGATGTTCGCGCTCAGGTTCGATGTGACGGGCAGGGCATATACGGTGAAAACGCGCGTTTCCATTTTATAGAACGTGATCACGCCGTTTTTGTACCGCCACCACAAAGCGAAGCGGGAAACGATCTGATCCAGCAAACCGCTCAGCTTGCCGGAATAGGCGGGCATGAACAAATCGGAATCGACGTTTTGGGAAACGCTACCGGCGACGGCGTCTTTGGAATCGCCCTGTTTGGCGGATTTGACTTCGTTCAAAATCATGTCGTCCACGCGCACGGTGATGCCCGTCAATGACGTGATCTGTTCGGAAATCTGCAACAGGGAAACCGGCGCGGTGCTGACCAGCGTGATGCCGTCGTCCGTTTCAAAACGCGCGGGCAGAGGGTCGCCTTCGTTGACGCGGACGCTCTGGCTGCCCAGCCAGATGTCGTCTTTGACGGCGATCGTGTCCATTTTATATTGGTCGGTCGGGGTGATCGGCTGGTCGAGCAGGTTTTGAATCTTGTCCAGCGAACGATCCGTTTCCTTGATGTTGGAACGGTACAGGCTGCACGATGTCAGACCGATCAGGCAGACGCCGAGAATAAGGGAAAGCTGTTTAGTCCGCATTTTCGTCCTCCTGCGTGGTCACTAACAATACGCGGTTGCCTTTGTAAAACGTCCCCCACGGCGACGGTTGGGCGCGGGCGAACGAACGGATCAGGGCGGACGCGACATCCATGAACCGGCCGCGGAACATGGCGCCGGCCTCTAAAATGTATTCGCGGTCGGTGTTCCACACGACGCGCCATCCGGCTTTGTCGCCCCATTGGGTCAGCAGGGAACGCACGGACGATCCCTCCGTCGCCAGCCAGTCTTCAACCGGATCGGCGGGATCATAGTTTTCATCGCCCAAATCGGCGGCCGTCGTTCCGGTCGTCGAGGAATTGAAAGAAGCGTCGGAACCGTTTTGATTTTGAATGCCGTTCAGCGTGTCGCCGTTCAATGCCCCGTCTTTCGAGCTGTCATAGCTGTACAGCCCGTCCGCGCCGACGGCGCCGGGGGCGGCCGCGGACAGGTCTTCGCCGCGGTAACCGTAAGTGTTCTGCATAACGTCGGGGGGCGTTCTTTGGCCGAATTGGCCGCCGCCGACGGGCGCCGTGAATTCGGGCGCCGCGGAAACCGTTCCGGCGGAAACACCCGTCCAAGCCTGATCGTTTTCAACCAGCTGCGTGCATCCGTTCAGTAAAAAAGCCGCCGAAAGCAGGCCTGAAATGCTGATTGTCTTGTATGGATACGGCATATTAATCTCCAAAATGTGAAATCGAAACGCTTCTTTAGGGTTACAATTAAAGCATTAAATTATTTAAGAAATCCTTTATAAAAACGAAAACACCGCAAAGCGTCCGTTTTTTCGGGTTTCTTTGAAAAGCTATCAGATTCCGGCCGCGTTTTCAATCGCGGAAAAGGCGCGTCACCACTTTCTGTAATACAGGCGTTCCTTGATGCCGCCGTTGTCGGACGTGTATTCCGTGTACCCCTCTTCGGGCAGGACGATCATCCGCAGAACGATCGTGTGCGGCGTGCGGTCGGTCATGACCGGCAGAATCTGGACATCCTCCATTCCCGCGCCGACCAGCGTGCTGCGGATCAGGGCGAACCGCTTTTCCTGCAGGGCGGGGTTGGTGTTGCTCATGCGGACTTCGACGGCGTTCTGGATGTCCTTTTTGGCGCGCTGGCCGAACGCTTTGACCCATTTGACGGATTGCGCGGACATTTCCGAACTGTCGGGACGGAACGTCAGGCGCAACTCGGTCGGGGCGATGTCCTGCGCCGGCTTCGCGGGTGCGGCGGCCGTATCCTTTTTGCCGGCGGATTTCGCGGCCGGTTTCGGATCGGGGGCGGCCGTTTCATTGTCTTTCGATACATCGGCGGCCGCCATTTCGGCGGGCGCGCCGCTGCCGATTTCGGGAACGGCGGCGGCGTCCGGTTTGCCGAAGAACGAGAATATCTTGTTGACCAGCCCGTCGTCCGTCTTGTTTTCAGCGGCGGGAACCGTTTCCGGTGCCAGCGCGGCGGCCAATCCGGCGGGGTTCACGTTTTGCGGAATGCCCGTCGGAATGACGGCGGGCGCGGCCTGCGCTTTGACCGCGGCGGCAGGCGCGGCCGTCGGCGCACCCAGCGGCAACAATAACGGATTCGTTTTCGCTTCGGGCTTTTGTTCTTCGCCGACGACGCGGACGGGCAAAGAGCTGACAACGTTGTCTTCAGGCTTTTCGTCCTTTTTATCGCCGGTTGCGGGGGCGGGCTGTTCGTCGGCCACGCGGAACGCCTTGGCGCGGTCGGGGTCGGAAACCCCGTCCGCCGCCGCCGACCACACGGACGGCGTGTCCGATTGCGACATACTCGTCCACACGGCGGCTTCCTGACGGTCAAGCCAGTTCAGCGACGTTTCCCGCGCCTTGTCCGGCGTGACATCCCGTCCGTTGCGGTAGATCACCGTTTTTTGTCCGGCGGGTTTCGGCGCGGCGGCCGGTTCGGAACCGGATTTCTGCGCGATTTTTAATTTTTCGGGTTCTTTCGCGGCGGTTTTTTCCGGCGCGCCAACCCCTTTGGACGAACCGCGGACGCGCGCGATTTTCCACAAATCGGCCGAGTTTCCGGCGATCGCCGCCGTATCCGGCTTTTTCGCTTTGGCCGTCTGCGAAACGTCGTTTTTCTCGGCCGTTCCGGCAAAGGGAACGTCTTGGACGACGGCGGTTTTGACGGCCTTGTCTTCGGTCTTTTTCTTTTTTGCGGTTTCAGGCGCGGCCGGTTCGGGGGCGGCGACGGCGTCCGTCGCTGTTTGCGTGTTCAACGCCGCCGTTTGCTTTGCGCCGTTCATATTCAACAAAGCCGCGTTCTTGCGTTCCGTTTCCGCCTTTTGCGTTTCGGCCGCAGCGTCCGTCAAACTGCGGCGCAACTGGGCGATGTCCACCCAATGCGTTCCCGTCCGTTCCTTTTTCGCGGCGGGCTTTTTCTTTTGCGCGGCCGGCTTCTTTTCAACGGGCGTGGGGATTTTGGCGGCGGCGACAACGACGAGCGTTTCGGGCGCGGCGGGTTTGGGGGCAAGGCTGGCCGGTTCGGTTTGTTCCGGCTCTTCCTGCAAAATGGATTGCGATGCGATCAGCGTTTCGTCCGATTCGGTCAAAAGCGACAGGCCGGACGACATCAGGTTGTCCAAATCGGCGCCGGTTTCGGGCGCGGGCGTCGCGGCGGCAATGACGACGGGCGCGGCGGCGGGACGGATGACCGGCGGCCGTTTGTCCGTTTTGGCGATGACGGGCAAAGCCGCTTTGGCCGTTTTTTTCATCACGGGCGCGGGGGCGGGAATTTCGGCCGCGGCGAAAACGGGCGGCGGATCGCCGGCCTTGGCCTTTTCCGTTGTCCGGTCGAAAAACGGCGCGGGCGTTCGCTGATTCTTTAATACGATGTACGACGGCGATTCGGGGCGGGCGCCGGAATAAGGCTGGACATCCACATAGGTTTTGACCAGCGTGTCGCGCTCAACGGCGCTACGGTGATTCTTTAAAACATAAAAGGAGAATTTGCAAAACCCCAGTATCATCAAAAAATTGAACGCCAGAAACGCGGCCGTTCCGGCGGACAGGCGGTATTTTTTCCGCGGCGTTCCGGTTGATGCGTAAGTGTTTGAATCGTCTTTAAAATCTGTCATTTTTTTAGCTTCTGCGCAGTACGGGGAAGGCAAAGACCTTTTGTCGGATTGTATCCTTAAAGGTGTTAACTATCGGTAAATTCCGCTTGATTTTTCAGTATATTATGCGGCGACGCGCCGTTTAAACGGTCGTTTGAAAATATTTCAGATTCGTGACAATTTTTTGAATTGGGTGTCATTTTTCAAAAAAAACATTAAAAATCAATGTATTGTGCTGTTTTCGGCTGACGGTTTTTTAATGTTGCTATTGATTGCCGATTTTCATATTCTGAGGGTATGAGGAACATTTAACCTTGAGCAAGGAGAACTGAAATGAAACTTTTATATTTGGCTTTGGCCCTGTTGTTCGCCACCTCCACGGACGCCTCCGCTGACGCTTTCGGCGTTGTCACTTCCAAAGGCAGAACGCTGTTCAACAACGTTAAAACGGTTGTTTTCGTTATGGGCGGTTTCGGTCTGGTCGGTTTGGCCGTCGGCGCGATCTTCGGTGCCGTTAAGTGGAAATGGTTTGCTTCCTTGGCGTTCGGTCTGTTGATTCTGGCTATTGCGGCTCAGATCGTCAACTACTTCACCGAAGCCAAAGACGCCGGCTTTAACGATACCATTACGGGCTAATCGTTTAAAACGCAAAAGATTGCCGCGGTTCGCCGCGGCAATTTTTTTATGTTTTTTCCGCTCCGGTGTCCTTATAATGAATCGGAAAGGATTTGTTTATTTTTTCGCGATAGGCTACAACAATAAAAAAAGGTGAATGAATGCGGGAACCGATTTTGAAAGCGATAGCCATGCCCCCCAGAATTTTCTGGGCGCCGTTTTTGCCGGCGGTGGTCAATTTGGCGATTCAATTTCCGTTTATGTTCATCGGCATGGGGATTTTTGAAATGAACCCGCTGGTGTTCGTGTTTCCGATCGTGTTCGCCCATGTGTTTTTAATCGTCTATGGCGCGCGCGAACCGCATTTGTCCGCCATGGTGCGGGCGTACGGTCCGATGGCGCGCGGTTCCAAGAACATATACAAGAGCAAAGGAACGAAACTTGCCCCCTGAAAGTATTTTTTCCATCTTTATCCAAAGTCTGGGAACCGGCGAAGTTCTGGTCAGTCTGATGGGCATCGTTTCCGCGGCCGCGTTCGCGGGACTGCTGGCGACGAAACTGGGGGAACTGATCCTGCCCAAACCGCAGGAAACGCAGGTCAGCGATTTTTTGCCTTTTGAACGGTTGAAGGACGACGGCACGACGATCGAATGCCACGAAGGGTCGCTGGTGCGCGTGTTCGCGATCAAGGGGGCGGACGTCGCGATGATCCAGCCCGAATTGCGCATGAATATGCTGGACGCGCGCAAAAGTTTTATTGACGCCATGGCCGATCTGAACGTCACGGTGCGCGTCGTCACCATTCGCGAAATGATCCCGCTGGGCGAGGAAGTGCGCCACGAAAACCCGATTTTGCGGGCGATCGCGGATCAATGGACGGAAAACCTCAGCCGCGTTTTCCGCAACAAACACTATATCATCCTGTCGGTGAAAGAACATAAAAACCACGCCCGCGATCTGGCGCAGGCGGCGCAGGCTTTGACCGCGATTCTGGATATGTACGAACCGACCCAGCTGTTTGAAACAAAGGGCAGCGATCTGGATCTCAGCCCGTTTACGTTTTTCGCGCGCCTGTGCAGCCCGATCACCATGCCGCGCCCCCGAATCGGTTCGCTGGAGGGGGCGGAACTGAAATCCATGTTGACGGCGGATTACATCCATTTCACGGGCGACGAGGGATTGATCCGGTTTTTCAAAGGCGAAAACGAACTGTGGGGCATTGTCATGGGCATCCGCAGTCCGGGGGATTATATCGACGAACAGATGGTTTCCGATTTGCTGTCCATTAATGTCGAAGTCACCATGTTGCACACCGTGACGCCGATTCCCAAACTGAAAGCTTTGGCGCTGCTGATGCAGCAAAAGCGCATGGCGCGCGTGACCAGTTTTTCGGGATCGACCCTTGACCAATACGACGAAGCGATCGAATTGATCGATTCGACGGACAGCGACACGCAGACGCTGTGTCATTATTCCATGACCCTGTTCGTTTTCGGCGTCACCAAAGAGGAAATCGAATTCGGCCAAATGGAAATCGAACGTCTGTGCCGTTTGTACGGCGTCACGCCCGTCCGCGAAGGGTGGATCGCGCAGGCGTCGTTCTTCGCCCAATTCCCGACGTACGACATTTATCCCAGAACGTATTCGTACCTGTCGCGCGCGGTCGCGACGGCGATCAACCTTGAAAAGGCGCCGGAAGGCAACGCCAGCAGCGACTGGGGCCCTGGACCGATCACGATTTTCCGCACGATCAGCGGGACGGCCTATCGCTGGCAGTTCCACGTCACCGCCGCCGCGAACGCCGTCGCCCACTGCATTCTGCTGGGTTCCACCGGTCAAGGTAAAACGACGTTGCTGGCGTTTTTGGCGGGACAGGCGATGCGCCACAGGGATTTGCGCGTTTACTTCTTCGACCGCCACAGGGGTGTCGAGGTTTTCTGCCGCGCCATTCAGGGGGCGTACGTGAACTTTGACGGTGACAAGGATTCGACTTCCATGAATCCGTTTTCGTGCCGCGACACGCCGGAAAACCGCGCGTTTTTGCGCCGCTGGCTGAAAGCGATCACCATGGTTGACGACGCCGTTTCCGAAAAGGAAATCGCCCGCGCCGTGACGACGGCTTTCGATTACCTGCGACCCGAGGAACGAACGCTGAAAAACCTGCACAAAAGCTGTTTTTCGCCGACGGGGGCGATGCGCCGCGAACTGTTCCGCTGGGTCAACGACCAGCAATACGGGCTGATTTTCAACTCGCCCAACGACACGCTGGACATGACGGCGAAATTCATCGCGTTCGACTTCACCCATATTTTTGAAGACGAGGTGCTGGCACCCGCGGTCATCAGCTACATCATGCAGCGTATTCACAGCGTTTCCGGCGACACGGGCGATCCCAGCCTGATCATGATCGACGAAACGGCGCCCATGCTGAAACACCCGATGTTCCGCGACCAGTTCGTCATCGGCTTGCAGGAAGGGCGTAAAAAACGCCAAGCGTACCTTTGCGCGTTCCAACAGCCGAACATCGTCGATTCGCTGGGCATGGGCGAAGTCATCCGCGGTCAATGCCAGACGGTCATTTTCTTCCGCAACCCGCAGGGGATGGAGGAGGATTACGAAAACTGGCGTCTGACGCCGCACGAACGCGATTTCGTGTTCGGCCGCGCGTTCAAAGAATTGAAATACGCGATTCTGGTCGCCCGTCCGGCGGTTGGCGAATCCGTCATTCTGGACGTGAATTTAAGCGGACTGGGGCCGTTCTTGAAACTGTATTCGTCCGGCCGCAAACACGTGTTGCTGGCCGAACAGCTGATGAAGGAATACGGTCCCGAAGGGTTCGTCGAAAAATATCTGGAAGTGGCGTGACGAATCGGGCGTTTGCCCGATTTGTCTTTTTTTTGTCACAATTGCCATAATGAAAACCATTGTTTTGCCATAATTGTATGGTTAAACTGTATATAGTAGGTAAAGCGGGTACGCATAAAACATACAGGAGGCTTCTATGATTAATTCAAAGAAAACGGCGCTTTTGGGCTTGATGGCTGTTTCTTTCTTCTTCCGTTGCGAAACGGCTCGCGCGATTCCCATTCCGACGATCGGCGCCGAATTGGGGAACATAGTTGACGAATTGAAAAACCATGTCGAGGAACTGAAGAAAACGGCCGACCAGATTAAAAACGGCATTGATCAGGCCAAAGCCATGGGCGACATGGCCAGTATGGACGGCCTGAAAGGCTTTGCGAAACAACAGGCGCAGGCACTGGGCGACAGCATCAAAAGCGTCAAGGCGACGCCCGAAATGACCAAGGCCGGATTGGATGAAAAAACGATGGAAGATCCGGAAAAGCTGTCGCAAAAACTGGAAAATGTGGCGCAGCTGGGACGGGGGGACGGCCAAATCGACATGAGCAAACGCAGCATTTGCTGGAATGCCCGCGCCAGCATGGCCAAACAGGTGACGCTGAACGGCATGACGAATTCGTTTTCGCTGCAGCAAAGTCTGGCTGCCGGCACGGATATGAAACGGGCGCAGGACGTGACCAGCGCGTCCGACGACCAGATGCAGCTGATGGGCGCGAACACGGCGACGCTGAAACTGATGTACCAGCAATCGGCCGCGGCCACGGCGTTGGAAGCCAACCGCCTGTCGTCCCTGACGATCCCGAATATGTGCAACTGATCAAAACCTTGAACCTTTAAGATGGAGAAAAAAAATGTTACGAAAATGCGCTCTTGTTGCTTCCGTCTTAGCAGTGTTGGGGACGCCTGCCAAAGCCCAGACGACAATGGACGTTTCCATGAAAATTCAAGCCATCATGGATCAGTTGTCCGGTATCCGTTCCCAGCTGAAACAGGTTCAATCCGCGATCAACATTAAGGAAATGAAGCAGAACCTGCAAGGCAACGGCGATTGGAAAAGCACGTTGAAACAGGCCGGCGGCATTTTCGACCGCAACGCCGAAAAGGGCGGGACGAAGCAGTCTTTGCTGGTTTTGCCCGACGGTTTGGCCGACGCGATCAAAGATCCCGACGCGGCGAACAAATGGCTGCAGGAAAACCTGCTGAACCAAAAGGAAAATCCGACGCCCGCGGAAAAGGACGCGGAAACCAAGAAAATCTCCGAATTCAAATTCACGGCGCTCGCTTCTTCGTTCGGCAAAGCCGTGGCCACCCGTAAAAAACTGGACAAGGATCTGGCGACGATCGAAAAATTGCGTCAGGACGCCGAAGCCAAGGAATCCGAAACGGATTTGCAAAACGAAATCAACAAAGTGGCGTTGTTGAAAATGGAACAGGCGAACTACCGCCAGCTGTTGATGGCCAGCATGGTTCAGGTCGAAACGGCGGATTCGCTGGAAGCGGCGCAGTCCCAGAACAAAAAGCTGGAAAAGAACGAAGAGGAAAACAAGGAAGACGGGAACAAGGATAAGGAAGGCGATGAAAAAGCCGAAGACGCCGATAAAAAAGAAGAGAAAGAAAAGAGCAAGCTTGAAAAGTTGAAAGATCAGGCTGAAGAAAAGGCGAAGAAAGTCGAAAAGACCGTCAACGAAACGAAAGAAAAGGTTGAAAAAACCGTCAACGACGCGAAAGAAAAGGCTGACAAGGCGATCAACGACGCCAAGGAAAAAGCCGATAAGGCGATCAACGACGCGAAAGAAAAGGCTGACAAGGCCATCACCGACGCCAGAGAAAAGGCCGCCAAGGCGATCGCCGGCGCGGAAACCAAAGTCGAAGGCGCGGTCAAGGATGCCAAAGACAAGGTCGGCGGAGCCGTCAAGGACGCCACGGGCAAGGTCAACGGCGCCGTCAATGACGCCAAGAGCAAGGCCGAAGGCGCGGTCAAAGACGCCAAAGGCAAAGCCGAGGGTGCCGTCAACGGCGCGATCGACAAGGCTTCCGCCGCCGCGAATAAAAACGGCAAAGGCGGAACGGGAACCGGAACGACCGCCGGAACGGGTGCTTCGGCTGACAAGAAATAGGAAAGGAAGAGAAAATGAAAAAGCAGGTATTATTGTCAAGCGTGCTGTCGGTGTCTCTTCTGATGCCGTTGTCCCAAGCCAAAGCGCAGGGATGGCCGACGTTCGACGTGGCGAAGCTGGCGGCTTTGGTGACCAATCTGGTCGGCCGCTACCAGCCGATCCCCGAAGTTTTGAACCGCGTCAATCAGGTTAAAACGATGCAAGGGCAGATTGAAGCGGTCGGTCAGGCGGCGGCGGCGCGCGATTTGAAATCCATGGGAAAGGCGGCGTCCGAAGTCGCCAAGTCCGACGCGTTCAAAGGATTGAAAAAGGAAAAAACGCCGATCGCGCAGGCGGCCGAAGGATCGAACGGTGCGGACGAAGCCAGCAAAAAGGTGAAATCTTCGCTGTTCGCGCTGAAAGACGTCAAGCTGACGGCTGAACAAAGAAGCGAAATCCGCGCGCTGCGTAAAGAATACCAGAAAGGCGTGAACGCCGAATTGCTGGCCAGATCCGTGTTCTTTGCCACCAACGCCGCCAAACAGTCGCAAGAACGATTGGACAAAGCGGACGCCGCCGCGAAAAAGGCGAGTACGTTGCAGGATAACGTGAACGCCAACACGTTGATGCTGATGGCGGGCAATATGGAACGTTTGAACCAGATCGCGTTGAAACTGTCCACGTTGCAGCAAAAAAGCATTGAAACGCTGAACACCGTTCCCGTCGGCGGTTACCCCAAACCCGAACCCGTCAAGGATTTGCAACTGGGGCAGGGAACCTACTCTGTGGAAGAAAAGGATGAAATCAATGTTAACTTTGAATAAAATGAAACAAGCCTTCGCGGCTGCCGGTTTGGCGTTGGTTTTCTCTTGTTCCGCGGCGCACGCGTGTATGCCGGTCAACCCGATCTGCCTGTTCAAAATGGTATTGAAGGCGACGCCGGGGATGCCCGTGTTCGACTTTGTGTCCGTGCCCGCGATCATTCCGCACGTTCCGGCCGCTTTGTTAAAAGAAGGTCAGGCGAAAATGAAGGAAATCGCCGACAAGGCGTTGGAGGACATCCGTTCGGGGCAAAAACCGTCGCTGTCCGGCATTAAATTGGATATGCCCAATTTTGAAGGTGCCGCCCCCGCGCCGAATTCCAGTCAGGATTACGCATCGCTGGAGGCTTTCCCCATTTCCGATTCCGAAGATCCGCTGGAAGTGGCGAAGTCGATCGAAACGATCTTCCTGCGCCCCGGTTGGAAAGATGAAAAATCCGAAATGTCGCAGTACGACACGCTGTTGCTAAAGTACTATCAGGGGCAGTTCAAAATGTCCAACGCGATTGAATTGACCGGTTTCACGGCCTATATGCAAAACCGTTTGGACGAATTGATGGTCGCGGCCGAAGAAATCCAGAAACAGATCGAATCCGCCGACGATTTGAACAAGGCGCAACGCGCGAATTACGCGGCGCATTTGATGGAATACCAGCTGATGATCGTTTACAACCAGTTGCTGGCGGCGGAGTTGCAGTTGGATGCGGCGACGAAACTGGGACAGGGGTTCGTTTTGGACAAACCTGTTTTCGGTGAGATTTAACCGTCCGGAAAGAATAGGAGAAAAACCATGAAATCTTCTTTGAAAAACACATTATTGGCCGTGACGATGCTGTCCACCGGATTTTTCGCTCTTTCCGCGGGACAGGCGGACGCGGCGGGCTATAAAAAAGCCAAAGCCAAGGATCCGGTCGCGCAGGACACGTCGTTCCAGCAATATCCCAAACTGGGACAGGTCAAGGACGATGTCAACAGCGCGGTGAACCTGCATGCGACGGCCGTATCCCTGATTTCGGACAAACAACAGCTGGAACAGTACAAGGACGCGGTCGAAAAATACAACGAAATCGAACGCCGTCTGGCGCAAAACGTCCAATGCAACATTTCCCAGCTGTCTGAAAACTTCACGGACGGCGCGAACGTGTGGAAAAAAGTGTCCGCCTGGGCGGAAGACAGTGCCGAAACCCTGTTGGCCGAAGCATCTGGTTCTCTGACCGACCCCGAACTGTCCAAACAGCTGGCGGCGGTCGAATCGGGCGACACGTCGTCGGTCAAATCGTCGGAATCCAAATATTCCGCGATCAACGCGGACACCAGCACCGAAGCCGCCATGGCGATGGTCAAAGCGGACACGGCGTCCACCGAATCGCAATCGTCCGACATGAACATCGACGAAGCGGCCGCCTATGGCAAAGTGCGCTGGGATGTCGGCTACACGGTTTTGAAAAACGTTTACGGTTCGCCGTCCAAATGGGGAACGGTGAAAAAACAGTATCTGCCGTGGATCGATCAGAAACGCGTTTACGACGTTTATTTGAACAACTACTACGCCGAACTGGAAAGCCACTATGTCGCCAACCCGTTGCGGCCGTTCCCGAAACGCCCGACAATGGCTGACGGCGCGTCCTATCTGCCGGCCGATTATTACAGCGGCACTCTGCCCGAACCGCAGGTTTCGTCCAAGAAATACGACGAAAAGAAAGCGACGGTCGATGAAAAGTGGTGCGGCGAAACGGACGGGCTGCAGAACATCTGCCAGCGCGTGAGCAAAGGCAACCTGTATCGTCTGCACACGGATTACGTTGCGGCTTTGCAGCGTTATCCGCTGAAAAAAGGCGAACAACAGCCGCAAATGCTGCCGCCCTACCTGCCGCAGCGTCCGTTGCCGCCTTGGCGCGAATCCGCGTATATCATGAAAGTGGAAAAGAACATCGCCGACATCGCGTCGAACCTGCCCGACCCGTGGTACAAAGTGGTTGCGCAATCGGTTGACAACTTCGCGCCGAAAGGCGAGTTCTCCAATCTGGTCGAACGGAACGGAAAATCCGTCCGTTTCCGTCACAAGGATTACGACGATACGACGTTGGAGGTTAAGACAAACTCCGACGGTACGCCGCGCCTGCCGGTTCCTTTGATGACGAACAGGGTCAGCGCGTATCTGGCTTTGACTTCGGCCAAAGAGGAACAGGAACCGGTCAAGGAACGCGCACTCGCTTCGATTAAGGAATTGAGCGAAAGCATCGTTTCGACGTTGGCGCAAGCGGGATACACCGTGCCGAATCCGGATACGTTTGATTTGTCGAAGGATGAGGATTACAAAACCGCGATGAACAAACTGGCGGAATTGCAAAACGCGAAAATCGCCGCCGCCAAATCGAAAATCCAGTCGTTGCAGGCGTCATTCGGCGGAAAATTGTTGCCCTCGGTCGCCAAAATGGTCGAAGAGGAAAAACGGACAATGGACGCTTTGCAAAAAGACAGCGAATTTCTGGTCAACGTGTCGCGCGACAACGCGCCGAACATCAATTCCCTGTTGCTGACGGCGGTCGCGGACGCGACGGCCAACCAGACGTACAAGGAAAATCTGGCGGAAAAAACGCAGGATCTGGCACCGGTTCCGCCGGTGGGATGTCCGGTTCTGTAAAACGGCCGTTTGTCATTATAAAAATCAGGAAAAGCGGGGGCAATCCCCGCTTTTCGCGTATCCGGCCGGCGATTTCCCCTTTGCCGCGTTCAATAATAAAATCGGCGCGGATCAACGCCGCTCTTGCGGATACAATCAAAGTTTGATATGTTCATAAAAACGGGGGTATTTTTGTGAACATATCTTTCCCCCGCGAATGACAGGCCGGAAAGACGGCAAGGGGGAAATGTATGCCGCTGATATCCGTATTGCTGCCGTTGTACAACACGCGCGAGGAGCATTTGCGGGCGTGTTTGAACGGGATATTGGGACAGACGTTTGACGATTTCGAGGTTGTGATCGTGAACGACTGTTCGCCCGACCCGAACGTGGCGCGGGTGGTTCGGAGCTATACCGACCCGCGGATCCGCTATTACGAAAACGATCGGAACCTCGGGATATCGGAAACGCGGAACCGGCTGATTGAACTGGCGTCGGGCGAGTTTTTGGCGGTTCACGACCACGACGACGTGTCGCTGCCGGAACGGTTTGAGCGGCAAGTCGCGTATTTGGCATCGCATCCGGACGTTGGCGTTTTGGGGACGGCGCACATGGAAATCCCGTCGGGGAAAGTGGTTGTTCCGCCGTTGACGAACGCGGAGATCGAGGAACGTCTGATGTTCGACTGCCCGATCATCCATCCGTCGGTGATGATGCGCAAATCGGTGTTGGTTGAAACGGACGTTCGGTATGACAAGGAATTTTTCCCGACGGAGGATTACAACCTTTACCTGCATCTGATCGGGAAAACGAAGTTTGCGAACCTGCCGGACGTTTTGTTCCAATACCGCAAACACAAAACGAACACGACGAACAGGGAAACGAAGCAGATCCGCGCGATCGAACGGCGGGTGTTTGCGTACCTGTCAACAGAACACGCCGATTTGTGGAACAAGGCGCAGCAAAGCCACGTCCGCGTGACAAAGGTGAAAGTGCTGGGCGTTCCGGTGCTGAAAATCAAGCATTTTCAAACGACGACGAAATACTACCTGTTCGGTTGTGTTCCGGTGGCGTCGGTGTATTCCAAGATTACGCAGAAAGCGAGGCTGTGATGAACCGGCTGCACGCCCTGTACCGCTATTGCC
>DJSW01000025.1:0-4664 GCA_002439085.1 Alphaproteobacteria bacterium UBA6324
TTTTCTGTGCATAGCTGTAAGCTTTTTAGAACCCCGCGCCTGGCACGGTGGTTTCCATGGATACAAAAAAAAGATACCCACCCGCCTAGCGGGTGGTTCTTCACACTGCGGGCATAGCCCTAAGGCTACTGGTGACGCCTAAACGGCGTACAAACGGTCTGGCTGGCGCATTTTGTTACTGGCCACCCGTGAACGGGTCGGATAAATCAAGTGTCAGTTGATCGGAAGGAGCGTCTTCTTTCAGCTGGTTTTGGATATATTCAGCGATCTTGCGCGCATTTTTGCTCGCGGTGTCAACATAGCTGTCTTTGCGCTAAAACTTTCGATTGCAGTACTTGTATTTAATATTACTCCACCGTTCATAAACCATCAAGCTGCTTTTCCCTTTCAGAAACCCGACTAAGCCGGATACGTTCATTTTCGGCGGTATTTCGGAGCAAACACCAAGTGGTATTTGCAGTTCCACGTCGTATGTGATAATGTTTTCAGATCATTCATAATCTTAACTCCTTAGTTCTTCCTGCGATTGCCAGACCGCAGTTCGATTGTAACTAAGGAGTTTTTTTACGCATAGCTGTAAGCTTTCCGGAACCACGCGCCTAGCACGTGGTTTTCAAGAATACAAAAAAAAACGGCGGAGAGAAAATCCCCGCCGTTTTTAATTACAAATCGAAAAAGTTCAAGACATCCGCTTCCGTCGCTTTTTTTGGGGCGGCGATCTTTTTCTTTGCCGGCGCGTTGTTCGTTTTTTTCGTTCCCGACACCGCGTTTACCGATGCGGGTGAAATGCCCGCCGCGGCCTTTAAGAACTTAGCAGTTTCTCTGCGCATGGTTTCATGTTTTTCGGCTGAAATAAAATCCCATGAAAGCAGATGAATATATTTTCTTGAATGATTCGCGCCTGTTTTTACGCCATTGTAATACAATTCATAGTATCCGCGTTCATACGACAGCTTCATCCTATCAATGTAGTATTTTTTATTCGGCTTCAAATGTTCATTTGTACACTTGTTCATCATTTTTGCCGTTTGACGCGCCGCCCGTTTGAATGTGGCTGTCCCCGCCTGTTTCAATTTTTTTTCGTTCCTTTCATAACCCAAATCAACATTCAAACTGGACGGCCCATAAAAATCTTCTATCCCGATCTTTTTAAATGGCTCATGATCAAACTCCGGACGGCAATAAACATACTCCTCGTTTTCTCCGACTTCCAACAGTTGCCGAATGGTTTTAGGCGTTTCAAAAGAAGCGCAACCGCTTAAAACGGACATGGCCAGCATTAAAAATCCCGCTGTTTTTTTCATTTTATTCATTCCCTTCTTTAATCGTCGCGAACCCGATGACGGTCTTCTTCCCACGAATTGATCAGTTCTGACTCTTGTTCGTCACGAACGGTTTGTTTTTTGCCGCAATGCGAACATTCGTATGTCTTCCAATAACAGTAGTATTCCCATTCTTCGCACTTGACATACTCATCATGCCAACTGATAGTTCTTTCCCCGCGCGTTTCGGAACCATAATTATCCTTTTCCGTTGACCGCGAAATTCGACGATCTAAAACCTCTTTACCGCTGTCAACGACATCAATTGTATTGATCGCTCCGCAATTATCGCAAGTGAATTTGGTTTTGACTGACAGAATGACGTTTTCGCTTTCTTTCAACCTCTCCTCTTCATTATCACAATCGTAACAATCCCAAACGTCGTAGGTGTCCTGTTTCTGCGTCATAGTGTAAACATGCTTTGTTTCAAATGGACAATTCGTCCAATAAATTTTTTCATCAACGACGGGGTCGTCCTTTTTCACAATCGTTTTGTTATAATAAAACGCCAATTCGCCGCCGCAGGACGGGCATTTATGCTCTATAGCTATTATTCTGACCGCGATGAAATTTTGAATTGTATTGACAATCGCTAAAACAAACATCAGCACCGGCAAAACGATAAACGGATGAACCGGCACATAATGATCGTACACGGTAAAACCCAGAAAAACATCCTGAAAACGATCGAACAGATACGGAACAAATCCCAAAGAAATAACAAAAACCATCTCGGTCATGCAACCAGTTTTGCTGGTGACATCAAGGGCTTTTTTAATCTGTTCCTTGTTTTTAATGCGGTTTTGATAGATCATCCGGTAAATCAGCATTTGCGGATAATCTCCCGTCAGCGGTTCGGCGGTTTTTGAAACCGCCCCCGCCGTTTCCGGTTCGCCGGATTGTTTTTCAACGACATCGGATGATTTGACATCCGCGACGGTCTGCGACATTTCGATTTCCGTCATTTTTTCCCTCCGACTGTTTTTGTTTTAGCGGACGGCGTCTTTTTCTGAACCGCCTGCGTTTTCTTTTCAACCGGCGTGACGGATTTCAAATAGTCCGAAACCGCCGCGTCAACTTTTTTTGTTTCACGCGCGATCCGGTACGCCGTCTTGTTCTTTTTGTTTTTCAATTTCGGATCGGAACCGTTTTCGACTAAATATTTGACCGTTTCCAAGTCCGCCCCGCCACGCACCGCCGTCATCAACAGCGTTTCCCCGCTTTTTTTATCGACATAACCGACGGATTGCCCCAAATCGACCAGACGCCGCAAAAACGCTACGGGCATTTTCGATTTAACCGCGGCGGCCAACACCGGTTTGTCAAAGGCTGTGTTTTCCTCAACGGACAGGATTTTTTCCGCCCGTTCCTTTTGCCCTTTTTCCAAAGCGGCCAGCAGCTGCTCCTGCCGCTGCGCGTTCGTTTCCGTCCGGCCGAACAGGTCAAAGACATAATCGAACACCGCCGTTTTCGGATTGGTTTGCGCGGCGTCGATCATTTCGCTCGGCGCCAGCTTTCCCGCCGACATTTCAACGATCATGGCGGCGACATCCGGATGCGGATTGTTTTTCAAACCGGAAACCGCGATTTTTTTCAGATGTTCTTCATTCGCCGTTTCAATATCCAATCCCGAATTTTTCAACCGGCCGAGCAATTCCGCTCCCGCTTTTCCGGCCACGCCGAATTCGTACAGGTTGTATTCGTTTTTAACTTTTAACAGCAAATAACTTTTGTCTTTCGCTTGGTCAAACGCGGCAAAAGCCTTTTCAAAGCCATCCGTTTTTCCGTCACCGACGGCTTTGACCAAAGTCAACGCTTTTTTAACGTCCCGTTCAATCCGCTTTGCCTCTTTGGAACTTGATTTGGTCTGCTTCAAAACATCTGTCGCCATTTGACCGTTTTTCATGGCCAGAATATTGACAAAAGGCTTCATCATGATCATCGCTTTCGCGCGTCCGGCTCTTGCCGATTGAAAATACAGGTTTTCCAACGCGTCGCGATCCGTGACATTTGCCGCCAACACAAACATATCGTCCGGATATTTCGCGTCGCCGACGTGTTTTTTCAACGCATCCGCCGCCAGTTTTTCATCAACATACGGCTTGAACGTTTCGATCACGCGCTCGCCGCCCGATCGCAATGCCTCGTCCAAAACCGTCCCGCCTTTCTTTTTTGAAACTTCAAAGGCCGGTTTTGCCCCATGCTTCAACAGCATCGCCGCCAAATTCGCATCTTTGCGCCGCACGGCCATCAACAACGGAATTTCACCTTGCGTGCTGACGACGTTCGGTTCAGCCCCCGCGTTTAACAACAACGCGACAATCCGGTCATTGACGTTTTTCTTGATTGCGACAATCAGCGGCGTCAAATTTTTGGCCATTTTTTCATTAACGGCCGCCTCCTTTTTCAACAACAGCTTGATCATCGCTTTTGACGGGTTTTTGGCCAAAGCGGCGATCAAAGGGGACACGCCGCCCTTGCCCTTTTCATTCGCGTCGGCGCCCAGCGACAGCAACAATCCGATCGTCCTGTCCGTATCCTTGTTTTTAAAGCTGATCGCCGTGATCAGCGGAGTCAATCCGTTGTCGCCGATCGCGTTGATGTTCAAGTCCGACAAACACAAGCGCATGGGGATCGACATATTGAACACCCTGCCGTATCGACCGGCCGTCACCGCCGCGTTCATGTCGTTCACCGTCGCGTCATGATGCCATATGCCGCATACTACCGCATAAAAAAAAGCAGCTGAAAATATATAGAAATAGGTGAGCCTCTGCACACTCCACCCAAAACGCCCGCCGACATTATAACGTTCCAACTCCTCGTCCGTCAGCGGTTCGTCGTTTTCCGCCGCCTCTTCCGTTTCTTCGGCGTCCGCATTGTCGGTTTCTTCGACATCCAAATTCATTTCATCGTTTTCCGCCACGATTTCCTCCGCCCGTTTGAATTAAAAATCGCACCCGAAAAGGCTGGCGATAATCGCGGCCAAGGGAACCCAACCGATTTTCAAACCGAAGCTTTGATTAAAACCGCAATACGGGCATTTGTTGACGCCGTCGCCGATCCATTCTTTGCAGTTGATGCATTTTTTCATGATTTTCTTACTCTTAATTCATACTTTCCTTGATCAAATAGGCGATCAAAATGACAAAAGCGACCCAACCGGTCAGGCCGCTTTTTCCGGTTTCCGGCATTTTCGCGCCGCAACGCGGGCAAATTTGAACTTCGTCATCCATTCGCCGATGACATTTGGAACATTCTTGCATCTGTTTCTCAGTCCTTATTTTTAGAACAATTAAAAAAATACCTATAAAAGGGTACCCCCCCCCCCCCGACTTTTTG
>DJSW01000025.1:4718-14066 GCA_002439085.1 Alphaproteobacteria bacterium UBA6324
CCCCCCCCCCCCGACTTTTTGTCAATACTTTTTTAATGAAAAACAACAAAAGTATTATCGCGCACAAAAAACACCGGACTTTAAATCCGGTGTTTTTTTATTTTAATGTTTATATTCTCCTACTTGCTCAATTTACTTTTCACAGCCATAAATGCTTTGAACAATTCGGACGCGACGATCACACTGGCGGAGAGAGCGAAAATTTTACCCCACATTTCCGCGGGCAGCGGAACCGTTCCGAAAATGCGGCCGCCGTACTGGCTGATCACGAATTGCAGGACAAACGTGAAGAAAAACGCGATCAGCATCAGCTTGTTGTCGAAAAAGTGTTTGAAAACGCTTTCATGCGACAATTCGCGGCAGGAAAACGCGTTCATCAGCTGGAACGTCACGAACAGCGTGAACAGAACCGTGCCGTTTTGTTCGGGCGCGGCCCCCATGAAATTCGTCACCGTTTGCGCCATCATGACGGCCGAAATGAACAGGCCGCCGAAAATGATGCGCACCAGCATTTCCTTTGTCACGATGCCGGCGTCGCGCGGCGTCGGTTTATTGTCCATCAGCGAACTGCGAATCGGTTCCAGACTGAGCGTCAGGGCGGGAGGTCCGTCCATGATCAAATTCACCCACAACAATTGCAACGCGGTGAACGGCGTCGGGAATCCCGCGATCAATGACGCCAGAACAACAACGACCGAAGACAGGTTGACCGTCAGTTGAAACAGCAGAAAACGCTGAAAGTTTTCATAAATCCCGCGTCCCCACTGAATCGCTTTGACGATTGTCGAAAAGGAATCGTCCAGCAAAACGATGTCGCTGGCTTCTTTGGAAACCTCGGTGCCGGAAATTCCCATCGCCAACCCGATATCCGCGTTTTTGATCGCAGGAGCGTCATTGATGCCGTCGCCCGTGACGGCGACGACGCATTTCATGGCTTTCAGCGTTTTGACGACGCGCATTTTGATCACGGGCGTACTGCGCGCGATAACGCGAATTTTCGGTAGCAACGCCGTCAGCTGAGCGTCATCCAACGCGTCAATGTCCTTGGCTTCCACGGCGATATGGTCGCCGTCCAGCAAATTCAGGTCATTGGCGATCGCCGTCGCCGTGACAATATTGTCGCCGGTCAGCATTTTGATGTCGATGCCGGCTTTGCGGCAACTGCGGACGGCGTCAAACACTTCGGCGCGCAAAGGATCGGCGATCGCGACGAAACCGTCGAAGATCAATCCGCTTTCGATTCCGGCGCGGCCGTTTTCAAAATCGGGGCAAACGGCGATTTCCTTGTGCGCGAAACCGATCACGCGGCAGGCTTTTTCCTGATACGCGACGATCTGCGATTCGTATTTTTCACGCGCGGCGGCGTCCAAATCGCACATGGACAGGATTTTTTCGGGACTTCCTTTACTGTATGCGACATAACCGTTTTCCCCGCGCACGACCGTCGTCATATTTTTTGTTTCCGACGAAAACGGATAAACGTGCGCGACGCCGAACGACCGGCGCACGGCGCGGTAATCGCGTCCCGCTTTGTCGGCGGCGACCAGCAACGCGCATTCCGTCGGATTGCCGATAAAGGTGTAGCTGTTGTTTTCAATGTCGATGTCGGCCGTCGCGTTGACGCAGAAATTCGTCAAAAGGTCGGGATCCGTGACATCCTGCGGCGATTTCATGTCGCCGTGTTCGCACACCTGCACGACCGTCATGCGGTTTTCGGTCAGCGTCCCCGTTTTGTCCGAACAAATCACGTTGATGCACCCGATCGTTTCGCACGCGACCATTTTTTTGACCAAAGCGTTTTCCTTGGACATTTTGATGATATTGATCGCCAAACAGATGGCGACGGTCGTCGGCAGCCCTTCGGGCACGGCGGCGACGATCAAAACGATGCTGGTGATGAACGCTTCGGACACGTTGGCCAGATTGGCCGTCCCGTTATATAAAAACACGCCCAGCTGGATCAAAAACGCCAAAGCGGCCATGGACACGCCCCAAACGGCGATGACGCCGCCCAAATGCGCCAGCTTTTCCTGCAAAGGCGTCATGCTTTTTTCGGCGTGGGACAATTCGCGCGCGATTTGCCCGAATTCGGTGTCGTTGCCGACGGCGGTGACGATCATGCGTCCCGACCCCGCGGTCACGAACGTGCCGGAATACAGCATATTCGACCGTTCGGCCAACGGCGTTTGCGGATCGTCGAAAACAATATCCGCATCCTTTTTCACCGCTTCGCTTTCGCCGGTCAGGGACGCTTCCTCGACGCGCAGATCGGTGCTTTCCAGCAAACGGCCGTCAGCGGGGATTTTCGCCCCCGTTTGCAGACAAACGATATCGCCGACGACGATATCCTTTTGCGAAATCAAGCGGACTTTGCCGTTGCGGAACACTTTGGCGGGGATGTCGTCCTTGATTTTGTTCAACGCGTCAAACGCCTTGGCGCTTTTTCCTTCCATGATCAAAGAAATGGCAACGGACAAAAAGATGGCGACCGCGATGCCGACACATTCGACGTATTCCGTTTCCTCGCCGCTCAGCCCGCGGGCGTAATTAACGCCAAGTGCGATGAACGCCGCGATAATCAACATCAAAACCATCGGCTCCGTCAGGCTTTGCCAAATTTTCAGCAACAGGGATTCGCGCGGCGGGCGGGACAGTTGGTTGACGCCGAAACGCACGGCGTTGTCAACGGCCTGTTCTTCGGATAACCCTTTTTGTTCCGATACACCCAATTCGTCCAGAACCTGTTGTCGGGTCTTTGTAAAAGCGTCCATCAAGATCCTCTCCATACTAAAAAAGACTCATGTACGAACTGAAAGGAAGTTCAGTCTGTACATGAGTCTTGTTCTTTAAGACAAGCCAGACCGACACGCGGCCACGGTGTTGACTTGCCACACACGCAGTGTGCAAACTACTCCCCCATGGGACGGGGCGATAATACGACCGTTTCCGGCGAAAAGTCAAGTGAAATGTATGCTGGCGGCCGGTGTGTTTTTTTGTCTTTTTTGTCCAAAATTCGGTTGATTCCTTGCGCGTTTTTTGCTAGTTTAACATTGTATATGATAGAGGTGTCTGGTTATGCGGCATGATCATTTGATTTCATTTTCCGAATTGCCCGAAGGCTTTGAAAAAAACGCGAAGCTGACGGCCGAAAAGCGCGACTTCGCCGTTCGGGTGCAAAACGCCATGAAAATGACCGAAGACGGGATCGGCGTGGACGGCAAACCCGTTTTCCGGCCGAAAGCGGAAAAACTGCAGGAATTGGACATCATTGTTTCCCATGGGACGGATCGGTTGGATTCGTCGCAAATCATGTCCCTGTTTTCCGCCTATCGCGATCTGGCGGCCTTTGACAAAATGATCGACCTGTACAAACGCGTCGATAACGAGGATTTCAAAAACGCCCCCATGGTGCGCGAACAGCTGGCCGTCGCCTATCGCAAAGTGCCGCGCGGCGAAAAACTGGCGGACAAAATGTGGGATTATCACCGTTCCATGGATTTGTGTTTCGAGCTGATCGACGAAGGACACGGCAACGGCGTAACGTACAGCAACATCGGCCGGTGCCTGCGCTATATCGCCGAAAAAACGGAAATGGCCGATAAAAAACAGGAACGCGAACGCAAAGAGGGGTTGCTTTCCGATTCCGTCCGCCGGTTGGAAGAAGGCTTCCTGACCACATTGGAATCGTCCGTCGGGATGCAGGCCGTCCACGGCAACATCATGTTGGGCAACACCGACCGCGCCCGCGAAACCGCCAAGGTCGTCTATCTGGCCGCTTTGCGCGACGGGGCGGAGGAATCCAGCGACTATTTCTGCATTTCAACCGCATTGCAAGCCGCGTGCATTTCCGGTCAGGACAAAAAGATCGTCAAACATTTGTGCAACCGGCTGGAAAGCAGCATCAAATACCGTTGGGAGCTGGAGGACGTCTATCGCGACATGAGCCGCATCGGCCAATATTTCCCGTCCGAAAACACGGCCGACGTTTGCGAACTGCTGTCCGGTTTGTGCGTGACGGCGCGCCCCAAAGGCCGGCGTTCGGACGCCATCACCCTGCCCCACGCGCCCAGCTCCGACCGCTATATCACCGAGGATCCTAAACTGCAGGCCGTGCGCGATTACAGTTATTCCTACCGCGGGTGCGGTTCGGCGTTCCGCGGCGCGAACCGCGTCGGCGGCAATATGGCGTTCGGCGGCCAACTGCCCGACCACAGCGTTTCCAGAAAGGATTTGCGCCTGTTCACCGGATTGGTAAAAATGACGCCCGCCCAACTGGGCATCAAGTTCGACAAACCGGTTGTCGGTTATAAAGCGGCCGATTTGATGAACACACGCCTGACGGATATTGACAACCCCGAAGCGTTCATGGACATCGCCGACCGCTTCATCCGTCAAACGTTTACAACGGAAAACTTCGCCGGCAGCGGTCTGCATATGGAAGACAACGCCCTGTCGAAAAACGAATACGGGGAATCCAGATACGACGCGACGGTCAAATCGGTATTGCGGGCGTGCGGCAAAAAAATCGGCGAACGCGACGCCGACATCGACACGCGGACGAACATTTCCGCCATTTTCGCGTTGGGTATGGGCGATTGCCGTCATCACGCACAGGTCAAACAGATCATGTTTGACATGTGGCAAAAAGAACAGATGAATTCCTGCCTGTCCGGTATGTATTATCAGGCGTGGCAGGGAAAAACCGTTGATGAAAATTGTTGGCAGGCCAAGGAATTTTACAACATCCTCGACACCGAACTGCGCACCGCCGATGTCGAAGTCCGCGTTCCCGTCAAAATGGAACAGGAAATGCGGATGGAAAACGGCGTTCCGAAAAAGGTTGACATTCCTTATAAACCGTTGATGCGGGACGGAAAGTTCATTCCCGACGATCCGTCGCACAAACGCAATCTGGAGGATCACACCCTGTGTTGGTTGATCCGGAAAAACCGCGACGGCGAACTGACGGAATTCGGACTGCGCGACGCGTTTTATCAGGATAAACACTACGATTGGGGACACAAAAACGTCGATGTGAAAGACATCCGCGTCATGCTCAGCGGCAAACCGTCCATCCCCGCCGGAAAAATCGACGGGTCGAAAACAACGACGGGACAATCCGTCCCCGTGGTGCAAATGCCGACCGTTTACAACAGCGGCAAACGCGATTCTTTCATCAAGGACAGCATCGGCCGCGACGTTTGTCTGGTCGGCATCCCTCTGGCCGGATTCAAGGATTCCGAAGCGTTTTTGAAAATGATCAAAGACCGCGAGGGAATGGCGAAAATCATGCGCGACGTTTTGATCAAAGATCCCGAAACCAAAGGGTGGAAAAAAGAACTTTCCGCCGAAAACGACAAATCGGCACCCAAACCAACGGCCGCGAACAACGCCGTGCGCGCGCGCCAAGCGGCAGTAGCGGGACGCGGCAGATGAAAACGATCACCTACACGGCCGTTTGCCCGCATTGCGGCAAAACCAACGAGGTTGTCGCGGAACAAAGCGAAGGTTTCAACGAACCCGAAGAATTCCATTGCGATTATTGCGGATTGGAAATCGGCGAAATACCGGCCGCCGCCCCGCCGAAAACACGGTATCTCCCCGACACCGAAACACCGGAAGACAAAAAGATACCCACCCGCCTAGCGGGTGGTTCTTCACACTGCGGGCATAGCCCTAAGGCTACCGGCGACGCCTAAACGGCGTACAAACGGTCTGGCTGGCGCATTTTGTTACCGGCCACCCGTGAACGGGTCGGACAAATCAAGTGTCAGCCGGTCGGAAAGAGCGTCTTCTTTCAGCCGGTTTCGGATATATTCAGCGATCTTGCGCGCATTTTTGCCCGCGGTATCCACATAATCTTAACTCCTTAGTTCTTCTTGCGATTGCCAAACCGCAGTTTGATTGTAACCAAGGAGTTTTTTTCGCATAACTGTAAGCTTTCCGGAACCCCGCCCCTAGCACGGGGCTTTCAAGAATACAAAAAAAGCCGTTAAAAATCAACGGCTTTTGAAGTGGCTGGGAAACCTGGACTCGAACCAAGACTAACGGAGTCAGAGTCCGCTGTTCTACCATTAAACTATTTCCCAACGAATGTAGGAACTATATACCCCCTTTCCGCGGGGTTGGCAAGAGTTTTTTTCGTTTTTTTATTCGATCAATGCGTTGATGCCGTCAATGATGAATTGGGCGGACAAGGCGGACAGCACGATGCCGAAGATTTTGGAAATGACAGTGTTGACCGTTTCGCCGACGATTCTGGACAGCCACGCGGCAATGCGGAACAGGCCGTAATTCGCCAGCAGGACGACGGCAAGCGTGAAGATGATCATTATCTGGCTGGTGACATCGCCGTGGTGCGAGCTCATCAACAGGACGATGGACGCGATCGTTCCGGGGCCGGCGATCAGCGGCACGGCCAGCGGGAAAATGGCGACATCGTTTGTGCCTTCGGGTTTGTCTTCGCTGGCTTCTTCTTTATTTTCTTCGCCGAACACCATTTGCAGGCCGACGATGAACAGCAAAATGCCGCCCGCGATCCGGAACGCCGGCAGTGAAATCCCCATCGCGTTCAGAAATTTTTCGCCGATGAAAGCGAAAACGACCAAAATGAAAAAGCCGACAAGGCACGCGCGTTTGGCGACCTGTTCGCGGTATCCTTCGCGCGGGCTGTTGGTCAGCGCCAGAAACAGCGGCATATTCCCGATCGGATCCAAAACGACGAAAAGCATCGTGAACATCGGGATGAAAAGAGTGAAAAAATTGCTCATAAAATTTGTCCTTTTTGTATTATTTTGAACAGGATAGCATAAGGCCGTCGCAAAAAGGAAGAGGGGAAAAAAGATTTTGTTGTCCTGACGCCGCGGTTTATATATCTTATGCCTGTTGCAGGCTGACAGAGGTTTCTGAAATGACGGACTTATCCCATATTCGCAATTTTTCCATCGTGGCGCACATCGACCATGGCAAATCGACGCTGGCCGACCGTTTGATCCAGCGGTGCGGCGGTTTGACCGAACGCGAAATGCACGATCAGGTGTTGGATTCCATGGATTTGGAACGCGAACGCGGCATCACGATCAAAGCGCAGACCGTCCGTCTGAACTACAAAGCCAAAAACGGGCAGGAATACCAGCTGAACCTGATCGACACGCCGGGGCACGTTGACTTCACTTACGAAGTCAGCCGTTCTTTGGCCGCGTGCGAAGGGTCGCTGCTGGTCGTGGACGCGTCGCAAGGCGTCGAGGCGCAGACTTTGGCAAACGTATATAAGGCTTTGGATGCCAATCACGAATTGGTGACGGTCATCAACAAAATCGACCTGCCCGCCGCGCACCCCGAACAGGTCAAGGCGCAAATCGAGGACGTGATCGGCATCGACACGTCGAACGCGGTTGAAACTTCGGCCAAAACGGGCGTCGGCATCGACGACGTTTTGGAAAGTATCGTGAACGAGCTGCCGCCGCCGCAGGGCGATGTTGACGCGCCGTTGAAGGCGATGTTGGTCGATTCGTGGTACGATCCGTATCTGGGCGTCATCATTTTGGTGCGCATTAAAGACGGCGTTTTGAAAAAAGGCATGAAGATCCGCATGATGGCGCACGGCACGACGCACGAAGTCGAGCGCGTCGGCATCTTTACCCCGAAAATGAAAGATATTCCGGAGCTGACCGCGGGTGAATTGGGGTTCATCACGGCGGGAATCAAAACCGTCGGCGACACCAAGGTCGGCGACACGATCACGGACGACCGTCGTCCCGCCGCCGAGCCTTTGCCGGGGTTCAAGCCCAGTGTTCCCGTCGTTTTCTGTTCGATGTTCCCGCTGGACACCAGCTATTACGAAAGCTTGCGCGACGCTTTGGCAAAACTGCAGCTGAACGACGCCAGCTTTGATTATACGCCCGAAAAATCCGCTGCGCTGGGGCAGGGATTCCGTTGCGGCTTTTTGGGTTTGCTGCATATGGAAATCATCGAGGAACGGTTGGAACGCGAGTTCAATCTGGACCTGATCACGACCGCGCCCAGCGTCAGCTATAAGATGCACATGACGAACGGCGAAACGGTCGAGTTGCATAATCCCGCCGATTTTCCCGACGTGACGAATATCGCGTCGATCGAAGAGCCGTGGGTCAAGGCGACGATCCTTGTCCCCGACACGTATTTGGGGTCGGTGATCCAGCTTTGCACCGAACGCCGCGGCGTGCAGAAAGACCTGACCTATGTCGGCAACCGCGCGATGTTGGTTTACGATTTGCCGTTGAACGAAATCGTGTTCGATTTCTACGACCGACTGAAATCCATCACCAGCGGTTACGCCAGCTTTGATTACGAAGTCGAGGAATACCGCGTCGGCGATTTGGTCAAAGTCACCATTCTGGTCAACGGGGAAACGGTGGACGCGCTGTCGTTTTTGGCGCACCGGTCGGATTCGGAACGCCGCGGACGGCAGATTTGCGAACGGCTGAAAGTCCTGATCCCCCGCCACCAGTTCAAAATCCCCATTCAGGCGGCGATCGGCGGCAAGATCATTGCGCGCGAGGACATCGCGGCGTTTCGCAAGGACGTGACATCGAAATGTTACGGCGGCGACATTACTCGTAAGCGCAAGTTGTTGGAAAAACAGAAAGAGGGCAAAAAGCGGATGCGTCAGTTCGGCAAGGTCGAAATCCCGCAATCGGCGTTTATTTCCGCTTTGCGCATCGGGGACGAATAGGACGCGTTCTTATTCGCCCTTGGGTGAAAAGGCGGTTTTGTATTTCTTTTTGCGGCAAAGGAAAATCAGCGCCAGTCCGACCGCACCGATGCTGAGCCACGCCGGCCCGCGCAGCAGACGTTCGACGAAAGAACCGTCGGGTTCGACGGACAATCCCGTGATGATGGTCAAAACGTCCGAAGTGGCCAATCCGACGTGTTCGCCCGCACCCAACGCGGCGACAGCCTCCGCCGACGCGGTGAAAACGGCGAGTAAAAGCAGCAACCAACCGAAAAGACGTCCGAAAAACATATTGAACCTTTTGTTTAAATCTTTCCTGCGTATCAAGGTTGGGATGAATATTTTTAAAAATGATTAAAAATACAAGGGAAAAGTGACATCCGGCGCAAAAAAATCAAAAAATATGTTGTTTTTTGAAAGGGAATGGGTTATTTCTACCCCTATCCGATGGAGAGATGTCCGAGAGGCCGAAGGAGCTTGATTGGAAATCAAGTATAGGTGTCAAAGCCTATCAAGGGTTCGAATCCCTTTCTCTCCGCCATTAAAAGCACCCGCAAGGGTGCTTTTTTTTGTATTCTTGAAAACCCCGCGCTAGGCACGGGTATCTAAAAGGATTACAGCTATGCACAGAAAAG
>DJSW01000014.1 GCA_002439085.1 Alphaproteobacteria bacterium UBA6324
CGGAACAACCGGAAGAACCGGCTTTGATCGAGGACGAAAAGGCGGAAGAGGAAGAAGAACCGGAGCTGCCGCCGGAACAACCGGAAGAAATCGCCGTTCCCGACACTTCCGATGTTCCCGACGTTTCCGACGCTCCCGCTCCCGCCCCCGCGGCGGCTTTCGTCGAACCCGCGCCGTCGTTCGCGCTGGCTGGATCGCCGGTGCGTTTGGAAATGCCCGTTCCGGAAAAGCCGTTGAAAACGATACTGGTTTCGACCGTTCCGTTCGTTTTCGGATCGGCCGTCCGTTTCAACCCGCGGAATACGGAACCCGAACCGGCCGTTCCGCCGGACAACGTCGTCGTGTCGCTGATCAAAGACGGCGACGATCCGTATTTCAAAGGATAGTGTTTGCATTTTCGCAATGAAACATAATATATATGAAACAAAGGGACTCTAACGCGGAAAAGGAAATGGCAGAAAAGGAAATACCCGAAGCTTTGTCGTCGCTGTTTGAAGCCGTTCTGGCGTATCAGGATACGCAAGAGGGGCTGGGGCGTTTGCGTTCCGTCGCGCAATCCGTTTTCGGCGACCGGTGGCGCGAACAGATCGGCGGAATTCTGTCCGATTGCCCCGAATCCCAGCAGGCGAAAGTCAAATCGAACATCGACAGGGCGTTGACGTATGAAAAGGCCGGTTCCGTTTGGGCGGAAGTGTCGCGTATGCTCGACCCCCGCCGCCAACTGGACGCCGCGCAGGTCAAGGCGCGTCTGCCGGAAATGCAGCGCTGGCTGTCCATTTTCGGCAAAGCGGGGCAGGATCTGGTCGCCCGTTTGCAGGCCAAGCTGGCGCAAACCGAATCCGCACCGGCGACGGGCGGTTCCGTTGTCGCGTCCAATTACGGCCTGACGGTGGAACAGTTGTGGAATTTCGACCATTTCATGCGGTTGAAAACGTACTACGACCAAACGATTTCCCGCACCAGCGCCCGATGCGTCCATCTGGGCGGGTTGGAACTCAGCCAGTATCCGTATTTCGGCTACATTCTGGATCTGCTGGACGAGATTCTGACGTTCGGGATGGAGATTTTGACGCCGCCTTACGCCAAAATCGTGCAGGAACGGTACAAGGGCGGCGAACCCGCGCTGAAAAAGATATTGCGGGAGTTCAAGGCCGAATTTGAAAGCAACGCTCCGCCCGAAATGCTGGCGGAGGAAGACGATATGGACGACGTGAAAAACCGTTTGGGGTCGCTGGCCGATAAAAACGAGGACGAAGGCGACATCGGCCCCGCGCCGGACGGGTTTGAATCGCCGGATTCGCAACAGGCGCAGCCGACTCAACCGGTGCAGGCGGCCGGACAGCCGCAGCCGGCGGATCAAGGACAGGGTGGACAGTGATGTTTTTTCGACAATTCAGGAAATGTGCTTTAATCGCCGCCGTTACCGCGGCCGGCGTCGCCGTCGCGGCGTGTCAGGGCGATATCCGCGCCGGACGCCCGATGGTGCAAACCGTGCGGCCGACCTCTTTGCCGACCGAACCGAAAACGACGCGTTCCGCCGAAATGGTCAGTCTGGAATCGCCGTTTCGCTGCGACGTTCAGGACACGCACCAAAACGTCGTGACCGTCATTCCGTTCCAGCAAGAGGCGTTCAAACTGGAACGCGCGGACAAAAGCGACGCTTTGCCGCGGTACGAGGTGACGGGATTTTCCTTTGACGGGCAGACGGCCGAACGCGTGTTTCACAAGCTGCTGAACGAAGCGAAAATCAAAATCGTCGCCGAGGGCGGGCCTTTCCCCGAACTGGCCGCCGAAAACATCACCGGCGAATTGTCCGAAGTCACGGGCATGATCGCCGACGCGGCCGATTTGTACTACCGTTATATCGATGCGCAGAAAGTGCTGATCGTCAGCCGCGAGGTCAACTGGAACCTCAGCGTTCCCGCGCGGCGCGAAATCATGATCGCCGTTCTGGATTCCCTGCGCGGCGCCGGAATGCACGATCTGGTCGTCAACTGGGAGGAAAACGTCATTTCCTTCAAGGGCGACAAGGCCGTCGAAGCCAAGGTCAGAAAGCTGATCGAACTGTTCGACACCGAACCGAAGCTGATCGCGTTCGACGTACAGGTGTTGCGCGTCAAACCGTTCGGCACGACGAAGGAAATCGAATGGCAGGATCTGGTCGGCCTGTTCGGCGCGGACAGGATCAAGTTTATGCTGAAAGGCGTTTTGGGGCGCGCGCTGGTCACGGATCACGACATCAACGCCAAAAGCCTGCGCAATTTCCTGAACGCCCGCGGTTCCGTCACGCTGGTGTCCGAAGGGATGTTCATCGCCGCCAACAAATGGCGCGCGCGTTTCGACGTGGGGCGGTGCGGCTATATGTCCATGCCCGAAGCCCAGCTGTCCGTCATGGCGCAAACGGATCTGTACGGCGAACGCCGCATGAACACGGCTGTCACGTTGGATTCGGATCAGGGTGAAATCACGGCGTTCACGGCGAAAAGCAAACTGGGGGACAACATCGTCCTGATCGGGATTCCCTCGGCGTCTTTCAGTGATTCCCTGAACGGATACGAAACCGTCATTATCCTGACCCCCCGCATTATCCGGCTGGTCAAAGAGTTTAATTAAAGGAGGAACAGATGCCTGATCAACAACGTCCGCCTTATCCGCCAACATCCCCCCATCCGCCGCAGGGGGGCGTGCCGATGCCGCCCGCGGGGGTG
>DJSW01000016.1:0-46249 GCA_002439085.1 Alphaproteobacteria bacterium UBA6324
CCACCCGCTAGGCGGGTGGGTGTCTTTTTATAGACATTGTTTATCAAAACAAGCTTTTGATGCCGCGTTCAATCGCCGCTTTTCCGGATTTTCGGCGCGGGGCGGTTAAATCAGGTTGAAGTGTTTCAGGGCTTTGAAAATGCCGTCGTCGTCCACGTCGGCCGTCGTGTAACGCGCAACCGCTTTGACCGTGTCGGCCGCATTGCCCATCGCGACGCCCAACCCGACGGATTTCAGCATATCCATATCGTTGCCGCCGTCGCCGAACGCGATCACGTCATTGATGTCGTAACCGTATTTTTCGCAGACCTTGGCAATGCCGACGGGTTTGCCGCCGTCCTTGCCGACGATGTTGACGAACAGTTTGTGCCAGCGCATCGCTTTGCAATCGGGCATATGGCGCATCAGGCTTTCCTCTTCGTCCGGCGTGATATAGGCGGACAGCTGGTAAAAGTTTTGCGTCATTTTCGACACGTCAACGATGTCTTCCGGTTTCACGGCGGGTTCGTTGACATACGCCAGCAGATCCTGCACGCGTTGATCCACCATGTTGAACACCTGCCGGTACGCCATTTCAAAACAGCACGCGATGTTGTGTTCGTTCATATAGGGCAGAACCGCGTCGATGTCGCGCCGCGGTAGTGGGCGGTCGTACAGAACAGTGCCGTCCGTTTCCAGACACAGCTGACCGTTGAAGCAGACAAAACCGTCGAAATCGAACATTTTTTTGATGAATTCGACGTTGTTCGGCGCGCGCCCCGTGGCGATGAAGACTTTGACGCCGTTTTGGCGCAAGGCCGTCAACGCCCGTTTGGTCGATTCGGGCATTGTGTGCGTTTTAAAGCTGATCAGCGTGCCGTCAATGTCGAAAAAGGCGGCTTTAATCATCGGCGTTTCCGGCATCCTCTTCTCCGTCTTCGCGCGCGGCCAGATCGCGCTGAACCGCTTCGCTGGCCAGTAGCATTTCGATCTTGTCGGCTTCGGCCTGCGCGCCGTCGGCGTAAAAACGGATTTCCGGCGTCAAGCGCAGCCGGATCTTCGTCCCTAAAATCTTGCGAAAGAAACCGGCCTGTTTGTTCAACGCTTTGGCCAATTCGACCGCCGTTGCCGGTTCGATCGACAAAACGGAAATGTACGCTTTGCAAAACGAAAAATCGGGCGACACCCTGACTTCCATCACGGAAACGGGCGGGCAGTCCAGAAAATCGTCCGGCACGTTGCCGCGTTGGAAACAATCCGCCAGAATGTGGCGAATTTGCTCCGCAACGCGCAGTTGACGCTGGGTGACGGGTTTTGAGTTGGAACGCATGGGCGGCCTCTTACAGTTTGACTTCTTCCAGCTTGGCGGCGACTTCTTCGATTTCGTAACATTCGACGGTGTCATCCACCTGAATGTCGTTGAAGTTTTCAAAGCTCATGCCGCATTCGTAGCCTTCGCGGACTTCTTTCACGTCGTCTTTGAACCGTTTCAGCGCGGCCATCATGCCGTCGTGATAGACGACGTTCGACCGCAGCAGGCGGACGTGCGCCCCGCGTTTCATGATGCCTTCCTTGACCATGCAGCCCGCGACCTTGCCGACTTTGGAAATGTTATAGACTTCGCGGATCTTCGCGTAGCCCAGAATCTTTTCCTTCAGTTCGGGGGCGAGCATCCCTTCCAACGCCGCGTGGATGTCGTCCGCCACGTTATAGATGATGGAATGGTAACGGATTTCGATGCCGTCGCGTTTCGCCGCCGTGCGCGCCAGCGTGTTCGCGCGGACGTTGAACCCGATGATCAGCGCGCTGGACGCTTTGGCCAGCGTAACGTCGGATTCGTTGATCGCGCCGACCGCCGCGTGCAAAATGCGAACTTTGGCCTTGTCGGTCGAAATCTTGTTCAGCGTCGCGGTCAACGCTTCGACGGAACCCTGAACGTCGGCCTTGATGACGACGGGCAGTTCCTTGGCTTCGCCGGCCTTGATCTTGTCGAACATCTGTTCCATCGCCGAACGGGTCGAACGCACCTGCAGGGCTTCGCGTTCCTTGCGCTGGCGATAGGCCGCGACTTCGCGCGCGCGGTCTTCGTCGCCGACGACGATGAAATCGTCACCCGCGCACGGCGTGGATTGGAAACCCAGCACTTCGACGGGGAAGGACGGGCCGGCTTCGGCCACGCGCTGTCCGCGTTCGTCCACCATGGCGCGCACGCGTCCCCAGTCTTTGCCCGCGACAAAGATGTCGCCCTGTTTCAACGTTCCGCGCTGAACCAGAACGGTCGCGACGGAACCGCGTCCCTTTTCCATTTTGGCTTCGATGATCGCGCCTTCGGCCGAATGGTTCGGATTCGCGCGCAAATCAAGGATTTCCGCCTGCAACAGGATGGCTTCGACCAGCTTGTCCAGATTGATTTTCTTTTTCGCCGACACTTCGACGGACAAAACGTCGCCGCCCATGCTTTCGACAAAAACGCCGTGCTGCATCAGATCCTGACGCACTTTTTCGGGGTTCGCCCCCGGAACGTCGATTTTGTTGATCGCGACGACGATCGGAACGCCCGCCGCCTTGGCGTGGGTGATCGCTTCGATCGTTTGCGGCATGATGCCGTCGTTCGCCGCGACAACCAGCACGACGATGTCGGTGACTTTCGCCCCGCGGGCGCGCATTTCCGTAAAGGCTGCGTGCCCCGGCGTGTCGATGAACGTGACTTTCTGGCCGTTTTCCAGTGTGATCTGGTACGCGCCGATGTGCTGCGTAATGCCGCCGGCTTCGTGCGCGGCGACATCGGTCGAACGCAGGTTGTCCAACAGCGACGTTTTGCCGTGGTCAACGTGTCCCATGACCGTCACGACGGGCGGGCGGGGCAGCTTGTCCTCGTCGGCGTCCGGCGCGTCGCGCAGGTTGTCTTCGACATCGGCTTCGTTGACGCGTTTGGCCTTGTGCCCCATTTCCTCGACGATGATCTGCGCGATGTCGGCGTCGATCGTCTGCGTGATCGTCGCCATGACGCCCATTTTCATCAAAGCTTTGACCACGTCGGCGCCGCGTTCGCTCATGCGGGCGGCCAGTTCCTGAACGGTGATCGTTTCGGGGATGATGACTTCGCGATAGACTTTTTCGGCGGGTTTGGGCGCGCCGAACATTTTTTGACGTTCCTTTTCACGCGCGCGCTTGATGGACGCCAAGCTTCTGCCGCGTCCGTCTTCGTCGTCGCCGCGCATCAAAGCGGACATATTGCGTCCGCCGCGCCATTTGTCGTCTTCGCCGCCGCGTCTGGAATGGCGGTTGTCGTCGTCGCGCGTTTCACGGCGTTTGAACGTGGTTTTCATGCGGTGGTTTTCGGCGGCTTCGGCCTCTTCGGGCGACAGGGCGGGCTGCGCGGCGGCCGGCCGTTTGTCGGCGAACGGCTTTTTATGATCGTCTTTTTTCGCAAAAGCGGCCGGTTTGGCGGCGACAGGCGCCGGTGCGGGAGCGGCGGCTTTGCGTTTGGCTTCCTCTTCGGCGCGGAGCTTGGCTTCCGCTTCTTCCTTGGCTTTGCGTTCGGCTTCCTCTTTGGCGCGCTTGGCTTCTTCTTCGGCGCGGATGCGGGCTTCCTCTTCGGCTTTGACGCGGGCTTCCTCGTCCGCCTTCATCGCGTCTTTCAGCACTTTCAGACGATGCGCCTTTTCACTGTCCAGCAGTTCGGACGAACCGCCTTCCTCTCTGACGCCTTGAATGTTGCCGTGCGCGTCGGTGACGAAAGAACGTTTTTTACGCACTTCCACCTGAACGGGTTTGCGGCCGTTCGTAAAGCTTTGATGAGCGCGGTTCACGTCAACCGTCTTTTTCAATTCCAGCTTGGGGCGGGAAAGGGAAAGAGGGGCGCTTTTCGTTTTTTTGTCGTTCGCATCTGTCATTTGATCAATTCAGCCTTTTTCTACGCGTTAAACCAGTTCAACTTTGCAATATGCCCCAAAACGACGGGCTTCCGCAACAAATAAATCAACCGCGCCGCCGGATTTCAGCGCGGTGTGTACGCCCGCGCCCGTCCCCAGCGCCTGCGCCGTTTCATCGGCGTTCAGCACGGACAAAACGGGGATGTCCCCCCGCAGACGGTTCAGCTTTTCCCGCCCGTCCGCCGCGGCGTCGGTGGCTTCCAGCAGGCAGACGGCCTGTTTTTTCGTCATCGCTTCGGCGACCTTTTCAAAACCGGACACGACCAGCCCCGCCTTTTTGGCAAAGCTCAAAAGCGACTGCAGACGCTTGACGAACAGCGTCCGGATCATTGCGTCCAGATCGTCGGGGCAGGTTACTTTCGTCCGCGCCGCCTTGGTGAACAGCCCTTTTTTACAGGCGGTTTCGACCATTTCGTAATCGGCCGTCACCCACATTCCGCGCCCCGGCAATTTGTGCGCCAGATCGGGGGTCAAAACGCGGTCGGGCGAAACGCAAAAACGGATCAAACGGGTCATGGGCAGCGTTTCGCGCGTCACCAGACACCGTCTGACCGTTTCCCGTTCCTTATGGGACAATCCGTCGGGGGACGGCGCCCCCCGCCAGATTTTCTTTTTTTTCTCAGGCTTTTTCACCGTCATCGGCAAACCAACCCAGTTTTTCGCGCGCTTTCATGATCAGCGCGTCGGCGTCATGCGCCGTCATTGTGTTTTCACCCAGAATGTCCAACAGTTCGTCGTTGGCCAGATCGGCGAAATCGTCCAGCGTTTTCACGCCCTTTTCGGCCAATTTGACGATCTTGTCCTGATCCAGTCCGTCAAAGTTGATCAGGCTGGCGTCAACGCCCAGTTCCTTGCTGCGGACGGCGAATTCGGCGTTCTGTTTTTCAACATAAGCCTTCGCGCGGTTCTGCAATTCGGCGGCGATGTCTTCGTCGAACCCTTCGATCGACGTGATTTCCGACAGCGGGACGAAAGCGATTTCGCCGACGGACGTGAACCCTTCGCCCACCAGCAGGTGCGCGATCACGTCGTCAACGTCCAAAGCGTCCATGAACAGCTGCGTACGGACTTTGACTTCGCTCTGGCGGCGTTCGGATTCTTCGGCTTCGGTCAGGATGTCGATGTACCATCCGGTCAGCTGGGAAGCCAGACGCACGTTCTGGCCGCGGCGGCCGATCGCCAGCGAAAGCTGTTCGTCGGGAACGACGACTTCGATTCTGTGGGCTTCTTCGTCCAAAACGACCTTGACGACTTCGGCGGGTGCCAAAGCGTTGACGATGAACACGGCGGGATCGGGCGACCATTGGATGATGTCAACCTTTTCGCCCTGCAGTTCAGTCACGACGGCCTGAACACGCACACCGCGCATACCGACGCACGCGCCGACGGGGTCAATCGACGAATCGGACGCCGTGACGGCCATTTTCGCGCGCGATCCGGGGTCGCGGGCGACGGCTTTGATTTCGATCACGCCGTCATAGATTTCCGGCACTTCCTGCGCGAACAGCTTTGCCATGAACTGCGGATGCGTGCGGGACAGGAAGATTTGCGGGCCGCGGGGTTCCTGACGCACGTCCATCAGATAGGCGCGGATGCGGTCGCCGTTGTGGAATTGTTCGCGGGGGATCAGTTCATCCCAACGCAAAACGGCTTCGGCGCGTCCCATGTCAACGATGATGTTGCCGGTTTCGACGCGTTTGACGATGCCGTTGACGATTTCGCCGATGCGATCCTTGTATTCGTTGTATTGGCGGATGCGTTCGGCGTCGCGGACTTTCTGCACGATGACCTGCTTGGCGGTCTGGGCGGCGATGCGGCCGAAATCAATCGGGGGCAGGGGATCGACGATGAAATCGCCGACTTTTAAATTCGGATGCTTTTTGTGCCAAGGGGAAGCCAGATATTTTTTGTACGTCATCTGCGCTTCTTCGTTTTCGACGTCGATTTCCGTGTCGTCGGGAACGATTTCGATAAAGCGCGCCATCGTGATCGAACCGTCTTTGCGGCTGATCGCCGCGCGAATGTCGTGTTCCAGCCCGTATTTGGAACGTCCCGCCTTTTGAATGGCGAATTCCATCGCGGTCAGGACTTCGTCCCTGTCGATGCCTTTGTCGCGGGCGACGGCGTCGGCCACCTGCAACAATTCCGGACGCGGTAAAGCTGCCGTATTTTCCATAGTGTGTTTCCTTTATTCCTCTGACTGCGAAGCGCAAGCCGCCAACAATTCGTCCGTCAGAACCAGCTTCGCCTTGGCGATCTGGTCGAACGGGATGCGGGTGTCGGCGCCGTTGAACGTCAAAACGACGTCGGAACCGTCAATGCCCTGCAAACGGCCGGAAAAACGTTTCCTGCCGTCGATCAGGGCGACGGTTTCCAATTTGGCTTCAAAACCTTTGAACCGGTCGAAATCGTTCAATTTCACCAACGGGCGGTCAATTCCGGGAGAGCTGACCTCCAGCGTGTAATCGTCCTCGATCGGGTCGTGTTCATCCAATACCGGAGAAATCGCGCGGCTCAGCGCGGCGCAGTCCTCGACGGTCATGGGGCGTCCGTCCGCGCGTTCCGCCATGATTTGCAAAACCTTGCGCGAACCGCCGCCTTGCAGCTGCATCCGCACAATGTCATAGCCCATGCCGGCGCACACCGGTGCCACCAGATCGTTCAGCGTGTCGTTCAGAGTCATTCGTCCTCCGGCTCTTACCATAAAAAAAAGCGGGCTTTTCAGCCCACCCTCATAGAAACTATAAGAATGTATAGTCAAGACATATCAAATCCCGCGCCGTCGGGCAAGCTTTTTTTTAAAATCCCGATTGAAAAAGGTAAAAATTATCGAAACCGGCCGTTTTCATTTTTTCGATGACGGCGGCGGGGGCGTTGCGGATGACGCGCGCGGCGTTGCGTTTGGCGGCTTCCTGCGCGGCGACGACCAGCATCCCCATCGCGGCGGCATCGACATCGGCGCACAGCGACAGGTTGAACGTCAGACACCGTTCGGTCATCGACCGGATCTGTACGAACACGTCGAAAAATCGGGCTTCGTCGTCGGCGGTGAAATCGCCTTTGATGAAAAATTCGCGTTCGGCGGGGGATGTCCTGACGGAAACGATCATGGCGTCACTTTCTTTTGAAAATCAGATAGACGGGCTTTTTGCCTTTGGCCAACGCTTTCAGCTCGTATCGCGTGTTCACCCAGTCGGCGGGCGGTTTGCGCCAATCGTCGGCGGTTTGCGCCGTCCATTCAAAATCATTCGATTTCATCAAGTGTTCCAGCGACCAGCGGATGTAGTTCATGTCGTCGCTGGCGATTCGCAACTCGCCGCCGGATTTCAGCAGCCGCGCCAGAACAGGCAGGTTTTTGGGGCCGATGAAACGGCGGCCGGCGTGTTTGCGTTTCGGCCACGGATCGGGAAACAGGACATAGACGCGGTCGAAACAGGCGTCTTTGAATTTCGGCAGGATGTCGCGCACGTCGTTGTCGTAAACGCGCACATTGTCAACGCGCCCCGCTTTCAGCCCGACGGTTTCGTCAACGTCGCCGCTGCGTTCCTTGCCGGTCAGGTGGGTCAGCAGGGACGTGATGCCGTTTAAGAACACCTCCGCCCCGATAAAGCCCGTGTCGGGGCGGCGCGCGCTTTGTTCCGCCAGATGTTCGCCGCCGCCGAAGCCGATTTCCAGCCACACGGATTTGACGGGAACGGAAAAGCACGCGGCGGGATCGACGTTTTCCCCCGCGACGTTCAGCCGCACTTTGGGCAGGAAAGCGTCCAGCAACATTTCGCGCGACGGTTTCAGTTTTTTGCCTTTGCGGCGGCCGTAAAACTGGTAATCCCTGACTTTGTTTTCTTCCATTCCCTTAAATCTCCGCTTAAAAAGCCGCTTTCAGCGCGCCGGTCAGATCCGTTTTTTCCCATGGGAAAGCCCCTTCGACATCCGGCGTGCGGCCGAAATGGCCGTACCGCGATGTCGGCAGATAGATCGGCCGGTTCAATTTCAAATGCGTCCGGATGCCGCGCGGCGTCAAATCCATGACTTCGGGCAGGATTTTTTCCAACTTGTCCTCGTCCACTTTGCACGTTCCGAACGTGTCCAGATAAACGGCCAGAGGATGCGCGACGCCGATCGCGTAGGCCAGCTGGATCACCGCTTTGTCGGCCAAACCGGCCGCGACGATGTTTTTGGCCAGATAGCGCGCGGCATAGGCCGCGGAACGATCGACCTTCGTCGGATCTTTGCCGGAAAAAGCGCCGCCGCCGTGCGCCACCGCGCCGCCGTAGGAATCGACGATGATCTTGCGTCCGGTCAATCCCGTGTCGCCGTCGGGGCCGCCCGTCACGAAACGCCCCGTCGGGTTGACGTAAAATTTTTCATCCGCGACCGACCACCCGTCGGGCAGCAGTTTGTTGACGACGCCGCGCACGGTTTCGCGGATTTCGTCATAAGGGACGTCTTCGGTGTGCTGGGTGGAAACGACGATCGAATCGACATCGACGGGGCGGCCGTTTTCATAACGCAACGTCACCTGACTTTTCGCGTCGGGGCGCAACCATTTGATTTCGCCCGAATGACGCAGGCGCGCCAGCTCTTTTAAAATGCCGTGCGACAGAAACAGCGTGGCGGGGGACAGTTCCGCGCCCGCCAGTTCGTTTGTCGCGTAACCGAAAATGATGCCCTGATCGCCCGCGCCTTCCTCTTTGTCGTCGGTTGCGTCAACGCCGCGCGCGATGTCCGACGATTGTTTGTGCAGATAGTTCTGGATTTCGACGGTCTGCCAATCGAATCCCTTTTGTTCGTAACCGATTTGTTTGATGCATTGGCGGATCGCGTCCTCCATCATCCGCTTGTCAACGGTTTCGGGCAGGCGGGCTTCGCCGCAGATGATCACGCGGTCGGTCGTCGCCATCGTTTCGACGGCGGAACGCGCCTGCGGATCGTGGGTCAGAAACAGATCCAGCAAAGTGTCGGAAATGCTGTCGCAAACTTTGTCGGGATGCCCTTCGGATACGGATTCGCTGGTGAACAGGTAACTTTTTCGCATAAAATGTACTCCTCATGTCCTGAAAAAAATGAAAGCGCGGCTTTCACCGCCCTGATCCTATCCGTCAAAGGTTAGGCAAAGGTTAAAAGCCGGCCGGCGCGCGATCCCGATTTTTCTTGCCGATGCGGAAAAGACCCCTTATCCTGCGGCAAAAGAGGGGACGGAATGGATTTTACGACGGACGATTTTTTGGGCGGAAAGATAAAGCTGCGCCAACCGGTGGACGGATACAGGGCGACCAGTGACGCGGTGTTGCTGGCGGCCGCCGCGCGCCCCGAAAAAAACGCGCGCGTTCTGGATGTCGGCGCGGGGACGGGGGCGGTCGCGTTGTGTCTGGCGGCGCGGTGTCCGGACGTTTTCGCGGACGGAATCGAATTGCAGCCCGAAATGGCCGAACTGGCGCGCGAAAACATCGCGCTGAACGGTTTGGGGGACAGGGTGCGCCTGTTTGCGGGCGACATTCGCGCCAAAACGGTCGAAGGCGTGCCGACGGGGGCGTACGACTGGGTGCTGACCAACCCGCCGTTTATTTTGGAGGATCAGCCCTCGCCGGACAGGGTGCGCGACGTGGCGCATCGGGAATCCGCCTGTCCGCTGCGGGAATGGGTTGACGGCTGCCTGCGCTATGTCAACGCGCGCGGGCGGTTTGCGATGATCAACCGCGCCGACCGCTTGCCGGAGATTTTGACCCTGCTGCACGGGCGGTTGGGCGGCATCCGGATCATCCCCGTGTGGACAAAAGCGTTCGAGCCGGCCAAACGCGTGATCGTCGTCGGGCGCAAAGGGGTGAAATCGCCGGCCGTTTTGGAATCCGGCGTCACTTTGACCATGCCGGACGGATCGCGCACCGCCGCGGCCGAAGCCGTCATGCGTTCAGGGCTGGGGTTGTAGGGCGCATTTGCGCTTTCCGTTCGCAAAAACCATGAACACGACCGCGGGCAGGATGACCAACGCGCCGGAAAATCCGACCCAGCTGAGGGCGTAACGCGTGCAGACCGCGCCGCCGAACATGGTTCCCGCCGCGATGCCCATGTTGAAAATACCGGAAAAAATCGACATGGCAACGGCGGAGGAGCTTTCGTCCGTTTCTTGAATGATTCGCGCCTGACACGCCGCGTTGAACGCGGTGGCGGCCGTTCCCCATAAAACGAACAGCAAAACGACGGACGGCAATCCGGCCGACGCGGGATAAAGCGACAGCAACGCGGCGGCAATCGTGAAAACGGTCGATTTCAAAAACAGGCGCGGCGCTTTGTCATAATATTTTGAAAACAGCTTGCTGCCGATCAGTCCGGACGCGCCGAATACCGACAGAACGGCCGTGACCGTCCCGTCCGGCAGCCGCGCCGTTTGCAGCAAAAACGGTTCGATATAGCTGTACGCCGTGTAATACGCGCCCGCCGTCGTCAGGGTCAGCGCGAAAATTCCGGCCAGCGCGGGTGTTTTGAACAGCTCCGGCAGCCGTTTGACGGAAAAGGACTGCCCGCCGGACAGACACGGCGTGACGAACAGCAGATAGGCCATTACGGCGAACCCGAACGCGCCGACGCCGGCGAAAGTCGCGCGCCACCCGACCGCCAGCCCGATCATGCGCCCGAACGGCAGGCCGAGGATCATCGCGATTGATGTTCCCGCGACGATCATTCCCAACGCTTTGGAACGGAATTCCTCCGCCACCAACCGGACGGCCATCGGCGCGGCGATCGACCAGAAAACGGCGTGGGCACACGCGACGCCGATTCGCGCCGCCATCAAACCGGCGAACCCCGTGGACGCGGCGGACAACATCTGGCACGTTGAAAAAACGGCGACGGTCGCCAGCATCAGCCGCTTCATTTCCATCCGGCACACCAGCAGCATCAACGGCAGGGACAACGCCATGACGACCCACGCGTACACCGAAATCACGCGCCCCGCGCCGGCTTCGGTCATATGGAAATCGGCCGCGATGCCGGTCAACAGGCCGATCGGCATGAATTCGGATGTGTTGAAAATGAACGCCGCGCAGGTGACGCCCAGCAACGGCAGAAATTGTTTAAGGGGGATTTTATGCTTTTCGGCGACGGTTGACGGCATTTGACACCTCTTTAAAAACGGACGTTTTCGTAAAAAGCGCAAGGAATATATGCCTTGTTTTGAAAAAATCAAGAGGGTTGTTTTAGTGTTTGATTGACGGCGTTTTTCGTTATATAAGAAAAGGATAAAGCGCTTTGAACGGGTGAAAACTGATGATAGATTTATCGACGCCGCCTTTTACGCTGTTGGCGGAAAGGGATATGGATCTGGTTTTGTTGGAGGAAATGCTGTCCTCCGACCCGTTTAAGAAATGGCTGGTCGGCAAGCTGTACAACGGCACGCGCCAATTCGGCCGCCTGATCGGGGCGTGGCACACGCCGACGCTGGAACCGTTGGGATCGGTTGACATCCTGCTGGTGTTTGAAGAGGCGTCCGCGCACCGCCGTTGCGCCATTTTGATCGAAAACAAAATCGACCAGCCCAAACAGAACCTGCAGGCACAACGCTATTTTGAATTTGGCGAAAAGGGCGTGCAAGAGGGACTGTGGGACGAATACCTGACCTGTCTTTTTTCGCCGCAGGCCTATTTTTCATGCTTGGAACCGTCGGAATATTTTTCCAGCTATCTCAGCTACGAGGAAATCGAAACGTGGTTTTCCCGCGCCGCCGTCGAAACGCACAGCGTGACGCCGGAACGTTGCGCTTATAAAAAGACTTTGATCCGTCAGGCGATCGAACAGGGAACGGGCGTAATGCGCAAACAGCAAATGGCTGCCAAAACGCAAACGCCGGTTTACGCGCCCGCCGCGCCGCAGCCGCCCGCCCCCGCGCAAACGTCCCGTCCGGCCGCGTCCTCTTACGCCGCGCCGGCGCAAACGGAAACGGCACGCCAACCTTTGCCGGAACCCGAACCGGAACCGGTTTTGACCCCCGCGCCGAAGAAAAAGGCGTCCGTGTCCGATTTCCGCGTTTTCCCCGGCGGCGTGTTCAACCTGCCGGCCGGATACCGCGAGGCCGAAGACACGATCGTCGGCAAGTTTTTCACGGATATGCAGGGTTTTGCCAAACAGTATTATCCCGAATTGGGGATGAAAAAGCCGACCGGCAGCGCCGAAGAGGCCGCTTGGGTCGAATTCGCCCCCGACGAATTCCCGCGCGAAGTCCGCATCATTCACAAAATGCCGCAGGGCTTTATGGATTTATCCTTTGCCATGACGACGCTGGCGATGATCCAGCCGCCGTACCAACCTTATGTCGATAACGACATGGTGTTCAAGGAAAACGGCAAAACGGCGGTGATCCGCATCATGGTTCCCGTGATCGACCCGCAACAGGGGTTCGATTCGCAGCGCGACATCGTCGGTTTCGCCCTGCAAAAGGCGCAGAAGCTGTGCCAGCTGTATATGCACGTCGTCAACAACGGCGCGGCGGGCAAAGGTTACGCGCCCGAAGAACTTTACCTGTAAAAAAAACATAAAGTTTTTGCGACAAAAAAGTTGACAAAAAATATTTTTTCATCCATATTTCCCCTAAAGCCTTTTTAGGAGATGCCCTTATGTTAAGTTATCAGGAATTCATGGCGGCCGGAAACGTGACGTGTTTCCACAGCGGAAACGAAAACGCCGGTCACCGCACTTTGGCCAGAGCGTTCAAACGCCAGCGCATTGATCAATCCGCCGAACGGATGGAAGCGTTGAAAAAAATGCTGTCCGAAAGCAAAACGGGACGCCAGACGCTGGAATTTCTGGAGGAAAAAGGGTCGAAGATGATCTTTGAAAAGATGAAGTACTACGGGTACTTTTCTCCGGACAAGAACATCGTCGCGCTGAACCCGCGGATGTCGAACGAGGATCTGGCCGTAACCATGGTGCACGAAATCCGCCACGCGTGGCAGGATTCGCAAATGCAGGCGACCGACCCGAAGATGACGCCGAAAGCGTTTTTGGCCAGCGGTTTCGCGATCGAAGCCGACGCTTGCGCCGCCGAAGTCACTTACGCCCACGAAATGCGTGAAAAGAACCCCAAGATTTGGGACGCGCATCAGAAATCGGGCTATGCGCCGATGAGCACCGCGTTTGAAAAAACGTTCAATGAAACGGGCAGTGTCGAACAGGCGCGCGCCGACGCGTTGATGACGTGGTACAAACTGCCGGTCAAGGCGTCGTACGAAAAATCCTATGTCCAATTCATGGGATACATCGCCCGCGCGTTGAAAAAACAAAAGGAAATGGAACCGGAGTATTTTTCCAAAAACACGTCGGCCAAGAAAATGGTCAACGCGTTTTTCAAAGATTACGACGGCAAACCGTTCATGACCGATCCGAAACCGTTGGAAGCGCCGGAAAACCTGTCGTTGAAAGAGGAACACGCCAAGAAGCTGGCCAAAGCGTTGATCCCCTATATGGCGAAATACGACCGCTCCGCCGAAAAACTGGGGTTGGACAAAGTGGCCGTCGTCCGCCCGAACGGCGAAAAAACGACCGGCGCGCTGATCATCCAGCAGGTCAAGGACGAACAGAAACTGGCCGCCGCGTTGAAAAAAATGCAGAACGGTGCGACCCGTTAAGGAAAAACAACAGAAAAGAAACGGCTTTGACATCGCTCAAGGCCGTTTTTTTTGTCGCTTTTTTCTTTTGCCCGAACGGGAAAAGTCGTATCCTTTGAAACGAAAGGGTGAACGGCTATGCAAAAGGGAAAATTCGTTTTAAATTTCGTCGCAATTTACGCGCTGTTGTTTTTCATCGTGTGGGCGGGAACGGCGTTTGACAACGAAATGACGTTTTCGTGGTATTCATATACGATCGTCGGGGTGCTGAGTTTTTTCTACGCGTGGACGAAAAGCGTCGATTTAAATCAAATTTCGACGCCCGTCGAACCGCCGCGTCATCACGTCGTTCATCATCACGTCCCCGCCGGACAGGACGGGCATCCGCATCACGTTGTTCATCACGACGCGGAACGGCCGCAATAATTCACGCGTCCCACGGTTGGCGTATCTTGGCGGTCAGTTTTTGCGCGCCGTCGCGGTTCAAATGGTCGCAATCGGTGAAATCGGCGTCCGTGAAATCCGGATCGCGCCAACAATTCAAATAGCGGATCTTGCCATCGTATTTTGTCAGCAGTTTTTCCAGCTTTTCAAACGGTTTCGCGTCCACTGGCACGAATGACAGGTAATCCGCGCGGACGGGCGCGACGACGATCGTCAAATCCAGCCCCTCTTCCAAAACAGACCGGATGATCCGTTCGACAAACATGGTTTGATTGCTGCCGCGGAACGCGCCTTTCAAATGTTTTTCAACGCGTATTTTGACACTTTCGGGCGAAGGGTCGTGCGCCGGAAACGGAAAGGGATACGGGTCGTTGAAATCGGGCGTTTTGACTTCGTATGGCGCGAATTTCGGACACAGGTCGATCTGTTTGTCCGCGTAAAACACGGGATTTTTCGGCGGGATTCCGAAATACTGCATATACTTGGCCGATTCCTCCAGCCACATGGAACGTTCCTCTTCGTTTCCGTCGGAAAAATCGGAATAAAACAGGACGACCCGTTTCAGGTTCGGAAACATCAGCAGGCTTTTCATATACAGCTGATAGGAATAGTACAGGTCTTGGGACGCGATGCCGAAATTGACATCCCGCGGCGTTTCGTAAAACCCGCATTCGGCGTGCGACGATCCGACGACCAGCGTTTCGATTTGCGGCGCCAGCATCGCGGCCTTTTTGGCCTTGAAATAGAAATGCTTGTCGAAACTGCCGTGCATCCGTTTTCTGATTTTGCGGGAAGGAATAAAACAGCACAGGAGCTTGAGCAGTCGTTTTCGCGTTTTAAAATTCATCGTCGTTCGCCTTTGAAACCAGTTTTCTTTCACAATTCCAGAACGCGGCGCATTTTTCAACCGGAAAACGCGCGCCGCTCTTTTTTCTTGTAATCGCCGCCCGCCCCATTAAAATAAACACAATATTTCGGATTTTAAGGAGTTTTCAATATGACCGTAAAAATCGCCCCCAGCATTCTTTCCGCCGATTTCGCCGCTTTGGGCGCGGATGTCAAGGCAGTCGCCGACGCCGGCGCGGATTATATTCACATTGATGTCATGGACGGGCATTTTGTGCCGAACATCACGTTCGGCCCCGCTGTGGTCAAGGCGATCCGGCCATATACGGACAAAGTGTTCGACGTGCATCTGATGATCGAACCCGTTACGCCGTACATCGAATCTTTCGCCAAAGCGGGCGCGGACATCATCACCGTCCACGCCGAGGCGGACAAACACCTCGACCGTTTAATCCAGCATATCAAATCTTTTGGCGTCAAGGCGGGCGTGTCCCTGAACCCCGCGACGCCCGAAAGCGTTTTGGAATACGTTTTGGACAAGATCGACTTGGTTCTGGTGATGACGGTCAACCCCGGATTCGGCGGGCAGAGCTTTATTTCCGCCCAGCTGGAAAAGATGCGCCGGATCAAACAGATGATCGGCGGCCGTCCCGTCGAGCTGGAAGTCGATGGCGGCGTCAACCCCGAAACGGCGAAGCTGTGCCGCGCGGCGGGGGCGGACGTTCTGGTCGCGGGCAGCGCGGTTTTCGGATCGAAGGATTACGCCGGAAACATCGGGGCGTTGAAAGCGTAACAGAAGCTTAACACACCGGCCGCGCCGATTCGTCTATACTGGCAACGCATTGATAAAGGATTGCCCATGACCGACAAAATTATGATCGTTGAAGACGAAGACGACATCGTCACCCTTTTGCGCTACAATCTGGAAAAAGAGGGGTTTGAAACGGATTGCGTCACGGACGGCGACAAAGCGTTGACCGCGATCAAAATCAGCCGGCCGGATCTGATTTTGCTGGATTGGATGCTGCCGGGGCAAAGCGGCGTCGAAATCTGCCGTCAGGTGCGCTACGACAACGATTTGCGGAACGTGCCGGTCATCATGCTGACCGCGCGGGGCGAAGAGGCCGACAAGATCAAAGGCCTGACGATCGGTGCGGACGATTATATGACCAAACCGTTTTCCGTTCCCGAACTGATCGCGCGCATCCGCGCTTTGCTGCGCCGCGCCCGTCCCGTGAAAACCAAAGGCGAGCTGGTGTTCGAGGATGTCAAAATGGATTTGGCGACCTGCCGCGTGTTCCGCGGCGACCGGTTCGTGCATCTGGGGCCGACGGAATTCCGGCTGTTGCAGTTTTTGATGGAACGCCCGCGCCACGTTTTCCCGCGCGAAGAATTGTTGAAAGCCGTGTGGGGTGCGGACATCCACGTCGAATTGCGCACCGTTGACGTGCACATCCGCCGTTTGCGCAAAGCGATGAACGAAGGCGGGGAACAAGATTTGATCCGCACCGTGCGCGCGGCTGGATATTCGATTGATTCGGGGTTTCCCGACGACGACGCCGGAACGGACGAAGACGCCTGAGCGTTTGTCAAAAATCCCCGCCCGCGGATGATTTTTCCGTTGACAAAAAAGGCGGGGAAAACCAATATGCCTTTCAGTTATCTTTTATTCAAAGGGACTTATTTCATGCATACCTATCGTTCGCATACCTGCGGCCAGCTGCGCGCCGCAGACGCGGGAAAACAGGCGCGGTTGTCCGGTTGGATTCACCGCAAACGCGACCACGGAAACCTTGTGTTCATCGACTTGCGCGACCATTACGGCATCACGCAATGCGTCATCGACATTTCCAGCCCCGTTTTCAAAGTCGTTGAAAAATGCCGCCCCGAAAGCGTCATCTGCGTCACGGGCGACGTCGTGATCCGCGCCGAAGGAAACGCCAACCCCAACCTGCCGACCGGCGAAATCGAACTGGTCGTCAAGGAAGCCGAAGTGCTGGGCGAAGCCGACACCCTGCCGCTGCAGGTCGCGGCCGATTTTGAACAGCCCGAGGAAACGCGTCTGCGTTACCGTTTCTTGGACTTGCGCCGTGAAAAACTGCACAAGAATATGTTGCTACGCTCGAACGTCATCGCGTCCTGCCGCCGCCGCATGATCGAACAGGGTTTCGTCGAATATCAGACCCCGATCCTGACCGCGTCCAGCCCCGAAGGCGCGCGCGACTTTCTGGTTCCGTCCCGTCTGCACCCCGGCCAGTTCTACGCTTTGCCGCAGGCGCCGCAGCAGTTCAAGCAGCTGTTGATGGTGTCGGGTTTCGACCGTTATTTCCAGATCGCGCCGTGCTTCCGCGACGAAGACAGCCGCGCCGACCGCTCCCCCGGCGAATTCTATCAGCTGGACTTTGAAATGGCGTTTGTGACGCAGGATGACGTTTTCGCCGCCATCGAACCCGTTTTGCAGGGCGTGTTCGAGGAATTCGCGAACGGCCGCAAAGTGACCCCCGCGCCGTTCCCGCGCATCCCGTACGCGGAATCCATGCTGAAATACGGTTCGGACAAACCCGATTTGCGCAACCCGCTGGTGATTTGCGACGTGACCGACATCTTTACGGGTTCGGGTTTCGGCATATTCGCCAACGCGATCGAACACGGTTCCGTCGTTCGCGCGATCCCCGCCCCTGGCGCGGCCGCGAAACCCCGCAGCTGGTTTGACAAGATGAACGGTTGGGCGCACGAAATCGGGCTGCCCGGCATCGGGTTCATCACCTACACAACCGAAGGCGCGAAAGGCGCGATCGCCAAGAATTTGGACGAAGACCGCATCAACGCGCTGAAATCCGCCGCGGGCGTCAAGGACGGCGATTCGATCTTCTTTGTCTGCGAAAAGAAAGGCAAAGTCGAAAAATTCGCGGGTCAGGCGCGTATGAAACTGGGCGAACAGCTGGATCTGATGGAAAAAGACGTGTTCAAATTCTGCTGGATCACCGATTTCCCGATGTTTGAGCTGGACGAGGAAACGAACAAAATCATTTTCTCGCACAATCCGTTCTCGATGCCGCAGGGCGGAATGGACGCTTTGCTGAACAAAGACCCGCTGGAAATCAACGCCTATCAGTACGATATCGTTTGCAACGGTATCGAACTGTCTTCGGGCGCGATCCGCAACCACCGTCCGGACATCATGTACAAAGCGTTTGAAATCGCGGGGTACGGTCCCGAAGTCGTCGAACACAAATTCGGCGGTATGCTGAACGCGTTCAAATACGGCGCTCCTCCTCACGGCGGCGCCGCCCCCGGCATCGACCGCATGGTGATGCTGCTGGCGGACGAACCGAACATCCGCGAAGTCATCCTGTTCCCGATGAACGGTATGGCGCAGGATCTGATGATGCAGGCGCCGTGCGAAGTCACGCCGCAGCAGCTGAAAGAACTGCATATCAAGGTTGAAATGCCGAAAACGATTGAAAAGAAATAATCTTTTCATTCTCGGATTAAAAACCCCGCCGGAGATGATTCGGCGGGGCTTTTCTTTGATCATTGCGCTTGCAACAGGCGGTCGATGATTCTGTCTTCCGATTTTTGGACGATCAGGGGGATCAGTTCCTTTTTGTTTTTTTTCAACGCGCGCAGGCGGCGGATTTCTTCGTCCGTCAATCCGGTTTCGGATTTGATCTTGTTCCAATTAACATTTCCCCGCTTTGAAACGATGTCGGCGACGCGGCCGGAAAACGCGGCCAGACGCGCGATGTTGTCGGCGGCTTCGCCGGCGGTTTGGGCGTTGAATATGACATTTCTCAATCCGTCGGGGGAAATCAAGGTCATTTCATGCAAAAAATCGATCGTGTCCGCGGAACCGGAACGGGCGAACCGTTTCCATATCCCGATGCATTTGACAAGCGTGAAATTCCGGATCAGCCGGATTTCCTCGGCCGTCGCAAAATCTCTTGGCCGGATGTCCGGCGGAATGTCGCCGCAATCTTTCAGCCGGACGACTCTCCACAACATCAATATTCTTTCCGCGGCCTTGTCCTTGTCGGCGGAAACGGCATAGCGCAGCGCTTTTTTCGGAACGCCCGTTATTTTGTTCAGCGCGGCGACCGTTTTGTTTACGTTTAAGTCTTTTTTCAGGACGGATCGGATTTCATTGAACCGTTCGATGTCTTTCGCAACGGCGTCGGCCGCCCCGTCCGGCGTCCGGTGTTCATCAAACATCAGCCAATACAGATAGTTTTCGGAAATGCCGGTTGTTTTCGCGAGGAATTTGGAAAAGCTTTCTTTTTCGGAACTGTAGGCGGTCGGATAGTATTTTAAAATCAGGTCGCGAATCTGAACGGACAGGGGATCGACCGTCGGTTCGCCGTTCGGCCGCATGGTGACAAAGTATTGCCGCGGTTCGTATTCGACGACCGTGTAAGGGGCGGCGTACCGCGACACCGACGCGGGCAGCGCGGTCGCGAACGCGGCGGGGAAAGACGTTCCGGCGCACGTCGAAAAACCGAAAATGGTGTCGAATCCGCCGCGGGCGAAGCAAACGTTTTGAAGATGAACGTCGTATTTCGCTTCCAAATATCCGCCGATCCGTTTGTCCGACCATGTCGTGGCGGTGGTTTTCCTTTGTTTGAAAACGGGGTCAATGGCGATTTTCGCGTCCTCAAAGCCTTTCTTTTTCAAAATGATGTGGTCGGCTTTCAGATTATCCGGCCGCAAATAGACGATCGTCGGCGTCGTTCCGGCCATTTTGGAACCGACGTAAATGTCGGCGTTCGTGTTCGCGCTGATGTGGACGGGAACGTACATATCCGTGATTTCCGCGCAGCCGGCGGTCAGGAAAGTGAGTGGCAGGCAAAGTTTTTTCATTTTTTTCCTCCCGCCCGTTCGGCAATCGCGTTTGCGGCGGCGTCCGGCGTCGGATTGGCGACGATAATTTCTTTGATTTGTTCGTTCGTCAAATCCGTCATACGGGAAACGGTCGTTAAGAAGTGCGATTCCCGTCCGATGACGAAATCGCCGAAATTGCTGATGACGAACCGGCGCAAAGCCCAATCGTTGGTGTTTGTTTCGCCGTCTTTCGATTTGATCATGTAAACGTAAATCTGTTGCGGGGCGTATTCCTCCGCGCGATAGGGCAGGGCGAAACGCGTCGCTTCAGACGGCATGACCGACGCGAACGCGGTCGGGAAATAAGTGCTGCTGCCCACAATGACGCAGGTTTCGTAAGAGGTTTGGAAATTGACGGAATCCCTGCCCGAACACCAAACGCCCATGCCGAAACGGTCGTCCGCCATCAAAAATTCCTCCCGCGGCGGATCGCCCGATGTCGATGTCATGATCCCTTCCTTGCGCGTCGCGGTGTGCAGGATCGTCGCCGGTTCGTATCCCGATTTGAACAGCACGATTTCCGTTTTTCCGCCTTGCGGCAAAAGCAAAGGCGTCGTTCCGACTTTTTTGCCGTTGATGAACACGTCGGCCTTGACGTTCGCGCTGATGTGCACGGCCTCTGTCGCGGCGGCCGGACGGATCGACAGGAAAAACAGCGGGAGAAAAACGGCGGCGATGATTTTCATGGGCTTTTCTCCCGTTTCTTAAAACTCAAACGTAACGATAGACTTTGCCGTATTTCTTGAAACACGCCAGGCTGACCGCGAACGACAACGCTTCGGCGCACGGGGTCGAAAGCCATACGCCGGTCATTTGCCAGATACGGGGCAGGATCAGCAAAAATCCGACAACGAAAACAAACGTGCGGAAAAACGACAGAAAAGCGGACACTTTGCCGTTGGACAACGCCGTGAACAGGGCGGAGGCGAACACGTTCATTCCCATGAACAGGAACGTGCAGGAAAACAGCCGCAGCCCTTTGTGCGCCATTTCAAAAACGTGCGTTCCGCGATTGACGAACAGCCCGACCAGTTCCGCGGTGGCCAGATTGCAAAACGCGAACACGCAACAGGACACCAGACCGATCAGCCGCAGGCTGACGGAAAACGTTTTTTGCAGGCGCGCGGTTTCCCTTTTGCCGTAGTTGTAGCTGACCAGCGGCGAAATCCCCATGGAATACCCGAAACACACGGACATCAGCGACGTTTGCATATAAAGGACGACCGTGATCGCCGCGACGCCGTCCGCGCCCGCCAGACGCATCACGATGTTGTTCAGCAAAACCGTGACGATGCACACGGACACGTTCGACACCATTTCGGACGCGCCGTTGAAACACGCTTTGAACAACACGAACCGGCTCCATACCGGCTTTTCCAGATACAGGCTGCCGCGCCGGTTCAACAGGAAATACAGTAATCCGAACACCCCCGTCGCGGAATACCCGATTCCGGTCGCCAGAGCCGCGCCTTTCAATCCCATGCCGCATTTCGCGATGAAAACGTAATCCAAAACGGCGTTGGTCAATCCCGCCGCGGCCGTGACCGCCATGCCCAGCCCAGCTTTGCCGCGCGCGATGTAAAACATGAAAAACACACATCCGAAAATCGTCACGGGCGTGAACATCAACGCGATGCGCGCGTATTCGTAGCACAAACCGTACAGCGCGTCGTCCGATCCCAGAAAATACAGCAGGGGTTTTAAGAACGCCAGCCCCAGACCGGCCAAAGCCGCCCCGCAGAAAAAAGCGGACAGGGCGATCAGGGAAAAATTCTGCCGCGCCGTTTTTTCGCGTTTTTGCCCCAGCCGTTTGGCGACCAGAGCGCTGCCGCCCGAACTGAACATCATGCCCAGCGCGATCGACAGCAATATGATCGGAAACGTGATGTTGACGGCTGACAGGGCGTCCGTGCCGATCAGGCGCACGACGAACAACCCGTCGATAATGCCGAAAATTTCCATTAACAGCATGGAAAAAATGGTCGGCGCGGCAAAGCGCAGCAGCCCGCCGGTCGATATTTTCCTGTCCAAAGCGTTTGTCATATTCTCACCGAAAAAAGTTTTTTTGTCATTATCCGGATTAAAAAATTTAAATCAAGTGTTTAAAAACCGCGGCGCGTTTTCCTTTGTAAAAAAATCTGGCAATCAAAGGGGCGGGCTGGTACAGTGAAACGGCAATTTTTAAGGAACGCTTTTCAGCCATGTTATTGTTAAAACATCTGCCGATCGACACGGGAAAGGAAAACATCGTTTTCATTCACAAACGCTGTCCGGATTACCAGACCGAAGACATCAACATGGCCGACAACCGCATCGAAATCCACGGCGGGCTGCAGCCTTTGTTCGCCAGCGTTTACGTTTGCGCCGACGAATCGCTGGTCAAACCCGACGAAATCGCCCTGACGGATCAGGCGTTCCGGCTGATCAGCATGCCCGAAGGCGCCGAGGTCGCCGTTTCCCCCGCGCCCCCGCCTGCCAGCATTGATTCCGTGCGCCGCAAAATCAACGGCGGCATCCTCAGCGCGTCGGAATACCGCGGCATTATCGCCGATCTGGCGGCGTACCGCTACACGCCGATTGAATTGGCTGCTTTTCTGGTGTCGAACGCCAGTTTCATGTCCCCGCAAGAGGTTTTGTCCATGACCGAAGCGTTGATCGAATACCGCCGTCCGGCGGATTGGGGGGTGAATCTGGTCGTTGATGAACATTGCGTCGGCGGCATTCCCGCCAACCGCACCAGCATGATTGTCGCGCCGATCGCGATCGCGTACGGGATGTGTATGCCCGGCACGATGACGCGCAGCGTCACGTCGTGTTCCGGCGCGGCCGACGCGATGGAGGTGCTGGCCAAGGTTGAATTGAGCGAAGAGGAAACCGCTAAAACCGTAAACGAGGTCGGCGGCTGTCTGGTGCTGGACGGCCGGCGTCTGGCCATGTCCGCGACGGAGGATCTGCTGATGACGCTGGAACGCGCTTTGGGCATCAGCACGCCGCAGCAGATCGTCGCGTCGATCCTGTCCAGCAAAATCGCGATGGGCATCACGCATCTGCTGGTGGACATTCCGGTCGGCAAAACGGCCAAGATCCGCACGATGGGCGAAGCGATGAGCTTGCGCAAGCTGTTTGAATACGTCGGCGATATGCTGTCGATGAAAATCGACGTGATCGTGACGGACGGTTCCGAACCCGTCGGCAACGGCATCGGTCCCGTTTTAGAGGCGCGCGACGTGATGAAAGTTCTGCGCTGCCGCGAAGACGCGCCGCAGGATCTGCGGGAAAAGGCGCTGTTTATGGCGGGCAAGGTGTTGGAATTCGATCCGCAGTTGCGCGGCGGGCAGGGATACTATCAGGCGCGCGAGATTTTGGATTCCGGCCGCGCTTTGGAAGTGATGAGCCAGCTGGTGCACGCGCAGGGCAAAATGTCGCCGCCGCCGCTGGGGCAGCTGACGCGCGACATCACGGCGCAGCAATCTGGCGTCATCGCCGAAATCGACGGCCAGATCATCAACCGCATCGCGATGACGGCGGGCGCGCCGGCGGACAAGGGCGCGGGCATTGATTTGATGAAAAAGGCGGGGGACACCGTCGAACAGGGCGAAATCCTGTATCGCATTTACGCGTGCAAACCGACCTCGTTCGCTTTCGCCAACGGATTGGCCGAAGGCGATTGCGGCTACCGGATCATGGCGTCCGGCATCACTTATTAAGGCTTTTCGTCCGGATCGTTCCAATAAAAAACGGCCGCGCACTGCAAAACGCATCCCGCGCATTTCCCGCCGCAGGGCGGAACCTCGGTTGACCGGCGGATCGCCCCCTTACGTTCCCAATGCGCCAGCATTTCCAGCACGGCCGTTTCGGGCAGATCGAATTTGACGGCGATGTCCCGCAATGACGCCCGCCCGTGTTCGCGCACATAATCCCGAACGTCAGACAGAATCATAGCGGTCTTTTTTCCCGTACAGACGCAACGCCGCGTAAATGGCGATTTCCGCCGCGACAATGCCGATGATCCAGTTCAGCGATTGTTCCGCGTGGCGTTCATAGGTCGCGCATTGATAAAACAGCGTGGACAGCAGATAAGCCTGTCCCGTCGTCCACAGCGCGACGAACGCCGCCCAGCGCAGGCTGAATTCCTTGGCGATCGCGGCCAGCGCCGACGAACACGGCGTATAGAGCAGGATGAACAGCAGATACGCGAACGCGCCGATCCGCCCGTCGAACAAAACGACCAGCCGTTCGACGGATGTCGCGCCCGCGGCCAAACCGGCGTACAGGGCGTCCAAAGTGCCGATGACGGCTTCCTTGGCCATCAATCCCGTGAACAATCCGACCGTCGCCGGCCAGTTCTGATCGGAAATTCCCAGCGGCGCGAACATCGGCGTAATGGCTTTGCCGATCGCGGACAAAATCGAATTCTGCGGTTGGTCGGGGATGAAATCCCCCTGAAAATCAACGGCGTTCAACAGGTTCAGGATGATGACCAGCGGAACGATCAAAGCCCCCGCGCGCACGATGAAACCGTGCAGTCTGTCCCACGTCCGGACGGCCATGTTTTTAACGATCGGCAGGTGATAGGGCGGCATTTCCAAAATCAAGGGGACGGGCTTGCCTTTAAACAGCGTTTTTTTGAACAAAACGCCCGTGACGACCGCGATCGCGATACCGGTCAGGTACAGCGCGAAAACAACATCCGCCCCGCCGTCGTGGAAAAACGCCGTCGCGAACAACGCATATACGGGCAGCCGCGCGCCGCACGACATGAACGGCACCATCATCAATGTGATCAGCCGGTCGCGTTTCGACGACAGGATGCGCGTCCCCATCACGGCCGGAACGGTGCATCCGAACGCGACAATCATCGGGACGAACGCCGTCCCCGGCAGGTTGAATCCGCGCATCAACCGGTCCATCACGAACGCGCCGCGCGCCATGTATCCGGAATCCTCCAGCGCGGAAAGGAACAAAAACAGGAAACCGATCGGCGGAATGAACGTCGCCACCGTGCTGACGCCGCGGCCGACGCCTTCGGACAGGAAAATGTTCAGCCAGCGCGGCGTGCCCAAAGCGTCCAGCAGCGACGCGAACCCTTCGACCAGATACTTGTCGCCGAATTCGGCGATCGGGTCGATCAACAGGTTGCCCAGCGTGATCGTCCATAAAAACATCAGGTACATGACAAGGAAAAACAGCGGCAATCCCGTGTATTTTCCCAAAGCGACGCGGTCGATCTTCTCCGTCACCGTTTTGGACAGGCGGTCGGCGCGCGTGACGATGCGGCGGCTGATTTCCGTGATGTATCCGTACCGTCCGTCGGCGATCAGTGTGTCGGCCTCTTCATTGTATTTTTCAGGAAAAGCGTCGCGGATCTTTTCGATTTCCGCTTTGTTTTCCGGCGTTCCGAACAACCGCGGGTCGATGTCGCCGTCCAACAGATGCGCCGCCAGCCACCGCGCCGGCCACCCGTGTTCCGCCGCCGTCGGCGCCACAAAGGGCGTCAGTTCGGCGATCGCGGTTTCGACGTGCGGGCAATAGGGGATGACGAAATCGTCGTTCACCTGTACGTTCGCGCGCACGATCTGGCGTTTCAATTCGGACACGCCTTTGACTTTCGACGCGACCATGGGGACGACGGGCGCGTTAAACGCGTGCGCCAACGCCAAAACGTCGATTTTCATTTTCGCCGCGGCCGCCGCGTCCATCATGTTCAGAACCAGAATGACGGGCAGGCGCATTTCAAACAGCTGGACGGTCATGTACAGGTTGCGTTCCAGATTGGACGCGTCCAGAATGTTGATCACGCAGTCGGGTTTGTGGAACAGCAGATAGTCGCGCGCCACGCGTTCGTCTTCGGACGCGGCGGAAATGACGCTGAGCGAATACACCCCGGGCAGATCGACGACTTCGACCTTGATGCCGTCCTGTTCAAAAAATCCGGATTTTTTTTCAACCGTCACCCCCGGCCAGTTGCCGACGTATTGGTGCGCGCCGGTCAGCGCGTTGAAAATCGTTGTTTTTCCGCAATTCGGGTTGCCGATCAGGGCGACTGTTTTCCGTTCCATCAAACGATATCCCTTAAAATTTTTATCAGGTCAGGCCACGGCGATCAAAGACGCCTCTTCGCGGCGCAGGGAAACCAGATACCCGCGGATCAGGATTTCGACCGGATCGCCGAACGGGGCGATGCGCACGATTTCAAACGGCGTCCCCGGCGTCACGCCCATGGCCAGCAATTTTTTGCGGTAAGCCGTGTTCCCTTTGAAAAAACCGGCGACGACGGCTTTGTCGCCCGCCTTTAATTTCATAAAACCGGTGGTGTTTTCCGATGTCCGCATAAAAGTTTTCCCTATCAAACTTTGTCTGAAAACAAGGTAACACGCCGCAAAAAAAAAGGAAAGTCCTTTTTTGATTCTTGCAAAAACGGCCGGAGTTTTCTAACCTGACAGCATTGTTTAGACGAAAGGAATTCCCATGCTGATCGAGCTGGCGCGCTATACGATGTTGTTCGCTTTAACGGCGGTCGGGCTGCAAACGGTTTTGTTGGCGCCGACGTTGTGGTCGGGGGGATCGGCCGTCGCGATCAAACTGGGGTTTCGGCAGGCGTGCTTTTCGGCGGCGTTGACGTTTTTTTCGTTTTGCGTTCTGCTGTGGGCGTTCGGGACGCGGGATTTTTCCGTGGCCGCCGTGTTTGAAAATTTCGACGCGCGCAGCGGGGGGCTGTACGCGTTACAGGCGTTCTGTTCATCGCGCGAGGGATTCTTTTTCATCTTTATCGTCATTCTGTCCGCCGCTTTTCAAATCGGGTTTTCGGCCAAGGATCTGGCGACGTATCAGGAACGCGGCCGCTATTTGTTCGCCGCGGGCGTCATTTTGTTTTCGTTGACGGCATTGATGCTGGCGACGGCCGACCCGTTCGTGCGCATCGATGAACCGCCGTTTGACGGCGCGGGGTTTCCCGCCGCGTGGCGGCCGGCGCACAAAACGCTGGAGGTTTTGCTGATCTTCGCCGCGGGGGCGGCGCTGACCGTTTCATTTGTCAAAACGGTTTGTATGCACTCAAAGGGCAGGGCGTTCGCCGTTCCCGCGTTCCGCTGCGGGCTGGTCGCGACGGCCTGTTTGACCGGCGCGGCGGGGATGAAGCTGATGACGGGGTTCACGACGGCGGAAAACGGGGCGTTGTGGCATTTCACCGCCGACAATTCCCTGTTGTTGGCGATATTGACGCTGGCGGCCGGACAGACGGTTCTGCTTTATTTCAGGATCGGCGGAATGCGGGTGTTTACCGGCTGGGTGCTGACGCTTTCCCTGATGTCCGCCGCGTTTTCGGCCGCGTATTTCTTCGCGGGCGAATACAGGCTGTTCGTCCTGTCCGCGGACGAAGTCTATTTTCCCAATCCCGTCGCGGCGCTGTGCGCGTTCACGGCATTCACCTGCTTTTTGCTGTTTTTGTGTTCCGTCGCCGGACGCCGGACGCCGCCGGACGCCGCGTTTGACATTTTGTCGCGCGAAACGTTCGCCGGCATGGCCGTCGCCGTCCTGACCGCCGCGGGGTTCAGCGTCGGGGCGTTGTCGCTGCTGCCCGCGTTGTTCATGTTCCTGCCCGATCTGCCGCTGCGCCTGCTGCCCGCTTTGTTTGCCAAGGTGTTGTCCGGTTCCGTGGTTGCGGCCGCCGTTTTGTTTTTCATCGCGTCCAAACGCCGCCGGATCGGCGGAGGGGGGGCGGCCGTTCGCGCCAAAACCGAATCCGTTTTCTGGGGGCTGTTTTTGCCGGCGGCCTGCCTGTGTTTGTGGAAAGTGCAAAACGGCGCGGCCGTTGTGTTGTTCGCTTTGCCGTCCGTTTTAATCTTGAACGCGTTTTTCACGGAGCGGACGTTTACGATACCCTCTTCGTTCCCCGACGCCGTCCGGACGTTGAGGGAAGTCCGTCCCGCGGCGGCCGGCGGATTTTTGTGCGCGGCGGGGGCGGTCGTCTTTTCCGTCGCGTTGGCGTTCAGCCTGTACGGCGGCGAAGCCCATGACGCGATTTTGCCCATGGACGGCGAAACCGATCTGCCGTGCCGGATTGAACGGCTGGACGCGAAATCGGGCGGCCGCCTGATTTGTTCCGGCGACGCCGGCATCGTCGGCGGAAAGGCCGTGTTCCAGTGGCCGGAAAGAAAACTGAACGCGCGGGTGTTGCAAATGGAACGCTTCACTTTCCGCCTGACGGAATTGAAACAAACCGCGGAATCCGAACTGACGGTGCGTTCGGTTGCGCATCCGCTGTTGCCGCTGGCCGGAACGGGGCTGTTTATGGTCGGGTGCGGGTTGGCGTTTTTGTTCCTGTCCGTGAAAAGGGGGGCGGTGCGATGAGGTGGTACGGATTTTTGGTCATTTTTCTGGCGTCCGTGCTGTTTTGCGATTTGCTGTACAGCGTCCGGATGGACTTCACGACCAAAAACGCGCTGATTTCCGAAACCGCGGATTTCCCGTCGGGCGAATTGCCGCTGATGGGGCGCGACACGGTTTTGTCCGCGCAAACCGTGCCGAAACAGCCCGCCGTTTTGTTCTTTTTCGCGTCGTGGTGCCGTCCGTGCGTGTTGGAACTGCCCGCCGTGGTCGAAGCGTCGCGACGCCACGACGTGCCGTTCATCGGGGTCGCCGTGCGCGATACGCCGGAAAAGATCGAAAAGCTGTTTGAACAGCTGGGCAATCCCTATCAAATGGTCGCGCTGGACAAGGAAATGAACTGGGCGAAACAGCTGGACGCCGACAGTTTGCCGGTGGCGTTCGTTTTGGACGGGCGGGGCAAAATCGCCGCCCGTATCAAAGGGTTTATGACGCGGGAATTTTATATGGACACGCTTTTGCCGTATTTGCGGGGGTTGAAAAATGAAACACCTCTTTAAGCTTTTTTTGATTCTGTGCTTTATAACGCCGTGCGGCGTTCGCGCCGACGACGCGGCGTCCGTTGAAACGGAAGCGTTGGAAATCGCCGACCGCTTGCGGTGTCTGGTCTGCTCCGACGAAAATATCGAAGCCGCGGGCGACGAAACGGCCAAGGACATCCGGTTTTTCATCCGCAAACATTTGACGGACGGCAAAACGCAGGACATGGTCGTCCACCTGCTGTTGGCGCAATACGGGGATATGATTTCACTGGCCGACGCCCCCGCGCCGAACGCCGAACACGAAGAGCTGTTCACAACGCTGGTGTTCGTCGCGTGTCTGGGCGGCATGGCGTTTTACGTCGTCCGCCGCTCCGCCGGTTTCAAAGCCTGAGGGGACGCGCCATGATTTTGTTTTTGACTTCGGTTCTTTTGTTGACGATCGGCGCGCTCAGCCTGTTCATTTTTCCGATTTTGCCGTTGCGGCGCGGTCACGGACGATCCGCGGCGGGCAAGCGGTTTTACATTTGCGCGGTCTTTTTCCTGTTCGCCGTTCTGGTTCCCGCGCTGTACGGACGGCAGGGCAAAATGATGATGCCGGATTATCCTCTGGCCGCCCGCGACGCGCTGGAATCGGAGGAACACCCGCGCCAAATGGCCAAAGTCCGGCGGTTGGAACGGTATCTGGCCGCCAATCCCGACGACGGCGCGGTGTGGGAACAGCTGGCGCAAACGTACCGTTCCGCCGGTTATTTCGCCGAAGCGGCCACCGCGTACCGCAACGCGATCGAATGGGGCATTCCCGAAGACATCACTAACTGGCACGCGCTGGCGGAAACGCTGATTCAGGCCAACAACGGCCGCATTACGGGCGAAGCGCAAAAGGCGTTGGAAAACGTGCTGCGCTATCGCCCCGACGACCCGAAAGCCATTTACTTTCTGGGATTGGCGCGCATTCAAAACAAAGAACCGCAAAAAGCGTTGGCACTGTGGCGGTATCTGGAACAGATCCTGTCGGCCGAAGATCCGTGGCTGACCGTCGTCCATGAACGCATCGAAACGTTGCGGGACGCGATAAAGGCCGATCCGCGCGCCCGTTAATGGCGGCGGACGGTGAAAATGCAATCGGGAACTTCCGAAAAGGAACGGAAGCTCCCGTTTTTGCCCTTTATCCCGCGATGCAACAACATCCGTCGGCGGACAACCGCATATCATCCGGACAGGAAATCACCGAACCGACTTCGCAGGCACCGTTTTTCAATTTATATCCGCTGTTGCATTGTGTGCAGGAACCAGATGAATCACATTGCGCGCAATTCGCGGGACAGGCGATCTTTTTGACGCATTGGCCGTTTTGCAAGGTATAGCCGTAATCGCACGCCGTGCAGGTTGAGGACGATGAACAAGAGGAACAATTTGTCGGGCAATCCAGAACGCATTTGCCGTATGTTGTTAAAGTGTAGCCGCTAATGCATTCGGTGCATTTTTTTCTATTACATGTACGACAGCTGAGAAACTCTTCACCGCAGCCTTTTTTGGTTCTATTAAGAGAGCTGTTCTAAGGCTCCGCACATCTTTTTCAGGTACTCGGCACACTGGAACGCCCGATGCGCTTGCATCAAGGATAGCTGTTCCCCGCCGCGTTTGGCAAGATGTTTTTAAAAACAAAAACACCCTGTGCCACCCGCGGGGAGGGGGAGGAATATTCCGGATACAAAAAACGCGCCTTGGGCAAAAGGCGCGTTTTGAATGGTGGAAAGGGGTGCGGCTCTTAAACCGCCGTGGCGGTGGCCGTCGGCAAAGAAGCGTTGACCGTGTTTTCCTGACGCAGAACGGCGGCCGTTTCGCGCAAGCGGTCTTCGTCGCCGTCCAAACACAAAATCGTCGCGGCGGCCAAACGGATGCCGCATTCCTGCGTTTCGGAAATGACGCCCGTCGCGCCCAACCGCACCAATTCCTCCCACCGCGTGTCGTCGTTGCAACGGATGAACACGGGGATGGAGGACGAGATTTCGCGCACGGCCTGCAACACGCGGATGGCGGAGGGCAGGCCGCTGATGCAAATCATGACGGCTTTGGCCTTGTCGATGTTGGCGGCTTCCAGAATACGGACGTTGCCGGCGTTGCCGAACAAATAGTCGCGTTTGTTCTTTTTGGCCTTTTCAATATGCGGCACGTCCGTGTCCATGACCAAAAACGGCACGTCGTTGCGCGCCAGCATACGCGCCGCCGCCTGTCCGACGCGGCCGTATCCGACCAGCAGGACGTGGTTTTCCAATTCCTTTTCCTCGTCCTCTTCGGGTTCGGGGGCGTTTTCGTTTTTCGCCGCGTCCTCGGCCGCCTTTTTCTTGTCAACGATTTTCAAAACGAACGTGCTGACAAACGGGGTCAGGGACATCGACAAAGCGATCACCACCTGCAGCAAAGAAGAGGTCTGGACGCTCATCAAATGGAAGTTTTGCGCCGCCAGATTAAACACGACGAAACCGAATTCGCCGGCCTGGCACAGGAACACGGACGACGTGATCGTGCCGGTCTTGTCAACTTTCATCCGGCGTTCAATCGCGTACAGGACAAAGAATTTCGCCACCATGACGCCGGCTGTCAAAGCCAGAATCTGCAAAATGTGCGCCCACGCGTAGCTGATGTCGATCATCATGCCGACGGACAGGAAGAAAATCCCCAGCAACATACCGCTGAACGACGCGATTTCCGCTTCGACTTCGTGGCCGAAATCCGTTTCGGCGATCAGCATGCCGGCCAGAAACGCGCCCAACGAAATCGACAGCCCCGCGGCGTTCGTCGCCCAAGCCGTCGCCAAAAAGGTAAAGAATGTGACGGCGGTGAACGCTTCGGCGTTTTTCGTGGAAACGACGATTTTAAACAAAGGCTTGACCACCATGCGGCCGACGACCATGATCAGCGTGACCGCGCCGATCGCCTGCGTGAACGCCTGTCCCATATTGCCGATGGCCGTTGAATCCGTTTGCGCCATTCTGGGCAACAACACCATGATGGGGATGACGGCCAGATCCTGCATCAGCAATATGCCGACGGTCGCACGCCCCGCGTTGGTGTGCATTTCCCCGCGTTCCTGCATCAAACGCAAGGCGATCGCGGTGGACGACATCGCCAGTCCCAGCCCGATGATGATTGCTTCGTTCAGGTTTTTGTGCATCAAAAACGCCGCGCCGCCCAATACGGCCGCCGTCAGCAACAGCTGCAGCAACCCGAATCCGAAAATGTACAGACGCATGGCCTTGAACCGGTGGAACGACAGGTCAAGCCCGATTGTGAACATCAAAAACAGCAACCCCAGTTCGCCGATGTTTTCGGTGACGTGCGTGTCCTTGATCAGCCCCAGCATATGGGGACCCAGAACGATGCCGGCGACGATAAACGCCAACAACGGGTTGACTTTCAACCGGTAAAAAACGGGGATAAAAATAACAACGGCCGCCAAAAAGGCCAAGAGTTCCCAAACCTGATCACCACTCATCGCGTTTTTCCTCGAAAGAATCACTATGCCTTAAGGTTATTTTGTAAAATAAAAACGACGAAAATTCAATCGTCTGTCGCGTGTTTTTGAAAATTTTTTAAATTACGTTGACGGGTCGCCCCGCGTTTGGCATCATAAAAGCCGAGTTTATCCACAACAATCGGGGCTGAAATGACAAAATCCGAATTGATCGCACGCATTGCGGAACTTAATCCGCACCTGTATCAAAGCGACGCCGAAAAGATCGTCACGACGATTTTCGACGAAATCGCCGCGGCGCTGTCCGACGGGCACCGCGTCGAACTGCGCGGATTCGGCGTTTTTTCCGTGCGCGCCAGAAACGCACGGGCGGGGCGCAATCCCAGAACGGGCGAAAAGGTCAGCGTCGAAGCCAAAAACGTTCCTTTTTTCAAGGCGGGAAAGAAATTGAAAGACCGTCTGAACGCCGAAGATTGACAACTGCATAAGGACGAAAAATTTGAAAATCATTCAATTTGTTTTCAGTTGCGTCGTATTGTTTTTCACGGTGTCTTTCGCCGTTTCCAACCACCAAAGTTTCGCTTTGACCCTGTGGCCGTTTCCGTTTGAAATCACGCTGCCGGTCAGTTTCGTCGTGTTGTCGTTCGCGCTGCTGTTTTTCATTTTCGGCGGCGTTTACGGCTGGATATTGACAATTCCCGTGCGCAACGACCGCTACCGGCAGGGAAAAAAGATCAAGGAATTGACCAAAAAAGTCGCCGAGTTGGAGGAAACGCGCTGAAAAACGCGCGCAAACGCGTCGGGATGCGCTTTTTTGGTCGCAATCCCGATCGCTTTCTGTTAAAACGTTGCCCGTAAATGATCGTAACGATAAAGGTGTCAGTATGAATTGGTTGACAAGCTATGTTCGTCCGAAACTGCAAAGTTTGGTCGGTGTCAAGGAAATTCCCGACAATCTGTGGGAAAAATGTCCGGCTTGCGGCGCGATGATCTATCACCGCGAATTGGAACAGAATTACAACATCTGCCCGCAATGCAACCACCATATGCGGCTGGATCCCGCCAAACGTCTGGAAATGATGTTCGACGACGGCAAATACAATCCGATCGAATTGCCCGAGGTCAAAGAGGATCCGCTGAGCTTTTCGGATTTGAAAGATTACGCCGACCGTTTAAAGGACGCCCGTAAGAAAACAAAGCAGGACGACGCCATTATTGTTGCGACCGGAACGATGGGCGGCATGAACGTCGTCGTCGCCGTGTTCAACTTCGCCTTTATGGGCGGGTCGATGGGAACGGCCGTGGGCGAAAGCATCGTCGCCGCCGTCGATTTGGCGATTTTGCAGGACGCGGCGTTGATTTTGATCCCCGCGTCGGGCGGCGCGCGTATGCAGGAAGGCATCCTGTCGTTGATGCAAATGGCCAGAACGACCATGGCCGTCCGCAAATTAAAGGAAAAGGGGCTGCCGTATTTCGTCGTCCTGACCGATCCGACGATGGGCGGCGTGACGGCGTCGTTCGCCATGCTGGGCGACATCGCGATCGCCGAACCCGACGCTTTGATCGGATTCGCGGGCGCGCGCGTGATTGAACAGACGATTCGCGCCAGTTTGCCCGAGGGTTTCCAAAAGGCCGAATACCTGAAAGAGCACGGCATGGTGGACATGGTTGTTGACCGCCGCCGGATTCGCGAAACGCTGATTCGGTTGATTGATATGTTGCGCCACCCGCATCCGGCCGTTGAACCCGTTCCTTTGTTGCGTAAAAAATAAAAAAAGCCGCCGCTTTTCCGTTTTTTGAAGTGAAAGTTTAAATATGACTCAGACGAAACCGCTTGCCGGCGTTAAAATATTGGATATGACGCGCGTCCTGTCCGGCCCCTATTGCACGCAGACCCTGTTTGATCTGGGGGCGGAGGTCGTGAAGATCGAAAATCCGCAGCACGGGGACGATTCCCGATTGTTCGAACCGTTCAAATCGGGTAAGAGCTTGTATTTTGAATCGATCAACGGCGGCAAGAAAAGCCTGACGCTGAATTTGAAAAATCCGGCGGCCGTCGAAGTGTTGAAACGGCTGATCGCGCGGGCGGACGTGCTGGTTGAAAATTTTCGCCCCGGAATTATGGCGAAGTTCGGGCTGGATTACGAAAACGCGAAAAAAATCAATCCGAAACTGATTTACGCGTCCATTTCCGGATTCGGCCAGACGGGACCCGACGCGTTGAAACCGTCGTATGACATTCTGGCGCAGGCGCGCGGCGGGTTGATGAGCCTGACGGGCGAACCCGACGGCAACCCGATGATGACGGGCATATCGCTCAGCGACGTGATCGCCGGCGTTTTCGCCGCGACCGCCATCACGACCGCGCTTTACCACCGCGAAAAAACGGGCGAAAGCGAACACATCGACATTTCCATGCTGGATTGTCAGGTCGCCATGCTGGAAAGCGCGATGATGCGGTATCAGGCGACGAAAATTCCGCCGAAACGCGTCGGATGCCGCCACGCGACCGAAGCGCCGTTCCAAATGTTCCAAGCGTCCGACCGCCCGTTCGTTCTGGCCGCCATTGCGGGCGAAGCGATGTTTCAACGGCTGTGCCAAGCGATCGGCCACGCGGAGATCGGCACCGACCCGCGCTTTTCGACGACGGCGGCGCGTCACGACCATGTTGACGAGCTGGGGGCGGCGTTGCAACGCGTGTTTAACGGCAAAACGGCCGCCGAATGGGTGAAATTGTTGGAGGAAAACGCCATTCCCGTTTCCCTGATCCACGATTTGCAAGAGGTCGAGGCCGACCCGCAGGTGCAGGCGCGCCAAATGCTGATCAAATCGGAAACGCCCGAATTGGCGGACGTGAAAATGATCGCCTGCCCGATCAAGATGACATCTCTGCCCGCGGCCGGATCGCGCCCCGCCGCCCCCGAATTGGGACAGGACACGACGGCCGTTCTGCGGGATCTGGGATTTTCCGGCGAAGAAATCGAAAATATGAAACGATCCGGCGCGGTTTGAAATTTAAAAGTCGTAAAGTTTCTCCTTAATTGGGGGGGGGGGGAACTTTTACGCGTGTGGCTTCTGTTTGTGGTGTGAAAGTTTTAGAAAATATTTCAAAACCGGAAATCCGCCGATGCGGACAGGTACCACGCTTTGTTTTCCGTCAGGGGCGCGGGGCGGTGCAGCGGTTTGGCGTATGTCGCGGACAGGGCGATGTATTTGGTGGACAGCGCGGCTTTCACCCCTGCGCCGGACAGCGTCGCGTCGGGGCAATCGCACGTGTTGGATTTGACCGTCCCCCAATCGAAAAAGGCGCTCAGCGACAAAAATCCGTATTTCCAATTCAAATCGTTGCGCAAAGTGACGCCGCTGTCACCTTGCATTCCTTCGTTTTTGAACCCGCGCACGGAATATTCTCCGCCCGCGAACATGGATTCCGAGGCAAACAGCTTGTCCTTTGAATACTGCCCGTCAACCGTTGATGTAAAGCTAAACCTGTAGGCGAAACTTTGGCTGGCATAGGCGTATAATTTGGCCGCGCGGTATTGCGCCCGCTGTTCAAATCCGCTGTTTTTGTCGTTCAAGGCGCCGAACCATCGCACGCCTTGCACATATGACGGGTTCAGGTACAGCACGCCGCCGTTCCGGAAAAAAGTTCCCGATAAACCGATTGCGACAGTCGTCAGTTTGCGGCTGGACGCGTCGTTTCTGGTTTTAAAATCAAGCACTTCGGTATAGTTTTTTGCGCTTTTGCCGGTGACGGACGCTTGAGCGGAAAGCTTGTACCGTTGGCCGCGCGACATCAACCGTTCCAATGCGAACGTGTTTGTCCTGCTGTTGCCGAACGAATAAAAGGGGATGCCGTTCGACAAAGTCATGGCGGTTCTGTAATCGCTGTACGAAAAGTTGTTGGTCAGCGTCCAATATCCGACCGGAACGGAATATCCCGCGGTGAAATAGTTCGCGTCGCGGCGTTTGGAATTTTTGGACGGGGCTTTGGTATAGCCGAGGTTTAAAGCGTCGTTCAGGCCGAACGCGTCGTCGCGCGCGAATTTGACGCCGACGCGGTGGTCGCCGGTCGATTCCGCGCCCGCGTTGTCGGCCGTCGCGGTCAGAGTGTTGCGATCGTCCGGCGTGTTGGTGATGACGATCGCGCTGTAATCCGTGCGGTTCGACGGAACGATTTCCATCGAGGCATGGTTGGACGGCAAGCGGTTGATTTGCTCCAACCCTTGTTCGATGTCGCGCAAGTTCAGGACTTTGCCCGTCAGAAACGGAAAAGCCGTCGCCCGCCGCGTGCCGGACAGGCCGTCGATCCGGTCGATTTTGCCTTCGACGATTTTGATTTGCAGGACGCCGTCTTTCAACCGCGATTGCGGAACGACCAGAAAAGCTTTGGACGTGACAAAGCCCGCCGTCAAATACAGATCGGAAACCGCCCGCAACAATTCGTCGATTTTTGGCAGGGACAAACACGCGTTCAAATACGGTTTCGCGGTGTTGCATAAATCTTCGGTTGTGATTTTTGAATTACCGGAAAAGGAGATGTCTTTAATAAAAACACAATCGGAGGATGATTTTACGGGGGCTTTCGGAACCGTGCCGACGGTTGATTTTGGCGGCGGCTGCAAAGCCCGCTGTAAATCCTGTTGGCGGAATTGTTCGTTCAACAACCGCTGCTGTTCCGATTGAATCCGCTCTTGCCGTCCGGTCGTTTGAGCATGGGCGGGGATAGCCGGTAGCATCAGGCACAAACACGCCCCCGCGCCGAAACGGGCGGAAAGTTTAAGGAGGCTGTCCGATTTTTGCACACCAAACATTTGTGAAGCTCAACTTATTTATGTATATTTTTTATACAAAATACACTTTTGGCTGTAAAGCTGTTTTTGGTAAAATTATCGTGTTTGTGTGTTTTTATGTGATACCACCAACCGTAGATTGTTATGTGTGCGTCAGATATTCGCTTAACAGATTGTTTCGTACTTCATCTGTCGCGTAAAAGTTTGCATTTACGGTGCCGCGATGGCTAGGCACTATCTTAGATAGGCTTTGTATCTATATTGTTTCTATTTCAAGTTTTCCGGCGCGTTTGCGATTTCGTCGGCGATATATATTTGATGTTGCTCGTTTCCGATGTGACAAGTTTGCCGTTTTGGTCGGATCGGTCAAGGATGTCAACCGATTGGACGTATTCAAATCTGATCCGATTGCATTCGCGCGATAAATATTGTCGTAATCACTCTTTTTAATTGTGTCTGTTCCAAAAGATTGACCGGTCAGAAAATTATACACCCCTGTGCGGTCTGCTCCAAAATCGCCAATATAAGATGCGTAGTCATCCGATGTTAAATTTTAATAGTTGTTTTGCGTGTTGGTTGAAAATTATAGTTGTTTTTTTTAATCGTGAAGTTCAACGGTGATTCGCATCTCTTCCCAGCCGACCGCATTGTGCGGATAAACGGTGCTGTAATATGTGACTGTTTTACTGGGGGGGGGCAAAAAAAATAGTACACGGAATGAAGCCATGTTTTAAAATTTTTTGACGCAGATTCTTTGTCAATTTCTACTAAATAGCGAGTTTTTATCAGCGCATAACGAAGGCTGTTGAAAAACTCGGGATCACCGGGGGTGATGATTTTTATTTCATAATCGTCCGGCGTGATTTCATACGGTATAAATGACGGATTCCTTTTTCTCCAATCTTTGTGTTTTGCGTTTAAATGTTTGTTGAAATTTTCTTTTTGTTCGGCAATATTTTCTTGTATTCCATCTTTTAGGAGTTTTGATATAAATTTGTTTTTATAATAATTTATACTAAAGCCGCCATCCACCCATGCTTTTTTTTTAATCGGATTATAGCACAGCTTTCCCCAATAATACGATTTGTCCCAATCACCTCGGGTTGCGTGATACAAATAGGCAGATTGCAAACAGTCGGATTTTTGATAAAAAAATCTAAAAATAGTTGTTGTTGAAGTTAAAATAATCAAAAGAAGGAACAACTTTTTCATTTTTTGTTTCCGTTCATCATTTTCAACAGATTGTTCATCCATACTTTTTCAGATTGCCGCGCATCATATTCGGCGGGCTGAAAAAAGCTGTTGAACTTTTGAGAATCAGATGAAATATCTGTATCAAAGATATATTGTATGAACGTTTGACCTATACCCTTTATGCCGTTTATATACTGATATTCCGACCGTGTTGACTCGGGTGAATTGGCGTACGCGTGTCCCATAACTTTGTGTCCGAACGTCGCCATTATTTGTTCAAACGATGATGTATAACGTTTTGAGGTCATAGTTTCTTTTTTTAATCCATTTTCCCGTATCCTAATTCCTTTCTATTAATTATTTCCTTTCAACAATTCAATATTTTTTTTTCATTACACAGGAAGTTTTCTGCTAAAAGCAGAAGCCTGTTTTCATTTTCTTCTTTTGTGTGTTTTTCTGGATCATAACATTCTGTGTTAGGCATGTAATATATAAAATTCTCCATATCTTCTGGATATCCCATATCTTCATATAAAATAGCGATTTCTTCAAGAAGAGTGTTCCTTTTTTTACTTAAAATGTTTTTTAATATAAAAAATCTAATCAAACGCATCGAATGTTGAAGTCCATTTTTGTTTATTTTTTTTTCATTATGCATCTCTCTTTCCAACAAGAAAAATGCTTCGTCGTCACTATTTGAATTAAAAATATCATACATATAATCTGGCGAATTAATTTTAATTGTCTGAAATATGTATTGTTTTATAATATCTGATGAAAATATTTTTTCTTTTACGGCATAAAATATATCAACAATAGAAATGTTGCTATTATTCAATAGAATTTCATTATTGTATATTTTACTTCGGAGGTCTTGCATTGGGTTTTCCAGTTATTTCTACGCCTTCAATGAAACGTCGATGAGTTACTCCTTTTGATGGATCAGGATCAACTATCCATTCCACTATACCTTTTTTGCCGTTCATTTCAACTTTTATTTGATATAGTGAACGCTTAACACCATCTGCACCTTTAATCGAAAATTTATCCGCTTTTCCAGCATAATTATCAATGATATCATTCAAAGCATGATTCGGATCTCTTTTTAAAGCACTTCCTGTGCGCTTGTTTTTTATAACATCATTTGTAATATCTTTTAATTTAGACGCGTTTTTAATATATTTTAATGCGCCTGTCGAGGGAATAATTTCTACGCCAGAAAAGGCAGAGTCTAAAAATACTTGATTTAAAGTTGTGTCTTGTCCATTCGGATTTTTGTAAACGCCATCCTTTCCATTTTCTAAAATAGCTGCGTTTTCTCCGATTCGTTTGGCCGCATCGTAATCCAAAAACAGAGTGGCGCCGAGCAACGGGATTGTGATTAAGGGGTTGTTTGCCGTTTTGGTCGGATCGGTCAAGGATGTCAACCGATTGGACGTATTCAAATCTGATCCGATTGCATTCGCGCGATAAATATTGTCGTAATCACCCTTTTTAATTGTGTCTGTTCCAAAAGATTGACCGGTCAGAAAATTATACAACCCTGTGCGGTCTGCTCCAAAATCGCCAATATAAGATGCGTAGTCATCCGGCACCAAGTTTCCGACTGGGTGTTCCGCCAATTCATAATGCAGCAGATTTGATAATTCTTCGCCTGTTAGAGTTTTTTTATCCGAACCGATTACATTTAAAACGAGATTATTGCCGTCTATATATCCCTGTCGGTCGATTTCTGCGGATGAGGCAGTTATTTTTCCCTGATCTTCACTGACAAAATGAATCGATGATATATCTTTTCCATTAGCTTGAAAGATATCGACCAAACGTTGTTCTTGTTCTTCGCTTAAACGTTGTGTCGGATCGTTTAAAACCGCTAAAATGTCTGGATGAACAAGTGCTAAGTCATACGCTATTCCTGTTGATTGGAATTTGTCCGTCAAGGCTGTGATAATCTGATCCGCCTTGATTTTACCATCGGGGGACAAACCGTCGTAAATTGTTTTGGCCGTATCTGATACATAAGCTCCTAGCGTTGTGCCTTGAACAAGAGCATTTTTTCCAGTTTGTAATATGTTTTCGGGCGCGTTTGCGATTTCGTCGGCGATTTGTTTCCGGCCGTCTTCGCTAAACAATCTGTGGTCAATGGTAAGTATGGCGTCAATCGCTCCGGTTGTTTTGTCGCGAACGACGATGTCAACGGCGTTAATGTCGCGGTTGACATTGCCGCCCGAACCGTCCGCGATGTCCAGCGCGCCTTGGCCGATCGTCGCGCGGGTCACGCCGTCCGTTTCGTGTCCGGCGTGGTTGATGCCGACCGTCGTCGATCCCGTCGGATGTCCGGTGTCGGTTTTGCTGTCGCCGATGTTCGTTCCGACGTTGAATCCGTAGGATTCCGAATAATCGTGATTCCAAATGTCCGACGCGTCCAGATGTTTTGCGGAGATAGTCAGGTTGCCGCCGTCAACGCCGTCGTTTTCGTTGGCGATCTTCGCTCCCGTCAAGGTCAGCGTGTTGCCGACCGTGATTTCGACGCCGTTCGTTCCGATGATCGACGTGATATCATCGACCCAAGTCCTGTCCGATTTGTCGCGGGTAAAGCCTGCGTTCGCGCCGATCCGGCCGCCGGACGAATAACCGCCGCCGAACCGGTCGGATCGTCCGGATGTGCTGTCCGTGTTTTGCAAGCTGGCCAAAGTCAAGTTCCCGCCGATGTCTGCCGTTACCGTTTCCGCCAGAGCGTTATACCCCGACGCGTTCATATCGTTGCCGACAGTAAAGGTAATATTTCCATTTTTGGTGATTGTTTCAGTGTTGGTGTATTCCGTAGATTGCGACGACGACGATTGTTTCGATTTTGACGCGTTTATTCCGGCGTCGCCCTTGCTGTTGATTTCCGCGGTGGCGGCGGCGGTTTCGGACGTGGTTTTCGACGTGTTTTTGTTCGCCGCGGCCATGAAGTTCAAATCGCCGCCGACGTTGTACGATATATCGCCGTTTTTGGACAGGACGAGCGATCCGGTTTGATTCGTGTCCCCGCCGGATATCAATTCGATGTCGCCCGCCGCGGTTACGGTCGAACCCTTTGATTCGACCGTTTGCGAAGTTTGCGCGTGGCGCGTTGTTTCGGCGGTGACGCCCGCTTCGCCATAAAAGCCGAGCGTTTCCGTCGTTTTGGCCGCGTCCGCCGCCGTTCCGGCCGCCGATTGCGCCGCGGACGCCAGATGCGCCTTTGCCATTGCGTAGCCCAATGTCGCTTCGGCGACAGCCTGATCGGACGCCTTGCCCTGTTCGCGCAGTTTCGTGACGCGTTTCAAGGTTTCCGCCGCTTTTTTCACGTCTTCGCCCGCCTTGACAACATCGTCAACGGCATAGGCCGCATCCGCCGCGACGTGGCCGACCCGCGCGCTTGCTTTGACGGTCGTTTTTTCGGTGCGCGACGATTCCGATGCCGTGTTTTCGGACGACAGGATGTTGACGTCTTTGCCCGCGATCAACGCGATGTCGCCCCCGCCGGTGATGTCCGATCCTTTGATCGTGATGTTTTCCGCCGCCGACGCGGTCAGGTTGCCGCCGATGTTCAAAACCGATCCGACCGCCGTTTTCGACGCGGTTTCCGATTCGGTTTTTTCGTGTCGGCCGAGGGTGATTTCCACCCCCGCTTTGCCGCGGTTGTCCGCCATGCCTTCGTATGCCGACATTCCGCCCGTCGCGACCAGTTTCGCCGTTTCCGACGCGATGCTTTTGATCGCGTCAACGCTGCTTTTGCGTTCGTGTTTTTCATACCGGCGTTCCGAGTCGTAATCGTTCGTTATGTTCAGCGATCCCGATTCGTTTCGCGCGACCGTGCCGTCGGCGTTGACCGTGTATCCCGCCAAAATCGCCGCGTCCCCGCCCGTTTTCACCGTTGACGCCGTGATGTTCACGTCCCCGCCGGAAACGACGGTCAATCCCGATTTGGCGGTCACGGTGGTGCCGGATTGTTTGACCGATTCGGATTCGGCGATGTGGTCGGCGGATTTCATAAATCCCGATTTTTTCGTCCGGCTGTAGCTGTATTCCCTGTCCGCCGCGGATTTCAAGGTCGTTTCGCCGCCCGCCGTGATTTGAACGTCGCCGCCCGATTCGATCGTCGCCCCTTTGGCAAACAGGTTTTTCACCGCGTCGATCACCGCCGCGCCGCCCGCGACAATCGCCGATCCCGCGTTTTTCAGGCTGTCCGTCACGGTCGTCGTCACCGTTTTGCCGAACGTCGATTTCTTTGTCGCCGTGTTTTCGTGCCGGTCGTGCAGTTCGACCGTGTCCAAAACGATGTTGTCGGCCTTTATCGCGACCGTTTCGCCGGATTCCACCGTTCCCGCCCGCATGGTCAAATCGCCGTCAATGTCGATTTGAACGCCGGATTCGCCCTTGATCCGCGCCGTTTTGCCCAGCGTTTCGCGCAGGTCGTACATTTGGCCGACGCGGGTTTCCTGCCGGTTTTTCAGCGTTTCGTTCAAAACGTTGCCGCCCTTGATCAGTGTTTTGTCCGCCGTGATCAGCCCGCCGCGGTTCAGCAAATCTTTCGCCGTCAGGGACAGCAGCCCGTCCGCGGACAGCTTTCCCGCGTTGGTGATCGTCTTTGCCGCGATCCGGACGTCGCCGCCCGTGATCACGTCGCCCGTTTCGCCGTCCGCGATTTTCCGCAAGGTCGATTCACACAAGTAAATCTGCGGCACCAAAACCTTTTGCCCGTCGATTTCGCGTTCGACGTACCAGATGATGTCGCTGCCCAGACGTTTGATCTGCTCCGCCGTCAGGGCGACGCCGATTTCCAGATCCAGCGCCCTTTGTTCCCGAATCGCCGCGTCGAACAGGGCTTTCATCTGTTCCGCGTCCGATGCGACGCCCGCCGTCAGGTAACGCCCCGCCGTCGCGCCGCGCACCGCGTCCATCACCAGCCGCGTTTCATAGGCCGCGTCGCCCAGCATTTTCCTTTGGTTGAACCCGACGCCCCCGTCGCCCGCCGCGTTGAAAAAGTAATCCGATCCGATGTAATTGCCGTTGTTCAAAAAATCGACGTTCGCCGTCACCAGATAATCCGGATTGTCCGATCGGGAAAACAGCCCGTTCGTCCCCGTCGGCAAGGTCGTATCGACCGTGATCGTGTCCGCGATCGTATCCGGACGGCCGGAACCCGAAAAATACCGCCCTTGAACCGCCGTCGTCTGGTCGTTTTGAACCGAGCCGCTTTCCGCGTTGATGACGACGTTTTCGCCGCCCGCGATGACCGACCGCGCCTTGGAATACACAACGTCCGTGTATGTTCCCGTCGAATTGTAGGTGTAGTGGTGGACTTTCAGCTTTTTGCGTTTCTTTGTCCGCATCTGATAGTAAATCGACAGCGGTTCGGTCGTTTCGTGATAGGAAACGTTTTGCAGATCCGTCGTCGTCAAAATCAAATTCCGCCGCGCGGACAGCGTCGAGCTTTGGTTTAAAACCCGCCGCGCCTCAATTCCCAGTGTGCCGCCCGCCAGTATGCGCCCCTCTTCGCCCGTCAGCAAAACGTCCTGCACAAAGTAGCGGCCAAGCTCCACCCATCCGGCGTAATAGGGCGCTTCGGCCGTTTTCATGTCGTACCCCAGCCGGTACGCGTTTTTCCCCGTGTTGTGGTTCAGCGCGACGTTGTACAGCTTGTCCGCCGAAATGCCGATGTTGTTTTCCGCCTGAATCCGGCCGCCTAAGTTGACGACGGCGTTCGCTTGGCGCGCGGGGGCGGTGTACGATTCCGACCGCAGAAACGATTGCAGGGCGTCCGACGTTTCCGCCGACCCGTTTTCCGCCGGTTCGATCGCGCCCGCGCCGGTGTCCGCGCCCTCGAACGGTCGGGCTTTGACCTCGTTGCCCTGCGCGTCAACGACCGTCAACGCGTCGGCGTCCTGAAACGAAACGTCGTATTCCGTGCGGGTGCGTATTTCGTCGCGGGTGCGGGTTTCCAGCCGCGTTTTCGTTTCCGTTTTCGGCGTACCGTCCGCGTTGAATTCCCCCTCTATCACGGATTCATAGGGGACTTCGACCTGATATTCGACCTGTACCGTTTCGGTCACTTCGCGCGGCGTGACGATCCGCCGCCCCAGATACACCGTGTAGCCGTCAACCGTGTATGACGATCCCAGTGCGGCGTCGTCGGCGAACGCGTCCGGCGGGACAGTGATCGTCCGGTTTTCGTCGGGCAGGTAGATTTCCAGCGCGTCGTCGGAACGGCTGTCCGCCGGCTGCGCCGTTTGCGTGTTGTTCACGGCGGCGGACGAGGTGTGTTGATTTTCAATGTACGGATTGTCATAGGCGGCGGCGTAATCCACGTCCGACAGCGTGTCCGCTTTGCCCGTCAGCGCGATGTCGCCGGCGGCGTAAATCTCCGCCAGATAATTGACGATGTTTCCGCCGACGCTCAGCCGGATGTCGCCGCCCGACAGCAATCCGGAATCGCGGTGGTTGACGTAATACCCCGTCAGGTCGGCCGAAATGTCGCCGTTCGCGGCGATTTGACCGAAGTTCCGGATGTTTTCCGCCGATATGTTCAGCGTTCCCGCCGCCAGAATCTTGTTGGCGTTATACAGCTCGCCGGTCAGATTCAGTGTGATGTCGCCGGATCGCAGCGCCGTTTCGTTGCGCATCGCGGGCGCGGTGACAATCAGGTCGTCCGCCGATATTGTCGCACTTTTATTTAAAAACTCCGTTTCGGCGGTCAGGGAAACGCGCGCCCCCGAAACCGAACCGTTCAAGTTCAGGCTGTCGGCCGTTACGGAAACGTTTTCGGCGGCCAGCGTGTCCGCCGCGGCGTCCCGCTTCGCCGAAACCGACAGGCTGCCTTGCGCCGCCGCCGTTTCGACCGCGACCGATCCGCCGGTTGACCGGACGGCGACGTTTCGATCGAATGCCGCGGCGGTTTTGACGGCGATGTCCCCGTCCGCCGTGATTTCCAGATCACCCGTGTCGGCGAACAAATCGCCCGCCGTCCGGATCCCCATGCCGTTTTGCGAAACGCGAATCTTGATCGCGCCCGCGTACATTCCGCCCAAAGCCGCGCTGTCCACCGCGACGCCCGTTCGCGCCGCGTCCGTCGATCGGACTTCGCCCGTCGCGTAATCGAACGACTTGTCGCCGGTCAGCAGCCGCAATTCCCCGCCGGCATAGACGTTCGCGGCGACGCGGATCGCGCTAGCCACCAATTCGGCCGGCGAATCCCCGACGTGCAGGCCGAAGCCGCGTCCCTTGATTTCAATCGTCCCGTCGGGCGACAGAGAAAAAGACTTCACCGCGCCGTTTTCGATTTCCGGACGCCCCGCGACCAACGTCAGCCGCGACGTGTTGATGAACCCGCATCCGTCGCACCCGATGCCGTTCGGATTGGACAGGATATAGGCGGCCTTTTGACCGAAAATCTCCGTGTATCCCCGCAGCAAAGACGGCGACGTTCCCCGCACTTCGTTCAAAATGACGCGCGCGGCCGCCCCGCGCCCGATGTTTGGGTTGAACGTGACCGTTCCGCCCAAATTCGCCTCGCTTTGAACGCCGGCGGCCAAAGACATATTGTTGACGATCAACCCGTTCGGTCCGACGTTGAAATCCGTGAATTTGTTGTGCGAAACACCCGCCGCCGTCGGCGCGGCGATGTTCAAAACGTCCACGCCCGCGGTTGATCGCGACATCGTCGCTCCGTTCCCGCGATCCACGGCTATACCGCCCGCGAACGCGTTGGAAACGGCGAAGAACGAAACGCCCTCCAGCAAAAACAAAGGCAGGCTTCTTCTGTATGTGTTCCGCATGAAAAACAACCGAAACAAGTTAATTTTTATGTAAATCTATCAAAAAATACAGGTGATGTAAATATTTTGTTGATATAAAAACACTGCTAAATATTTAAGGTTGTGTGCCGCCGGTGTTTCAGTTGTTGCCAAACCGGCGCGGACGCGGCAAAATAAGTGCGGGGAGGGCGGAACGATGACCGAAAACAATACTGCCGATACGGAAAACAGGCCGAAATTCGGGTCGGGATGCTTGCTACCGTTTATTTTCTTTTTCGGCCTCTGTTTTGCCTGCGGCGTCAAAGACGGCAATGTCGTCGGCGCGGTTTTCTTTTTTATGGTCACGGCGTTTTTCCTGAACAAATTTCTGTGCCCGAAACCGAAAAAGGCGCGGCCGCACAGTCCTTCGCGCAAATACGCCGCATCCGGCGGCGACCGGTACGGCGAGGGGGGGGGGG
>DJSW01000016.1:46306-46578 GCA_002439085.1 Alphaproteobacteria bacterium UBA6324
GGGGGGGGGCGACGACAGTTTCGACGACGGGATCGCGGCCGGATTTTACATGGCGGAAAGTATGCGCGGCGGTCACGATTATGACGCCTCGTCCGCTTTTCACGACATTGACGTTGCCGATATCGACGATTGGGCGGACGGGGAAGTCTAAGCTAAAGCCGGACACCCAAAAAAAACTCTGAAGAGAACCGCGTTTGATTTTATAAATCCGCCGTCCGAAACGAAAAATCAAAGGAAATCGGTTGATTTTCGGCTGAAAAATAACGTTGCCC
>DJSW01000016.1:46628-145196 GCA_002439085.1 Alphaproteobacteria bacterium UBA6324
GGCTGAAAAATAACGTTGCCCGTCCGCGTCAAACCGCGTATAAAAGAAAAGTCCGGTGCTGAGAACACCGGACAATTTTCCGAAAAATCGGAAGGAGCTAAGCTATCTAACTCCCTCATGGTTTTAGGATAGGAAAAACGGTTGATTTTGTCAATCTGTTTTTGTCTTGGCTCCTTCTCAACGCGGTCATGTTTCCGCATGGAGGATGCCATGTTAAAATTTTTGGCGTTGCTGAAAATTTTAATTGAAATAATCACACTGTTTTACAGTTGATTTTTCGGGGGCGTCGTTCGCGGCGCCCTCTTTTTGCCCCGAGTCCGCGAAATTCTGCCGTTAAAATAACGTTGCCCGTTCGCGTCAAACCGCGTATAAAAGAAAAGTCCGGTGGGCAAACACCGGACTTTTTTCCAAAACCTGGAAGGAGCTAATATCCTAACTCCGACCTCATGGTTTTAGGATAGGAAAAACGGTTGATTTTGTCAATCTGTTTTTGTTTCGGCTCCTTTCCAACGCGGTCATGTTTCCGCAAGGAGGGATGCCATGTTAAAATTTTTGGCGTTGCTGAAAATTTTAATTGAAATAATCACGCTGTTTTACAGTTGATTTTTCGGGGGCGTCGTTCGCGGCGCCCTCTTTTTGTTCCGAATCCGCAAAATTCTGCCGTTAAAATAATAAACTCGTGAACAAAAGCAGAAAATCCGTCCAATATCGGACGGATTTTTTATGTTTGACGGATTGAAAATAAAAAGGGCGAAAACCTAGGGTTTCCGCCGTTTTTTGGTGGGCACTGCAGGGATCTTCACTTGATTTTATAAATTCGCCATCCGCCCTGTTCGGGCGTCGGTTCATTAACAAAATCAAGGCGTTGCAGACAAAAACGACAAGCATTTGTCGTTTTTGCTTAGCCGCCCTCCCGGTTCGATCATGCGTGCCGGACACCAAAAAAGCCCCCTGAAAGGAGGCTTTTTATGGTGGGCACTGCAGGGATCGAACCTGCGACCCCTACCGTGTGAAGGTAATGCTCTACCGCTGAGCTAAGTGCCCGATATCGAGGTCTTTGTCCTTATAGGCGTTTGGCGCCGCCGCGTCAAGAATTCTTTTTTCCGTTTTTTGAAAAAGCCGCGGATCAGTCGATGAATTTGGCGTTTTTATTGTCTTTTGTCACGGCTCTGGACGACAGGGAATACTTATCGACAAAGAAATCCAGCGGGTTTTTGATCCGTTCGTCCCGATTCGGATAGCCGTGGCGTTTGAAACCGGTTTCCAAAACGGCGCGCCAGCGTTTCACGGTGGGGTATTCCTCTTCGGGCATATGTTCAATCGTGTCGAATTCCGCCAGCCACAATCCGTTGTCAACGCGGTGGACAAAGCGGACATTGACTTCGACGGTCAGGCCTTCCGCCATGCGCGCCATATTGATGTCTTTTTCCATGATGAAGTCGTGAAAGACGTTTTCGCTGGAAAACCAGCGCAACAGGCTGTTGTCCGGACTCCACCGCGCCTGCATTTCGTCGATGTCGGCGACGATCGTGTGGCGCAACAGGATGTATTGCTTGATATGGTCTTCCATGACCAGTTGGCTGGAGGGGATAACGACGACCTGATTTTGGACGGGTTCCAACTTGTAAAACCGTTTGTCGATCGCCAGCAACAACGGGTCGGACCGCAGTTGTGGCGACAGAATGTAAATCGTGCAGGCCAGTATGATCGTTCCGCACAGCATGGCCGCGGCGACCATCGTCATGATGCGCGACGTTTTCAAATACCGCCGTTCGGGCATGGCGCCGACATGGACTTTTTCCGGATAGGCGCCCAGTTTGTCGTTGGTGCTTTCATCCACTTTGGAAAACAGGAATTTGAAAATGCTCATCGGCGTCCCCCGCGGTTTCGGCTTTTTTTAAATACGCCCTTTACTTTAAAGGGAGATTAAAATATTTTCAGTGCAACGTTTTTTATAACACAGAACAAAGCCATGCCGAAATTAAAATATATCAGACAGAACGTTTTTCAAATCCTTTCGATCCTGACGGTCGGTTTCCCGTTTGTCGGGTACAAGGTGTTCGGCGGAATCATCATCAGCCATATGTACGACGGAACGGTTGCGGCGAATGTCGTCGCCATGCTGTTCATCGTTTGGGGGCTGGTCGATTTCGTTTTGAACGCGGTCGGGCTTTATACGGTTTGCTGCCGCGGCGAAATCCGCTATCCCGTCTGTCTGCTGTCGCTGTTGTCGCAAAAACATCATTTTTTAAGCCGGTGGCGCGATGTCGGCGAAGCGGTCGATACATTGTTGTCGTTTTCGATCGTCGCGCTGGTGGTCGGGAAAAACCTGTTCGTGTTTTTGGACGGCGCGCAGGTCAAAGTGTGGAACATCTGCACGGTCGTCAACGTTTTGGGCGCGGGCGTCGCGCGTTTGGGCACGTCGCTGCTGGTCGCGGGCTGAGCTTATTTCAAATAGCCGCAGGCTTTGAACGAAACGTGGCCGTTTTTGGAAACGATCAGGTGATCCAGCAGTAATATGTCCAGCGGCGTCAAAGCGTTCTGAACGGCCTTGGTCATCACGATGTCGTTTTTCGACGGGCGCAGGTCGCCGGCGGGGTGGTTGTGCACCATGATGATCGACGACGCTTCCAATTCCAGCGCGCGTTTGGCGATTTCGCGGGGGAACACGGGGGTTTGGTTGACCGAACCCTTTTGCACGATTTCGTCTTTGATCAACCGGCCGCGCGAATCCAGAAACAGAACGCGCAGGCATTCTGTTTTCTTTTGCCCCATGTCGATTTTGCAATACGCGATCACGGCGTTCCAATCCGCCAGAACGGGCGCATCGGAAATGTTGTTTTTGGCCAGCCGGACGGCGCAATCGCGCACCGCGGCGATCAAAGCGGCCGTCGTGTCCTTGACGCCTTTGACGCGCGCCAGCTCTTCGGGCGACGCGTTCATCACGCCGGCGAAAGAATCGAAAGCGGCGATCATTTCTTTCGCCAACGGTTTGACATCCCGCCGCGGAATGGCGAAAGTCAGCAGAAATTCCAGCAATTCGTAATCCGGCAACGTTTCGGCGCCGAATGTCAACACTTTGCGGCGCAAACGGTCGCGGTGGCCGGAATAGTGCGGTTCCTCCTTGCCGGTCTGCCGTTCGACGATCATGTCCAACAGCAAAGTGTCGTCGGAATCCTTGGTCATATTATTTTTCCGCGTAGGGCGGCTGGTTCAGCCCTTTCGGCGACAGGGTGAAGATTTCGTATCCGGTGGCCGTGACCGCCAGAGAATGTTCGAATTGCGCCGACAGCGACATATCGCGCGTCACCGCCGTCCAGCCGTCGGACAGGATTTTCAAATCGTCGCCGCCCAGATTGACCATCGGTTCGATCGTGAAAAACATTCCTTCCTGCAATACAAGGCCTTCTTTGGGGCGACCGAAGTTCAAAACGTTCGGGGCGGTGTGGAAAACGCGTCCCAACCCGTGGCCGCAGAAATCCTTGACGACCGAGCATCTTTGCGATTCGGCGTACGCCTGCATCGCGTGGCCGACATCGCCCAGCGTCGCGCCGGGGCGCACCTGTTCGATGCCGCGCCACATCGTTTCAAACGTGATGTCGATCAGGCGTTTGGCTTTGACGGGGATTTTGCCGACCGTGTACATCCGGCTGGTGTCGCCGTACCACCCGTCCACGATGACCGTCACATCGATGTTCAAAATGTCGCCGTTGACCAGCTTGCGGTCGCCGGGGATGCCGTGGCAGATGACGTGGTTCAAAGAGATGCAGACCGATTTCGGATAGCCGCGGTATCCCAGACAGGCCGAAACGCCGCCGTTTTGATTGATGAAATCGTCGCACAGTTTGTCCAATTCGCCTGTGGTGATCCCCGGTCGGACGTACGGCGTGATCATATCCAGCGTTTCGGCGGCCAGCTTGCCCGCGCGGCGCATACCTTCGTAATCGGCGGGGGAGTGAATGATGATTTCTTCTTTTGACATGGCAGTAACTCTTTTAAAACATAAACGGCAGACGCGCCGTCAACCAGATTCCCTGATCGGATACACTACAACCGCAACAGATAATTTCCAAGCCCTTATCGCATAAATCACGCAGGGCGGTCATATATTGCGCGTCGCGCGTCCATCCCGCGCGCACGCCGATGCCGTCGATTCTTTGCGCCAGCAGCAATAAAACGGCGCGCTGTCCGGCATTCAACGCCCGTTCCATTTGGCGCAGGACGTGGTGGTTCGCCACGTCGATGCCGTCGGGGAACACCAGATCGGCACCGTTTTTCACATACAAAGGGGCGATGGCGACCTGACATTCGGGAAAGCCGCTGTTTTCGGCGGGAATCAAGGTCAGGTCGAGGTATCGCGACGCCGCGGGGCGGATTTCCGCATAGCCGCCCAGTTCGTGCAGAACGCCGTTTTCGACTGCTTCGGCGACCAAATCCCTCTGGCGGTTTAAGTTGACGCCGACCATGGCGCCGTTGACGACGGCGGTTTCCCAGACATAGCACAAACGGCGGCCGGGTTTCGGGCGGTAGGACAGGCGAATCTCCGTCCCCGACCGCGCCAGCCCCGTCATGCGCGTCGTGTTGGGGCAAAGGACGACGGCGCATTCCCCCGTTTCAAACTGCACGTCGGCCAGAACTTTGGCGCGGCGCCGGATCAGAAAGGCGGTATATAGGGGCGATTGAAAATCCATTCTTGAACGGTTCCGTTTTTAAAAAGTTTCTTTCGGTGAAAAACAATGCTATGATTTTGCAAAGTTTAAAAGATTACCCCGAAAAGGTCAAAGCGTATGAACAGGTTTTTCAAAACGGCATTGCTGGCGGCCGGATTGCTGCCGATCACGACGGCGGGCGCGTTGGCGCAATCGCCGGACGACCCCGCGCCGGATTCGCCGGTGCAGGTGCGGTTGCCGCATTCGTCCAGAACCAAGGAAAACGTGCTGGATTCCGTGCTGGATTTCACGTTGACGCAGTTTTTCAAACTGTTTAAAAAAGCGGATGTTTCCTATGATTTTATGGAAGTGGAGCAGGGCGGCCGGCTGGTGTTCACCAACTTTGCCGTCGTGTTGAAAGCGAACAGTGTGCAGGGAACGGTCGCGGCGCAAAAAATGGATGTCGGGTTCCGCGAGTTTCTGACCTTTGTCCAGAAAAACAAACTGATGCTGTCGCAAACCGTTTTGACGGGCGTGACGCTGGATGTCGCCGTGAAAAAAGGCGGGGCGGACAGCCGGTCGATCAAAGGGACGGCCGCGCGCGTCGAATTGGAAAAAACGGAAACGGCGATCGTGGTCAAAGACCCGAACGACAAGGAACCGTTTAAAATCACTTTCGCGTCCGCCTCCGTTCAAAACGCGCGGCTGACCGCGACGAACCCCGCGGAAAAATACGCGGCGGAAAACGCGCGGCTGGATCAGGTCGCCATCGTCGGGGGCAAGGTGTCGTTCGCCGCGGCGTCAACCGGCGGCCAAAGCTTCGCGGACACGGCGTCGTTTTTGCAAGCGGTGCGGCAATAGCCGGATTTTTGCTTGCAGGCGGCGGCGTTACGGGGTAAAAGCAAAAGAAAAACAAACCATGGGATGTGGAATATGACAACTGCGGAACAGATCGTTCTTTCCAACGGCGGATACACCGCCGCCGTCAGCCCCGCCGCGGGCGGGACTGTGCTGTATTGGCGCAAGGGGGGCGACGATTTGCTGCGTCCCGCCGCGCCCGACGCCGTGGCGCGCAGGGCGGCCGACGAAACGGCCGTGTTCCCTTTGGTGCCGTATTCCAACCGGATTCGGGGCGGATATTTCATTTATTGGGGCATTCGCAGAACCGTGCCGAAAAATCATCCGGTCGTGGCCGATCCCCTGCACGGCGAAGGGTGGCAGAGGGAATGGACGGTGGTTGATCAAACCGCCGATTCGGCGACGTTGGCCTTTGAACACAACGGGCGGGACGGTTTTCCGTTCGCCTATCGCGCGGAACAGAAATTCGCCGTCGGCGCGGACGGGACGCTGACGATTTCCCTGACCCTGACGAACAAAGGCGGGATTCCCATGCCGTGCGGGCTGGGGTGGCATCCGTTCTTTCCGAAAGACGACGACACGGTCGTGACGTTTAAAACGAAAAACGTTTGGGCGCATGAAAGCGCGCCGCCCCGCGAACGCCCGATCAAAACGCCCCCCGAATGGCAGTTCGACAAAGGGCTGAAGATTTCGGAGCTGGAGCTGGACACCTGCTTCGGCGGTTTCGACGGCAAAGCGGAAATCGCGTGGCCGTCGCGCGGACGCAAAATCAATATGACGGCGTACAGCGATTTCGGCCACGTCGTGGTTTGGTCGCCGGCGGGACAGGACTTTTTCTGCGTCGAACCGGTGACGAACGCGACGGACGCGTTCAATCTGGCGTCGCGCGGCGTCACCGGAACGGGGATCAAGACACTGGATCCGCAGGAAAGCCTGAACGAAACGATGACCCTGACGGTGTCCGACCTGTAAACTTTTTGCAAAACAGAGGATTTTGAATTATGAAACGTTCCCATTTTACAAAAATCGTTTCAACGCTTGGCCCCGCGTCCAACACGCCGGAAACGATCAAGGCTCTGGCCGCGGCGGGCGTCAATGTTTTCCGCCTGAATTTTTCCCACGGCAGCCACGAAGACCACCGCAAAAACGTCGGATACATCCGCGCGGCGGAACGCGAAATCGGCCGCCCGCTGGCGATCCTGTGCGATATGCAGGGGCCGAAGCTGCGCATCGGGACGTTCAAGGACGGCGTGATCGAATTGCACATCGGGGACAAATTCCGTTTGGATATGTCGCCCGAAGCCGGCGATAAAACCCGCGTCTGCCTGCCGCATCCGGAAATTTTTCAGGCGATGACCAAGGGGATGGATCTGTTGCTGAACGACGGGCTGGTGCGTTTGCGCGTTGACGCGTTCGGCAAGGATTTCGCCGAAACGACCGTTGTGACCGGCGGCCGCCTGTCCAATAAAAAGGGCGTCAACGTCCCCGGCGTTCCGCTGCCGATCGACGCGCTGACCGAAAAGGATAAAATGGATTTGCAGGCGGCTTTGGACATGGGGGCGGACATGATCGGCCTGTCGTTCGTCCAGCGGCCGGAGGATTTGCTGTTGGCGCGTTCGCTGATCGACGGTCGGGCGTGGATCGTTTCCAAAATTGAAAAACCGGCCGCGCTGGAACATCTGGATGAAATCATCCGGCTGTCCGACGGCGTCATGGTGGCGCGCGGCGATTTGGGCGTCGAAGTTCCGCCCGAAAAAGTTCCCGTGTTGCAAAAGAAAATCATCCGCGCGTGCCGCAAAGGCGGAAAACCCGTCATCGTCGCAACGCAGATGCTGGAATCCATGGTGTCGAACCCGACGCCGACCCGCGCCGAAGCGTCCGATGTCGCCACGGCCGTGTTCGACGCGGCCGACGCGGTGATGCTGTCGGCGGAAACGGCGGCGGGGTCGTATCCGGTCGAAGCGGTGACGCTGATGAACAAAATCATCATGGAAACGGAATCGCACGATTTGTACCGCCGGTATCTGGACGCGGCGCGTTTGGAACCGGAACACACGCCGGAAAGCGCGATCACGGCGTCCGCGCGCGTGACGGCCGAAACGCTGCCGGACGCGGCGGCGATCGTTTCCTATACGATCAGCGGGGCGACGGCGGGGCGCGTGTCGCGCGAACGGCCGTACATCCCCGTGATGTGCATGACGCCGTCCGAATCTGTCGCCAGAAAGATGAGTCTGTTTTGGGGCGTGGAAAGCGTCGTTTGCGAACCGCAGGATCTGCTGGTCGATGTCGCGGCCAGGGCGGCGCAATATTGCCGCGATAAACTGGACGCCAAGGTCGGGGAAAAGGTGATCGTCACGGCCGGTTTGCCGTTCAATGTGACGGGAAACACGAACCTGTTGCACATATTTACGATTACCGAACGGTCGGAATAAATCGAAAAAGGAGGGGCGTTCCCCTCCTTTTTATGTACCCTTGAAAACCATGTGCTAAGTGTATGTGGTTCTGGAAAGTTTACAGCTATGCGTAAAAAAACTCCTTAGTTATAATCAAACTGCGGTCTGGCAATCGCAGGAAGAGCTAAGGAGGTAAGATTATGAATGATCTGAAAACATTGTCACACACGACGGGAACTACAAACGCCACTTGGTGTTCGCGCCGAAATACCGCTGTAAAGCTTTTTATAGCAGGTGCGGATGCGAAATCAATAAACTTTAAAACAAGAAATGTTGGATTTTTCCGCTTCATTTATGAAGAGAATAATTTAATACGCTTCGCTAAATTTTCTCCGCCTCTTGTATCGCGCGGGGTTTTCCGCTACGCTGTTTGAAAATTCAGGAAAGGCGCGGCTATGGGCAGAAAAAGAAAGGGCGATCCCGTCAGCGGATGGGTGATATTGGACAAACCGGCGGGGTTGGGATCGACGACGGCCGTTTCGATCGTGCGGCGCATTTTCAACGCGCAAAAGGCGGGGCACGCCGGCACGCTGGATCCCGCGGCGTCGGGCGTTTTGCCGATCGCGCTGGGCGAGGCGACAAAGACTATTCCCTATGTGACGGACGGGGACAAGGAATACGCTTTCACCGTTCAATTCGGGCAATCGACCGACACCGATGACGCCGAGGGGCGGGTTGTCGCAACGACGGACAAGCTTCCGTCGGAAAGCGAAATTCTGGCGGTTCTGCCGTCTTTTTTAGGGGAAATAGACCAGATACCGCCGAAATATTCCGCGATTCACGTCAACGGGCGTCGGGCGTACGATTTGGCGCGCGAAAACAAAGAGGTCGTGTTGGAACCGCGCCGGATTCGCGTGGACGCATTGCGGATGCTTCACTTTTATAGCGACGGCAGGGCGGATTTTTCCGTCAAATGTTCCAAAGGCACCTATGTGCGGTCGCTGGCGCGCGATTTGGCGCAAAAAGCGGGTTCTTTGGGCTTTGTCACGGCGCTGCGGCGTCTGAAATGCGCAAAATTTTCGATCGGGGACACAATTTTACTGGAATATCTGCGCTCAATAGAGCATAGTTCTAATTGGACTGGTGTGCTTTTGCCCGTTGAGACCGTGCTGGACGACATCCCTGCTCTGGCCGTGACGCAGGCGCAATCGCGCAAGCTGTCGAACGGAAATTTTCTGCCGGCGTCGGATTTCGGCGCCGTGCCCGACGCCCCTGTGTGTCAGGCCGTGGCGGACGGCCGTTTGATCGCTTTGGTCCGCGTGCAGGACGGAATGATCCGCCCCGTGCGCCTGATTGTTCAATAACCCTTTAACAGGAGATGACGATGTCGATTACACAAGAACGTAAACAGGAACTGATCAAAGAATACGCGACCAAGGAAGGCGACACCGGTTCGCCCGAAGTGCAGGTCGCCATTTTGTCCGAACGCATTAAAAACCTGACCGAACACCTGAAAGACCATGACAAGGATTTCCATTCCCGCCGCGGTCTGCTGATCATGGTCGGCCAGCGCCGCCGTTTGCTGGACTATCTGAAAAGCAAGGATCAGTCCCGTTACGAAAGCTTGATCGCCCGTTTGGGTCTGCGCCGCTAAAGCGCGAATGTTCGATGAAGCCCCTGCTTTTTAAACAAAAGAGGGGCTTTGTCGGATGAAATTGTTTTGTTGGCTCTTTCCGGATGGTCGGAAAGAGGTTGGAGAAGAAAGTAAGTATAATGTCTATGTTTAAAGAATTCCGCAGGGAAATCGAATGGGGCGGCCGTCCGCTGTCCATTTCAACCGGAAAGATCGGTCGTCAGGCCGACGCTTCCGTCATCGTTCAATACGGCGAAACCGTCGTTCATTGCGCCGTTTGCGCCGTTAAAACCGTTCCCGAAGGAATGGAAGAGGATTTTCTGCCTTTGACGGTCAACTATCAGGAAAAAGCCTACGCCGCCGGTCGTATTCCGGGGGGATTTTTCCGCCGCGAAGGCCGCCCCGCCGAACATGAAATTCTGGCCGCGCGTTTGATCGACCGCCCGATCCGTCCGCTGTTCGCCAAGGGGTATTGCAACGACACGCAGGTCACCTGCACCGTTTTGTCGCACGATATGGAAAACGATCCCGACATCGTCGCGATGATTTCCGCCTCCGCCGCTTTGGCGTTGTCCGGACTGCCTTTCCTGGGGCCCATCGGTGCCGCGCGCGTCGGGTACAAGGACGGCGAATTCATTTTGAACCCGACGGTCGCCGAACGCGAAACGTCCAAGCTGGACTTGGTCGTCGCCGGCACGTCGCAGGGCGTTCTGATGGTCGAATCCGAAGCGTCCGAACTGCCCGAGGAAACCATGCTGAACGCCGTCATGTTCGGTCATGAAAAAATGCAGGCCGTCATCGACATGATCAACGGTTTGAAAGCCGAAGCCGGCAAAGAACCGTGGCCGATGCCCGTCGCCGCGCCCGAATACAAGATCGTTTACGACAAATTCATGGCCGCTTACGGCGACCAGCTGCGCGAAGCCTATAAAATCACGGACAAGCTGGAACGCCAGAACGCCGTCGCCGACATTCGCGAAGCCGCGAAGATCAGCGTCGCCGATAACGAAGCCGAATCCGCCGTCGCCGCGCGCGTGTTCCACGAAATGGAATACCACACCGTCCGCGACGCCATTTTGGAAACCGGCGTCCGCATCGACGGCCGCGACACGAAAACCGTTCGTCCGATCACGGCCGAAGTCGGTGTTCTGCCGCGCGCGCACGGTTCCGCCCTGTTCACCCGCGGCGAAACGCAGGCATTGGTCGTCGCCACGCTGGGCACGGATCAGGACGAACAGATCGTTGACGCTTTGACGGGCGAATACCGCCAGCCGTTCATGCTGCACTACAACTTCCCGCCGTATTCCGTCGGCGAAACGGGACGCATCGGCTCTCCCGGCCGTCGTGAAATCGGTCACGGCAAGCTGGCGTGGCGCGCGATCCACCCGATGCTGCCGTCGAAAGAGGAATTCCCGTATTCGATCCGCGTGGTTTCGGAAATCATGGAATCGAACGGTTCGTCGTCCATGGCGACGGTTTGCGGTTCGTGCCTGTCCCTGATGGACGCGGGCGTTCCGATGAAAGCGCCGGTCGCGGGCATCGCGATGGGCTTGATCAAGGAACCCGACGGCCGTTTCGCGGTCTTGACCGACATTTTGGGCGATGAAGACCACTTGGGCGACATGGATTTCAAGGTTGCCGGAACGAAAGACGGCGTGACCTCTTTGCAGATGGACATCAAAATCACGTCCATTACCAAGGAAATCATGGAAATCGCTTTGAAACAGGCGAAAGAAGGCCGTCTGCACATTCTGGGCAAAATGGCCGAAGCCATCGAAGCGCCGCGCGACACCGTTTCCGAAAACGCGCCGCGCATCACGACCCTGCAGATCAACAAGGACAAGATCCGCGAAGTCATCGGAACGGGCGGCAAGGTCATCCGCGAAATCACGGAAACCACCGGCTGCAAGATCGACATTTCCGAAGACGGGCTGGTCAAGATCGCGTCGTTCTCCGAATCTTCGGGCGAAGCGGCTTTGAACTGGATCAAAGGCATCGTGTCCGAACCCGAAGTCGGCCAGATCTATGACGGCAAAGTCGTCAAGGTCGTCGAATTCGGCGCTTTTGTGAACTTCTTGGGCGCGAAAGACGGTCTGGTTCACATTTCCGAATTGGCGCCGAAACGCGTCGGAAAGGTCACGGATGTGGTTAACGAAGGCGACAGCGTCAAAGTCAAATGCATCGCCATCGACAACCGCGGCAAGGTCAAATTGTCCATGAAGCGCGTCGATCAGACGACCGGCGAGGATCTGGACAACAAAGAACCCGCCGAACAGCCGGAACAGGCCGAATAACCACTTTAACAAGAAGGAGCGATTTCTTTGAAATCTCTTAAGAATCTGCTTATTTCGGGACGCGAGGTTCTGCCCCTGATCGAAGGGGGGAAGGGCGTCGCGATCAGCACCTGCAAAACGTCGGGTGCGTGGGCGCGTGAAAACGCCGTCGGGACGATTTCGGGGGTCATCCCCGATGTCGTTGACGAAAACGGCGAAATCATCCCTATGGAAATCAAGGCGAAAACGCGCCGTGAACGGTTTGAGGAACAGATCCGCCATTCCATCGACGGCATCATTTCCCAAGCCAAAATCGCGCACGAGATCGCCGGCGGCAAAGGGCGCATCCACATCAACGTCCTGTGGGAACAGGGCGGGGCGCAGCAAATCATCACCGAAGCTTTGGCCGGCGCCAAAGGATTGATCGACGGGGTGACGTGCGGCGCGGGGATGCCTTACAAGCTGGCGGAAATCGCTTCTTCTTTCAAAACGTTTTACTATCCCATCGTTTCGTCGGGACGCGCGTTCAGGGCTTTGTGGATGCGCGCCTACAAATCCTACGCGGATTTTCTGGGCGGCGTCGTGTTTGAAGACCCGTGGAAAGCCGGCGGTCACATCGGGTTGTCCAACGGCGACGATCCGGCCGTGCCGCAAAACCCGTACGAACGCGTTGTGGAATTGCGCCGCACGATGAACGCGGTCGGGTTGGAAAACACCCCGATCATCATCGCGGGCGGCGTTTGGTATCTGCGCGAATTTCAGGATTACATCGACAATCCCGAAATCGGTCCGACGGCGTTCCAGTTCGGAACCCGCCCGTTGCTGACGCGCGAAAGCCCCGTCGCCAAGGCGTGGCAGAAAGCTTTGCTGACGCTGAAAAAGGGTGAAATCGCCCTGCAGCGTTTTTCGCCGACGGGATTTATGTCTTCGGCGATTAAAAACAAATTCCTGACCGATTTGTTCGACCGTTCCGCAACGGCGATGCCGTACAAGGATGCGCCGGAGGGGGATTTCCAGATTCCTCTGGCCGTCGGGGCGAACAAGGTTTACATCACGCAGGCCGACAAGGAACGCGCTGACGGATACGCGGGCGCGGGGCGCACGGTCGCGATGAAAACGAACGACGGGCAGGTCGTGTTCGTTACGCCGAAAAACCAAAAAGACATTCAAACGGCGCGCGCCAACTGTCTGGGGTGCATTTCGCAATGCCTGTTTTCGGGGTTCTGCCAGTCGGCCGAAAACCTGTCCACGGGAAAAACGCCCGATCCGCGCTATTTCTGCATCAAGGAATCGCTGTACCGCGCGGCGCACGGCGGATCGACGGACGATGAACTGATTTTCGTCGGCGACAACGCGACCCGTTTTTCGACCGATCCGTTGTTCAAGGACGGCTATCTGCCAACGGTTAAGGAGCTGATCGCCAAGCTGATATCCGGCGATTGACGCCAATTTGAAAAGGGGGACGCGATCCCCCTTTTTTAATGGATTGATTTCTTTGAAAAAATGATTTGCAGGCGGGCGAAAGAACCAATACAATAAGTGATTGAAAACAGTTTCTTTCAAAACCAAGGAGGGGTAATGAAAAAAACGGAAAGACCGTATGTTTGGGCGGTGGATATGTTGCGGCGCGCAAATCTACGCCCGACGTGCCAGCGGATGGGGCTGGTCAAATTGTTGTTCGGCGGTGGAAACCGTCACATTTGCGCCGAAGAATTGTATAAGGAAGCGAAAAAAAGCGGCTTGAACCTGTCGTTGGCGACGGTTTACAACGCGTTGAACCAATTTAAGGAATCCGGTTTGCTGCGCGAGATTTTGACCGGCAGCGACAAAGCTTTTTTCGATACGAATCTGACGCCGCATTTCCATGTTTTTTTTGAACGCGACGGTCGGGTGGAGGATGTCCCCGACGGTCAGATCATCGTCCATTTGTCCGACGAATTGCGTAACAACGCGGCGGTAAAATCCATTGATATCGTTGTCAGAGTGTGATTATTCAAACACTTCGTCGGGGTAAACGCCCCACAGGTCGTTTTTGACGACCCATCCTTGAAATCCGCCGAATTCGACTTTGCACAAGCTAATATTCGCCGGACAGGACGCCAATCGTCCGACCGCTCCGGATTCGATTTTCGCCAAAGGCAGGGCGTTTGTGTTCGCTGCCCGCCGCAACACGGTGTTTTCGGTGACGCGCACGGTGCGGCGTCCGGACAGCATCGGCTGATAAATCCAGCCCTCTTTGCCGTCAAAATCCCTGATCCGGCGCCATGTTTCAAATTCCGCCGTGATTTCGACGGGCAGGTCGCTTTTTAAATACACCCATTCAACCGGATAACGGAATCCGGGGCCGGTGCGCAGATTGACCTGATGCGAACGCAGGGAAACAAAACGCGGCAGGGGCAATCCCGTTTGCGCCGATGCGCGCGACGGGGCGAGAAGCAAAAGCAGCGAAAAAGCCAGAGCGGCCGACGGGAAACGCATTTTACAATCCGGTCGATCCGAAACCGCCGGAACCGCGGGCGGTGGCGGTCAGGGTTTCGATTTCGTGCCATTGCGCCTGAACGACGGGGGCGATGACCATTTGCGCGATCCGCATCCCGCGTTTCAACAGGAAAATCGTGTCGCCGGTGTTGTGCAAAACGACGAAGATTTCGCCGCGGTAATCGGCGTCGATCGTTCCGGGGGAATTCAGGACGACGACGCCCTCTTTCCACGCCAAACCGGAACGGCTGCGGATTTGGGCTTCGTATCCGGACGGCAGGGCGATGCTGATGCCGGTCGGGATTTTTTCGCGCCCGCCCGCGGGAATGGTCATGGAATTGGGAATGTCCGCGTACAAATCCATGCCCGCGGATTCGGCCGTGGCATAGGACGGCAGGGGCAAATCTTTGGCGGAATCGTTGCGGAAAACGGGAATGACAATCTTTTTCATGGGGAACCTTTCCATTTTTGTGGATTTTTATCACGAAAGGATTTATAAAAGATAAAGAATTTTCGGGGCGTTTCCTTTGGTTTTACGGGATGAAAGACGTGTCGCGCGGTTTGATTTTCGGTTTTTTCGTTGTGTTTTTAAGTGTTTCCGACGCTATGGCGTTCGGATTGACCGCCGATCAAATGTACCGGAATTTGCTCAGTTCTGAAAAAAGCGCGTCGTCACGGGCGGCGTCGTTGCCGGAAGAGCCCCTGTTGACGTTTAAAAAGGTGGATTCAAAGCCCGAGGCGATCTGGCGCGAAAAGAAAGCGTTGTTCGACAAACAATCCAAGCCCGCCGAATTTGAAACGGAATACAGCTGGAACGATATCGTGAACGCCGTGAAAAAAGGCGATGTCACGCCGTTCGATCTGGCCGAGATTCGCCGCCTGTCCGAACATGAAAACGCCGAAGCCATCGAATTGCTGGCGTGGATGTACGCGACCGGCACGGGATTGCGGCAGGATCTGCAAAAATCCTACACTTATTACCTGCAGGCGGCGCACATGGGCGTTCCGTCCGCCTATGACAACGTGCGCGCCGTTTATCAGGCGATGAGCCCCGACCAGCGCGCGGCTCTGCCGTCTTTTTAAAGCAACAATCCGGCGGCCAGACCGGCCAGCAAAACACCGGCGATCCATTTGGCAAACGGATGGCGGGCGGCTTTGGCGCGTCCGACGAAAGTCCGGCGGTTCAGCATTTCCGGTATTTTTTTGAAATCCTGTTGAAATTCCGGCGTTTTTTTACCCTGAACGCGCAATCGTTCCGCATGGTGCGGCGCGACGCCGAACGTCCGTTTCAATTCCTCCGCGTCCAGCAAGGGCGCGGCGTCGATGTTCAATCCTTTTTCCCTGAACGCGGCGTAATCCGCGGCGGCGGCCTGCCAGATGTCGCCGTTGACGCCGATTTCGGTATGGCACAGGTCTTCCGCCCGTTTCATGGCAAAAACGCAGGTGCGGACGGCGCGGGAAAAGAAAATGCCGTTTTGCGCGAAACGGCGCAGGAAGCAATCGGCTTTCTGTCCCGCCAACAACGGCGCGGTGTGACGGTCGGCCTCTTCAATCAGGCGGATCAGCCGCGGCGCGGAAAACAGGGGCGGCAACAATCCCGATGCCAGCAACGCTTTGGCGGCGGCCTTGTAATCTTTGGCGTTCAGGGCGGCCAGAAACAGGCTGAGCGTTTCCCGTTCTTTGGCGGACAAAGCGGCTGGCAGGCGCGCGCGCGTCATAAAAAGCGTCCCCGCGTCGTCCGCGCGGCACACGGCGGCGGACGGGGCGACGACGAATCCGTCGCGCAAAATCATCAAAACAACCGTCCTGACCAGCGCGGCGGCCGTTTTCGCTTTGTCGGGCGAGACGGACAGGGGGCGCAGGTCGGGCAAGGGCTGTAAAACCAGCCGTTCCTTGCGCGTTTGCGCCCAATCGGGCAGGGCGGTTAACAGGCAGCCGTCGTCGCAAAAGCTGTCGTTTAAGCGTTCCAGCGCGGCGGCCTCCAACCTGAAATCGGATTCCGCGTCCAAAACCGATTCAAACTCTTGCGCCAAGGCCATGGCGGCCGCGTCGCCTTTCGCCAAAGCGTAAAACAGGCGCAAAAGAGATTCGGAGCCGTCCTTTTCAAGGGTGTCGGCGGGAACGGTTATGCCGGACGATCGGGCGGCCTGATCGGACGCCGCGCGGCCGGCGATGTCGGGGTAAAGCGCGAAAAACGCGGCGGCGGTCTGTGCCGCGACCCCCGCGTTTCGCAGATAAAGCGACAGGCGTTCTGCGGGCGTTTCCGGCGGGTCGGGGGCTTTCTTTTTCGCCGGTTTTTGTGTTAAAAAACGGGCGGGCAGGGGGGCGAGGACGCCTTGCGCGTCGAACCGCGCCAAATCGCGGCCATAACGGTAAAGTGTGAACAGGCTGCGCGGGTTAAGCATGAAAAACTCCGAAACGGTGGGATAGGCCGGATGATAGCGGATAATTCGGCGCGCGACATCATTTTTCTGGTGAGAAGACGCGAAAAATGATGTAAAAGGGGAATATGAGGAAATTTTTGAACGCTTTGATTTTTTCGGGACTGATCAGCTGTCCGGCTTTGGCCGCGCAGCCTGTTTTCATGTCGGGATTCGAGGATCTGCCCTTGATGGACGGATTGAAACAGTTTGACGACGGGGCGGTCGCGTTCGACGCGCCGTCCGGCCGCATTGTCGAAGCGTATGCACAAAGTGAAAACGTCGGCCGGAAAAACGTGCTGGATTTTTACGGCAAAACTCTGCCTCAACTGGGGTGGAAACGGGGAAAGGCGGCGGCCGCGTCCGCTTCCTTTACGCGCGAAGGCGAGGAATTGACGATTTCCGTCGATGACGGAACGCCTGCGACCGTGCGATTTGAATTAAAAACTACGGAAAAGGATTGAACCATGGATTTTGAAACGATTACCGTCGAAAGCAACAACGCGATCGGGATGATCACGTTGAACCGTCCGGCGTCCATGAACGCCGTTTGCGCCGCGATGTTGCGCGAACTGGCGACGGCGATCGGGGATTTCGACGCCGAGGAATCCATCCGCGTGATCGTTTTGAAAGGGGACGCCGGATTTTTCGCCGCGGGGACGGATATGTCCGAATTCGCGGTCGCCGACGCCGCGGGCAAAAGCGAGCTGTACGCCAAAGCGGCTGACGCGTTCACCCGTTGTTCAAAACCGGTCGTCGCCGGTGTCGCCGGATATGTGTTCGGCGGCGGGTTGGAGCTGGTGCTGATGAGCGACATTGTCATCGCCGCGGACAACGCGCGATTCGGATTTCCGGAAATCACGCTGGGCGTTTTGCCGCAAATGGGCGGGGCGGCTTTACTGGCCGGCCGAGTCGGGCGCGCCAAGGCCATGGATATCCTGCTGACGGGGCGGCACGTCGGCGCGCAAGAGGCTTTGGCCTGCGGATTGGTGTCGCGCGTGGTTGACGGCACCGACCTGTTGAACGAGGTCGGGGAAACCGCCGAACGCATCGCCAATATGCCGGCCGTGGGTGTCAAGCTGGCAAAACAGGCCGTATCGCGGGCGTGCGGCGGCCGCGAAATTTCCGGCGGCGCGGCGGCCGCGTTGTCGCTGACATCCGTTGACGCGCGCGAAGGCTTGGCCGCTTTGAGGGAAAATCGTGCGCCAAAGTATGTGCACAAGTAGTTTATCCCTTGACTTTACCGGAAAAGTGAGAGTATAAAACCTACCTTAGTTCGTTTTAAGCAAACAGGAAAAAACAATGGCTAATCATCTTTCGTCAAAACAACGTATCCGTCGCAACGCCCGTCGCGCGCAGTACAACGCCGCCCGCAAATCCCGCGTTCACACGTTTACGAATAAATTTGAAGCCGCTTTGGCCGGTGGCGACAAGGCCGCCGCGCAGGAAGCTTTCCGCACGGCCGAATCGGAAATTATGCGTGCTGTTTCAAAGGGTGTTTTGCACAAAAATACCGCCGCTCGCAGAGTTTCCCGTTTGTCCGCCCGCGTCAAGGCGATGGGCTGAAGCGCAGGCGTTTAAACCTCTGTCCGGGTTGACCGGATTATGTTTTGCGCGTCTGTTTTCGCGATTTAAAGCAGGCCGTCTTCGGACAGTCTGCTTTTTGTCGTTGATATCGGCGGCCGGTCGTTTCGCGCGTTTTGTATGTGTCGGACGGCAGGATGCCACAATATCTTGAGTCAAGCGGATTTATTTGATTTTTGTCGATATCGAGGCTTGCCTTTCGCCCGACTCCCCCCTATTATGCGCCACGCGAACCGCGGGCGGACGCGGCGGTTCAACCAGAAAAAAACGGAAAAGGAAATGAATGATTCGTTGACAGCTCAATCGGCGGCGGTGGCCGGACGCCTGCGTAAATCGCTGGGCGCGTCCGCGTATGACACGTGGCTGAAATCGTTGGCTGTCGGCGGATTCAAGGACGGCGTTTTGACGCTGTTCCTGCCGACGAATTTTTTCTGTAGCTATATCGCGCGCAATTTTGCCGATGACATCATGCAGGCGTGGCAGGCGGAAAATCCCGCCGTAACGTCGGTTAAATTTGAGGTCGGCAGTCCCGCTTTTGCCGCGCCGGTCGAACCGGAACGCGCGGAGGTTGCGCCGGAATCCGAACGCGCGGCCGAACGCATTTCCGTCGAATCGGAAAAGGATGTCTTGTCCGCGGCTTTGGATCCGCGCTACACGTTCGACAATTTCGTCGTCGGCGCGCCGAACGAATTCGCCTATGCCGCCGCCAGACGCGTGGCGGAAACGGACAACGTCCAATTCAATCCGCTTTACCTGTATTCCAGCGCGGGGCTGGGCAAAACGCATTTGATGCATTCGATCGCGTGGCACATCCGCGAACACGCGCCGTCGCGCCGCGTCGTTTATCTGTCGGCGGAAAAGTTCATGTACCTGTTCGTCCGCGCCCTGCGCTACAAGGACACGCTGTCGTTCAAAGAGGAGTTGCGCAACGTTGACGTTTTGATGATCGACGACGTTCAATTCCTGATCGGCAAGGAAAACACGCAGGACGAGTTTTTCCACACGTTCAACGCATTGGCCGGCGCGGGAAAGCAGATCGTTTTGTCGGCCGACAAGCCGCCGGTCAATCTGGACGGGATCGAAGACCGCCTGAAAACCCGTCTGGGGTCGGGGCTGGTGGTGGACATTCATCCGACGACGTACGAGCTGCGCTTGGGCATTTTGGAAAACAAGGCGCAGAACCTCGGCGTCCGCGTGCCGTCCGACGTTATCGCGTTTCTGGCCGAAAAAATCACGTCCAGCGTGCGCGAACTGGAAGGCGCGTTGCTGCGCGTCGCGGCGCACGTCCAGCTGATGGGCGGCGAAGTGACGCTGGAACGCACCTGCGACATCCTGCGCGACGTGCTGAGCGTGATGGATCGCCGCGTGTCCATCGAGGACATCCAGCGCAAAGTCGCTGAACATTACAACATCCGTTTGTCGGAAATGACATCGAAACGGCGGGAACGTTCCGTCGCGCGCCCGCGCCAGATCGCCATGTATCTGGCGAAAACGCTGACGACGAAGTCTTTGCCGGACATTGGTAGGGCGTTTGACCGCGACCACACGACGGTGATTCACGCGGTGAAAACGATCGAGGATATGTGTTTCGCGGACGCCGCTTTCAAATCGGAAATCGACAGCCTGCGCCGCGTTCTTTCCGCTTGATCGGAATCTTTTGAATTCAACGAGTCGCGCCTGTTCCCGATACGGGCGGAAATCGGGAAAAAACTTTGGCTTCTTTTGACATTTTTTGCTTTGGAAAAACGGCGGATGTGATATACTGCCGCTAAACAGTTTTTAACCTTTTTTGAAGAGTTGGAATCCATGAAATTTACGATAGAACGCGCCGCTTTGCTGAAATCTTTGTCCCATGTGCAGAACGTGGTGGAACGCCGCCACACCAATCCTTTGCTGTCGAATGTCAAAATCACGGCGGCCGAGGGCGGAATTGTTTTGAACGCGACGGATAACGAATTGGAAATCAGCGAAAAAACGGCCGCCAAGGTTGACGAGGCCGGTGCGATCACCGCCCCCGCGCACAAGCTGTATGAAATCGTGCGCAAATTGCCGGACGGGGCGGAAATCGAATTCGTTTTGAACGCCGAAAACAACCAACTGAAAATGACGGCCGGACGCGCCAAATTTGCTTTGGCGACGATGGCGGGCGAAGATTTCCCCTCGATCGCCGACGGGGATATGACGCATCATTTCGCGTTAAAGGCGTCCGATCTGCGCGATTTGATCGACCGCACGTCTTTCGCGGTGTCAACCGAGGAAACGCGTTTCTATCTGAACGGCATTTATTTGCACGAAGCGACATCGAAAGAGGAAAAAATCCTGCGCGCCGTCGCGACCGACGGGCATCGTCTGGCGTGCGCCGAAGCTGTGTTCCCCGAAGGAGCGGCCGGTATGCCCGGCATCATCGTTCCGCGCAAGGCGATCGGCGAGCTGAGCAAGTTGCTGGCCGAGGAAACGGGCGACGTGGCAATCGACCTGTCCACTTATAAAATCCGCTTTACATTCGGCGATTTGGTGCTGACCTCTTTGCTGATCGAGGGGACGTATCCCGATTATGAACGCGTGATTCCGACGGAAAACGACAAGGTGATGGAAATTGACGCGCAGGCGTTGACGCAGGTGGTTGACCGCGTGTCCAGCCTGTCCGAAAAATCCCGCGCCGTGCGTTTGACGCTGTCGAAAGGGTTGGTCAAGGTTTCCGCCGCGAATGCCGAAGAGGGCAGCGCGGAGGACGAGCTGGAAGCCAAATACGACGCCGATCCGATTGATGTCGGGTTCAACTATGTCTATTTGGAAGATGTTTTGAAACAGATCAAGGGCGGATTGGTGCAGATCGCTTTTTCGGATTCGGCGTCCCCGACCGTTTTGACGGATATGTCCGATCCAAGCGTTTTGTTTGTTTTGATGCCTATGCGAGTGTAAGACGATTTTAACGGCAAACGAATTGATGTGCGTGCGTTCGCGGGGTTCCGCGGCGCCGGAACCGGAACGGCGGGCTGAAAATTCCGCCGAGGGGATTTTTGTCAATCGTTTGCGGGTGTCGCGTTTCCGCAACTATCCGTACGCGCGGCTGGAATTGCCGGAACGGACGGGGCAGGTTGTTTTGACCGGCAGGAACGGTGTCGGAAAAACGAATTTAATCGAAGCGGTTTCTTTTCTCGCCCCCGGAAAAGGGGCGCGGCAGGCCAAATTCCGCGACGTGCTGGAAAAGGATTCCGGCGCGGTTTCGTGGGGCGTCGGCGCCGTTTTGCAAAAAGGGGCGGAGGAAATCGAGCTGGCGACGGATTATGAATCCGCCGGTGTCCGCGGCGAAAAACGGAACGTCCGTCTGAACGGCGCGCCGGTGTCGCAAACCGATTTGGGGCGCGTGTGTTCGGTCGTGTGGCTGACGCCCGCGATGGACAGGCTGTTTGCCGGCGAACCGGCCGGACGCCGCCGTTTTCTGGACCGGCTGACGCAGGCTTTTTTTGAAAACCACGCGTCGGCGTGCGCGGCGTACGCGCAGGCGTTGCGTCAATGGGGCGCGTTGATCCGCGACGGCAAAAAGGACGAACGCTGGTTGTCGGCGTTGGAAGCGACGATGGGCAAGTACGGGGCGAAAATCGCCCGCGCCAGACGGGAAACGACGGCTTTGCTGCAGGCGGAGCTGGATCGCGGAACGGCGGCTTTTCCGCAGGCGTCGTTGACGCTGACGGGCGGATGGGAGGACGAATTGGCGTCCAAGGCCGACGGCGAAGACGCCGCGTTCATCCGTTCGCGGTTGGCGGCGGCGCGCGAAACGTACGCGCAAAACGGGTCGGCCGGCGGCGTTCACACCGTCGATCTGGCGGCGCGGCACCGTGAAAAGGATATGCCGGCGGCGGTGTGTTCGACGGGCGAGCAAAAGGCTTTGCTGATTTCCGTTTTGCTGGCGCACGTCCGCGCACAGGCGGCGCGGAAGGGGACTTTGCCGCTGGTGCTGTTTGACGAAGCGGCCGCGCATCTGGACGACCGGCGGCGCGACGCTTTGTTCGACGAGATTTCGCGTTTGAAAACGCAGGTGTGGCTGACGGGGGTGACTCCGCAGCCGTTTGAAAGTTTGAAAAATACGGCGCACTTTGTCGCTGTGGAAGAATTGTTGCGAGCCGTTCCCGAATGGGCGGCCGCGTGTTGACGAAAGGTGTATTATGACGCAAGAAACAGAATTGCACTCCTCCTCCGATTACAACGCCGAATCCATCAAGGTTTTGAAAGGGCTGGACGCCGTGCGCAAACGCCCCGGAATGTATATCGGCGACACGGACGACGGCACGGGGCTGCACCACATGGTGTACGAAGTGCTGGACAACGCGATTGACGAATCGCTGGCGGGGTACTGCACGAAAACGGAAACGATCATCAATTCCGACGGTTCCGTGACGGTGCGCGACAACGGGCGCGGCATTCCGACCGATCTGCACAAGGAAGAGGGCGTTTCCGCCGCCGAAGTCATCATGACGCAGTTGCACGCGGGCGGCAAATTCGACCAGAATTCCTACAAGATTTCCGGCGGTTTGCACGGCGTGGGCGTTTCGGTCGTCAACGCGCTGTCGTCGTCGCTGAAATTGCGCATTTGGCGCAACGGCAAGGAACACTATATGGAATTCAGAAACGGCGTGCCCGTCGCGCCGTTGAAAGTCGTGGGCGACGCCGTTCCGGCCGACCGCACGGGAACCGAGGTCACTTTCCTGCCGTCGCCGGAAACGTTCACGAAAACGGAATTCGATTTCGACACGTTGGAACACCGTTTGCGCGAACTGGCGTTTTTGAATTCGGGCGTGCATCTGGTTTTGCGCGACGAACGCCCCGGAAACCCGCGCGAAGTCGTGTTCTGCTATGAGGGCGGAATTCAGGAATTCGTCCGTTACATCGACCGTTCCAAAACGTCGATTCACGAAGGCGAAATCGCCATGTCGGGCGAAAAGAACGGCATCATGGTCGATTTGGCGATGGAATGGACGGACGGCTATCACGAAACGACGCTGTGCTTTACCAACAACATTCCCCAGCGCGACGGCGGCACGCACTTGGCGGGGTTCCGCGCGGCCTTGACCCGCACGATCAACGCCTACGCGCAGGAATCCGGTATGCTGAAAAAGGAAAAGGTCGAGCTGTCCGGCGAAGATATGCGCGAAGGTCTGACCTGCGTCCTGTCCGTCAAAGTGCCTGATCCGAAGTTTTCTTCGCAGACGAAGGACAAGCTGGTTTCGTCCGAAGTCCGCCCCGTCGTCGAGGGAATCGTCGGCGACAAGCTGGAAAAATGGCTGGGCGAACATCCGGTCGAAGCGCGCAAGATCGTCGGCAAGGTCGTCGAGGCCGCCGCCGCGCGCGAAGCCGCCCGCAAAGCCCGCGATTTGACGCGGCGCAAGGGCGTTTTGGATATGGCTTCCCTGCCCGGAAAGCTGGCGGATTGTTCCGAACGCGACCCCGCCAATTCCGAAATCTTCATCGTCGAAGGGGATTCGGCGGGCGGATCGGCCAAGCAGGGGCGCAACCGCGCGAATCAGGCCATTCTGCCGTTGCGCGGCAAGATTTTGAACGTCGAACGCGCCCGTTTCGACCGGATGTTGAATTCCGCCGAAATCGGGACGATGGTCACGGCGTTCGGCACGGGGATCGGACGCGACGATTTCAACGCCGACAAATGCCGGTATCACAAAATCATCATCATGACCGATGCGGACGTTGACGGCGCGCACATTCGCACGCTGCTCTTGACGTTCTTTTTCCGTCAGATGCCCGAACTGATTGAACGCGGCTACGTCTATATCGCCCAGCCGCCTTTGTACCGCGCCCGCCGCGGCAATTCCGACATCTATTTGAAAGACGAACGCGCGATGGAGGATTACCTGATCAACCAGTCCGTTCAGGACAGCGTGTTCGTGCGTTACGACGGGGTGCAGATCGCCGGCGAGGATTTGAAACGTCAGGCGGAGGAAGCCAGAAACTGCCGTCATCTGATCGACACGCTGTCGCGTCAGATGCCGGCCAAAATCGTCGAACAAATGGCGATCAACGGGCTGTTCGATCCGGCCGTTTACGACGACGCGGACAAAGCGCGTCAGGCGGCGCGCGATCTGGCCGTCCGGTTGGACGAACTGGAACCCGAATACGAACGCGGGTGGCGCGCGGATTTTGAAAACGGCGCGTTCGTGTTCAAACGGACGCTGCGCAGCGTGACCGAAGAATACGTCGCCGACATCAGCTTTTTGACCAGCGGCGAAGCGCGCAAGCTGAACGAACTGCGCGACGATTTGCGCGAATCGTATGCGAAAACCGGCGTGTTCAAAGCCAAGGACGCCGAATACAAACTGACGGGACCGATGGCTTTGTCGGACGCGGTGTCGCAAATCGGACGCAAGGGCATTTCCATTCAACGCTATAAAGGGTTGGGCGAAATGAATCCCGAACAGCTGTGGGAAACGACGCTGGATCCGAACGCGCGTTCCTTGCTGCAGGTGAAAATCACCCATTTCGATCAGGCGGAATCCGTGTTTTCCATGCTGATGGGCGACATCGTCGAACCGCGCCGCGATTTCATTCAGGACAACGCGTTGAACGTCGTCAATCTGGATGTGTGATTTTTTTTAGACTTTTTGAAAAAAAACGCTTGCAGTTTTTTAAAAATCGTCTATAAAGAACCTTGCCGTGCCGGTGTAGCTCAGTTGGTAGAGCAACGCATTCGTAATGCGTGGGTCCGGTGTTCGAGTCACCGCACCGGCACCATTAAAAAAGCCCTTGAATTTTTTCAGGGGCTTTTTTGTGTCCGGATCGAACGCGGCGAAAAAAGATTCGACGCAAACAGGGGAAAACAGGCGGGACGCGAAAGGCGGGCTATCCCCAGAACTGTTCGTCCAAAACGCGGTCTTCTAGATTGTATTCGGAATCAAACAGCAGGTTCAGGCCGATCGTGCGGTCTTCTTTGACGGTGACTTTGACGGCGTTGCGCAGTTCCGTGAAATCGGCCACCGCGCTGACGGGGCGTTTGTCGCTTTGCAGCACGTCAAAAACGATTTCCGCGTGGCGGGGGATGATCGCGCCTTGCCACCGGCGGGGGCGGAACGGGCTGATCGGCGTCAAGGCCAGAACGTTCGATGTCATCGGCAAAATGGGGCCGTGCGCCGAAAAGTTGTAGGCCGTGCTGCCCGCCGGCGTAGATACAAGCGCGCCGTCGCAAACCAGATGCGGCATTTTTTGCACGCCGTCGATGCTGATGGAAATTTCGGCCGCTTGCCGGCTTTGTCGCCACAGCGACACTTCGTTGAACGCCAGCGCGCGTTTGTGTTTGCCGTTCGCCGCCGTCGCGTCCATGACCAGCGGCCGCAATGTTGCGCAATCGGCGTTGTCCAGCCGTTCGTTCAAATCCTCTTCACGGTATTTGTTCATCAAAAAACCGACGCTGCCGCGGTTCATGCCGTAAAACGGAATGCCTTTGCCGATATGTTTGTGCAGGGTTTCCAACATAAACCCGTCGCCGCCCAAAACGACGAAAACGTCGGCTTTGGCGCACGTCGCGCCGCCGTACACCCGGCGCAGGCGCGTCAGGGATTGCTGTGCGATTTCCGTCGTGTCCGCCAAAAAACAGATTTGCCGCATATTCCATACTCTTTATGGACTTTTCATTACGATTTATCTATAATACCGGAAATTTGAAAAAATAAAAACAGGAAAAGAACCATGGCAAAAGGACGTTACCGTTCTTGTGTGTGTTTTTTGACGGCCGCGTTGATTGCGCCCGCCGCTTTTGCCGCGCCGTTTCCGGCGTCCGGAACGCCCAGCTTGCAATATTCGGCGGACAAAAGCTTTTCGCAACGTCCGAAACCGCCCGAACAGGCGACGCCCATGCCGCAAAAGGATGTGGACGCGTCCGGTCAGATCACTTTCGACGAACTGCGCGCGTTCGCCCGCGATTGGCGCAAATACGCCAAGTGGTTGAAAACGGACGGCAACCAGTACAAGGCCGTGGCCTATCTGGGGGTGTCGGAATCGGCGGATTATCCGGCGGAGGTTGTCCGGTGGCTGGATGCGCGCGGATGGGCGGCGGACAGGTTCTTTTTGCTGGAACGGAAATTCCGCGCCACCCTGTCCATTATGGAACAGGAAACGAAGCAGACGAACCTGCAAAACCATTTGGAATTTCAGATTCGCCAGCTGGATGAAAACAAAAGCCTGTCCGACAGCGCCAAAAAGAAAATGCGCAATCAATACATCAATTCGATTCGCACCGTGCGCGCCGCCACCAGCGCAAAAGCCCCCGTTACGCCCGAGGAATACGAGCTGATCAAATTGAATCGCGACGCTTTGACCCGTATTTTAAGCGATTGATCACAGCGAAATCAGCGGGATGTTTTCGCGGTTTTCGGAAACGATCCAGCGCGCGACGAAATACATCATAATGCCGATATACGTTCCCATGACCGCGTCGCTGATAAAGCATTGGGCGGCGATCACCGTTGACAGGGTCGTCAGCGCGGCCAACGCGTACAGATACCAGCGGATCTTCGGCCAAAAGGATGCGGCCGCGACAATCACCGCCCATAAACTTTGAACGGCGAAGCTGGGAAACGATGTTTCGGAAACGCGGAACCGGAACGCCGAAAAACCGTACAGGCGCATGGTGTCCAAAAATTCGGGCGTGTAGCGTCCGGCCACGATGTTCAGCGCCAGCGTGACGCCCGACGACAGGGCGAGCGTCAGCAAAACGAACAAAACGGCGCGCGCTTTGACCATATTTTTTTCAAACACGTCCGTTGTCAACGATAATCCCGCGACGGCCATGTAAAACAGCCACAGACCGGCCAGAATCAAGAACCACCACCCCGACGGGTTCAAATCCGCCAAAGCGGACAGGTTGCCCTGCTGCGGCGCGGACAGGCGCGCCATAGCGAACGGTTCGTCCAAAAATCCGATTGAAAACGCGCAGAACAGGCAGACATAGATGAACGCCGCGGTTTTAGGCTGTTCACGGGTGAATGCGGCGACGATTTCGCCCCCGCGAACCAATCGGGGACGCAAATTTCCCCACCGCAGCGAATCGGCGGATTTCCGGACGGCCGGCGATTTTAACGCCTTGTCGAACAGGGCGGCGGATTTTTGCGCCGCGGCCGTTGCGACGGTTTTGAAACGTTCTGCGATTTTTTTTCTGTCAATCATGATTCTGTCCGCTGCTTTTATAAAACCGACGCTACTATAACATAAGAAAACGGCAAGGTTAAGGGGTGTGACAATGTTTTTTTGCGCGTCCGCGCACCCGCGTGTTGAAAAACGCGCGGCCGGAATTTAAAATAAACGCCGCGGAGAGGAAAGATATGAAAACGGCCGGTGTGATATTGACGATTGTTTTGATTCTGTCGGGGACGGTTGCGTCCGCCGATGTCGTCGATATGCGCGCCTACAGCATCAAACGCGGGTTCAAGGCCTATCACGCCAAAAAATCGGCGGGGCATCAGCCCGTCGTGCATAAAACGACCGCCGCTTCGCCGAAAACGGGGGCGCCGCAGCCGGTGGCGCGGCAGTCGCAACCCCAGCAACAGCCGCAAAACCAGAACGCGCAGGCGCAGCCGCCCGCCGTTTCGGATGCGAAATCGAAGCAGCACAAGGAAATGCAGAAATACATTGATGAAAATCCGGAAGTGCTGCCGGATATTTAAGGCGGGGGACGATGCGTCGTTTTTTGTTGCTTTTATCGGGAATTGTTCTGTTCGCGTCGGTCGCGTCCGCGCAGGTCGTCGATATGCGCGCCTACAGCCGCCGCCGCGGGTTTAAGGCCTATACGGTCAAACACGAACAAACGCAAAGGGCTGAACGGCAATATGTCCGCCAGCCGTCCGCGCAGACCGTTCAGAATGCGCAGAATGCCGCCGTAACGCCGCAAAAGAAACAGCCGGCCGCGCAGTCTGACAACGGCCGCATTCGCCAGACGGGCGTGAAAATTTTTCAGGAAAAGGACGAGGACAAGGTTTTGAAATTCGATGTAGATAATCCCGAATTTGACAAACTGACAAAAAGACAGCAGGATGACGTGATGAGCCGCATTTCGATAAAGGAAGAATGATGATGAAAAAATATGTGATTTTCGCATTGGGGATGCTGATGGGAACGCAGGCGCAGGCCGTCTGTTCGGGCGGGTTCGACGGCCGCGGCGGCATGGATTCCGGATGTTCCGAAATGGGCGCGCTGGGCGAGCTGATCTACAAGCGCGACGACGCCGGCCGTGTGTTGCGCAAACGGAACGACGCGGAAATCAAGGACTATCTGGTCACGACGGTTGAAAAACGGTTGGAACGCCGCGGCATTACGATGAAAGACAAAAACGGGTCGCCGGTGATCAAAATCGACCGCGACACCGTCACGTTCGACCTGTTCAACCAGAACGGGGAAAAGATTTACACCTATACCGTCGATGTGGCCAAAGGGGTGCCGCAAAACGAAAAGGACATCATCGCCGCGCGCGAATCCTACGACGCGCAAAAGGCGCGCGCCAAGGCCGACCGTTTGGATCGGATCGCCAAGGTGCAGGCTTTGGGCGACAAAATCAAGGCCGAGGAAATCGACGGCAAGGCGGCGGCGAAAAAATGAAAAAGCTTTTGTTGACGGCGGGGATCGTATGCGCGCTGGCGGCTTGCGCCGAACGGCGGGTCGAGGACAAGACGCCTTTGATGTTGGAAACGGCGATCGACAGCGATTTGCTGGTTTTGAAAACCGAGGATGTTCGCATCGCCGAAGTGCGGGCGAAGCGGATCGCGTATGAATACAGGGACGCGAACGTCCGTTTGGTTCAGCTGGAGGATCACGCCCGCCGTTTTTGCGAAGGGCAGGGGCGCGACGTGATTTTGGTCGATATGCGGTTGACAAAGCGGGACGGTTTCCGCCGCGCGACGTTCGATTGTCGGGAAAAGCCCGTCCTAATCCCCTGAAACGGCCTTTAAAACAAACACGCGCAGGGACGACGACAGGCTGTCCGTCCGTTCGGCGTCGATTCGCGTGATCAATTCGGCGGGCGTCATCCCTTTGTCGGCGGCGATTTTTTTCAACGTCGCGTAAAATTCGGGTTCCAACGAAACGCTGGTGCGGTGGCCGGCGATCATGACGGAATATTTGCGCACGCTCATTTTTTCAAAATCCGTTTAAAAAAATCATTTCCCTTGTTATCCGTCAGGACAAAGGCCGGAAAGTCCTTGACCGTGATTCGCCACACCGCTTCCATCCCCAATTCGGGAAAAGCCAGACAGCGGCATTCCGTGATGTGTTCCGCCGCCGTTTGCGCCGCCGCACCGCCCAGCGTGCCCAGATAGAATCCGCCGTTGTCGCGGCAGGCGTTCGTCACCGCGTCCGACCGGTTTCCTTTGGCCAGCATGATCAGCGACGCGCCGTGTTTTTGCAGCAAATCGACATAGGAATCCATACGTCCCGCCGTGGTGGGGCCGAACGATCCCGACGGCATCCCCGCGGGCGTTTTGGCGGGACCCGCGTAATAAACCGGAAAGCGTTTCAGGTAATCCGGCAACTCTTCGCCTCGTTCCAGCATTTCCTTGAACCGCGCGTGTGCGATGTCGCGCGCCACGATCAGCGTGCCGTTCAACGATACCCGATCCCCGACCTTCAGCTTGTCCAAATCGGCCAGCGTTTCGGATATCGGGCGGTTCAGGTCGATTCGCGTGCCCGCGCCGTTCAGCGCGTTGTCCCGGATGTCGGGCAGGTATTGCACCGGATCGGTTTCCAGTTGTTCCAAAAACGCGCCGTCGGGCGTGATTTGCGCCAGAATGTTCCTGTCCGCGACGCATGAAACGCCGATCCCGACGGGCAGGGACGCGCCGTGACGCGACAGGCGGATCACCCGAACGTCCAAGCAGAAATGGCTGCCGCCGAATTGCGCGCCCAAGCCGTTGGCGTTGATCAGGGGCAGCAGCTCGTTTTCCAAATCGGTGTCCCTGAACCCCGATTCGGTCGCGGGCATGGCGTCCAAAGCTTTGGCGGACGCCAGTTTGACGGCTTTCAGGTTGGCTTCGGCGCTGGTGCCGCCGACGACGACCGCCAGATGATAGGGCGGGCAGGCCGCCGTGCCGATTTCCCGAATCTTTTCCAGTAAAAAGGAAACCAGCGCGGGTTTGTTCAACAGGGCGCGCGTTTGTTGGAACAGGTACGTCTTGTTCGCCGATCCGCCGCCCTTGGCGATCATCAAAAAACGGTAACTGTCGCCCTTTGCCGCCGTCAGGTCGATTTGCGCGGGCAGGTTGTCGCCCGTGTTTCTTTCCGTGAAAAACGATGTCGGCGCGTTTTGGGAATAGCGCAAATTCAGTGTGGTGTAAGCTTTTTTTATCCCCCGTTCGATCGCAGCCGATTCTTCGCCGTCCGTTAAAACCAGATGCCCCTTTTCGCCCAGAACGATCGCCGTTCCCGTGTCCTGACACAATGGCAGAACCATGCCCGCCGCGATGTTCGCGTTTTTCAAAAACTGCAGGGCGGCGAACTTTTCGTTGGCGGAGGATCGCGGGTCGTCGAACACGCCGCGCAAAGCCCGCAAATGATCCGCGCGCAGCAAATGCGACACGTCGCGGAACGCGGCGAACGCCAGATCCTCGAACACGCGGGCGGGAACGCGCAGGAATCCGTTTTCAACAGAAACCGGATCGGTGTCGATTTCGCGGAAAGCCGCCGGCGCGGGGAACAGCATGGCTTATTTCTTTTTGCGGAACGCGCTGAGGCTGACGACGTTTTCGCCGTCGGCGGCGGGAACGTCCGCGGGCGTTTCGGGTGCGACGGGTTCGGGCGCGGGCGCGACGGCGTTGAACGAAACCGCGAATTGCGCGAACGGGTCGGCGAACCGCGTGATCGCGTCGAACGGCACCGTGATGCGTTCGGAAATGCCCGAAAAGCTGAGCGTGACCGAAAACGATTCGTCGCCGACATCCAGATCGCTGAACTCGTGCTGTAAAACAATGGTCATTTCTTCGGGGTATCCGGCTTTCAACCGTTTCGACAAAACGACATCCCGACGGTTTGTTTGAAACGTGATATAGAAATGATTGCCGTCCAATCCGTTTTCCTGCGCCAGTTTCAACGCGTCGCGCACGACGTGCATCAAAGCCCGTTCGACAAGGTGTTCATAGGAAATTTCGGTCATCGGCGATCCTTTTAAAAAAAGCGGTTAAAGAAAAACGGGACACTTCTGTTGCTAGGCAAGTCCCCGCCCCACCCGCGACGCTCAAGCCGCGGGGATTAAGTTCGGTCATCCGGCCGCATTACGCAGCGAGAGCAACCTGAGTGCGATTATCGTTCGCATTTAAAATTACAGCCCGATAACGGTGGTACAATGCCGGATGCAAACCTTACCTTTACTACGCGCGTCGATCCTGTTTCGTCCCCGTATGGTGGAGACGCCGGGTACCGCCCCCGGGTCCGCTACGCCTATTCCATAGGGCGTTTAGCATCATAGTCGGGAAGACCCGACGCCATAATTATAAGGACGGCCGCGTCAAAACGCAAGAGCGGAAAACGCCGGAGGGCAACTTCCTCGACTGTCGGGCGCATTCTGCGGTTCAAAATGCTTTTTCGGTGACGAAAATCACAAAAAATCACTGAAAAAAAGCAAAAAAATGCGGAAAAGCGCGCTTTTTCCTATTGACCGGATAAAGCTTCGCGTTTTAAACTTCCCCCTAGATTCGCGATTGAATCTGAGTTTTATCTTTTAATTTAATAGAGGGAGCCCTCACGTGAATAAGAACGATCTCGTAGCTGAAGTAGCGAAGAATACCGGCCTGTCCAAAACGGACGCCAGCAAATCCGTTGATGCCTTTTTGAACGCCATCACCGGCACTTTGAAAAAGGGCGACGAAGTCCGTCTGGTCGGATTCGGCACGTTCAGCATCGCCGAACGCGCTGCGACCGAAGGCCGCAACCCCCGCACGGGTGCCAAAATCAATATTCCGGCTTCTAAACAGCCGAAATTCAAGGCCGGCAAAGGTTTGAAAGACGCTGTCAACTAATCGCGCTTTCTTATTTAAAGACAGGCGGTACGCGTTTCGCGGCCGCTTGTTTTTTTTTGACTTGATTATCGGGTGGAAAATCCTGTATAACCACGATTGTTCACGGGCGACTAGCTCAGCTGGTTAGAGCATCTCGTTTACACCGAGAGGGTCTGCGGTTCGAATCCGTAGTCGCCTACCAATAAAGAGAGGGAGATTTTAATCTCCCTCTCTTTTATTGGTATAGAAGACTTGGATTTGAACCGCAGACACTGCCGTGCGGGCGAAAATACTGCCGTATGGGCAAAAGTGTCGGTCTGCGCGCGGCTTTTCTTGATTTGATTCGCGGGCGCGCCGGATGTTCGGAACGGTCGGTCGGCTTGATTTTCTTTTGTATTCGGCTATACTTAACCGTTCTTTGGCGGGGAAGTTATGGAATATTTTGAAGAATATAAAAAACAGGGCGAGCCGGAAAAATATAAAAAGGCGGAAAACTGGGGCGTGGCTGTCGGTTTGCAGCGGGTTGACAACCTGACGCCTTCAAAATACCTGATCGAAGTGGCCAAGGAGAATATCGAAGGGCGGATTTCCATTGACGAAGCCGGAAGGCTGGTTTCCGGCTATTATCAAAAAAATCCGGCCGCGACTCTGCGAGAACATAATGAAAAAGAGGCGGACGAGGTTTCGGCGCGTATTGCCAAACTGTTAAGCACCCGCGCTTTTTCGTTCAGTCCGGCGGAGCTGATATCCATTCACGGAACGTTGTTCGCAGGCGTTTTTGATAAGGAAACCGCCGGCAAAATCAGAACTTACGACATCGTCAAAAAAGAACCGGTGTTAAACGGTGACACCGTTGTTTACGGTCGTGCCGACAACATTATGGAAATGCTTGACTATGATTTTGCGCAGGAAAAACGGTTTAATTATAAAGGCCTTTCCAAACGGGAAAAAGCGGAACGGCTGGCCGTGTTCACTGCCGGAATTTGGCAAATCCACCCGTTTTGGGAGGGCAATACCCGCACTACGGCGGTGTTTATGATAAAATATCTTGGCGCGCTGGGTTTTGAAGTCAATAACGATATGTTTGAAACGCACGCAAAATATTTCCGAAACGCTTTGGTGCGCGCCAATTATCAGAATTTAAACAAGGATGTTTACTATACCCTTGAATATTTAAACAAATTTTTCGGCAATTTGCTGTTGGGCGAAAAAAATCCGTTGGATGACGGGGAAATGCGGATATAGCAAACTTCGGAGAAGCGCGAAACACCGAGGCGGGCGGTGTTTTTAATTATTGTTTGCGTCTGTCCTTTTATGTTAAAATCCGCGACCGGAGGCCAATATGAACAATCATCCGCCGCGCTGGGATTTGTCCCCGCTTTACAAATCAATCGACGACCCGCAAATCGACAGGGATTTGGAGGCTGTCGCGGCGCGGGCGCGCAGATTCGCCGTGCGCGGGCAGGGGAAAATCGCCGAAATGATGCCCGCCGATTTCGGCAAAATGATTGTCGATTACGATCAGCTGGCCGCCAAAGCGGACAAGATTGACGCTTTTGCGACGATGGTTTACACGGCGGACATGGCCGACGAACGCAATGTCGCCTTTTATGAAAAAACGTCGGCGCGGATCGGAAAAGCTTTGGAAAAGACGGATTTCTTTGAATCCGAAATCGCCGCTTTGCCCGACGGGGCGTTGAACCGTCTGATGACGGACGAAACGGCGCGAAAGTACGGCTTTTGGATCGAGCGGGCGCACGCGGAAAAGGTCGATTTGGACGCCGGAACGCGGGCGCGGCTGAACGAAAACGCCGATCAAACGGAAAAGGCGTTGCTGCTGTACGACAAAACCAAAAACGAAATTGATTTCAGAATCGACGGCGAAAAAGTCACGTCAAACGATTTGTACACCATGGCCTATTCCGCGGATGAAACGGAACGGCGCAAGGCGGGGGCGGCGATGAACGCGGGGTACGCGGGCAAAGCGGACGTGTTCGCCGGCGTCGTCAACACCGTCGCGCGGAACAAGGCGTTTTCCGATCGCGCGCAAGGGTTTGAAACGCCCGTCGAATCGCGCAACAGGTCGAACAGGATCGACGGCGGGGTCGTTGACGCTTTGGTGTCCGCGGTTGACGCCGCCGCGCCGTCCGTCGCCCACCGCTATTACGCGTTGAAAGCGAAATGGGCGGGGCGCGACAAAATCGGCTATTGGGACAGAAACGCGCCCGTCGCGGGCATTGAACCGCGCCGCTATACGTTTGACGAAGCCAAAGAGATCGTGTTGTCGGCCTACGGCTCTTTTGACGCGGAAATGGGCGAAATCGCCCGTGGATTCTTTGACGAAAAACGCATTGACGCCGAACCGCGCGCGAACAAGGAGCCGGGGGAGTACGCGATGCCGGTCGTCAACGGCAAGCCGTACATCAAAATGAGCTTCGGCGGCACGACCAACGACGTTTTGGCGCTGGCGCACGAATTGGGGCACGGCATCCATTACGAACTGGCGAAAAAACAAGGCGCTCTGGGGACGCAAATGCCTGTCACGATCGAGGAAACGGCGTCGATTTTCGGGGAGATGCTGGCTTTCGACGCGTTGTTGAAACGCGAAAAGGATCCGAAGCAACGCTTCGCCCTGCTGTCGGACAAAATGGGACGCGTCATGCTGACCACGTTCCGGCAGATTTCCCTGCACCACTATGAGGAAAGCGTTCACAACACCGTGCGCGAAAAGGGGAAAATCTCCGTTCCCGAAATCAATAGGGCGTGGACGGACGCGCAGCACAAAATGACGGGACCCGCCATGATCAACGACGAACGGTCGGCGTCGTGCTGGGCGGATGTGCCGCATTTGTTGAAAACGCCGTTTTATGTTTACGGTTATGCCTACGGGGAGTGTGTGACCTCGTCGCTGTATCAGGTGTACAAGGACGGGACGGTCAAGGATTTTCCGGAAAAATATAAGGAAATGCTGGCCAAAGGATCGACGGAGCGTCCCGAAAAACTGTTAAAACCGTTCGGTTTGAATGCGGCCGAACCCGATTTTTGGAATCGGGGGCTGTCCATGATGAAAGGCTGGGTTGACAAACTGGAACGCCTGACGCCGGAAATGACGCCGGTCAAAGCCGCCGCCGCGTTGAAACGGGCGAAATCGGCGGGCAGATGAGCGAAAAACGGACTTTTCCGTTGACTCGCGCGCCGGAAAAAGATATAAACACCTTAATCATAAAAGGTTTTTAACACCTTATGCCTCCACGGAGGTTCGTCTGCCGGTGAAGATACGCTCACAGACGCCCTTTTTGTTTGTATAAGGTTAAGAGGTTTAAATGTTTGATTCTTTGGCGGAAAAATTAGGCGGCGTGTTTGACCGCTTGGCGCATCGGGGGGCTTTGACCGAAGCCGACGTCGATAACGCCATGCGCGAAATCCGAGTCGCTTTATTGGAGGCGGATGTCGCTCTGCCTGTCGTCAAAGATTTCGTTGCCAAAGTCAGGGATCAGGCCGTCGGACAGGCGGTGATCAAATCGGTCACGCCGTCGCAGATGGTCGTCAAAATCGTCAATGACGCTTTGGTCGAAATGCTGGGCGGGGAAAACGCCGTGTTCGACCTGAACGCCGCCGCGCCCGTTCCCGTTTTGATGGTCGGGTTGCAGGGTTCGGGCAAGACGACGACTTCCGCCAAATTGGGGCTGCGTCTGAAAAAAGAAGGCAAACGCGTTTTGATGGCGTCGCTGGACGTGTACCGTCCCGCCGCGCAGGAACAGCTGGCGCAGTTGGGCAAACAGATCGGCGTTGACGCTTTGCCGGTCATCATCGGTGAAAAGCCCAAGGCGATCGCGTCCCGCGCGATGACCGAGGGGCGCAAGGGCGGCTACGATGTCGTGATTTTGGACACGGCCGGCCGTCTGCACATTGATTTGGACATGATGGGCGAAGTCGCCGATATCCGCGCTTCGGTTCAACCGAAGGAAACGTTGCTGGTCGTTGACGCGCTGGCCGGGCAGGACGCGGTCAATATTGCCCGCGAATTCAACGAAAAAATCGGCGTGACGGGGATTGTTCTGACCCGTATCGACGGCGATTCGCGCGGCGGCGCGGCGTTGTCCATGCGCGCCGTGACGGGAAAGCCGATTAAGTTTTTGGGCGCCGGCGAAAAGGTCGAGGCGCTGGAACCGTTCCATCCCGACCGCTTGGCCGGCCGCATTTTGGGAATGGGCGACGTTGTTTCTCTGGTGGAAACGGCGGCGGAAAAAATGGACAAGGACGAGGCGGAACGCGTCGCCAAACGTATGATGGACGGGCGTTTCGACTTGAACGATATGTTGTCGCAGTTGCGGCAGATGCAGAAAATGGGCGATTTGAAAGGCCTGCTGGGAATGTTGCCCGGCATGGGCAAGTTCAAAGCGCAGATCGACGCGGCCAAAATCGACGACAAAATCTTTAAACGGCAAGAGGCGATCATTCTTTCCATGACGCCTTATGAACGCCGTAATCCGGACATCATCAAAGCGTCGCGCAAAAAGCGCATCGCGGCGGGGTGCGGTTTGTCCGTGCAGGACGTCAACAAATTGTTGAAGCAGTACGAACAGATCGCCGAAGTGATGAAAAAGATGAAAAAAATGGGAAAGCGGGGTCTGTTCGGCGGTCTGCCCGGCGGATTCGGCGGCGGTTTCGGCGGAATGGGGGGATTCCCTCCGTTCGGCGGATTTCCGTCATAAATCGCAGACGTAACAAGATTAAAGTGAGGTAATTAAACTATGTCAGTTCGTATCAGACTCGCCCGCGGCGGATCGAAAAGCGCGCCTTTTCATAAAATCGTCGTGGCCGACCAGCGTTGCCCGCGCGACGGCCGTTTCATTGAACGCGTCGGTTCTTACAACCCGTTGTTGCCGGCGGATCACGCCGAACGCGTCGTCGTCAAGGCCGACCGTGTAAAATATTGGCTGGGCGTCGGGGCTCAACCGACGGAACGCGTCGCGAAATTGCTGTCCAAATTGGGACTGTGCGCCGCGCCCGTCATCAACGACCGCCCGCAGAAATCCGCGCCGAAAGCGAAAGCTCAGGAACGCGCCAAAGCCAAAGCTGAAGCTGCCGCCGCGGCCGCCGAAGCCGCTGCCGCGCCCGCTGAAGCCTAATTCCTGACACGGGAAGACGACGACAATGACAAATTCCGCTGAACGTCAAAACATGGTTTGCGTGGGCGTCATCACGACGGTTCACGGCGTCCGCGGAAACGTCAAAGTCAAAAGCTTCACGCGCAAGGCGAGCGATTTCGCGACTTTCGGGACGTTGTACGATGCGACCGGCAAACGTTCTTTCAATGTCAAAATCGTCGGGGAAAGCAAGGGGATTTTCCTTGTCGCCATCGACGGGCTGACGGACAGGACGGCGGCCGAAGCGCTGCGCGGAACGGAACTGTACGTTCCCCGCGAAAAACTGCCCGAAACGGACGCCGACGAATTTTACTATGTCGATTTGATCGGCATGACGGCCAAAACGCCGGACGGTGAAATTCTGGGCGAAATCAAAGGGGTGTACAACTTCGGCGCGGGGGATATGCTGGAAATCGACGGAATCGACGATTTCGTTTCCTTTTCCGAACAAAACGTTCCCGCCGTCGATTTGAAATCCCGCGTCGCGACGATCCGCCTGCCGCAAAGCGTTGAAGCGAAACCCGAAAAGCCGGAGCCGTAAGATGTCTTTTTTTACGGCGAACGTGCTGACCGTTTTTCCCGAAATGTTTCCCGGATATCTGGGGTGTTCATTGGCGGGAAAGGCTCTGGACGAAGGGAAATGGACGCTGAACGTGACGAACATTCGCGATTTCGCGACGGATCGGCACAAAACGGTGGACGACACCCCCTTTGGCGGCGGAGCCGGAATGGTCATGCGCCCCGATGTGTTGGGCAGAGCCGTGGAGGCGGTTCATCACGCGGGAACGCGTTTGATCTATTTTTCACCGCGCGGTGCGAAAGTGACGCAGCAAACGGTGGAACAGCTGGCAAGCGAGGGAGAGGCGACTTTTCTTTGCGGCCGGTTCGAGGGAATAGACGAACGCGTGTTGGAAGCCTATCCGTTTGAAGAAGTCAGCTTGGGCGACTTCGTTCTTTCGGGCGGGGAACCGGCGGCCTTGGCGGTGTTGGACGCGATCGTGCGTTTGCTGCCGGGGGTCATGGGATGTCGCGCTTCCTTGGACGAGGAAAGTTTCAGCAACGGTTTGCTGGAATACCCGCAATACACGCGTCCGGTCGAATGGAACGGACGCACCGTGCCGGAGGTTCTGAATTCTGGACATCACGGACGGATTGCCGCTTGGCGATTGGCGCAAGCGGAAGAGTTAACCAAACGGCGGCGACCGGATTTGTGGAAAGCTTATCTGGAAACCGCGAAAAAGCGAGAGGATTAAAATTATGGATTTGATCAAAACGCTCGAAAAAGAGCAGATGGAAAAACTGACGAAGAAAGAAGGTTTTCCCGAATTTAAAGCCGGCGACACGCTGCGCGTTCACGCGAAAGTGGTCGAAGGCGACCGCGAACGTATTCAGGTGTTTGAAGGCGTTTGCATTGCCCGCAAAAACGACGGTCTGAACTCGACGTTCACCGTTCGCAAAATTTCTTTCGGCGAAGGCGTCGAACGCGTGTTCCCCGTCTATTCCCCGAACGTTGCCAAAGTGGAAGTTTCCCGCCGCGGTAAAGTCCGTCGCGCCAAGTTGTATTACCTCCGCAACCTGCGCGGCAAAGCCGCCCGTATCGCCGAAGTCAACGATACGGCGAAGTAATTTTCCGTTGCCTCTGGCTTTTGGAAGGGAAGCGGGTTTGACGCCCGTCTTCCTTTCCGCAGGGCGCGAAAATTTTCCCGACGCCTTTTCGATCAAAGGCGGGCGGGCTTTTATTGTTTATTTCATACTGGAGAACGCACAATGGTAAAAGTGGCTGTCGTCGGCGCGACGGGGAACGTCGGGCGCGAAATGTTGCAAACGCTGGCGCAAAGGAATTTTCCGGCCGACGAAGTGTTCGCGGTCGCGTCCGCCAGATCCGCGGGCAAAGAGGTTTCTTTCGGCGATGACGCCGTTTTGAAAGTCCGCGATCTGGACAAATTCGATTTCAAGGGCATCGACATCGCGCTGATGAGCGCGGGGGCTTCCGTTTCCGAAAAATACGCGCCGAAAATCGCGGCAGCGGGCTGCGTCGTCATCGACAATTCGTCGCAATGGCGCATGGATCCCGACGTGCCGTTGGTCGTTCCCGAAGTCAATCCCGAAGCGATCGCCGATTATAAAAAGAAAAACATCATCGCGAATCCGAACTGTTCGACGATTCAGATGGTCGTTCCGTTGGCCGCGCTGCACAAAGCTTTTCACGTCAAACGCGTCGTCGTGACGACTTACCAGTCCGTTTCCGGCGCGGGCAAAGCGGCGATGGACGAATTGTTCGACCAGACCAAAGGCATTTATTGGGGCGAGGAGCTGTCCAAAACGCAGAACAAATTCCCCAAACAGATCGCTTTCAACGTCATTCCGCACATCGACGTGTTTTTGGACGACGGTTCGACCAAGGAAGAATGGAAAATGACGGTCGAAACGAAAAAGATCGTCGATCCGAAAATCAAGGTTCACGCCAACTGCGCGCGCGTTCCCGTTTTCGTCGGCCACGCGGAATACGTCAACATCGAAACCGAAAAGGAAATTTCGGACAAGGACGCGACGTTCATTTTGAAAAAGACCCCCGGCGTGACGGTTTTGGACACGCGCGAGGCGGGCGGCTATCCCACGCAGGCGGAAGTCGCGGGCGAAGACGATGTTTTCGTGTCGCGCATCCGTTCCGACGCGACGGTCGATAACGGTCTGAGCTTTTGGTGCGTTGCGGACAACCTGCGCAAAGGCGCGGCGTTGAATGCCGTTCAGATCGCCGAAGTGCTGGTTCGCGATTACCTGAATAAATAAGTTTTTGAAACGGAAATTTTAATACAAAAAAGCTCCCCGATCGGGGAGCTTTTTTGTATAGAAAAACTTGTTTTTAATCGTTTCTCCCTATATACTGATAAAGGTTTGTTTTAAAAACAAACAAGTGCCTTAGCGGGCGCGGAGTCCTAGAAAAACTCTTTCAGCTATACCGGTGCAGATATGCGCCGTCACCGTTTTGCGTATGCGCAAATGCGGAAAAATATCCCCAACTTTTGTTTCTTGGTTGGGGAGCTTTTGACGTATGTCCAGAACGCGCCCCGTCCATATTTTGGAAAAACGAAAGCGTTTAAAGGTCAAAAGGATCAAGTATAGCTGATTTTTTCTACTCCCCGACCGCTTTCGGCGGTCATTTTTGTGCCTGAAAAAAGAGGGGAGCTATGAAGAAAATCTTTTTATTTTTATGCGCTGTTTTTATGGCGGCGCCGATTGCCGCATTGGCGGAAACGTGCGAATGGGAACATTGTACAGACTGTTCCGGTGTCTTCTCTTGTTCTGCATGTGAAGACGGATATGTATTAAACCATATAAACAGTAACTGTTATAAAATAACACCAATAGAGCATTGCGCTGACTACTTCTATTATAAGAATGAAGTGCAGTGTCAGAAATGTGAAAACGGTTGGATTGGAACAAGTTATTACAACACAAAAGTATGCAACAAAAATACAGTAGAACATTGCAATGCAAAAAACGAGACAGATATAAGAAAAGAACAAGAAACCGGTCTTAAACAGTGTAGTCAATGCGAAGGGGGATACGGGCTTTATAAACAAGAGGGCAAAGATACGCAATGTGTTCCGTGCGAAGATAAAAATGCCCGGACGTGTTTTACACCCGATAATAGTGACTGGTGTAAATACGGGTATTCGTTAGGCGATGATGCGCAAGGATCCGGCAACCGGTATTGTTTTAAAAATATCGCCAACTGTGCAGAATACAAAGGTGTAATGAATACAAGCGGTTGGTGTTCCAAATGCCAAGACGGCTATACGTTGAGTGCCGACAAAACATCGTGTGTAAAGGGAACGCTCTGCCCTGAAAACGCCACTTGTTCGGGCGAAAACGTCACCTGCAACAGCGGTTACGGGCTGCAAAACGGGACGTGCGTTAAAATCACCTGTCCCGCGAATTGTTCCGCGTGTTCGTCCGCGACAACCTGTACGACGTGCGCCGCGGGTTACAGCCTGATCGGCGGCGAATGCGTCGAAGGAACCGTCGCGCAATGTCCGTCGGATTCGACAATGTCGTCGGACGGTTGTTGCTGTATTCCGAAATAAAGGGGGCGGCGATGAAAAACTTTTTGATTTTCATTTTATGCTTGAACTGCGGTTTGTTTTTCGCAATCCGCGGGGCGGACGCCAAAGCGCGGAAGCTGGGACGTACCAAGGAGTATTCGGCCATGAACGGACAAAAGTTCGGCGAAATGGGGCTGCGCGTCTGCGCGGGCGAATGCTTGAAATGTTCAAACGGGGTATGCGAAATCTGTCCGGCGGGGTTGAAACCGAACGGCTCGGATTGCGTGAATTACTGCAAGGACGTTGTGTGCAAAACGGGGAACATGGCGCAGGAAAGCGGGGGAAAATGCTGTTGCGTGGCGTTGACGTGTCCGTCCGGTCAGCGGCTTCGGGGTGGCTGGTGCGAAGACGCCTGCGCCGATGTCGTGTGCTTTTCCGGCAACAAAAAGGTCGCCAAAGGCAACAAGTGTTGTTGCGAATAACAGGCGGAATTGAAAAACGCGGGCTTTTGTCAAAAACCGCTTTTTATCGTCAAATTCCGTTTCGTAACAGCATGGACGGCCGCGTTACCGGACGAATTTTTTTGTCTTCGGCGTGCGGGCGGACATCAAAATCGCTTTGTCGAAGAAGCCTTGTGTGATTTTGGATGTGCGGTCTTCGGTGGAAATAGATCATAAAAACGGCCGGTATGACGATTTGTCGAACTTGTCGCCGGAAAGCCAGAAAATTGACGATTTTCAGCCGTTGTCAAAAGCCGCCAACGATGCCAAACGTCAGCATTGCAAAGAATGTGTCCGGACGGGAAAACGTTATGACGCGCGGCGGCTGGGATATAAAGAGGGGTTCGTCGTCGGCGACGAAAACACAACCGTGTGCCACGGGTGTTACTGGTTCGATCCGAAACGGTTCAATCAGCTGATTTCAAAAGATTTTATCAAGCAAAAATAGCGCATGGAAAAAGCGGGACGCCGCTTTCGGTCTGACGGGTGAACGGTTTTTTTTGGGTTTACACATATCCGTTTCACCGATAGAGTATTTTATACGGCCGAAAGAAGGGGGAGGGCTTTCATGAAAAAATATATGCTTTTTCTGGCGTTGATGCTGTTCGCGACGGATGCGCGCGCCATGCAGATTTTCATCAGAAGGATGAATGGACACACAATCACTTTAGAGGTCGAATCGGGGGATTCCATTGACAATGTGAAGCAAAAGATTAAAAATGAAATAGGAATTCCCGCAGGAAAACAAAGACTGATTTTCGACCATAAAGAACTGGAAGACGGCAGAACGCTGGCGGATTACAATATTCAAAAGGAAACCACAATCTTTTTAATGGAGCGTCAGACATCGTCGGCGGAATCGCGTTTTGACGGTTATCCCGCCGATTTGGAAGACCGCCTGTCCGATTTGGAAACGTTCGATCCCGCGGCGTTGAACGCGGCGTTGACGGCGTTGGCACCCGCGGCCGCGCCCGTTGTCGCGGCGCAATCCGCCGCTTCGGTCAACCGGTTGTTTTCCGTTGTTTCCGGCCGTTTTGCTCCGCAAACGGAAACAAAAGGACGCGCAGGGGGGGGGATGGAACCGGAGGGGGGCACCGCTTGGGCGCAGGGGTTCGCCAATAAATCAAAGCTGTCGGACGCCGATCCGGCGCGGGGATTTTCGGGCAGATCGGCGGGTTTCGCGGCGGGGTTTGAAAAATCCGCCGACGCGGGCAAGGCCGGTTTGGGCTACGCTTTCGCCCGCGGCAAAGTTGACGCGTTCGCCCGCGATATCGACACGGACACGCACAGCTTGTTCGTTTACGGCGAATACAAGCCCGACCGCCTGTTTTTCGACGGGATGCTGGCCTATTCCTTTTCGGATTGGGACGAACGCAAAAACGTCCTCGGTTCGATTTACACGGCCGGTTACGATGTGGACACTTTTGCCGCGCAGGCTGTCGCCGGTTATGACGCCGGCGTTGTTTCGTCCGGTGTCGGCGCGCGGTATCTGCATTTTCGCCGCGGCGGGTACACCGACACGGCGACACAGCGCGTTTCAGCGGATTCGGACGATATTTTGACGGGCATCGCGGAAATCAAAGCCGCCAAGGATTTCGGCAAATTCAGTCCGCAGATCCGCGTTGCCGCGACATACGATTTCATTTCCGATAAAACAAACGTACCCGTCACTTTGACAAACGGGACAAGCTATGTCGTCGAAAGCGGCCGCCTGCACCGCTGGGGGTTCGAGGGCGGCGCCGGCGTTTCAATGCGGTTCGGCGCGGCATATGAAGCGTCGCTGTCTTATGACGGCGTTTTCCGCACGCATTACACCGACCACACCATGACGATCGAAGTGAAGCGCGCTTTTTAAGGCGGGATGTCCGGCTCTCGGGGCGAAGCCTCTTTTTTAAGAGGCTTCGCGCGTTTGGTAAAATTATCCGTTGAACGCTTTTTTATACACGCCCAGCGCTTCAGGCGAGATATCGAAAATGATGTAGTTGGAACGGTACATCACGCTTTACACTAGTTGGCTGTCCTGATACGTGATGCTACCCAACGTCGGAACTCCGTTGCTAAGGCTCAGGGATGCCGACATGTTCGATTTGATCCTCAGCGACAGTTCGGACAGCAGTTTGAACTAGTTGTCGCCATTTGGGAATGCGAAACAAAAAAAACTAGATTTTTTTAAGAAATTTAAAAAAATAATTGTTTTCCAAGCTTATTTTTTATAGCATATATACTGTAAGTAACATATGAGAGAAAAGCATGATTCGTGAGTTTTTAGATCAGAGCGATGGGATTAATGAAATTGTAAATCTGTTTAGAGAAAATAACTTAATACCTTTCATAGGTGCAGGTTTTACAAAAGGATGTCCGACACGCGGCGGTGTTGTACCGGACTCTCAAAAATGTAATGAATTAATGAAAGAAATCCTTTTAAAAAATGGATTTGATGAAGAAGATTTGGATGGCTGTGATTTTTTTCAGACAGCTTCTTATTTTTCTAGATGCCCAGAAGCGGAAAGAAGTATTTTTTTTGAAAGGTATTTTTCTAACACAAAAATTGAAGAAATAAAGAAAGAATTTTTAAATTTGGATTGGAATTATATCTATACACTGAATATTGATGATGGAATAGAAAAAGCTTCTAATTATATAGTCATTCCTCCTTTTTCTCCATTAAAGAAAATGCATACAAGTAAAGTTTTATATAAAATACACGGGGATGCAGGAATGGAAATAACACAGAGAGGCGCTCATATTGTCTTCGATTTTGATCAATATATATTAACGCTAACAGACGAACGAAATCAAGATATTTTAAATAGGCTAAAAGGTGATTTTAGTGAAAGAAACATTATTTTTATAGGGTGTAGTTTAAAAAATGAAGCTGATTTAAAGTATATATATAACTCTATAAAAAATGAAGCGGCTGATGTTAAAAGAATATGGGTTTCAGACAAAAAACCGAAATATCCCTATCAGCAGAGTTTGGAGGCTCATGGAATAACAACAATTATATTGGTCGATAATTATGATGATTTTTATGAAAAACTAGTCACATCTCTTTCGAAAGAAAACAATATAAAGAATAAATATACCGTCGGTACGCCGCGTATAAAAGAAATGAAAGGAAAGGAAAATGCTATAAAATATATGTCATCATCGAGGATATACAATGAAAAGACGAATGAATTCTTTATTAGCGATATGCATATTAGAAGGTCGTGCGTATCTAATATTATTAATTCACTTGGAAAAAAAGATTATATCATCGTAAGGGGGCGCCATCTTACAGGAAAAACGTACATTCTTGCAAATATTGTTCGTTCGATTCGTTCGCGAAATGTTTACTTTTTTCCTTCAACATTAAGCATTGATGCCAATGTGTTAGCACGAATGTTTAATGAAAGGGGGCACTCTTTATTTGTATTCGACACGAATTCGGTTGAAGGCGAAGTTTATAATTGCATCATAGATAATCTAGAAAGAAATAAAATAAATGACAACAAAATGGTTCTGGCCATAAACTCAAACGATATGATAGAACGTTTGGATGCTTGTGTTGTTGATGTGCCGTCTATATTTGATGAACAAGAATTATCGCTTAATAAAAAAGCAGCTGATAGTATAGGTCTCCTGTGTCGCAGAAAAAAAGACCAAAATATTGATTATTTGATAAGGATAGATGAGCAAAATGGGGGTGTTATATTTAAAAACAGTTTTAAAAAAGAACTGCATCAGAAAGAAATAATGCTCCTTTTAATTTTATCAATACGTGATGTTGTTTACTCATCGGATGCAATGGCATTACAAATATTTCGCTCTGATATAGAAAAATTTGTTCAAAAAATGGAAAATATTGTCGAATTAGATACAGTAGGGAAATTTGAATCACAAAAACAATCAAGCTTCAAGCTTGTTCACAATAGTAAACTTTATATAAATAGAATTCTTAAAAATCTATCCCGACAAGATATTATTGATGCTATAAAAAAAATAGTCCTAAGAATTAAGAATGATAAAAATAGAAATAGAATATATAAAGATATTATAATGTTTGATAATTTAAATTCGATATACAAGAGTGCAGCTGATTTGCTTGATGAGCTATATGAAGAATTACAACCGATCTTAGCAAACGAACTTCATTATTGGATCCAGCGAGCAAAATGTATTTATAGAAATTTTTATTACTATAAAGACGATATAAGAAAAATTCAGGATGCTTATTCATACGCAAATAAAGTTTGTATGGAAGCGAATGAGCATTCTACACTTTTTTTCAAGGCAAATCTAACAAAAGCCTTGATTTCCGCTTGTTTGTTCGAAATAACGACAGGAAACGATGCAGCTTTTTATCAGGAAGAAGCTATATGCTCAGCGAACATAGCTTTGCTTGAAAATGAAAAAGCATTTGTTGTTTCGGGAGAATTAAGAGATAAACGTATGGTTAGAAAGTTAAGATATGTATGTGAAACATGCTCGCCATATAATTCAGTGATCAATGACAAAGCCGATTCTCTATTAAGAAAGATTGCGTCTTTGTAAATATTTTACTTTCTCACCATTCCTGAACTCTTACGATTTTTTCTCTGACAACGCTTGTGGCTTGGATAAGTGTTTTGTCGGCCGAAGATCCGTGGCTGACCGTCGTTCACGAACGCATCGAAACGTTGCGGGGCGCGATAAAGGCCGATCCGCGCGCCCGTTAATGGCGGCGGACGGTGAAAATGCAATCGGGAACTTCCGAAAAGGAACGGAAGCTCCCGTTTTTACCCTTTATCCCGCGATGCAACAACATCCGTCGGCGGACAATTTCATATCATCCGGACAGGAAATGACCGAACCGACTTTGCAAGTACCGTCTTTTAACTTATACCCGCTGTTACATTTTGTGCAAGTGCCGGAGCTGTTGCATTCCGCGCAATTCGCGGGACACGGTTTAACGCAAGAACCGTTTTTCAGCGTGTAACCGCTTTTGCACGCCGTGCATATTGATGACGACGGACACGAAGAACAGTTTGAAGGGCAGGTGATGGTTTCTCGCTCACAGCGATAGAATGAAACTGATGAGGAAGCGGTTCCGTCAAAGCTGGATGTCGTGCCCCTTTTCAATTTATAATTGTTAAGGCAAGAATCGCATGAAGGGGTAGATGATTGCACATATTTCGGATCGTCAACCCACATATATTTTTCCGTGTCCCATCTTGAATTTGTCCTCCTCGTCCAGTAAAGGGTGTTTCCATTGCAGGAAAGGCAACCGGTCGGGCAACTTTCACAGGATTCGCCATACTCAGAGTCGTAAGCGACATACTTAGCAAGGCCGCTACACGACAGTGCTGTCGCATCAGTCGTAAATAACAAGCATAGATAAAACGCCAATAAAAATTTTTTCATTACTCTTCTTCCCCCTTTTTTCAGAAAAACACAACCGCTTGAAAAAGCGGATCGGGGAGTTCTGAATAAGGAACGGATTGCCGGAGGATGAAAGGTTTTACCGAAGGGCGTTAATGTTTTACAACGCATTGATTTTATTGAGTTAATCTGTTTTTGTGTCCTTGGAAAGCGTTTGAGAAAAGGCTCCGGTTTTTACAAGCCTTTTCCGAATCAGGTTACCGCGGTGTTACCGCAAACGCGAAAGGAATATGCTATGAACATCACAAAATCAACGCTCGGCGCGTTGGCTTTCAACGGCAGAGAAACGACTTATTTTGACGACACGCTCAAAGGTTTCGGCGTGCGCGTCGGCAAAAAACTTCCGCCAGCTATATCGTCATGTACCGCAACGCTTACGGCAAGCAAAAGAAGCTGACGATCGCCAAGACGACCAAAATCACGCCCGCCCAAGCCCGCGAGGAAGCCAAACGGATTTTGGCTCTGGTCGTGCAGGGCAAAGACCCCGCTTCCGACAAAATCGAAAAACGCAAAGAAATCACCGTATCCGATTTGGCGCGGATGTTTCTCGCCGACCGCAAACCGCGCGTCAAGCTCAACACGTATCAGCGGTATTGTCAGTCCGTCGAATATCAGATTAATCCCGCTTTGGGCGACCGCTATGTCAAAGAACTGAAACGGAGCGACGTTCAGCAGTTCTATAACGAGATGATTGAAGGCAAATTCATGCACAGGAACTATAAGCGGCAGGCGGAGCACAAATACGTTTCGGGGGCGAACATCGTGCGCAAAACGCTGCACGCAATGTTCGAGTTCGCCATTGTCGGCGAGATTGTCGCCGTTAATCCGTGCGACCGTCTGCAAACGCTTTCAACGCCGAAACGGACGGCTTTTATTGACGAAAAAGGATATGTGAAACTGGGGGAATGTTTGGCGTCTTGCGCAGACAAAACGGCGGCGGATATGACGCGCCTGCTGGCTTTGACCGGTTGCCGCAAAGGAGAAATCGCTTCGTTAAGATGGGCTTATGTCGATTGGGACAAGCAGATCTTTCACTTTCCCGACACGAAAACCGGAGCGCAGGACAGACCTTTCGGCTCGGCGGCAAAGCGGTTCATGGAAAAGCTGAAAGAGGAAAAACAGCCGCTGTCGGCGGACGAATACGTCTTCGGAAAACCTCAAAAAATGGCGCTGGTCGCGTTCTTTGAAAAGCATATCAAAGCGGCGGTCGGACAAGCGGAATTTTGCCCTCACGCGTTGCGGCACAGTTTCGCGACGATGGCGGCGGAAACGAGATATTCGGACAACATCATCGCGGAAATGTTGGGACACAGCATCAATTCGATCACGCACCGCTACACGCACTTGTCGCTGAAACCGGTCATTCAAGCCGCGAATATCGTCAGCGAAAAAATCGCGGAACTGATGGGGATATGACAAGAAGCAAACGGGGTGTTTTGTCGGTGCAGGATACCCCGTTTGTCCGACAAAACGAAAAATTCGCCTTTTCCGCCCCGCCGCAAGTGATTGATTTTATTGAGGGTGGTCTTTGGGCAGGATAGCCTTTTCGTATGACGAAAAGAGCTAAAAACTAGCGTACAATCTAATTTTTATACACTCTCACACTTGCGCATAATCTGATTTTTTGATATTGTTAAACATGCGCATAATCTTTAAAGCAAGAGGACAAGATGTTTTACAATCGCAAATTTTATAAAACTTTGCTGGCGTGGAAAGAAGAAACCGGCGGGAAAAAAGCCGCCTTAATCGAGGGGGCGCGCCGGATCGGGAAATCGACTCTTGTTCAGGAATTCGGAAAGAACGAATATAAATCCGTTCTGGTTATTGATTTTGCAAAAGCCTCCGATACGGTCAAAGAATGGTTCAAAACGCAAATCAACGATCTTGATACGTTGTTTATGCTGTTGTCCGCGGAATATGGCGTTCCTTTGTTTAATCGGGGTTCACTGATTGTTTTCGACGAAGTTCAAATGTGCCCGAAAGCAAGAGAGGCTATTAAGTATTTGGTTGCGGACGGGCGATATGACTACATCGAAACGGGCTCTTTGATTTCGATTAAAGAAAACGTGAAAGACATTCTGATTCCGTCGGAAGAACGTCATTTCAGAATGTATCCGATGGATTTTGAAGAGTTTTGCGACGCTTTCGGAGAAAAGGGAATAATTCCGTATATTCGGACTTGTTTTGCCAAACGGGAACCTTTGGAACGCGCTTTGCACAACAAAGCGATGCTTTTATTCAGACAATATCTGCTGGTCGGCGGCATGCCGAAAAGCGTCGAAGCTTTTCTAGAATCAGGCAAGGATTTTTCAAAAGCGGATATTGAAAAACGCGACATTCTTGAATTGTACCGAAGCGACATAGCAAAAATCAAAGCGCATTACCGTTCCAAAGTCACGGCGATTTTCGATCAAATTCCCGGCTTGCTTTCTCAACATGAAAAGCGCGTTGTCTTTAAAGAAATATCCGCAAAAAGCTTTGCCGATCATTATGAAGACACTTTTTTTTGGTTGGGCGATTCAATGATCGCAAACGAATGTTTCCTTTGCAATGATCCGAACGTAGGACTTTCGCTAAATGAAAACCGCGCATATATGAAATGCTATATGGGCGATACGGGATTGCTGACCAGCCACGCTTTTGATGAAAACGAACTGTTGGAAGACAGTGTTTATAAACAGATTTTAACCGGAAAATTGTCTTTGAATAACGGAATGCTGTATGAAAATGCCGTGGCTCAAATGCTGACGGCAAACGGACACAAGCTTTATTTTTATACGCATTACAATGTTGACACGCACCGGAACGATATGGAAATCGACTTTTTGCTGTCAAATAACAGCAAGCTGAAAACCAAACTGTTTCCGGTGGAAGTCAAATCGGGCGAACGGTATTCGATCAAGTCGCTGTTGAATTTCCGAGAAAAATTCAAAGATCGCATCGGCGAATGCTATATCATTCACCCGAAAAACTTCGCAATAAAAGACGACATCGTCTGCCTGCCGCCGTATATGACGATTTGTTTATAGGGACAATAACGCTAACAGAAAAGTAAAAAAAAGCACGTCAATATTTGGCGTGCTTGCGGAGCAGATTTAAATCGTGTTCATGCAGCGGTTTCAACAATATGAGTGTTAGCGGCAAATTTCAGACAGCAATTTTTTGGGTAACAACAAAACAAATTATTTTGTTTGCAAAGCATGTTTGCCCTGATTATCGCGGAATTTCGGATTATCCATTTTCGCACGTTGACATGTGGCAAAATGTCATTCATAAGCGAAATCAACTTCAAAACAAAAAATATGACGATTTTCCCCGAGGCCGAATGATGTATGATAATAATAGCGAAATATATCGCATCTACGTCGCTTCATGTCTGATAAAAGATAACAAATTGATTGACATAATATTGAAGAAGCTTAGTATGACTCTAAACGATAGGGTCGTCGTTGTTGAAAATGCGTATTATTAGCGCGGTGACGGATATAAAACAGGGGGAAAAGATGAGTGAAATTCTATTGAACATCATGTATGCCGGGAAATATATCGAATCCGACAACATAGGTCATGAAATTATCAATTTGTTCAAAGACGACCAGGGAAGAAATTATATTTATGCTATGCCCGGCGGAACAATCGCAAAACACCATAAAATTCAGTGCGTTTTGATGGTTCGGCGCATTAACGCGGACACGCTTGAGATTTTAGGGAAAACCGTGGGAGAACTGACGCAGATTTTAACAGAAACCGTCCAAAGAAAAAACAACGACGAGCAAAGGACGGAAATCCACAGCAAGCAAATCGAAAAAATCAAAAAAGACGGCATAATGTATGGCGGGAAAAGGCTGGACGAGCTTTTTGAAAAGAACGGAACAAACGATAAAGACGCCTACATCACATTCGAAGCCAAAGATGTCGTAAAGCCGGCGAAGCGGATTTATCTGACAACAAACGAAAAGCTGAAAGATGCGGCAAAGGACGGCTTTTTCTATCTTCCCGACGAGGATTTGTCGGAAGACGGTTCTAAATTAAAATTCCCCAGACAAAGCATGAAAACATATTTATCCGATGAAAATCCGAAAACATCGCACGCTTTCAACATCGTCACGGAAATTATCAACGATAAAAATCTATGGGGCGCCTCTGTTTCCAAGGTTGGAACTGATCAAAAAAACAAAACGCCGCTGACATTTATGAAAATCATCCGCAAGGAATATGACGAACTGTCCTATTCGAATATATTGGCGTTCTTTTTCAGATACAATCCAAATGTTTTCCGTGATTTTGCAAATAAAGTTTTAAAGATTGATATGGAAAACGATTTCACAATCGAGCGTGAATGGGAGCATATCGATTTGCTGATTACGGACAAAAACAACGTCATCGTTATCGAAAATAAAATCAAATCCGCCATTAACGGAGTCAAAGATTCCGGTGAAAGCCAGCTTTCCGATTATGTCGGAAAAGTAAATAACGAAGATGCGTTTAAGAATAAAAACAAGTATTTTTTTATTCTCTCGCCGGATTACATGGATTTACACACGGAAAATCTTAACAACGCCGGGGATTATATGTCTTTGAAGTACAGCGATATACATAATTTTTATAAAAACAGAAAAGACGATTTTAAAGGTATTCCGCAATTTTATGATGAATTTTTGGCGGCGTTGGCCAAACAGTCGAAACTGACAGACAACAGTTTGGAAGAGGAAATGCTCGACCGTTTTTGCCGAGCGATTAACGAAGCTTGACTCCGTTGACAAAGCACCCGTTAAAAAACGGGTGCTTTGCCATGTTTTCCGTCTTTTAAATTCTGTTCCTTTGACAGAAGTCGCGCATGGAACAGTATTGGCAGGCGTTTTCATCGCGCGACGGTTCAAAACGTCCCGCTTTCATACTGTCAACGGTGGCTTTCAAATTGTTCCACGCGTTCAGGCAGTCTTCGTCTGACAAATTCAAAACGACGTTTTTATCGGGATCTTCCAAAAACACGAAAGTTGTTTTGCCTACTTTTCGTCCCGTTGTTTTTTCGTAGACATATTTATAGACGCACATTTGCGTGTAATAGCCGACATACTCGCCATTCGCAGAAATTTCAGCCGCTTTTTTCGCGTTACCCGTTTTATAATCGTAAATAGCATGTGTTCCGTCGCTGTTTTCGTCAATGCGGTCGATAAAGCCGATAAACGGGAAACCTTCGTCGTTTTCAATCTTCAATTCCGCGCTTTTCAAGGCGGACGGCTTTGTTTGCGCCAACATGGCGTAATACGCGCTCAAAGCCTTTCTGCCACGTTTTTCCAGAATTTTTCTGTTGTCGAAAGTTGATGTCGGCAACCTGTCTAATTCTGTTTTGAAATATCCTATGAATTCTTCTTCGCCGCACCACGCGAGTTCCTTTTGAGCTTTAAGGACAGCCAATTCCATGGCTTTGTGCATTGCCGACCCGAACGACAGGGCGTCGGGAACACCGTCTTCACCGCCCAGTCCCAATATTTTCGAATACAGGTATTGTCTGGGACAGACTCTGTAAGCGTTGACGTCCGAAATCGAAAAAACATGATCAGAGAAGTATCCGTCAATCACCGCCCGAAAATCTGTTTCGTAATCGTATGGGCGTTGTTCAATCAGTTTTTGCTCGTCTGCGGAAAAGCTTTCAACCGTTTGTATCTCAGCTGCTTCAAATTTCACGTTTTCATCTGACAAAAAGTCTGCAATGAATTTCGTCGGCTTTTTTAATTTGCCGTTCACGGAGTTGACAAAGGATAGGTAAAGCCCGTATCTGGCGCGGGTCAAGCCGACGTACATCACTTTGACCGCGTCGGACATTTTCAGCGCCGCCCGTTTTTCTTCTGCTTCTTGTGCGGTTGAACATTCATCGGGGGGCAGAGGGATTGAAGAAGACGGAGTTTTTACGCTTTCCCATTTGTCGGAAATCAGCGTCGGCATAAAAACAATGTCATATTCGCACCCTTTTGCCGAATAATATGTCATCAGTTTGACGGCATCCCGCTTTACAGGCGGTTTTTCCGTTAAAAATTCGATTCCGTCAGCCAAGGTCTTGTCCATGTAGTCCAGAAAATCCTCCAATCGGCATGTTCTGTGAACGGTCGCGTAATCTTCTGCTTCGCCGATCAGCTTGGCGATGCCGGCGATATTGTCGATTCTGTTGGTGTCTGTTCCCAGATAAAAGGAACCGATGCCCGTTTTTGCCAAAGTTTCCCGTATCGTTCTTTTCAGCGTTTCGCTGGCGCGATATTCTTGCAAATAATTGAAGACGGCTAAAAAATTTTTCAACCTGTCCGGATCTTTTAAAGACTTTTGATGCAACAGGTTCCTTAAAGCCGTTATCGCATTGCCGTACTTTGAATATTCTTCTCGCAGTTTAGTATAATCCGACGCGTCAATGCAAAAGGGTTCGCTGAGCAAGTATTTTAACAGCTTGTTGCCATGCAAAGCGGGATTGACAAGAGCTTTTAGATAATCGTAAAGGACGTTCACGGCGGGAATAGAAAAAACGGGACGACCGTATTTCATTTCATATGGAACGGCACGGTTTTTCAGCAGATCTGCAAACCCTTCCAGTTCGTCGTTCGTTTTTGTCAAAATGGCAATCTCGCCAGGGCTGACGCCGTCAAAAATTTTTTGTTCGATCATATCGACGATCGCCGTGTATTCCTGCGCGGTGTCGGCGTACTTTGTGCAGTGGACAAGTTCCGTGCGCTTGGCGTTTTTTTTGTCGGCGGCGGTCAATTTTTTAGTGATGCGGAAAGCCTTGAAATCATTGTTGTTGACCAGACGCGCCTTGTCCTGATCCGCCACTTTGTATGCCAGGTCCAAAATTGGCTGCGTCGATCGATGGTTTTCCGTCAGACAGATAATGCGGGTTTTCGGGAACGCTTTTAAAAAGTTTTCAATCGTATCCAAACGGGCACCCTGAAACGAATAGATAATCTGGTCATCGTCGCCGACGACCGTTACATTATGCGTGTTTAAGGCTTCGGTCAGCTTAAAAACAATTTCGTTTTGACAAGCGTTCGTGTCCTGATATTCGTCCACCAGAATACAGTCGTATTTGTTTGCAACGTTTGACAGAAAAGCGGCGTCGGATTCGAACTTGTCCAACACCAACGAAATCATGTCGTTGAAGTCCATGTATCTGTTTTCCAAAAGTTTTTTTTGATACAATTCGTAAAACAGCCACAGCTCTTTGGCTTTCGCAATCTTTTTTTCCAGATTGGCGAGCGCGCTTTGCAGAGTTTTCGTTTTGGCGTTTCCGCTTTTTTCCCTATCATTCAGTTCTTTTTTCAATTCGTTCAAACGGGGTTCCCATTCGACGTTTTGCCGCAGATTTTCAAAATATTCCACTTTCGTCATTCGGTGGGACTTGATGCCGCCGATTTGGTTCAAAATCATATCAATGTAGTAATACGGATCACCCTTTTCGGTAACGTAAGCCTTCGGCTCGATTTCTTTGACGCACTGTTCCACAAACGCGCGAGACAGGGATTCCGTAACAACGCCGGTGTTTTCCGGAATTTCAAAAGCGTCGGCATGTTCCTGAATCAAAAAACAGCAAAAGCCGTGATAAGTGAAAACATCGATACCGATGGCGGCGCGCCCGATTTCGACATCGAATTTTTTTCGCATTTCGTTTGCGGCGGCATCGGAAAAAGTCAAACATAAAATCTTTTCGGGGGACACGCCCCGTTCTATCATGTATTTGACGCGGGCGGCAAGGGTCGTCGTCTTTCCCGTCCCCGGACCCGCCAAAATCAAACAGGAACAGTTGATGCTTTCGACCGCCTCCTGTTGGCGAACGTTCAGAGTTATGTCTGTCATAGCTTCTCCTTTTTTTAATGACATCGTATTGTCGCCTGTTTTTTTTCGCCAGACAACAAAAGAAATATTTAAAAGCTTCTTGCGTTTCGAAGCTATGTGAAAGATTATCATTGCGGATGCGACATTTTCAGACGTGAATGGAAAGGAAAAGAGAATGCCTTACGGAAAAACAGCGGATTTGCTTGATTTGGCTATTATGATGCAATCAAATCGCGAAGGTGTTTCATTAAAGGATATTTGTTTGTCTTTTAACGTTTCACGCCGAACGGCTGAACGAATGAGGGATATTATTATTGAAAAATTTCCTCAAACAGTTGAAAATATCGGTGAAAAAAACATAAAGCGTTGGTATATCCCGCAAGGGACTTTGCGCGACTTTATCCAATTTTCGGCAGATGAAATATCTCTGTTGGAAACCGCAAAACAGTTGTTTGACAAAAACGGCATGACGGACAAAATGAAAACACTTGAACAACTGACAAACAAGATAAAAGCGAATGTTAAAACAGAAGTCATGCGTCGTCTTGAACCCGATGTTGAAGCCTTGATGAATGCCGAAGGTTTTATTTGCCGTCCCGGACCGAAGTTAAAGATAGACATGGGCATAATAGCCGCCATTCGGCAAGCCATTTTGGAAAACCACCAAATCCGCGTTGCTTATTTCAGTCGTTCCAGTCAAAAAACAAGCTGTTTGACGCTGATGCCGTTCGGATTGCTTTATGGGGAAAGATCCCATTATTTAGTCGCAAAACACAGTGACGGTTACGCACAGGGAGAACCTCGTACATTTATTTTAAGCAATATAGAAAAAGTTGAAATTTTAGATATTCCGTACGACTATAAAGATTTTAGTTTGCAAAAGTATGCGGAGGAATCTTTCGGGGCTTTTCATGAAAAACCCTTTGATGTTGAATGGCTGTTTGATGCGGAATCTGCAAAAGAAGCTAAAAAATACGTATTTCACCCGTCGCAAAAAATGGTGGAAAATAAAGACGGCACATTAACGGTTTCGTTTCGCGCGGGCGGCAGGTTGGAAATGGATTGGCATCTTTACACTTGGGGTGATCACGTCAAGGTGATTAAACCCACTGATTGGAAAAAATAGGCTGTTTTAAAAAATTTCAACATATACGTCAATTTCAGACGTATTTTTAATATACGGTTTTCTTGAATGAAATTTTTTCAGGAGGGTGTTATGGCTTTTATGTCTTGCAGCGCGCCTTGCGCGGAAAACGAAGAAGAAGTGGTAAAATCGTTAAAGGAACACAATAGCGGAGATGCTTATATCATTTCCCTTATTATGTCCGGTTGTTGTACCGCCGTTCGAAAATATTTTGAAAGCGGAGCGGATATTAATGCCAAAATAGGACCGAGAACACCGTTATTCGCAGCTTTGTGCGTTGAAAACAATGCCGCTATGGCAAATATGCTGTTGAACATGGGCGCAGATGTGAACGCCGGTTATCCGCATCCCGAAACAGCGATTGTTGCGGCCTGTTTCTATGCGGGAAACGATGCCGTCGTGCAAAGAATGGTTGATTTGGGGGCAAAAGGCATTGTTGAAGCTGTTATTGAATCCATAAAAAACGGTTATTCGGAATATTTGGATATTCTGCTGCCCCATATCTCCGATATCAACAATGTTTCGGATTGCTTTGGAGATCCCGTCGACCTTCTTTCGATAAAGCCGCATGGAAAGGATATGGCCGCCTATTTGCTGCGGCACGGTCTTCGCCCGAAGAAAGCGAAAGACATGGCATCCTATGAAAAAGATACGCTTGGTCGTATTTTTGAAGAAGACAAAAATCTCTTGAAAAGATTAAGTAAATGACGCTGTTTATTCAAAGGAATACTTTGATTTACGCGTCAAAACGTATGGCTGACATCCATAAAACAATTTATGCGGTTAAAGATGAAAACGCTTTTGAATCGGCCCTGATGCGTGCAGAAAACAGATTGTTTTACGACGAAACGGCCGATTTGTTCGATTTGGCGGCGGAATACGCTTTCGGCATTGTCAAAAACCATCCGTTCAGCGACGGCAACAAAAGGCTGGCTTATATCGCATGCCGTTTGTTCTTGCTGTTGAACGGACGGGATTTGAAATTATCAGAGGATGAAAAATACCAAGCGATTATTAACTTGGCGGCATCGCGGCTGACAAAAGACGGCTTTGCCGAACTGATTAGGAATAAAAATGAAGCGGTATAAAGCGCATTTGGTAGTTGATTACGACTACGACGAGGATGTGATTTATCGGCTGCTGAGCGAAGGCAAAGACATCAACGCCCCCGATGAGTACGGAGAACTAATTATGGTTAAAGTCGCCGAGACGGTACATAAGCCCCGTGTCGTCAAAATAATGCTGCGTTGCGGCGCCGATGTATATAAACGCAATAAAGACGGGCGGAATGCTGTTGAGGCTGTTTTCCAAAACGGGCACGCAAAAGTTCTGAAAACTCTTTTAAGAAATGTCCCGTTGTCAAGAGACTTGCAGCAAAGATATCGTGTTTGTACGGCGACTAAAAAATTCCCGAAAAACCGTATTCCCCGAATTTTCGGTACGTTTGAAGATGGATCGAACCTGCTGATGAATGCCATTCAGTTTAATCGTCCGTTGACGGTTATTCGTCAGCTGTTGAAGACAGGGCACTACAAATTGGATGCCCGCGACAGCAGCGGATGGACGGCTTTGCGATATGCGCAAAATGCTTTCAAACTGGCAAGATATCTTGTGAAACACGGAGCTGATGTTAACGATAAGGACGACACCGGCGATATGTACATTGACGAAATCAGCGTTTTCAAAAATCCTGCCGATATGATTCTTTGGGCTTTGAAAAATGGCGCGAATGAAAGCGCAAAAAAACGTATGTGGGATAATCTAATTAAAAGACTGTATGCGCACAACCCCGTTCCGGTCAAAGCGCTCAAAGCATTGCTGAATGCCGGTGTGGATGTCAATCGTTTGTCGGAGCATCCGTTTATGTCCCAAGATACGATGTTGAATGAAACTGTTAAATACGGCTCCGTTCGGACAATTAAATATTTGCTTGGTCAGGGGGCAAATCCGAATATAATTGACGGAAACGGAGAAACGGCTCTGATTTGCTGTGCGTATGAATGGAAAAGCAGGTGCCGACGGGTTGCAAAGCTGCTCATCAAAGCGGGAGCCGATCCTTATTTCGTTCCCGCCGGATATAAACATTCGTTTATGGATATGATTAAAGATGAACCGTATAGGGATGAAATAGCCGCTTTTTATAAAAAGAGAATTTCGCTTATGCGTTGACGGATTTTCTAATTTTCCGCAATCGTTCAACAGCGGCAGAGGGCATATCGTCGCAGGCTTCTTCAATCTTTTGCCATAGTTCGTTGTCAACAGGCGTTTCGTTTAAACAATTATAATACAACTCTGCCAGTTTACTGTCCGTTTTATCAAAAACAGAAGGATTGTGTTTAATAAAAATCGTCGGAGAAACGCCTGTGTCTTTCAGTTTTTTGAATGCGGCGATCGCGCTTTCGGGACTAAGACAGCCATTAATCAAATCGAATGCCGAAATAATTTCTTTTTCGGTTAAAGCATGCTTTCCTTTCAAACGGAAAAAGCGATTGATTGCTTTTTCGGATGCCAGATTCGAAATTCGAGCCAAATTGTTTTTGCCGATTAAGACTTTCAAATCACGGTTAATCAGCGACAGCCTTATTCCCGCAGAGGTGTTAAACCAAAGCTCCGCGCCAAACCAACCACCGTACGCCCACGGTTTTTTATAGGATGTTTTGATGTAACTGAAAAACGGCAGGGCTATTTCAACGGCATGGGCATCCGGGGCGTTGTCTATGTCGTTTGCGTATATTTTCAATCTGTCCGAACAATAAAACTCTTTGAAACAAAACGGTTTGCGCCGACTGTACGGAAGCAGTGCGTCAAGCTGTTGAAAGGTGAAATCAGGATGCGCTTTTTCCAACGGTTCGTAGTCATAATATTTGTCGAGATGTTCGTCATAACCATCGTGACGGCCGTCCCCCCAATAAAGCGAAATCCACAGCCCGAAAAAGTTGATGCCGACATATATCGGGGCTGTCTTTTTGCAAGAACATGCGAATGAAACGTTTTTTTCAAATGAAAAAACGTCCAGACTGAAAACAAGACGCCAATGTTTGCTTGTGGAAAGCGATAATTCCGTTTGCAAACCGCCGCGGCAAAATGCCGTTAAACTCAAGATCGATGCAAACCTTAAATAAGCCATGTTAATCTCTGCCCTGTTTCTAAAATCCGATATCAAATCCCGCAATTTTTACAAAAAGACAGGATTGATAAAAAATATAGAATTTTCTTACGTCATAATTTGTCACATTCAATCAATCAGTCAACGCCGTTGAGGATGAAAAAAGATTTTCAATCCCCAAAAACTCAGACGCCGGCAATATGAAAAATATCAAAAGCAGTCTGATAGTGATGTCATATGCAGAACTTATTTAAAGCCGATAAATGAAAAAACAAATACCTCGCAGAGCTGACAATCGTTCCGCCGTGTTACGAAACGCGTATATTGTTTGACGGAATCGGAAAAAAGACGTACCTTGATTGATGGCGTCATTGAGCAATCAACGGCGACAAATTGAGGTTGCTTTCCAAGGCGGGCAAACATGGAATTTTTGTTACCGTGTTGTTACCTTGAAAACAGAGCTTGATAAAATCGAAACAGAAAAAAACGCTGAAATCCGTTTTAAATTCAAACGGTTAAAACTCGCCGATAAAAAGAAGAAACGCTTTAAAAAACATAGCGGGGAGTTAGAAAATCATACTGTGAGAATGACCGATCGACCTTTAAAGCCGTACGATAAAAAATCGGGGCTTCTGAACATACGTCAAACCCTCCCCGATCCATGGGAATCGGGGATATAATGCCGTCCCGCCATATGCGAAACGGATTGTACGGCGCATCTCTGCACCGGTTCTATTAAGAGAGCTGTTCTAAGGCTCCGCACCTCTTTTTCAGGTACTCGGCGCACCGGAACATCCGATGCGCTTGCATCAAGGATAGCTGTTCCCCGCCGCGTTTGGCAAGATGTTTTTAAAAACAAAAACGCCCCGCGCCGCCCGCGGGGAGGGGAGGAATGTTCCGGATACAAAAAAACGCGCCTTGATCAAAAGGCGCGTTTTGAATGGTGGAAATGACGCCCGTTCAATTTCGGTGCGGAAAAGCAAAAAGCCGCGAAAACCGCGGCTTTTAAATGGTGCCTGGGGACGGAATCGAACCGCCGACACGGGGATTTTCAGTCCCCTGCTCTACCGACTGAGCTACCCAGGCGCCTTACAGAAAATGTTTATAGCCGATTCAAAATCGTCTGTCCACACCTTTTTAATTTTTTTCGTCACTTTCTTCCGTTTCGTCGGTTTCGACCGCGTAAACCCCCGTCAACCAGCGGTTCAGGTCGATGTCGGCGCACCGTTTCGAGCAGAACGGTTTATACGGTTTCGTGGCCGGTTTGCCGCAAATCGGGCATTTCACCTGCAAATCGGGCAGGTCGGACGGGCGTTTGAACACGTTTGGGGCGTCTTTCATTGTTTCAATCCTTTCAATCCGGCAGTTTCGGCGGGGATCAGGGCAATCCGCGTTTTCAACCGCGTTTCCAGCCGGTTCAGATACGGTCTGACGCCGTTCAGGACGCTTTGCGGCGCGCGGATTTCGACATCGGAAACGGGCGTTGCAAACCACAGCGTCCGGATGATGTCGGCCGTTTGCCGGTTGTCCGTCAAATCGTCAAAGACGGATCGCCGTTTTTTTTCAACGGTCAGTTCGACCAGTCCCAGCTGGGAAAATCCGGCGACATACACGTCGTCCGATTTCAGCCGGCTCATCAGGTTGAACAGCATTTTCTTGTCTTTGCGTCCGGCAAAGTCGATGATCATCTGGCCGCCCAGCCCTTTCAGCCGTATCTGGCGCAGGATTTCGGGGCAGGCTTCTTGATTCGCGGCAAAGGCGTCGGCCGCCCCCGTGTTCACGTCGAAACAGACGCAGGCCGCTGTTTGCTGGGTGATCAAAAATCCGCCGCAGGGCAGGGGGGATTTTTGCGCCAAGGCCGCGTCCAGCGATTCGGCGACGTTTTCGCGTTCCCACACGCCGGAAACGGCGAAATTGACGTTGGCGAATCCTCTTTCCTTTAAAACGGCCGCCGTTTCGGGATCGTCCGTGACGATTTCGTCCAAATCACCGGCGTGCCGCGCGGCCAGCCGCAAAACGTCGCGTTCGGGACGCCAAATCGTTTGCGGTTTTTCGGGGACGTTTTTCAAAATCTCCGCCCATTGTTTTTTCAAACCGGAAATTTGCTTTGAAATGTTTTCAACCGTGTCGAACGGCGCGGCCGTGCGGAACATCACGCTCATGTCCGGAAACTGTTCGCGAAAACGGTTGATTGTTTGCGATGAAAAGCTGCGGGCGTAGGAATTGCCCTGTTGCGCGGGCAGCAGAACAACCGTTTCGGCGCTTAAGGAAACGTGGGTGCGCACTTCGGGATCCTTGTCCTCGGTCGCGGGGCGGCAGAGTTCAACCAGCAGCAAATCGCCTTCGGCCGGTTTGGTCTGGCTGATCGATCCGTCGGGTTTGATGAAAAACGGCGTCCGGTTTAAAAACGCCGTCGATCCGTTCCCGATATCGACGAAAACGCCGGCCGCCGCGGATTTGACGACGCGCGCCAGACAAATCGAACCGACCGCCGGATCGTTTTCCCGCCAGACCGTGACGGTCAAAGGCGCGCCGTCACCGCCGGACAGGACGCAAATTTCCTCAAACGGGGAAAAGCTGTGAACCAGACGCATTAAAAAGCTCCGTTCCCTTTCAACATCCGGCCGGCTTCGTAAACGTCCAGCCCGACGACGTTGGTGTATGACCCGATGATTTGGCGCACGAACAGCGCGGCTTTGCCCTGAATGGCGTACCCGCCGGCCTTGCCCAGTCCTTCGCCGTCGTCCGCATAGGCGCGCTTTTCGGATTCGTGCAGGCGGGCGAATACGACCGACGTGCGCGCGACGCGGGCGATTTTCCGCCCGTCCGGCGTGATCAGGCAGATGCCGCCATATACGGTGTGACGCCGCCCGCTGAGCAAATTCAGGCAGTCGCGCACTTGATCCGCGTCCGCCGCTTTGGGCAGGATGCGCGCGCCGCACGCAACGACCGTGTCGGCCGCCAAAACGAACGCGTCGGGGTGGTCCGCGGCGATCTTTTCCGCCTTTGACACGGCCATGCGGCGGGCGTAGCGGGCGGGCGTTTCGCCTTTGCGCGGGGTTTCGTCAATGTCGGCGGGGCGGATTTCGGCCGTGACGCCGATTTGTTCCAACAGGGCGCGGCGGCGCGGCGAAGCGGACGCCAAAATGATGTTTGTCAAGGAAACCTCCCGTTTTTTTGCAGTGAAAAGGCGGATCCGAACAGACCCGCCCTTTTGTTGAATCCGAGCGACCTTAATCGTCGTCGTTGTACGTTTTTTCCATGCGTTCGTGGCGTTCCTGCGCCTCGATCGACAAAGTCGCGATCGGACGGGCGATCAGGCGTTCCAAACCGATCGGTTCGCCGGTTTCTTCGCAATAGCCGTAAGTCCCGTCCTCGATTTTCGCCAAAGCCGTGTCGATTTTGGAAATGACTTTGCGCATTCTGTCGCGGGTGCGCAGTTCCAACGCCTTGTCCGCTTCGGCCGACGCGCGGTCGGAAATGTCGGGAACGGTCATGCCGCCCTCTTTCAGGTTGTCCAGCGTTTCTTCGGAATCACGCAGCAATTCTTCGCGCCAAGCCTGCAGTTTGCGGCGGAAAAACTCTTTTTGCATATCGTTCATAAAGGGTTCGTCGGCGGACGGTCTGTAATCTTTCGGTAAATCTATTCCCATGATGAAATCCCCATTGTTTCGGTCGGTTGATTATTTTTACACCAAAGCGATTAAAAAATCAAACGCTGTGTGCCAATTTGGCCAATTCGACCTCGGCGCGCAATTCGATGTCGTCCAAAATGGCGTTCAATTCGTCGTCCAGCCCCGCTTCGCGTTTTTCGCGCAGCATTTGCGCCAGCTCGATCAGTTTCGATTTGGAAACCGCGCCCGTCAGGATCGCCGCGCGCAAATCCTCCAACCTGTCCAGAATGTCGTTGCCGTGCGAAACGGCGCGGCGTTTTTTGCCGCCGTCCTGCAGCGCGTCGCCGACCGTTTGCGCGGCCAGTAAAGCTTCAATCCCCGACACGCCCGCGGCGGCGGCGACCGACGGGGCGGCCGTTTCGTCCGTTTCCGACAAAAAGGCGGAAAAATCCCCGCCGACGGACGACGCTTTGCCTGTTTTTCGCGAATTTCCGACGGATTTCACCGGCCCCGCCGACCCGATTTTCATATTCATGCGTTCCCTCCTGCAAACGGTTCGTTCCAGTATATCCGATTTAGAGCGCGGAAAAAACCGGCAATTTTTGCCCGCCGCGTTTTTTATCAAACCGGCCGGAACGCTTTGTTTTCGGCGGAAAACGAAATTGGCACGGTTTTTGTATATTGTTTTGCGGATGATTTTGTCCGCAACGCAAGAGGTCGAAAATGATGAACATGATGAAAGCCTTACGAAAAAGCTTCGCGTTCCTGACCGCCGCCGCCGTTTTGTTCGCGTCGCCGGCTTTGGCCAGTTCGCGCATCAAGGACGTTTCCGACATCGAAGGCGTGCGGGAAAACTATTTGATCGGATACGGTTTGGTCGTCGGGCTGAACGGAACGGGCGACAGCATTTCGTCCATGGCGTTCACCGAGGAAAGCCTGATCGGCATGCTGGAACGTTTGGGCGTCAACACGCGCGACGGCAAGATCAAAACAAAGAACGTCGCCGCCGTGATGGTGACGGGCAGCCTGCCCGCTTTCGCCCGACAGGGGACGCGGATCGACGTGGCGATCAGCGCGCTGGGCGACGCGAAAAGCCTGCAGGGCGGCACGTTGCTGGTGACGCCGCTGTTGGGCGCGGACGGCGAAGTTTACGCCATCGCGCAGGGACAGGTGGCCATCGCCGGATTTTCCGCGCAGGGCGGCGCGCAAAGCGTCGTCAAGGGCGTTCCGACGGCGGGCAGAATCGCGAACGGCGGCATTATCGAACGTGAAATCATGTTTGATTTCGCCAACCAGAAAACGATCAAGCTGGCGTTGCGCAACCCCGATTTCACAACGGCTTCGCGCATCGCGGACGCGATCAATTCCTATCTGGGGGCGGTGGCGGCGACGACGGTCGATTCCGGCACGGTTTCGCTGAATCTGGAACGCGCGCGCCGCGACGACCTGATTCAAATGCTGACCGATATTGAACAGCTGCGCATCCAGCCCGATCAGGCGGCGAAAGTCATCATCGACGAAAAATCCGGCATCATTGTCATCGGCGAAAACGTTCGCATCAATCCGATCGCGATCGCGCAGGGGAATTTGACGATCCGCATCACGGAAACGCCGCAAGTGTCCCAGCCCGCGCCGTTTTCGACGACGGGACAGACGGCTGTCGTTCCCAGAACGGACATTCAGGTGGACGAACAATCCGGCAACAAGCTGAACGTTTTGAAATCCGGCGTGTCTTTGCAGGAACTGGTGGACGGGCTGAACGCGCTGGGCGTCGGCCCCCGCGACATGATCAGCATTTTGCAGGCCGTCAAAGCCGCCGGCGCGTTGCAGGCTGAAATCGAGGTGATGTGATGAACGGCGCGTCTTTGACAACGGATTTTGTTTCCTCTTCCCTGCCGCAGAGGGCGGCGCCCAAAATCGCCAAATCGTTCGATTTGGAAAAAACGCGTCAGGCCGTGCAGGATTTTGAGGCTTTTTTCATTTCGCAGACGTTTGAACAAATGTACGCGACCGTTCCTGTTAACGAAACGTTCGGCGGCGGCAACGCGGAAAAAATCTTCCGTTCGATGATGATTGACGAATACGGAAAAATGACGGCCAAATCGGGCGGCATCGGATTGACCGACCAGATCATGACGCAGATTTTGCGCCAGCAGGAAGCGGCGTCGAAAACGGAATAAGGAGAAAAGGTATGCAGGAAAACTTTCCCGAAAAGAAACTGTCCCGTCTGTTGGCGCTGATGGGGGAACTGTGCGCCCTTTTGAAAAAGGAAAACACGCTGTTGAAAAAACAGCGCCAGTCGGAATGCAAGGATTTGCTGGAACGCAAAACGATGCTGTCCGCGGCGTACGAGGAATCCTTCGCCTATTTTTCCCAGCGCGCCGACGTGTTGAAATCCCTGCCGGAAAAGCAGAAAAACGTGCTGCGCAAGGCCGCCGCGACGCTGAACGGGCTGACGGCGGAAAACGCGCGGCTGTTGAAAATCAACATGGACGCGGCGAACCGCCTGTTGAACGCCATTGTGCAGGATATCGAAGAACAGACGCACGCCAAAACGCCCCTTTACACCAAACGGGGGTGCATGGAAAACGACGCCGGCAACCCCGCCGCGATTTCGTTCAACCAAGTGCTTTAATTAAAGAAAGGACGCCGCCATGCCTCTTTCCAGCGCAATCAGCTCCTCTTTAAACGGCATCAGAACGTCGCAAAGGGCGATTGATGTCGTCAGCGAAAACGTGTCCAACGTCGATACCGAGGGATACAGCCGCAAAGCGTATTCGCAAAAAACGCTGGTGTTGAACAACGGGCGGATGTCCGGCGCGATCAGCAACACGGATCTGCGGCAGGTCGATACGAAGCTGGTCGCCCAATACCGCAAGGAAAGCGGGATTTTGCAATCCTCCAGCGTTCGCGTTTACTATCTGGATCTGATTCAGGCCAAAATGGGCGAACCGTCGTCGCAATATTCGGTGTCCAACCGCGTGGCGGCCATTCAGACCGCGTTTGAAAGCCTCGGCGTCGATTCGGACAAGCTGAACGCCCAATCGACCGCCGTCACGTCGATCGACACCGCTTTGTCGCAAATGCAGGAACTGAGCGCGCAGATTCAGGCCATGCGGTTAGAGATTGATCAGGAAATCTCGTCTTTGTGCGACGAAGTGTCCGATATTTTGCAGCAGCTGGACAAGCTGAACGACGACATCGTGCGCACGTCCGCGCTGGGCGGCCAGTCCGCCGACAATTACAAAGATCAGCGCGACCTGCTGATCACGCGGTTGTCGGAAATCATGGACATTCAAAGCTATGAACGGTCGTCGGGCGAAACGGTCATCCTGACCGGCGGCGGCAAACCTTTGCTGGACAAGGACGGCGTCACCGTTTCCCATGTTCCGGCCGCGACGACCGGATCGCTGATTTCGTATTCGTCGGGCGGTATCACGGGCATTTACGCCGGCAAATTCGACATCACGCAGGAAATCACATCCGGCGAAATGAGCGGGCTGATCCAGTTGCGCGACACGGAATTGCAGGATATGCAAACCCAGTTGGACGAGCTGGCCTATCAAATGACGATGCGGCTGAACGCCGTTCACAACAAAGGCGTCGGCTATCCGAACGCGGCCTATGAAATGACGGGGACGCGCACGTTCATCAACGGGGATAAGCAGACGATCACGCTGTCGGGCGGGGACGTGAAGCTGGTTTTGTTCAACGGCGACGGCACGCAGGCGTTCAATGTCAGCCTGACCGGCGAGCTTGGTTTCACGTCCGGCAGCGTCAACGAAATGTGCGATAAAATTCAAGATTGGCTGCGAAACGCGGTGGACGGCCCGCATCTGGAACACGCTTCGGTCGCGTTGAACGACGACGGAAAGCTGAGCCTTGATTTGGGCGACAGCGCGTATTCCATCGCTTTCCGCGACGAAAAAACGGTTTTGCAAGGCGCGGAAGCCGCCGACGTTTCGATCGGGTTCGACGCGGACGGCAACGGCACGGTTGACAAAACGTATTCGGGATTTTGCGATTTCTTCGGCCTGAACGATTTGATCGTCACGTCGAAAAACGATTCCGTCTATGAATCCGAAATTATTTCCGCCGGTTCTCTGATGGGGATCAAAGGCAAGACGACGATCAACTTTTCCGATACGGAACACGGATTGAACTTTGCGTCCGTTGATGTGACGGCGGGCGATTCGCTGAAAACGATCGCGGAAAAGATCAACGCCGCGCTGGTGGATGAAAACGGCGTTCAAATCGGCAAGGCGGATCTGGTCAAAGAGGGTTCCGGATACCGGCTGCGCGTCACCGACATCAACAGCAACCAGATGGAAATCACGGAAACGAAAACGACCGTCAACGGCGTGACCAGCGGCAGCATCCTGACCCGTTTGGGGATGAAAGTGTCCCACGCCGGATACGCGGCGGAATTGCAGGTTCGTTCCGATATTTTGGAAACGCCGTCCCTGATGAACACGGGCAAAGTGCAATACAGCGCGGATACGGGACAGTATTTTTTAAGCGACGCGGACAATTCGCTGGCGAACGACTTTGCCAAAGCGTTTACGGAAACGGTCGATTTCGGATCGGCGGGCAGCTTTTCCAAAATCACGGTTCCGTTGTCCGATTACGCGTCGTCGATCGTCAGCGGCTTGGCGACCAGTTTGAACGAAGCCAATTCGGTGACGGATTATCAAACCGAGCTGGTGACGACGATTTATAAAAAGGAACAGGATGTCAGCGGCGTCGATTTGGACGAAGAGCTGTCCATGCTGCTGGTATATCAGCGATCCTACAGCGCGGCGGCCAAGGCGTTGACGACGGCGCTGGAGATGTTGGAAATGCTGGATGGAATTGTTTGATAGGGAGGATCGGTCATGACAAGAGTCCCCACAACCGCGACATACAAGCTGTATATGGCGCAAATGACAAAGCAGAAATCCGCGATGACGGACGTTTCGTATCAGGCGACGACCGGCAACCGATACAGTTCCTATGACAAATACGGGCTGTCCAGCTACCGGCTGCTGTCTTTGCAAAACGAACAGGCCGTGACGGAAAAGTATCTGGAAACGAATTCGATCACGCAGGTCGTGTTGGAATCCCAGCAAAAGGCGGTTGACGGCATCCGGTCGTCGCTGACCGACGTGCGGACGCAGATCCGCGAGTTTTTCGCCAACGATTTGGCCGCGATGTCCGAAAATCCGACCGAAGAGGAATTGCTGGCGCTGCAAAACGTGCAGGAAGCCGCGTTTGAATCCATGTCGCTGATCGCGTATTACCTGAATTCGCAAGTCGATGGGAACTATATTTTCGGCGGCGGAAAAACGACGGCCGCGCCGGTCGATTTCCCCTACACGACGCTGGAGGAGTTTCAAAAGGTTTATGACGGCGACGTTTTGACTTATCCGTCCAGCTATTCCGCCTCGCTGACGAAAATGTCCAGCTCCGCCGACGTTTTGGGCGGCGTGACGATCAAACAGGAATTTCAAACGGTGACGCCGAAAACGTCGAAATGGAACGGGTCGGCGGGCAACGCGATGAAATTCGATGCCGCGGCGAAATCCCTGACGGCCGATGCCGGTACGTTCGACGGGTTGGCCGCGGGCGACGAAATCGTTGTCAGCGGCACGAACGACAACAACGTCAAACTGACCGTCACGGGCGTGTCGGACGACGGATCGACCCTGACGTTTGCGGAAAACGTCGTTGATGAAACGATCACGGATTCCGCGAATGTTTCCTTGGCCAAGGGGGAATGGTCGTTTTCGTCCGTCACCGATTTGACGACGGGGATCACGACGAACAGCCTGACCGGCCGGATCGGTTCGTTTTCCGATTTGAAGGCGGGCGAAAAGATTCTGATCGCCGGCACGGCGCAAAACGACGGCTATCTGACGATCAAGGAAATATCCGAAGACGGCTCGTCAATTACGTTTGAGGAAAACGTCGTCGATGAAATGCTGGATGTTGAAAAGCTGACGGACGGAACGGTGTCCATACAGCAAAGTACGCAGGTCGGCAGGATCACGGCGGAAAAGAATGTCGGCGTCGCGATCGAAACGCTGAACGTGACGTCGGCTTTGACGGTTGACGCGGCGAACAACACGCTGACGGCCGGCGCGGGAACGTTTTCGACGCTGAAAGGCGGGCAGACGGTCACGATCACCGACGCCGCCGGACAGGAATATACGCTGTACGTCAAATCGGTTTCCGCCGACGGTTCAACGCTGGACATATCGACCTCCACGCCCGTGCCGCAAACGGATTTGACGGCGGTTCCCCTGACGGTCGAAACCCGTTCCGACATCGGCGGTTTCGTTACCTCCAGCATGAAAGGTGGCGCGCTGCAAACCGGCGACATCGGTTTCAACGCCGCGCAAAACACGATGACCGCGACGGTCAAAGGCGCGTATTCGTCCTATAAAAAGGGCGACTGCCTGCTGATCAAAGGGGCGGACGGCAACGATAAAATGTATATCGTCGATTCCGTTTCCGCCGACGGCCGCACGATTAAATTTTCCGACGACACGCCGGTTGAACAGGATATGACGCAAATCAAAGGCGGCGTCATCAAGGACGGTGCCGGCGTGACGATTTGCAAAACGTATTCCGTCGGCGCGACGGTCGAAATGGCCGGAACGAACGGCGCGTACAACGGCAAATACACCGTTTTGGGCGTTTCCGACGACGGCAAGGAATTGATCGTCCGCACCGAGGATTTCCCCGAATACGGGGATACGGCCAGCTTCGCGTCCGCGCGTTTTGAAACGTCAACGTACTATAACGGCGGCCAGTTGTCGTCGAATTACCGCATCAGCGAAACGACGGGCGTGACCAACGACATCAACGCGTCTTCGTCCGCGTTTGAAAAAGTGTTCCGCGCTTTGGGCGCGATCGCGCAGGGCAATATGCTGGACGCCGACGATGTGGACAGCGCGACCCGCCGCGTGTCGGAGGCTCTGGATCTGCTGGACGAAGCGCTGACCGCCAATTCCAAAGAGAAAAACGGCGATGTCACCAGCGTTCAATACGCGGTCATCAGCAAACTGGATCAGGTGAAAACGACGGTTGAAAACCAGACGGATTTGAAAAATTCGCTGGAGGGGTACATTTCATCGCTGACGCAGGTGGATAAAACCGAAGCGGCGACGCTGCTGCTGCAGCAGGCGAACAATCTGAAAGTGTCGTATTCCGTTTTGTCAACGATCAACGGGTTGAGTTTGCTGAACTACCTGTAAACGAAAAAGGCTTCCCGCAAAGGAAGCCTTTTCACGTTTCCGACCCTGTTTATTTTGTCAGCGCGTTTTTGCCGAAATAGTCGATGCCCATCGCGGCTTTGACTTCGCTTAATGTGTTCGCGGCGACTTCGCGCGCCTTTTCACTGCCGTTTTTCAGCATATCGAACACCGCGCCGACATCGTTCGCCAGCGTTTCGCGGCGTTCGCGAATGGGCTTCAGTTCGTTTTGCAAAATTTCGTTCAGGAACTTTTTGACCGTGCCGTCGCCCAGCCCGCCGCGGCGGTAATGGGCTTTCAGCTCGTCCAAATTTTTGTACGCGGGCAGGAACGCCGCGAAATGTTCATCCGTCGAAAACGCGTCCAGATAGGTGAACACGGGGTTGTTTTCGGTGTGCCCCGGATCTTCGACGCGCAGGTGGGTCGGATCGGTGAACATACTTTGCACCTTTTGTTTGATTTCCTTGGACGAATCGGACAGGTAGATGCAGTTGCCCAGCGATTTGCTCATTTTCGCCGCGCCGTCCAGCCCCGGCAGACGCGAACACAGGCTGTTGTCGGGCAGAACCGCTTCGGGTTCGACCAAAACGGGGGCATAGGTCGTGTTGAACGACCGCACGATTTCGCGCGTCTGTTCAATCATCGGCAGCTGGTCTTCGCCGACGGGGATCAGATTGGCTTTGAACGCCGTGATGTCGGACGCCTGTGAAATCGGATAGGTGAAGAAGCCGACGGGGATGCTCTGTTTGAACCCGCGCATCTGGATTTCGTTTTTCACGGTCGGATTGCGCTGCAGCCGCGACACGGTGACAAGGTTCATGTAATAGAACGTCAGTTCCGTCAATTCGGGAATTTGCGATTGGATGAAAATCGTCGATTTGGCGGGGTCGAGACCGCACGCCAGATAGTCCAGCGCGACGTTTGAAATGTTGTTTCTGACTTTGTTGATGTCGTCCGCGTTGTCGGTCAGCGCCTGCGCGTCGGCGATCATGATGAAAATCGTGTGGTACAGCCCGCTGTTCTGCATTTCGACGCGGCGTTTCAGCGATCCGACGTAATGCCCCAAATGCAATTTTCCCGTCGGTCTGTCGCCTGTTAAAATAATATCGCCCATAGTCAAAAACTCCTTTGTTTGAACTGCCCGTAAAATATCCCTTTGCACGGCGGGAAGTCAACAGGTCTTTCCGAGGCCGGATTTGAAAAGACAAAGCGATACGTTCCGCCGATGTTTGAAAAAACGCCGCATCCGGTCGCCACGGCGGATGAAAAAGGACGGAGAAAACTTGCTTCCCCGTCCTTTTCATTCTTTGCTTCGGCGTTTATACGTCGGCGGATTGCGCTTCGGCGATTTTCTGCGCCGTGACGTAATCGAATTTGCCCGATCCCAAAACGGGCGGTTCCTTGACGGAAATGAACGACGCGGGCGATCCCAGTTCGTTGAAACCCTGCGATTTGATATAGGCGCGGACTTCGCCCAGATCGACATCCTGCTTCGTCGTGATCAGCACCAGCCGTTCGCCCTTTTTCTCGTCGGGGACGGCGACAATGCCCTGCACCGCGTCGGGGTACAGTTTCGACAGCACCTGTTCCACCGCCGTCAGGGAAATCATTTCCCCGCCGATTTTGGCGAAACGTTTCGCGCGCCCTTTGATAAAGATGAAGCCGTCCTTGTCGATTTCGACGATGTCGCCCGTGTCGTGCCATCCGTCTTTGGGCGGCACCAGCACGTTCGGATTGTCCGCGAACATATAGCCCTGCATGATGTTGTCGCCGGAAACGAACAGGCGTTTGCCGTCCTTGATCCCCGGCACGTCCTCCAATCTGGTGGTCATTTTCGGGAACAGGCGGCCGACCGATCCTTCGCGGATGTACATCGGCGTGTTGATCGAAATGACGGGGCTGGTTTCGGTCGCGCCGTAGCCTTCTAAAATACGGATGCCGAATTTGCGCATCCACAGTTCCGCCGTGCTGTTTTTCAGCTTTTCAGCCCCGACGATCGCATAGCGCAGGGCGAAAAAGTCGTAGGGATGCGCCATCGCGCCGTATCCCGCGAAAAACGTGTCCGTTCCGCACAGCACCGTCGCGTTGACCTCGTACACCAATTCCGGCACGATGCGGTAATGCAGCGGCGACGGGTAAAAGAACGTGCGCACGCCCGTCAGGATCATCAACAATGTGCCGACCCCCAGTCCGAACGCGTGGAACATCGGCAGCGCGTTGAACGACACGTCCGCGGATGTCAGGGCGATCACGCTCAACGCCTGATAACGGTTGGCCTGGAAGTTTTTGTGTGACAGGAACACGGCCTTGGGCATCCCTTCGGAACCCGACGTGAACATGATCGCGGCGGTGTGGTCGGCCGGATTTTGCGGTTTGCGCGACAACAGATAGTCCAGCACGCCTTTCAGCTTGTCCTCGCGGCTGATGTTCGCGCCCAGATCCTCCATGTAAACGACGTTCAGGCCGTTTTCGGTCAAAGCGGCGCACAGCTTTTCCAAATGCGCGTTTTCAATGAACTTCCGCGAAGTCAGAACGCTTTTCAGCCCGACGGTTTTCACGCAAGACACCACCTGCGCCACGCCGGTTGAAAAATTCAGCATGGCCGGCACTTTATCAACGCTCTGCAATCCGAAAAAGGTCACGACGTTGGCCAAAACGTTCGGCAACAGAACGCCGATCCGTTCCTCGTTCGGGAAATTGCGCTCGAACGCGCGTCCCAAAACGTAGCTTTTCAAAATCAGCGATTTGTACCGCATCGGTTTGCGGCTGATATCTTCGGCGATGATGTGGTTTTTGCCGTTGACCTTGGCGGCGTTCAGCAGCGACACGAACAGGTTTTCATTGATTTTCGATGATTCGTAAAGCATTTCGACCATCATGTCGTACAGCTGGTTCGACACTTCGTGCGACCGCTGGCGTCCCGTCCACGACGGGTCGATGTCGAATTTTTTCGGCGGCAGGATGTTCATCGAAATCTTCGGGAAATACTGCGTGCGGACTTTGTTTTTCAGCAAAGACAGCTTGGAATACTGCGCCCCGTTGATGCGGATGGGCAAAATGTTGGCGTTCGCCTTTTCCGCGACCAGTCCCGCGCCTTCGTAAATCTTCATCAATGCGCCGGTCACGCTGACGCGGCGTTCGGGAAAGATCATGACCTTTTTGTTTTTCTTGATCAAATCGACCAGCGAACGCAGCGACATCGGGTTGTTCAGATCCAGCGGATACACGTCAACCATCAGGCTGAAAAAGCGGGCGAACCACTTGTTTTCCCATTCGGGTTTGATGACGAACGTGATTTTTTCCGGCATGAACGCCGCGATCAGCAGTCCGTCCAGCAAAGACGTGTGGTTCGCGATGATCAAAACGCGTTTTCCGGCCGCTTGGAAATTCGGCAATCCCTTGACCGTCACGCGATAGAAAAACTCCAGCACCGTTTGCGCGATCGAACGTAGCAAAGCCGCCGGCAAAATCGAACAGTTGTAAACGGACACGAACAGGCACGCGATGCCGGCGAACAAAAACAGCGCCGCCGTCCCCATACCCAAATGCCCCAGCAGGATGAACACCAGCGCGGCGACGGCGATGCCGACCGCGTTGATCAGGTTGTTGGCGGCGAAAACGGTCGCGCGGTTGGCGGCCGACGCCCTGAACCGGATCAGCGTCGTCAAGGGCATGACGTACATTCCGCAGCAAAACGCCAGCAAAAACAGGAAACCGGTGAACAGCAACGCTCTGACGCGCAGGATGAACGACAGGAAATCAACCGGTTCGGACGGCGTCGCGTATCCGGCCGTCAACAGGTACAGCGCCAGAAAACACACGCCCATGCCGATCGTGCTGATGGGAACGAACGTCGTGTGCGCGATGCCTTTCAACAATTTGTGGCAATACGCCGCGCCGATGCCGACGCCCGCGGCGTAAACCGCCAGCAAAAACGCCGTCGTGAAATTGTCCGCGTTGAACACGCTGCCCGTCAGCGGATAGATTTGCATGATGATCAGCAAACCGATCGACCAGAACCACGTCGCCCCCAAAATGCTGCGGAAGATCAGCGGATATTTGCGAACGGTTTTCAGGGTTTTCCAAATGCCTTTCAGCATATCTGCGGGCGTGTTGCGCGGTGCGGGCGTTTCCGGTTGCGCGGTTTCGTCGCGCGCCGCCAGAAAACCGATCAGCGCAAACGCGATCAGAATGCACGCGGCCAGACGGACGGGCAGCAAAGTTCCGATCAGCAATGCCAGAATGATGCTGAAATAAGTCGATTTTTCAATGTAAGCGTTGTCGGCCGTCAAATCGCCGTCCTCCAGCTGGTCGGGCTGAAAAGCGTAGCGCATGGGACCGAAAAAGGCGGAAAAAATGCCGAACACGAACGGCAACAGGATCAGCAAACCGATGTTTTTCGTCAGCAAAACGCCGCCGGCCAGCAGCATCAACGCCAGATCCGTCAGTTTCAGGGAACGCGTGACCTTGACGCGGTTGTATTTTTTCGCCAGCTGTCCGGCGCGGGCGGAAAACAGGAAAAACGGCAGGATCAGCAATCCCGCGACGACGTTCGACGGATCGTCCGTCTGCTGCGTGATGCGCACGGCGATCAACGTCAGCAGCGTCGTTTTGAACAAATTGTCGTTCAACGGTTTGATGAAACGGGAAACGGCCGCTTTGATTTCCACGAAAGACATAAAAAACTCCTTAAAACCATATATAAACGAAATGAAGAAAACCTCCCCGTCCGGCGACAGGGAGGTTTGTTCCTATCCTTCTTTTTTCGGTTCGCGCAAAACGTATCCGCGCCCCCAAACGGTTTCGATGTAATCGTCGCCGCCGGTGGCTTCGGCGATTTTTTTGCGCAGTTTGCAAATGAAAACGTCGATGATTTTCAATTCCGGCTCGTCCATGCCGTTGTACAGGTGGTTCAGGAACTGTTCCTTGCTCAGCGTCGTTCCCTTTGACAGCGACAGGCGTTCGAGGATGCCGTATTCGCGTCCCGTCAGATGCAGCGGTTTTCCGTTGACGAAAGCGGTGCGCGTGTCCAGATTGACTTCGATCGCGCCGGTGCGGATGACGGATTCGGAATGTCCTTTCGACCGGCGAACCAGCGCGCGGATGCGGGCGACCAGTTCGGCCTTGTCAAACGGTTTGGTCAGGTAATCGTCCGCGCCGGTGGACAGGCCTTTGACCTTTTTATCCGCGCCGGACAGCCCCGACAAAATCAAAACGGGCGTCGCGATTTTCGACGCGCGCAGGCGTTTCAAAACCTCGTACCCGTCCATGTCGGGCAGCATCAGATCCAGAATGATGACGTCGTAATCGTACAATTTGCCGATTTCCAACCCGTCCTCGCCCAAAACGGTCGTATCGACGACCATGCCTTCCTTGTGCAGGACGGCTTCAATCGTTTGAGCCGTCGCTTTGTCATCTTCCACCAACAGAACGCGCATCCGGTTATCCTCTTTCAGGCAAAAATGAATTAGTGATTTATTAACTTTATGTTGTATGAATCCCAGATGCAAGCACCTTGTTCATCAAAAACGAAAAAATTTCGCCCGCCGCCGTTTTTTTGCGATAAAGGGGCGACAAACGCCGCGCGAAAGGGTATATTGGGCAAAAATTCGGAATAAAGCCATGAACGGTTATTTGAAAAACCTGATCAAAGACATTGACGCCCTGCCGGAATGCCGGTGCTACGGTTCCGTTTGCGCGGTCAAGGGAATGTTGGTCGAAATCACCGGCGTCCGCGCCGATCTGTCCGTCGGCGACCGCTGTGAAATCCACGCGCGCGGCGGCAAACGTGTCGTGTGCGAGGTCGTCGGGTTCAACGGCGGCAAAGTGTTGGCGATGCCGTTTATGACGCTGGACGGTGTCGGCCCCGGAAATCCCGTTGACGTGTGCGACACACTGCCCGTTTTGTATCCCGATCCGTCGTGGTTGGGGCGGGTGATCAACGCGATGGGCGAACCCGTTGACGGCAAAGGTCCTTTGATCAAAGGCGGCGTCCCCTGTCCGATCCACGCCGCGCCGCCTCCCGCCGGCACGCGTCAGCGCGTCGCGGGCAAAGCCGATTTGGGCGTGCGGGCGATCAACACTTTTTTGACCGTGTGCAAAGGTCAGCGTATGGGCATTTTCGCGGGTTCAGGCGTCGGAAAATCGTCGCTGATGGCGATGATGGCGCGGCACACGCGTTTGGACGTGACGGTTTTGGGGCTGATCGGCGAACGCGGCCGCGAAGCGCGCGAGTTCATAGAGGACGATTTGGGCGAAGAGGGGATGAAGCGCAGCGTCGTCGTCGTCGCCACGTCGGACGAAAGCCCCCTGATGCGGCGGCAGGCGGCCTATGTCGCCATGACGGTCGCCGAATATTTCCGTAATTTGAAAAACAACGTGCTGTGCATGATGGACAGCATCACCCGTTTCGCTATGGCGCAGCGGGAAATCAGTCTGTCGGCCGGCGAACCGCCCGCGACGAAAGGATACACGCCGTCCGTGTTCGCCGAGCTGCCAAAATTGTTGGAACGCGCGGGACCTGGTCCGGTCGGGGCGGGGTCGATCACGGGGCTGTTCACGGTTTTGGTGGACGGCGACGACCACAACGAACCGATCGCGGACGCCGTGCGCGGCATTTTGGACGGCCACATCGTTTTGGAACGCGCGATCGCCGAACGCAACCGCTATCCCGCCGTGAACCTGTTGCGCAGCATTTCGCGTACCATGCCGGGGTGCAACACGGACGAGGAAAACGCGCTGGTCAATCGGGCGCGGGCGTTGATTTCCACCTATGAAAACATGGCGGAGCTGATCCGGTTGGGCGCGTACAAACGCGGGTCGAATCCGGAAGTGGACGAAGCCATTTTCTATTACGACAAGCTGGAAAGTTTCATTTCCCAGCGCAAAAAGGACAAAGTCGATTTCGCGACCGGATACCGCGAATTGGCCGAAATTCTGGCGCAAAAGTCCGACGGCCGCCCCGCCGCGAAATAGGGACGCTTTGAGCGATGGCGAAAAACGAGCTGAAAACCCTGATCCGCGTGCATAAATTCGAGCTGGACGAACGCCAGAGGAAACTGGGCAACCTGCTGCGGTTCGAGCAATCCTTGGAAAACCGTAAAATCCTGTTGGCCGAACGGTTCAAGGAAGAGGAGGCCGCCGCCAATTCCAGCCCCGTGGCCGCGTTGACGTTCGGCGCGTACGTCGATTGGCATATCGAGGAAAACCGCCGCGTCGATCGCGCGTTGGCGGATGTGCGGCAGGAAATTCTGGATATGCGCGAAGAAATACGCGCCGCTTATCAGGAATTGAAAACATTTGAAATCACGCAGGAAAACCGCGACAAACACGAATTGGCGGAGCTGGAGCGCAAAACGAACGCCGTGCTGGATGAAATCGGGCTGACGCTGTACCGCCGCCGGCAACAGGAAAACGGCGAAGGGGAAAACGGCGGGGACGATCCGGCGCAAACGGCCGGCGGTCAATCTTGAAAAAAATTACAGGGCGGTTCCCTTTTTCGGGCGGTACAGTTTCGACAGATCGACGCCTTCAAATTTCAGCAGTTTGATTTTCGCGTCCAATCCGCCCGCGTATCCCGTCAGGCTGCCGTTCGTTCCGACCACCCTGTGACAGGGGATGATGATCGAAACCGGATTGTGGCCGACCGCGCCGCCGACGGCCTGCGCGGACATACGCCCCGATCCCTTTTTTCGGGCGATTTCCTTTGCGATTTCGCCGTAGGTCGCAACCTGTCCGTACGGAATTTCGCACAAGATTCGCCACACCGTTTGCCTGAATTCGCCACCAATGGGGGCTAAGGGCAATTCGGAAATTTCCGGCTTTTCATGGTGAAAATACCTGTCCAGCCAGCTTTTCGCCTGTTGAAAAACGGGCAGATCGTCGTTCGGGCGCATTTCTTCGCCGACCGTGTCCGCGAAATATTTCTGCCCGTTCAGCCATAAACCGACAATGTTGTCGCCGTCCGAACCCAAAGTAAGGACGCCGAGTGGCGAAGTGTAACCGGTTTTATAAAACATTTCCGGAATCCCCTTTTCGGTTTTGAAGATCTGAACAAACGATAAGTGTTTGATTTATAAAATAAAAAACGACAAAACTTAACGTTTGCCGTTCGTAATGGCGACCCTAACGGGACTCGAACCCGTGTTTACACCTTGAGAGGGTGCTGTCCTAACCGATTAGACGATAGGGTCGGTTTTCATCCGACTTTATAAGGCCATAGGGGCGCGCCGTCAACAAAAATCAAAACGGCGCGGCGTCATTTTCCTTGATAGGGCGCGGCGGTTGCGTGTAAAATCGGATGTTTTTCTGCATCGGGGAGGAGTGAATGTTTTCCTATCTGTACAAATCGTTTTACGACCGGACGTTGTTTACGTCCTATGTCAAGCAGGGGCGGGGCTACGGGTTCCAACCGCTGTTCTTTTTGGCTTTGACGGCCGCCGTCATCATGGTGATCAAAGTTTCCGTGCTGCTGTTTTCGATTTCGCCGGATGTCGCGGCCGCGCTGGTTGACGAATTGGATATGCCGGATTTCGTCATTGAAAAGGGGGTGATCGTTTCGCCCGTTGATTATAAAAAATCGTTCATCGACAAGGAAAGCGATTTCTTCTTTGTCATCGACACGTCGGGCGATCCCGCGCAAACCGACGGACTGCCGAAAAACGGCATTTACATCACCGATGACGCCGTGACCACCTACAGCCTGACCAAAGTGACGCGTTTTCCGCTGGTTTCTTTGACGCAGGGGGCGGATTTGACCGTCGGAAAGGATATGCTGAAAAAGACCGGTGCGGAATTTATCGGGCTGTGCCGCCGGATCGTGCCGCCGACGATGTTCGTTTTCGTCGTTCCCGTTTTGTGGGCGTACTATTTCTTGGCGGCCGTGTTTTACGGGCTGATGTCGTTCATTCTGACGTTTTCAACAAAAACCTCGCTGGTTTGGGAGGAACGCCTGCGTTTGGCGACGCTGTCCGTTATGCCCGCGTATGTGTTGAACGCGTGCGCGTATGTTTTCGGCGCGTCCGTTCCGACGTATTTGAACATCGTGATCATCGCGGTGTATATGATCTGCTTTTTGCAAGACGGTAAAAAAAACGGCCGCCGGCAATGACGCTCCGGCGGCGTGACGCGGTTTCAATGCTCGCGGGCGGGCTTTAAAACAGTTCGTCCACGAACAGATAGAGCGCTTCGGAAAAGGTCGGGAAGCTGCAGCTGGTGGAAAAATCCATCCGGCTGATGATGTGGTATTTCTGGTCCAGACTGTCATAGACAAACAATTCCTCCGCCGCGCGTCCCAACAACAGCTTGCCGCGCATGGGGGCGACCTGCTGGTACTCCAGATTCGCCTCGATCAGCCCCGGCAGGGTGTAGCCCAACGCTTCGCGGTCGTTCGCGCGCGTTCCGTACAGTTCGATGCCGTTCCAGCTCAGCCCGTCCGTTTGTTTCAACAGGGCGATGTAATCGACGGGAACGGGCGGAAAACGGTGCGACGACAGCAAAGAGCTGATGAACCGCAACGACCGTTCGTCCACGGGGTCGAAAAATACGGCGTCGTCCTTTTTCAGCGTGTTTAAAATTCGTGCCAGCATATTTTATCGTCCCAAAGAAGACCGCTGCGCGATCATTTCAAAAGTGCTTTCCAAAAATCCGGCGTAAACGCTACGGTCGTGGCGGCTGGTGCCGCCGGACGAAATTTCGATGTCGCCGGGGAAATAGACTTTGCCTTTCGGCGCGGGCAAAAACAGCTTGCGCGGTTTGAAATTCGGCTGCGACAGCGTCTGCATATCAATGAACCGGTGAATTTCCACATGATACGGGTGGGTTTGGATCAACACCAAATTGGAAAAGCTGTTCGTTCCGCCGTATTCAAACGGAACGCGGATGTGAATGTTGAAATTTTCCGGCGCTTTGCCTTTTTTCACCAGTTTGATCGCGTCTTCGCTCATGCCGGCCGCCAGCAATTCGTTGACGTGGTGATAGCCGACGTATTTTAAAAAGTCGCGGCGCGTGCGTTTAAACGCCTTGCGCAAATCCAACAGCCACGCGGAATCCAGCGGGACGTAATCTGCTTCGATCAAATCCATGTTGACCAACCCCGTCTGTTTGAACCGCCATTCCCACAAAGCACGGTCTTCCGGCGATCCGGCGGGCGCGGCGGCCTGCTGCGGATATCCCTGCGTCGTGTAGGGCTGCGGCGCGGCGGGGGGAGCGTAAGGCTGCTGGTACGTCGGCTGCGGAGGCGGGGCGTAGGCCTGTTGCGGCGCGGGGGCGTAGGGTTGCGGCGCATACGGTTGGGGCGCGGGAGCGTAGGGCTGCGGCGCGTAAGGCTGCGGCGCAACGGGCGCGTAAGGCTGGGGCGCGGGGGCATAGGGCTGTGGCGCGTAAGGTTGCGGCGCAACGGGCGCATAGGGTTGCGGCGCGTAGGGCTGCGGCGGATAGACGGGCGGCACGGGGGAATAGGGCGTTCCGGCCGGATCGGGATAGGCCGACGCCGGCGCCGTCGGGGGCAGGGTTCTGAACGCGCGGGCGTCCCTGTAAACAGGCACAGGACGGATGTCGCGGCGCACGGGTGTCACCCCTTGATTCTGCGCCTCTTCCGCGGCTCCGCTCCGTGAACGTACGGGCGGCGGCGTTTTAGATCCCGACCAATCCCACATTCCAACCTCGTTTCATCCGGTTCCCTTTATGGAAAACTAGAATTTTTCATCAATGAAATCGTCATAGTTTTCGTTGTCGTATTCCGCGTCCCCCTCTTCTTCATCATCTTCTTCGTCGTCGAAATCTTCGTCTTCGTCAAAATCGTCATCGTCGTCGAAATCATCCACGCCGTATTCTTCGTATTCCTTGATGGCTTCATCGGTTTCGTCGCCTTCGCCGTCATCTTCTTCGGCGATGTCGATCAATCCCTGTAGCGCGCTGACATCCGTGTCTTCGCGTTGCGCGACGATCCAGTACGGCACGAACGGCGACGGCGGAATGTTGCATTTGCGCGTCATTTCCTTGTCCAAAAACCAACGCGGCGCGTCCGCCATGATCGGGCGGTTCATGAACCCTTGCATCAAAACGATCTGCTGGGTCGAAGGCAGGGACAGCATTTGCGACGCCCCGATGACAGCCGTCCCCTGCAGGGAACGCGAAACGTTCGCGGAAAACGGCGTTGCCTGTTTCGACCAGCCTTCCGTTCTGGATTTCGACGCGATTTCAACGGTTTTCGTGCCGATCATCTTTTCAAAACGCTGGGCGGTCTGTTCGTTGTTCTGCGACAAAATGATTTTCGCCGCCGTCGTGGAAATGATCGTTTCCAAATCGTCCTTGCCGTATTGGCCGGAAATTTGCCCCAAATCTTGCCCGATCAGCAGGTACGACACTTTTTGACCGCGGCCGACCGCGGGGCCGTCTTTGACCGCGCCCAGCTTTGGCATTTGCGGAAATTCGTCGAGTACGAACAGCGTCGGGAACGGACCCGTTTTCGATCCGTCGGCCTGTTTGAAATTGGGCGGGTTCGCGATCAGGAAGTTCGACATCAATTCGACAAACGTGCCGGTGATGATGTTCAACGCGCGCGCGTCAACCTGGTTCACCGACAGGTAAATCGCGATGGATTTCATTTCGCCGGTGATCGGGTCTTTCATTCCGCGCAAGTCTTTGAAAATGAAATCGCTCATTTTCGTGCGCGACCGCACGGCGGAGTTTTTGAAAATACCGATGCCGGTCAAAGCCGTTGACAGAATGGAGCCGCGTTCCTTGTCCGGCGTGCCGGACAGCTGGTTCAATTCGACAACGGCGCGGTGGGCGTAACCGTAGCGTTTGCATTCGGCGACGGCCTGATCCAGCATATCTCGCATCGGGTCGGCCAGCGCGGCCATTTGGTCGCCCTCTTCGGTTTTGCGTTTGATTTCCGCGGCCATTTGCATTTGCGCTTCGGTCAGCCAGTCCAAAATCATGGCGATGCACGGTTCCGCGCCGACCCAGTTTTCGGGCAGCATTTCCCATGTGCCGACGGGAACGTAGTTGTTCAGATCCAACGTGCCGTTGCGCAGATGATCCAACGCTTCGGCCGCGTCGGCGTCCGTCATTTCCATATAGTAGCCTTCCAGCACCTCGCGGTCTTTGTCGTCCAGCTTTCCTTCGTACAGGCGGCCGATGAAATAATCGTTCGCGCGGGCGTGTTCGCATTTGCCGACGACGAAATGAATGAAGCCCGTCAAGGCGTTCCGGCCTGTTTTCGCCCAGTGCGGATCCGCGCCGCCCTTGGGTTCTTCGACCAGAACGTTCACCATGGAATCGACGTACATATCGCGGGCGGGGCCGAACGGCGGCAGACAGGTGTTCGACAGCATATTCCAGCTGGGGTAGTAAATGCCTTTGTCGGGTTCGTCCTCCGCGCCCCAGTTGATGACGAACACGGGGCCGATCGTCTGGCGATACCCGCTGGTTTTATAGCACAGTTCGGGTTTCGGGTCGTTGACGATGATGCTGATGTTGTTGGATTCAAAAATCGTGGGCATAACGACGCCGACGGTTTTACCGGTGCCCGGCGGCGCCAGAACCAGAACGGACAGCGTTTCGGGCAACCGCAGCAATTTGCCGTGCCAACGGCCTAAAACGACGATGAACCCGCGGAACAGCCCCATTTTTTCGATGTCTTTTTTCGTCGCGATATGGCCGGCGCCGTGAATGGTGGACAACCACGAATGCGGGTTGGTCAGCAATCCGGTCGTCAAAATGATCGCGAACGAAAACAGCGGCGTGACCGGCAGCCAGAAATAAAAGGGCAGGTCGTTTTGCGCTTTGAACGCCTTGACGATCCATTTCCAGTAAACGCCCAGCAGGTACATCGGCTGGATCGCGGCCTTTTTCACGAATCGCCAAATCAAAGCCATGGTTTCCTGACTGATGCCGCGGGGAATCAGGTTCGTCATGGCGAATGACAGAATCGCCAGCAGATACGACACGACCAAAGCGATGGTGACGGTTGTCACCACCCATTGTATTGCGGCTTCTCTTTCAGCCCATTCCTCACCCGATTTGGCCATTTAAGGGGACTTCTCCTTGGAAACGATACAAAAATCTTCTATCAGCATACAGGAAACAAGAACAAAAATCTACATTCTCCGGCGACTTTTCCGCCAGAATGGCACAGAAAGGTAAAAAAAGAATAACAAATCAGCCGACAACGCCGGAAACGCTGTGATACAAACCGTCGTCGGGGGACGAAACGCGCGATACGGAATCCTGCAAAGCGGCGATTTCGTCGGGGCCGCCGTCCTCGTAACGGCAGACGGTGACTTTTAATCCGTTCCAAACCTCGAACATATCTTCGGCATTGATGATCGTGCCTTGGCGGATGACGACCATGGGTTTGATTTCCATGCCGCGCGCTTCGCCGGTCAGAATGTCGGCCAAAGCGTCGCGCGCGTTCAAAACGACGCGGACGGGGGAAATGCGGTGGTTGCTTTCGGAAAACCACAGCGGTTCTTCGTCGTTGAAACGTTCTTCGTCCGCCAGCCAGTCGCCGCTTTCCGAATCGATCAGGCACAGCAGGATGTGGTTGGCCGCGACGGCGACAAAGTCGATCTTCTTGCCCGCGATCTTGGCGTCCGAAATCAGGCGGTAGCCGGCGGAGCGCAGAATGTCCATGACGGAACCGCCGGAAGAGGTCGGCGCGGCGCTTTTGGCCGCCGGCGCGGGCGCGCTTTCCGTATGGCGTTTTTCCGGCGCGGGCGCGTGTTTGTGTTCGTGTTTGTGCGGTTCGGCGTCTTTGGGCTTTTCCTTTTCCGCCTCTGGCTGTTTTTCGGGCGGCTTCACCCGTCCCGTCGCCGCGCGGACGGCGGGCGGCCGTGTCTGCTTGTAGGATTTTTTCTTGGTCACTTTCGGGCGGGCGGCGTTTTTCGCCTTTTTCCGGTCGATCCATTTGCTGCGCATCCATTTGAACGGGAACAGCAAAATGATCTTGAACCACTTCATCCACGAAACCGTGCACAGAATCGCCCATCCGGTCAGCCACACGGGCAGGACGGCGAAAATGGAAATGACGAACATCCATTCCCGCAACGACTGGATCACCCATCCGTTTTGCCACAAACGCCAGATGTACGACCAGTGTTCCGGCGACATCGGATTGAATTTCCAAATCGAAATCATCATGTGCTGGAACCAGATGACGTATCCGAACGTCCAGATGAACAGGATGAAGAATATTCGCAGTATGGCAAAAATCGTTTTCACGGCCGCGCCCTCCGGTTCCCTATTCCTGATCCGAAGCCATCAGATCCAGAATGGCGACGGCGACGGCGTCGTTCAATTTCTGGTCGGACGCGGGCTGGGATTTGATGTATTCAAGCAGCGCGCCCGTGTCGGGCAGGGATTGCGTCCGGCACGATCCCATGCGCAACACGGAAATGTCCCATTCGGCCAGCGCGTTCATCAAATCGTCCGGATTCGCGACGTTCGCGTGATCCAAAATCATGCAACAGTTGACCGACAGGCCGGCGTATTGCGGCATATGCGCTTCAATGTATTCGTGCAGTTTGGCTTTGGCGTCGATCAGCGGGCGCAAAGGCGAGGGGATGTCCCCTTTTTCCGTATGCCACACCGGCGGATTCGCGGATTCGTCAATCGTCCATTCGCGTCCCTCCGTGGGGCCTTCGCACAGCAGGAAAACGCCTTCTTGCGTGACGGCGAACGTGTTGACGGGGAAAGAGCCCACTTTCATTTGACGCAGAATGAAAATGTGTTCTTTTTCAAGCTGTTGCGCCAGCTTTTCCCATAAATCGAAACGGGCGGCCGCTTCCTCTTCTTTGGAATTTGTTGCGGGTGCGGGGCGGCGGGAGGCGCTGTTGTCGGTCGCGACTGCACCGCTGTCGGCGGGGGCGTGGTGGTGTTCCGTGATTGCGCGCTGAACGTTCGTTTTTTTTCCGCGCAGTTGGTCAATGTGCTGCATTTTCTGCGCGGAAACGTGCATTTTAGGCTGTTCCTTTTTGGGTGCGGCAACCTTTTTGTCGGCGGGACCCAGCGCGGCGGCCAAAGATTTCGCCTGCATCTTCGCTTTTTTACGGTTTTGCAAGTACACCAGCGGCAAACGGAACAAGCCGCCCGACGAATGAACGATGAACCACGTCGCGAAATACGCCGGTAGCAATCCCAGAACGGCGATGAAAAACATCACTTCCTTTGGTTTGTGAAACACCCATCCGCTTTGCCATTTATTCCAGATGTGTATCCAATGGCGCGCGGAGGAAATATCGAAACGCCAGAAATACAGGAAAACGCCGCGCGCGATCAAATAAAACAGAACGGCGCTGACGGCCGCGGAAAAAAGCAGGCGGAAGTAATGTGTTTTCCCTTTTTTCATAGGTCAATCCCGTAAAGTGAAGAACTGTCAATAGAATATTGATTATTCCGGAAAAAGTCAAAAAGAAAGGGAGCGCGCAGCCCCCTTTCCATGAAGAAACGCTACGCGCCTCTGCCGTTTCGCCGTTTGTTCAGCGCGGCGTTGACCTGCGTGTTTGTCTGTTCGCGCGTCGCGGGCTGATTCGTTTTCTGGCGGTATGCCGAATTCATTTGTTGACGCAGGTTCATCAAAGTTTTCAGGTTCGAACTTTGGTTGGCGGTCGCTCGCGTCGCCCGATCGAACGAACGTCTGGCTGATTTTTTCGCACTGTCGTTTGATTTCGCCCGTTCGCCGAAATTCTTGGTGGAGATTTTACTGCGTTTTTTATTCGCGTTGGTGTGTTTGTTGCCGCGGAGTTTCTTTTTGGCTTTCGATTTGTTTTTAATGATGCCGTCCGTGACTTTGGTGTCAACGCCGGTTTCCTTTTGCATCGCGGCCAAAGCCCGTCTGTCGCCCACCAATTCGGCGCGCGCCTTGCGTCCTTCCGGCGTTTGGGCAAAGTCGGGATTCTTGGCGACGTTTTTACGGTATTCGACTTCTTTTTTCAAAGAGTCGAGCGTCATTTTATCGAAAGCTTCCTGATTTTTGCCTTCGGGCGTCTTGGGATATTTGCGTTTTGAAACGTTCTTTTTGACTTTGTCGTATTGTTTTTCCGTGTTCTTCGCTTTGGCTTCGTTGCGTTTCAGTTGAGCCGGATCAACGCTTTGCCGTTCGTCGCCGTTACGGTTGTTGTTCCGGTCGGACGCCGCCGCTTCGGCGGTGAAGCTGCCCTGACGGCCGGCGTTGTTTTTGTCGTTGCCTTTGTTTTGATCTTTGTTCTGCGTGTTCGGTTTGGGCTGGTTGCCGCCGTTTGCTTTGCCGTTGTTGTTCTCGGCGCTCAACGCTTGCGGGTTTTTGGCCTTGCCGTCCATGGCCTTGTTGACCCAGCGGGTGCCGGTGTCGATGTAATGTCCCACCCATTGCAGATTGGCGATGAACCAGTTGCTCAGCGCGCCGCTGAACGCGTCCACCATAAAATCGGAAATGTTGTCGGACGCTCCCCAATCATAAGGCGTGTAGCCGGGGGATTTCTTTTTCTTTTTGTCTTCTTCCTCTTCGGCGGTAAACTCGCCCTGTTTGCCTTCGGGCTGTTGTTCCTGTTCCTGCTCTTTTTCCTCTTCCGCGGGTTGCGCCGAAAATTCGCCTTTTCCCTCTTTTGCCGGTCGATCGGCAAGGTTTTTTTCATCAGCCATGGGAACCTCCTTCAGAAACGGAATACTTTAATTATCAGTATATGAAGAGAATTTTTTTTTGTCCAGAGTGTCATCAAAATTTCACACAAACGGTTTCGCGTCAAACTTTCAGGTTTTTCAAAAACGTGCCCAGACGTTTGTTGACGGCCATGGCGTCCTTGGCGTCCGGTTTGACCAACCCGAAAAACTTTTTGGGCATTTTTTCCATCAGAATCGGTGAAAAGAACAACGGATTGGTGATCAGGGTTTTGTATGCCTTGTCCGGATCTTTTTTGGCAAACGTGAAATAGTTTTTAACCAATTTTCTGGCGTTGACGGGAAAACGTTTGCGTTCGATCGCGGCGACGAAAGCGGCCATGACTTCGCGTTCGTCCGCGTCGATTTGGCGGATGCCGTCCGCGATTTTCTGGTTTTCTCGCCGCATGTCCTTCAGGCGCAGTTTCTCCTGAATGATCTGCATATCCACCATGACGGTCAGATAGGCGATGATCAGTTGCTGCGCGGGGGACAGCGTTTCCTGATCGCGAATCCGGTTCAGTTCCGTCTGGATGACCTGTTCCAACGGCGCGCGGCTGGCGACGACGCGCTCGAATCCGGGGATGAACGGTGCCATTTCATGAAAATCGTCCAATATGGCGAAAAACAGATCGTCGTCCACTTCGCCAACGATCCGTTCGGCGTCCGCGACATCTTCGGGCAGCTCAACCATCATTTGCGGATAGGCGTACCCGTCGTGTTTCGCCTGTTGTTGCGAATAGATGCGCGCGTAAACGTACAGAACCAGCAACTTGTCCGTCACTTTTTCCCGCCGTTCCAGCTCGCCCAGAATGTCTTTGGGCAGGTCGTAAATGAATTTTTTGACCTGCGGCGCGGCCTTTGCGGCGCGCGAAACGGATTCGGCGAAAGTCGGGCGGCGCGGTTGTTCCGCGGGTTTCGGCGCCTGCGGCGCGGGCGCGGGGGCGGCCGGTTGGACGGGGCGTTTGACGGGGACTTTCACCAACACTTTTTTCGCAGGCGCGACCGCGGCCGGAGCGGGCGTCGCCGCGACGGGGCGTTTGACCAATACTTTTACCCGTTTGACCAAAACCTTTTTAACGGGGGCGGGTGTTTGTTGTTGCGGATCCATGAATGTCCCGATAGCTCTGTGTGATCGCGTCCAGTGTAAGAGAATATTGCGTTGAAGTCAAAAGGCTTCTGTGCCAGTATTATAAAAAAATCGGTGAAAGGCAACCTTTTCCGGCCGTTTGTCCAAAAATCAAAAAAGTGTCACAATTCTTTGACCTTTTTTGTACTATCCTGAAAAAAATAGGATTCCGGCAGGTTTCGGATAACGGCTGTTTTTCCGTCCCCGCGGTTGATGTTTCAAGGCTTCGCCTGAAAGGATGTTCGGCATGAAAAAATACAAAAACAAATGCAGAATGATTGTGCTGTTGTATATGCTGATCGCGGTGTGCTTCCTGTCGGTCGCGCCGGTTCGCCTCGCTTTCGCGGATGCCGAAACGTTGCCGTTTACGCCGGCCGAAGAAATGAGCGAACAGTGGCGGGAGGACTGCTCTTTGGCGAAGCTGGAGGGCGATGCGATCGGCGACCGGTGGTGGAAACCGATATTGACGACCGTGCTGGACGCGTCCGTCGGCGTCGGCAACAACGTGTTCGACAAGGTTGCGAAGGGCGCCGAATCGCTGATGGTTGTCGGCGTCGGGTTGTGGCTTGTCGTGTTTTCGCTGAAAACATTGGGGGCGATGACCGAATCCGACCCGATGGACAACATGACGAAAATCGGCGGCATGATGTTAAAGGCCGGTTTCGCGTCCGCGTTGCTGAACCACCGCGATTTCTTTTTTGAATATTTTGTCGCGTCCGTGGTGCAGGCGGGGGCGGGTTTTGTGGATTCCAGCACGATCTCGTCGGCGATCGGCGGTGCCGCGCCGACGGAAATCACCATGTCCGGCGGCGGATTGGATTCGGTCAAAACGGCTTTGCTGGCCATGGCGGATTCCATTCACGACACCATCGCCGGCGTGATGGCGCGCGCGAAGTATCTGCAATGCGCCGGCATTATTCACAAGTTTTCCATCCCCATTCTGGGCGACTTCGGACCGTTCCAGGATCCGAAGATTTGGGCGTCCGGATGTATGATCTGGCTGGGCGCGTTGTCGTTCATGGTGATGTTCCCGTTCTGGCTGATCGACGCGTGTTTCCGTTTGGGGATCGTCGCGGCGATGTCGCCGCTGTGCATCGCCGCGTGGGTGTGCCCCGCGACGCGCGATTTCACGTCCAAGGGATTTTCCATGCTGTTGAACGTGGCGTTCACGTTCATGATGCTGCGCATCACCATGGCGATCGCGGTCAAAATGCTGACCGGTGCCACGGGGTTGGAGGATCTGTCCACGGATGATGCCAGTAAAACGCGCGCGGTGTGCACGTTCCGCTGGATGCATTTCGGCGACGAAGACGCGTGCGAGGGAATCGACGTTCCGGGGACGAACAATATGTGGATGTATCTGGTCTGCGTCGTGTACGGCTGGATGCTGATGAAGAACAACAGTTCGATCGCCGGACACTTCGCCGGTGCGCAGTTCGCCGACAATATGGCGTTCCAGGCGGCCAAGGGCGCGGGCAGAATCACCGAGGATGTCGGCACCAAAGGGTTTAAGCTGGCCGGCGCGGTAAAGGATCGCGTCCAAAACCACCGCGACCGCAAAGCCGCGCGCATCTATGAAACCGACCAGCGCAAACGCGCCGCGGCGGCGAACGGCGGGCCCGCTTACAACCCGTCCAAACAGGATCAGAAAAACCTTGATTGGGCGACGAAGCGGTTGAAAAAATCGCGTCTGGGCGCTTTGGACACCAACGGCAATGAAACGGAAACATTGCACAAACTGTTGGAAAACAGCAAAACCAGAACCGCTTTGCGTATGGGCGAAAAGCTGAAAAACAATACGGTCGGTCAGATTTGGAGCGGCGCGAAATCGAACCGGATGCAGGATTTCGGCGTGACGTATCAACAGCGCAGTCAGGCGGAATTGCAGAAACTGGCGTCCGTCCCGACCGGAAAGGGCGACGGCACGACATCGACGGAACAGCGCAACTTCACCAAATCGGCGCGCGCGAACGCGACGGTGGCGCAGGTTCAAAACAATGTGAACCGGCGCACCTACGCCAGCACGCCGCAGGGACAGAACCAGCGGGCGTACGACCAGATGACGCTGGACACGATGAAGAAAGAGGCCGCGTACCGCGACAAAGTCGCTCAAACCGCCGGTTACGTCAATTCCACGCAGGGGTTGAAGGATCAGCAGGAACTGATTCAGGAAAAACAGGCCTTGCGCGACATGAAACAGAAAACAGGAGTGGATGACGACATTCTGACGAAGACATTCTGATCAAGGGGCGGTCGCGTTTTAACGGCCGCCGAACCGGAAACGCTTTCCGATATGTGAAATTGGGACGGGACAAATGTTGAAAACGTTGATGACATTTTTGAAAAAGGGGCTGAACGCGCGTGTTTTGTGCGCGCTGGCTTCGGTTCTGTTGCCGGTTTTGCTGTCGGGATGCAGCGAAATTTCCGATGGATCGCAGGGCGAAGAAGCCGCTCGCGTCGAAAAGGAAACGATGGATTGCTGGCTGTGTCCGCTGTTTGAAATGGGATTCAATATTGCGGATCAGTTTTCAAAATCGTTGGTGCAGTCCGTTTCCAAAAGCGCCGTTTCCCTGCTGGGCGTCGGGTTTGGGTTGTGGCTGGCGATTTTCATTTTGAAATTCGTCGGGTCGATGAAAGAACCGGACACCTATCAGTATTGGCGCGAATTGGCCAGTCAGGCGTTTTTGGCGACGCTGGTCGCCGCGATGTTGCGCGATTTGGGGGCGGGCAGCGGATCGTCCGTTTTGAAAATGATCGTCGAACCGGTCTTTGCCGGTTTTGTGGACACGGGGTTGATGATCATCAACGCGTCGGGTAGCGATCTGCCCTGTTCGCCGGGGGGCGGGCCGAAAAGCGGCATGATCTGCCTGATCACGGCGTTGCAGGGCAAATTGAACATTTCGATCGGTTTTTCGTATCTGGCGATCATCGCGGGGCCGACGATTTTTATTATACTGGTCGGCGCGGGCATTTATCTGGTGTCGATCTTTATGATGATCTATTTCCCGCTGTTGCTGTTGGATTGCGTGATCCGGTACTGCTTCATCGTGGCCATGTTGCCGCTGTGCCTGACGGCGTTTTGTTTCAAGGCGACGCGAAACTTTTCCGCCAAGGGAATGGAGCTGCTGGTTCAAATCGGGCTGGGCACCGTCGGAATGTGCGTTTTTTGCGCCGTGGCGGTGGAGGTCGTCAAAAAATATATGGACGCGTATCTGCCGTATATGACGCATCCGCTGGATATGCTGTCCGATCCCAGTCTGTTCCAAAACGCGATTTTCGGTCCCGGAATCATCGGCCTGATTTTCATTTTCACGTTCCTGATTTTCTTCGCCGATGTCATTTTGGATTTGATGCAGAGCTTTTCGGGCGGCGCGGCCGGTTTGGGCAAAACGGCGGCCGCCACCTATGGCGGTGTCAAAGGCGGCGCCAAGCTGGGCGCCAAGATCGGTAAATTCGCCGCCAACCGCGGTTTGCGTCATTGGTCGCGTCAGGACATGAAAGCCAAAGAAGCGTTGGAGGCCAAGCAGGCGTCGGGACAGCAATTGTCAAAAAGCGAACAGAAACGTTTGGATCGCGCCAACGAAAACCTGCAGGATCGCGGTTATCTGGCCAAAGGGGCGGACGGCCAGTTGCACAAAACGCAGGCATATACCGGTTTAAAAAATTCCGCGCACAACGGGGTTCGGAACTGGGCGGCCGGCGTGGCGCAGGACTGGAATTCCGGCCCGCTGTCGCAATCGGTTGACCGCCACGACCACGGCAAAGACGGAAAGGGCGGCAACACGGCGTCCGATAATTACAAAGGCGCGCTGGACGAAGATTGATGAGAGGCAGGGCGGCACAGTATTTGGTATTGGGAGGAGGGATTCTTCTTTTACAGGCGGATTTCGTCAAACGGACGTTGCAATCGTCGTCTTTTCAAACCGTTGTGGCGGGAACCGTTGCCGTGTTGTTGGTTCTGGCGGTGGCCGTGATGGTGATGGCGGAAAAAAGGAATAAAAATCGGGACGGCGGTTCCGATGCGTAAGGAAAGGTTTTGGCACATGACAAAACATTTGGGATTGAACAAATTCATAATCGGATTGCTGCTGTGCTGCGGCGTGTTCGTCTGTGCCTTTTCCACGCCCGCCGCGGCGGAAAACACGATGAACGACGCGACCATGGAAGCGTTTTGCGACACATGGGACAAAAACATCGCGGATTATTCGGATCAGGAGCACTGCTGGGGCTGTCACATCTTTCTGCTGTTTTTCGACGCCGCGAACAAAACGGCGGGGCAAATCAACGCCGCGCTGTCCGATCCGCTGGGCGACGTGATCAACATCGGCGTCGGGCTGTTTCTGATCGTGCAGACGCTGATGCTGTTCAGCAACGTCGGCGACGCCCCCAGCCCGATGGAATATCTGACAAAGGTCGGCGGTATGCTGGTCAAGGCCGGTTTCGGGTGGTGCTTTTTAAAGGGCGGGTCGGCGATGGCGTTCGATTACATCGTCAACCCCGTTTTAACGGCCGCGGCACAATTGTCGGGCGATATATTGACATCGTCCGGCGCGGACGGCGGCGGATGCACCATGCCGTCGTCGGTGTCGTCGTCCAAAACGCTGCCGATGGGGACGGAAGTCCGTGAATCGCTGAAATGCATGATTGAAAAAATCGCGTCCGGCATGGCGGAAAGTCAGGCGGTCGCGCAGGGGTTGCGGTGCGGTGCGTTTTTCTGGCTCAAACTCCCCGTTTTGAAATGGTACGTTCCCAACCCGCTGATGTGGGGCGTCGGGATGCTGTTCGGGTGTATGTTCTGGTTCATTTCGTTCATGTTCCCGATCGCGATGATGGACGTCATTTTCCGTATCGGCCTGCTGGTCGGGATGCTGCCGCTGTTCATCGTGGCGTGGATTTTCCCGATCACGTCGCGCTACGCCAAAACGGCGTGGAACATTTTCCTGCATTCGTGCATGGTGTTCGCCATAACGGGCGTGATCATCAGCATGATCACCGCCATGTTGGAAAACGCGTGGAACGGCAGCGACGGCGGGGCGATGGGATCGTTTATGGAGAAGATGAGATCCAGTTCGTACGTTGAAGCGTGGGACGAATTGCTGGCGGATGGCGGCGTGTTAGGCCTGTTTATGGTTTTGGCCTGCACGGTGTGGGCGATATACGTCGCGCCGATCGCGGACGATCTGTCCGGCAAATTCGTCGGCGCGGAGTTTTCCAGCAACTGCGCCGTCAAGGCTGTTCGCGGCACGTTGTTCTTTATCCTTGACGTCATTTTGATGATCATCACGATCATTACGCTGGGGGCGACATCGTGTATGTACCTTGTCCGGATTATGAAAAACGTCGCGGACGGGTTGGATAAGGCCGATAAGCTCAGACGACGTTTGGAAAAGATCAAGAAATTCCGCAAGCGGATGCTGAAGATTCAGCGCAAGGCGCAGCAGGTCAAACAGAACGTTCAAAGAGCCGAAGCCGCGTTCGCCGGCGGGCAGAGCTGACGCCCGTTTCGGGTTTGCAAAATGTCGAAAGCCCCGTTTCACGCGGGGCTTTTGCGTGTTTCGCCCGATTTTTTGCACGCCAAGTGTTGTATTTTTTTTTGAAAACGGCTATAAACAGGAAAGTGTCGGCGTTTTTCCGGCCGTTGGTTGACAGATTAAGGAACAATGTGAATGGAAGAGATCATCTTTCCGAATCAGATTCGTATGTATCGCCGCGTGCGCGGCCGTTCCATGCAGGAATTGGCGGATTTTCTGGGCGTCAGCCTGTCCGCCGTCAGCAAAATCGAAAAAGGCTACCGCCGCATTGATCAGGAACAGCTGGTTCGCATCGCCGAATTTCTGGATTGTCCGCTGCAGGAAATCTTTGTCAACGAAGCCAGTTCGCAGCCCGATGTTGTTCAGGCGTGGCGCCGCGAACAGGAACGCCGCAACCGCGTCAACGAACGCGGCGGGCTGAAAATGCTGGGGGCGGGGTTGCGCTATATCCGCGGTCAGAAAAACCTGACGCTGGCGGATGTCGCCGACGGTTCCGAACTGACCCTGTCCGTTTACCACCGCATCGAAATGGGACAGCGCGAAGTGTCCGAGGATGAAATTTCCAGAATCGCCCGCGCGCTGGGATATACCAACGACGAATTGCAAAAACAGATTTACGATCTGGACAAGGCTGGCGCGCTGGAGGAATTCATTCAGCGCAACGACGCGCGGTATCGCGCCGCGGCCGGCGTCAAATCCGGCTATCCTGAACTGCCCGTGGCCAAATCCGCGGCGGTAAAGCAGGAAAAGGCCGAGGTCACTTTGCAGATTTACGGTCAGGGCGGCGAAAACGGCACGGTGATCATCGACCGTCAGGCGCCGCTGGGCACGGTCGCGTGCTGCGCGGGCGCGGTCAATCCGATGTCGGCCTACGCCGTGTCGCTGTGCACCCGCCGTTTGGGGAATTTGCTGCCCGCCCGATCCGTTTTGATCGTCGATCCGACGAAAATGGTCGGTTTGGGCGACATCGCGGTCATGTATGTCAATGAAACGGAAGCGCGGCTGATCAGCGTGCGCGAGGATATCGACGGCAAGCTGTTCGGCGTTTTGTGGAATCCGGAGGAAAAAATCGAAATCCCCGAAGACAAGGCGGCCGCTTTGCACCGCGTCGTGCAGATCAACCTGCCCTGATCCGGCGCCAGCCGTCGTTTAAAAACCGCCGCGGATTAAATATATGTTAATCTGCGGCGTTGTAGTATCGGACGGATATCCCTTGAACAGGGACGATCGCTGACGCCTGTTGGAGAAAAAATGAGCCCGCCGAAAAAGGACATGAAAAAATGGAAGCCGAAATTCCCCGGCGCGGCGAGCGACGGGGAAGAGGATCCGTATGTAACGGCGCAGCGTTTCATCAACGTTTACAGGCAGCTGCACGTCCTGCGCGAAGATTTGGTCACGCGCTATAACGATATGCTGCTGGGCATCAGCGCGGACGCGCGTGCGACGCTGACGGACATCCCCGGCGGGCGGGACGTTCGCGACTATCTGGAATATCTGGAACACCAGAAATACGGGGACGATTACGTCGCCGAAGAGGCGGAGGAGGAAGTCTTCGTTTCCCGCGAGGAAAAAGCCAAGGCGAAAGCGATCGCCGACGCTTTGTCGTCTGCGCAGGAAAAAATGAACCAAAACCAGATCGCCGTGATGCAGCAGGCGCAGGAGGAATCGCGCCGCAATATGGAATTGCTGGCGAAAACGCTGTCCGAAGCCAGACAGGATCCGTCCCGCCGCGACGAAGTCGCCGAGCTGGCGCAGTCTTTGAAAAAGGCCAAAGAGGACTATTCCGTTTTCACGACCCGCCTGACCGAAGGCGCGTCCGGCGAACAGGAAAGCGTTCAGGAAAAATTGCGTATGCAGTACGCGCAGGCGCAGGCCGTGCCTGCCGTCGTCCAGCTGCAGGTGCAGGGCGGCAGCGTGCAGGGCGGTTTGGAACAGCTGTCCGCGGCCGGATCGCAGGGGTTGGACGCTTTGGTCAACGCGTTGACGCAGGCGCAGGTCAAATCCGCGGAGATACAGGCCAAAACGCAATCGGAAACAATGGCCAAAATCTTTTCGCAAAGTCAGGAAATGACGGCGCGCGCGATGGCCGAGGCGTTTTCCAAATCCCAGCAGAACGCGGCCGAAGTGCAGGGAAACCTGATCGCGCGGGCGATCGCGGATTCCCAGAAACACGCGAACGAAACGCTGGCGGCGCTGTTTTCGTCGATACAAAAGGGCGGTATGGCCATGCCTGTGGCGGCGGCCGGAACAGCGCAGCCGATTCAGATGCAAATGCCGCAAATCGTGATTGAAAACAGCAATCTGGCGTCGGCGCAATCGTCGGAAGCGATCGCCGCGCAGGCCAAGGCGATGGCGCAGGCGCAGATCGAAGCGCAAAAAGAAATTCTGGAAATGCAGAAAAAGGCCATGTTGGAAACGGGCGGAACGCCGGTGTCCAACGGCGGCGGAATGTCGGCGGCGGAACAGGCGAAGCTGATCGCGGATGTCGTGGCGCAAACGCAAAGCGCGGTTTTGACGGAAACGATGGGGCAGCTGATGCACAGGCAGGAGGAATCCCAGCGTTTCCAAGCGACTTTGATGGCCGAAGCGTTTTCCAAACAGACGCAGGAAATCGCGATGGCGTTGTCGAACGCGCAAAAGGCCGTGCGCAATGAAACGCTGGCGACGCAGGCGCAGGCGGTCGCGCAGGCGATGATGCGCGCCCAAACGGCGACGCAATCGGAAACGATCACGGCGCAGGCCAAGGCGATCGCGACGGCCATGTCCGAATCTCAAAACGCTTTGCAGGCCGAAGCTTTGGCGACGCAGGCGCGCGTTGTGGCGCAGGCGGTCGCGGAATCGCAGGCGGGCGTCCAGCATGACGCTTTGGCCGAACAGGCGCGCGTCGTCGCCGAAGCGATGTCGAAATCGCAGGCGGGCGTTCAGGCTGAGGCTTTGGCGACCCAAGCCCGCGTCGTGGCGCAGGCGGTCGCGGAATCCCAAGCCGGCGTGCAAAAGGAAGTGTTGGCGGAACAGGCGCGCGTCGTCGCCGAGGCGCAGGCGGGGATTCAGCGCGACGCTTTGGCCGAACAGGCGCGGATTGTGGCGGAAGCGCAAGCGGGGATTCAGCGCGACGCTTTGGCCGAACAAGCCCGCGTCGTCGCCGAGGCGCAAGCCGGTGTCCAGCGTGATGCTTTGGCGGAACAAGCGCGCGTTGTGGCGGAAACGCAGGCGAATGTTCAGCGCGATGTTTTGGCGGAACAAGCCCGCGTCGTTGCTGAAGCCATGGCGGAATCGCAGGTGGGCGTTCAAACGGACGCCTTGGCGCAGCAGGCGCGCGTCGTGGCCGAGGCGATGGCGCAGCAGCAAAGCGCGTCTTTGAACGAAACGGTGGAACTGATCAGCCGCAAACAAATGGATCAAACGTCGGCTTTGGCGTCCGCTTTGGCCAAGCAGCAGGCAAAAACGCAGGAAGCTTTGCGCGACCAGACGGGCGTTTCGCCGCAGCAACCGCCGGCCGATCCCGTCCACGAATATTACGACACGCCGTACACGTCGGGATACGACGCCGCGGCGGTCGAACAGCCCGCGCCGGCCGCGCCGGAACAGGCGTCGGAGCAGAGGGCGGAGAAAAAAGCGGAAAAGACGAACGCTTTGCCGAAAATGGATTTGTCCGATTGGAACGCCAATTTGGACGAAGCGTTGTCCCTGTCGCAAAAAGCGGCGGAAGAGGCCGGATACGATCTGGACGACAACTGGGGGTACGGATACGCCGACGCGGCCAGCGAAAACGTGGATTATTCCGCCGCCGGACAGGACGGCGAAGTCTATAACTATCAGGACACCGAGGGGTACGAGGGGGATCAGTCCGTCGCGACCGAGGATCAGGGGCTGTACGGGTACGTTGCCGCCGGAAATTACGGTTCGTACTATTACACGGACGAAAACGGGTATCCGTACTATATGGACGCGAACGGTCAGGCCTACTATGTCGATGAAGGCGGCCACGCCTACTATATGGATGAAAACGGGCAGGCGGTCTATTTCGATCCGGCCGTCGCCGCCGATCAAACACGGGACGCGTCCGCCTATTACACGGATGAAAACGGCAACCCGTACTATTTGGACGCGCAGGGCAACCCCTATTACGTTGACGAAAACGGTCAAGCCTACTATGTCGATGAAAACGGGCAGGCGGTCTATGCCGACGCGGGCGCGGCGGAACAAACGGCCGAAAACGCGGAAACGTCCGCGGCATATACGGACGAAAACGGCAATCCGTACTATGTCGATGAGAACGGCAATCCGTATTATCTGGACACGAACGGCGTTCCCTATTACGTTGACGCGAACGGCGCGCCTTATTACGTTGATGAAAACGGAACGCCGTACTACGTCGATGAAAACGGCACCCCGTATTATCTGGATGCGCAGGGCAACCCCTATTACGTTGATGAAAACGGCCAAGCCTACTATGTCGATGAAAACGGGCAGGCGGTCTATGCCGACGCGGGCGCGGCGGAACAAACGGCCGAAAACGCGGAAACACCGGAGCAAGAGGGCGGAGAAAACGCCGCCGAACCGCAAACGCCGGCCGCCCCCGTCGCCTATACGGCCGAAGACGGCAGCACGTACTATTTGGACGCGAACGGCGAACAATGCTATCCCGACGAACAGGGGAACTTCTATTACCTTGACGCGTCTGGCACGGCCTATTATCGCGACGCGCAGGGGAACGCGTATTACACGGACGGATTGGGCAACGCCTATTACACGGGCGAGGACGGGCGGCCGTATTACGTCGATCAGGCGGGCGAGCGCGTTTATTACGCGGATATCGACGACGAAACGCAAAAGATTTTGGACGAATTGCAGGAAACGGCCGAACCCGATCCCGTTCCCGCCGCCCCCGAACCGGAAGAGGAAGAAGAGCCGGAACTGCCGCCGGAACAGCTGGAAGAGCCCGCTTTGATTGAGGATGAAGCGGCGGAAGAGGAAGAAGAGC
>DJSW01000018.1 GCA_002439085.1 Alphaproteobacteria bacterium UBA6324
TAACCATTCTGCCATTCGGCCCCGTAGCGGTTTGTCCCTAAAGACAGGTTTCTTATAGACTTAGTTTTCGCGGCCGTCAACAAAAAAATTCAACTTTTTTCTTTTTGTTGCAAAAACGGCGGATATCCTGTACTTCTGAATGTGGAAAGCGGGGAAACATGGCTGGAATTTCAATCGAAAACGATCAAAATCAGGCGCGGGAAAACATGGTTTCGGGGCAGCTGATCGCCAACAGAATCGGCGATCCGGCGATGCTGCGCGCGATCGGCCGCGTCAAACGCGAACTTTTCCTGCCCGAACGGCTGAAAGGGCGCGCCTATGCCGACGAAAGTTTCCGAATCGACGCGGGGCGGGTGATGTTTTCGCCGCGTATTCTGGCGAACCTGCTGCTGGCGGCTGAATTGCGGCCGGACGATTTCGTTTTGAACGTCAAATCGGGCACGGGATATTCCGCGGCGGTGATGGCGGGGATGACGCGCGCGGTCGTCGCGATCGACGCCGACGCGGCGTTGTGCGAAACGGCGCAGCAGATTATGATCGACAGCGAAATCGACAACGTCGCCGTTTTAAATTCCGATCCCGCCGCCGGTTTCGCCGCCCAATCGCCTTTCGACGCGATTTTCATCGACGGGATCGTATCCAAAATTCCGGACGCTTTGCCCGAACAGCTGGCCGAAAACGGGCGTTTGGTGTGCGTGGTCGCTCCGGCGGGCGGCGCGACGGGGCGCGCGACAAAAGTCGTCAGGAAAAACGGCGGCCTGTCCTTTACAACGCCGTTCGATTTGGATATCGGCGGTTTGACGGGGGCGAATCCGGATAAAAACTTCATTTTTGAGGCCGTTTCCTAAATAGTTGTTGATATTGGGGCGGAATTGACGGTAAAAAAGAATGTTTTTGAGATGCTTCAGTTTTTTCAAGAGGGCTGCTATGTCTAAACAACTGAGTTTGAAAAAGGTTTTGTCCGGAATCTCGCTGTCGGCCGTGTTGCTGGCGAACGCCGCGTACGCCGAAACGCTGGAGGAGGCTTTGGCCTATACCTATGTGGCTAATCCGTCGATTTTGTCCCAGCGGGCGTATTTGAAATCGGTTTATGAAAAGATTACGCAAAGCCGTTCCGGTTACGGGCCCAACGTTTCCGGCGAAGCGTCTTACGGCTATACCTACACCCGCAGCCGGACGTCCCCGATTTTCGCGGAAAACGAAAGTATGCCGGTTTCGTTCGGAATCAACGCCGTCCAGCCGGTCTTTTCCGGATTTTCGACGACCGCGTCCGTTCAGGCGGCCAAGGCGCAGTTCGAGGCCGAACGCGCCAACCTGTCGAATGTGGAGCAGGGCGCGCTGGTCGAAGCCGTTTCCGCCTATACCGGTGTCATCCGCGCCGTCGCGGTACTGAAGCTGAATCAAAACAATGAATCCGTCCTGCAACGTCAGTTGGATTACACGCGCGACCGTTTCCGCGTCGGCGAATTGACCAAAACGGACGTGGCGCAGGCCGAAGCGCGCCATGCCGGTGCCGTTGCGTCGCGCATTTCCGCGGAGGGCGATCTGAAAGTCGCTTACGCCGTTTACCAGAAAGTCGTCGGCAAGCTTCCCGAAAAGATTTTTGAACCCGAAGTGCCGGCCGCCAAGTTGCCGCAGACTTTGGACGACGCGCTGGAAATCGCGCTGAAAAGCAATCCGTCCGTTCTGGCCGCCGAAAAACAGGCCAAGAGCGCGGAAAGCGCCGTCACCGTCGCGCAATCCGGATACTATCCGTCCGTCGATTTGCAGGCGGGGTATTCCAATATGAAAGCGGGGGCGCATGGTTCCACCACTTATCAGGGGAATACGATTCGCACCGGTCGAGCGCGTGAAGAAGACACCAATGTCATGTTGGTGATGGACGTGCCGCTGTACCGTTCGGGCAGCACGGTTTCCAAAGTGCGGGAATCCAAATACGCGGCCAGACAGGCTGAAATCAACATCAACACGGTCAAACGCGACGCGATCCGTTCCACGACGCAGGCGTGGGAAAACTATCAGGCGACGCGCGCGTCCCTGTCATCTTTGGAAGAACAGGTCAAAGCGTCCATGCTGGCTTTGGACGGCGTGAAGGCCGAGGAACAGGCCGGCGCCAGAACGGTTCTGGACGTATTGAACGCGGAACAGGAATTGCTGGACGCGCGGGTCAGCGTCGTGACCGCGAAAAAGAGTTTGATCGACGCGTCGTATCAGTTGATCGCGTCCATGGGGTTGATGACGCCGAAAGGGTTGGGGCTGGACATCGCCCGTTACCGCAAAACGCCGGAAAAAACGGTTGAACAGCCGACGCAACAGCCCGCTCCGGCCGCCGCCCCCGCCGAAGACGCGCAGCCGGCGGAGTCCGCGGTTGAAAACGCCGCGCCGGTTGTCGAGGGATAAGTTATTCGATAAAAACGAAAATATCGACTTGCCCCCGCGCGGAGAGATGTTATATTAAGCTGTAAGGCTAACCTGTATGGACAGAAAATGACAGAACAAAACGAACCGTCTATGGAAGACATCCTCGCGTCCATTCGCAATATTCTGGCGGAGGACGACAGCAACAACGCCCCCACTCAAAACACGGCGGCGGACGAAAAGTCCGGCGTGGCGCGGGCGGCGGAATCTCCGGAACCCGCGCGGCGGGAAACGGCGGAGGTTCGTGATGTCCGCGCGGACGGAAAAACGCAGGGGGCGGCGCAGGGGAAAAACACCGGCGTTGTCGATTTGACGGCGGATATGATCGTTGAAAACGAAACGCCCGCACAAAATGTCGAAAAGGCTTTCGCGCAGGCGGACGAAGAGGACGATTTCACCCCCGAACCCGTCATCCCCAGCCGCCCGATGAAAGAGGAAACGCTGACCGATTTGATCAAGGAAAACGGCGGCCGCCGCATCGACGCGGACGACGATATGCTGTTGGCCGAACCGACGGTTGCCGCGGCGACCGAATCGTTGTCGCATTTGCGCGACATCGCGTCCGAAAAACGGTTGGAAATGGGCAACGGCGCCCTGACGATCGAAACGATCGTGCGCGAAACGCTGAAGCCGTATTTGAAAGAATGGCTGGATGTCAATCTGCCCGACATTGTCGAACGCGTCGTTAAAAAGGAAATCGCCCACGTCATGGACAGACTGGATTTGAAATAGGCGGTTGAACGGTTTTCATTTCCTCAAGCCTGCCAAAGCTTGGGGAATATTTTTTTTGAATGTTGAAGGTAAAAGGAGAAACGGCGATGCTGGAAAAAACTTACAGCCCGTCCGAAGTGGAAACGAAAATTTACGAACAATGGGAAAAATCGGGGGCTTTCGCTTGCGATCCCGATTCGGACAAGGAACCGTACTGCATTATGATTCCGCCGCCCAACGTAACGGGCAACCTGCATATCGGCCACGCTTTGACCTTTACGATTCAGGATTCCCTGATCCGTTACCAACGCATGAAAGGCAAGGACGTGCTGTGGCAGCCCGGAACCGACCACGCCGGCATCGCGACGCAAATGGTCGTCGAGCGCCTGCTGGCCAAAGAGGGTGTGTCCCGCCACGATTTGGGACGCGAAAAGTTCATTGAAAAGGTTTGGGAATGGAAAGCCAAATCCGGCGGCCAGATCACCAACCAGCTACGCCGTTTGGGCGCGTCGCTGGATTGGCCGCGCGAACGTTTTACGATGGACGAGGGGCTGTGCCGCGCCGTGCGTCAGGAATTCGTGACGCTGTACAAGGACGGGCTGGTTTACCGCGCGAAACGTCTGGTCAACTGGGACCCGTACCTGCAGACCGCGATTTCCGATCTGGAGGTTGAACAGCGCGAAGTCGTCGGCAAGATGTGGTATTTCAAATACCCCGTTGAAAACGAGGACGGCCGCTTTATCACGATCGCGACGACGCGTCCGGAAACGCTGTTCGGCGACACCGCCGTCGCCGTTTCGGCCGACGATGAACGCTACAAGGATTTGATCGGCAAAAACGTGATCATCCCGATTTGCAACCGCGCGATCCCCGTCGTCGCCGACGAACACGCCGACCCGACCAAAGGCACGGGCGCGGTGAAAATCACGCCGGCGCACGATTTCAACGATTTCGAGGTCGGCAAACGCCACAACCTGCCGATGATCAACATTTTGGATTCGACGGCGCATTTGAACGAAAACACGCCCGAAGCCTACCGCGGTTTGACGACGGCGGACGCCCGCGTCAAAGTGTTGGAGGATGTCAAGGCTCTGGGATTGTTCGTCAAAGAGGAAGACAACCCCATGACGATTCCCTACGGCGACCGTTCGGGCGTCGTGATTGAACCGTGGCTGACCGACCAATGGTTCGTCGATGCGCCGAAACTGGCGGCCGAAGCGATCAAAGTGGTCGAGGACGGCCGTATGGAATTCGTCCCCAAAGCGTGGGAGAAAACCTATTTTGAATGGATGCGCAACATCCAGCCGTGGTGCGTTTCGCGCCAGCTGTGGTGGGGGCATCAGATCCCCGTTTGGTACGGTCCCGACGGTCATTTCTTTGTCGAGGAAAACGTTGCTTTGGCGCAGGCGGAAGCGGACAAACACTACGGCAAGCACGTCGATTTGAAACAGGATCCGGACGTGTTCGACACATGGTTTTCTTCGGGCATCTGGCCGTTTTCGACGTTGGGGTGGCCGGACGACACCAAGGAATTGCGCCGTTACTATCCGACAAACGTTCTGGTGACCGGTTTTGACATCATTTTCTTCTGGGTTGCCCGCATGGTGATGCTGGGACTGCACTTTATGAAAGACGTGCCGTTCAAAACCGTCTATATTCACGCTTTGGTGCGCGACGAACAGGGACGCAAGATGTCGAAATCGAAAGGCAACGTCATTGATCCGCTGATTTTGGCGGACAAATACGGCGTTGACGCGATGCGGTTCACTCTGGCGGCCATGGCGGCGCAGGGACGCGACGTGCTGATGAGCGAATCGCGCGTCGAGGGATACCGCAACTTTGTGACGAAACTGTGGAACGCCGCGCGTTTCTGCGAAATGAACGAATGCAAGGCGGTCAAGGGATTCGATCCGAAATCGGTTGAAAATCCGCTGAACAAATGGATCGTGTCAAAGGCGGCGCAGGCGCACGGCAAGGTCACGACCGCTTTTGACGAATATAAATTCAACGAAGCGGCGAACGCGGCGTATCAGTTCGTTTGGGGAACGTTCTGCGATTGGTATCTGGAATTTGCAAAACCGCTGTTTTTCGGCGACAACGAGGCGGCAAAGGCCGAAACGCGCGCGACGGCGGCTTGGGTGTTGGAACGCATTTTGATCATGTTGCACCCGATCATGCCGTTTGTGACCGAAGAGCTGTGGAGCAAGGGCGATCACGACAAAATGCTGATCGTCACGGATTGGGGCGACTTGCGCGATCTGGTCGATCCGGCGGCCGAAACGGATTTGGACTGGGTGGTTGATTTGGTCGCGGCGGTGCGTTCGCTGCGTTCCGAAATGAATATCGCGCCGTCGGCGAAAATCACAATGTTGCTGGGCAAGGCGTCCGACGCCGAAGCCAAGCGGTTGGAAAAATTCAACACGCTGATCAAAACGCTGGCTCGTTTGGAAAAGGCGGAGATTTCACATTCCGCCGACGACGAAAAGGGCGCGGCGCAGGCAGTGTTCGGGACGGCTGAAATTCTGCTGCCTTTGGCGGGCGTGATCGACGTTGCCAAGGAAACGGAACGCCTGAACAAGGAAAAGGCCAATCTAGAAAAAACGATTTCTTCGCTGTCCGGCCGTTTAAGCAACGAATCTTTCGTCGCCAAGGCGCCCGCCGAAGTGGTCGAGGAACAGAAAAAACGTTTGGAGGACGCCAAAACCGCGCTGGTCAACATCGGCGGAGCTTTGGAACGGCTGAAATCCTTGTGATCGAAAGGAAAAGCGCATGAAAACACACGGGGTTCTTCTGACTGTTTGCTTAGCGTTCGCGTTTTCCGCGCGCGCGCAAGAGGTGATAAAGGTGGAAACGCCCGTCGCGTCGGCGGTCGGCCAACAAACGCCGTCCGACGCCATGCGCGATTTCGTCCGGTCGGAAGAGGCGCGGACGTGCGCCGGATTGAAACGGTTCGCCCGTGAAAACATTTTCGCCGATCAGGCTTTTATGACGGCGGCGCAGGACAGGAACACCCGCGCCGTCGCCGCCGCGGCGTCGAAATACGCGACGGCTTTGGCCAAGGATTACGATACGGATTTCGTTTTTTACCATCCGAACACTCGATTTTTCGTCCGCGTGAACGATAAAAACTACCGCGGCCGGATGCGTTTGAACGGAGAGGCGGCCGATTCCCCGTCGGCGTGTTTTTGGGAACGCCTGCCGTCGCAGGATGTCGTTTACAGCGTTTTGATGAAAATAGACGGGGAAAAGACCGGATACCTGAAAATGTCCAAAAAGCTGCCCCGCATGGTTAAAAACGTTCCCGACGCCCTGTCGCAATTCGGAAAAGTGCGCGTCTATACCGCTTTGGACAAGACGGGACTGAAGAAAATGGCGTGGTTCAAAATGCGCCGCCGCGAACCGGAGAAAACGAAATTTTCCGGTTGGTGCACGGCCGAGGATCTGGCTTTTCTGACTTCGATCGGCAGCAGTCGGCCTTTGGCGAAAAAACAGCAGAAAAAGCTGTTGAAAATATCCGACGGCGCGGAAACCTTTTCTTTGCCGGAACTGAACCTGACGGGGGGTGTCATGGCTTTGAACGGGCTGGACGGCGAACGGCTGGGCGCGGTCGTATATACGCTGGGAACGGCGCCGGCGGCCGTAGATAAGGACGATCCTGTCGAACAGGAAGAAACGGAAAACGTTCTTTACCGCTATTTTGAATGACAACGGAATATGAAAAACAGCGCGCGGGCGAATGGTTCGACGCGACATCGGACGAACTGTCCGGTTCTTACGTCCGGATTCAAGAGCTGTTGAAAGAATACAACGCGACCGGCGTTTCGGAAAAGGAACGCCGCGCGGAATTGATGAAGCGAATGTTCGGCGCGGTCGGAACGGGGGTGACGGTCGTCCCGCCGGTTTATTGCGACTACGGCTGTCACGTTTTTCTGGACGACGGCGTTTACCTGAACACGGGGGCGGTGTTTTTGGACGCGGGATATGTCCGCATCGGCGAACACACGCTGATCGGGCCGAACGCGCAGTTTTACACGGTCAACCACCCGATCGACGCGAAACAAAGGCGGACGGGCGTTGAAAAGGCCAAGCCGATCACGATCGGCAAAGACGTTTGGATCGGCGGCGCGGTCGTGATTTTGCAAGGCGTGACGATCGGCGACAACAGCGTCATCGGGGCGGGCAGCGTCGTGACAAAGGATATTCCCGCCAACGTCATCGCCGCGGGCAATCCGTGCAAAGTGATTAAGAAAATTGACAACTAACGCTTGACATCGTTTTTCAATCCTGTATAAGCGGCGGAGCAACAAGTTTTGTAATCCTCATCGGAGGTTTGAAACCGGATAAGATGACTGGGTAAAACCAATCGTTTTATCCGGTTTTTTTTGTGTCGAAAAGGTGAAGAGATGGATTTTGGAAAGGAAAAGATCACCGTTTTGTTCGGAAAAATCTTTTTTCCGACATTGACCGGAATGTTGAGCACCTGCGCCGTGACGGCGGCGGACGGGATTTTCGTCGGCCGCGGCATCGGCGGCGACGGCATCGCGGCGGTCAACATTTGCGTGCCGCTGTTGATGTTTTTCACGGGGTTGTCGCTGATAACGGGGATCGGCGGTTCCGTGGTCGCGTCGATCGCCCTGTCCAAAGGAAAAATCAAACGGGCGCGTTTCAACGTCACGCAATCCATGTTGTTCGCGGCGGCGGTTTCGACGGCACTTATCGCCGTCATTTTGACGTTTCCGGAAAAAACGGCGGCGATGCTGGGCGCGTCCGAACATTTGCGGGATATGGTCGTAACGTATCTGGTTTGGTTCGTGCCCGCCTTGATTTTTCAGGTTTGCGGCATCGCGTCCATGTTTTACATCCGGCTGGACGGCGCGCCGAAACTGGCGATGTGGTGCAATATCGTTCCGGCTTTGCTGAACGTGTTTCTGGACTGGCTGTTCATTTTTCCGTTTCGCTGGGGGATCATGGGGGCGGCGTTCGCTTCGTCGCTGTCTGTGTTCGCGGGCGGGATCATCGCCGTCGGGTATTTGCAGTTTTTCGCGAAAAACGTGCGGTTCTACCCGCTGAAAATCGGGGTGAGGGGATTCCACCTGTTTTTTGAAAATATTTGGAATCAATGCCGGATCGGCTCTTCGGCTTTGTTGGGCGAAGCGACCATGGCGATGCTGATGTTCGCCGGAAACCAAGTCTTTATGCGCTATCTGGGGGACGACGGCGTGGCCGCGTTCGGCGTGTGCTGCTATTATATGCCGTTCGTGTTTATGGTCGGCAACGCGATCGCGCAATCCGCCCAGCCGGTTATCAGCTTCAATTACGGGCTGAACAACCGCCGAAGAACCCTCGAAGCCGAAAAAGTCGCGCTGGCGACCGCCGTTTTTTGCGGCGTACTGGCGACGGCCGTGTTCACCCTGTTTCCCGCGCGCGCCGTCGGATTGTTCCTTGATCCGTCCGAACCCGCGGCGCGATTGGCGGCGGAGGGATTCCCGTATTTCGCGGCGGGGTTCGCGTGCTTCATTTTGAATTTGACCGGCATCGGCTATTTCCAAAGCGTCGAAAGGCTGGCGCCCGCGACGGTGTTCGCTTTGCTGCGCGGGTTCGTTTTTTTGCTACCGGCGTTTCATTTTATGCCGCTGTTGGCCGGAACGGAGGGGATTTGGCTGGCGATGCCCGTTTCGGAAACGGCGACGTTTCTAACCATGGCCGTGTATTGCCTGATTAAAAAAAGTTGATTTCAAACGGCAACGGCGCGCATCCCGTATGGCGAATAAAAAAGGAAAGGGGCCTGCCGCGCGGCAAGCCCCTTTTCGTTTCTTCACTTTGTTCAACCGATTTTTTCATCGGCTTCGTCATCGGTTTCGTCTTCGTCTTTTTTAATGAAAGCCTTGACCTTTTTAACGCGGAACCCGTCGATTTCCAGAATTTCAAACCGGCACAGCGGGCAATCGACGACATCGCCGATTTTCGGTTTGCGCGCCAACAACCCGAACACATAGCCGCCGATGGTGTCTTCCTCGTGTTCGTCCAAAGGACGCAATCCCATGTATTCCAACGCTTCGTCCAGCAGCGTCATGCCCAGAAACTCGAACGTTCCGTCGTCCAACCGCTTTTCATACACTTCGTCGGTTGTATCGTGTTCGTCCTGAATGTCGCCGACCAGTTCTTCCAGCACGTCTTCCATGGAAATCAGGCCGGACGTGCCGCCGTATTCGTCAACGACGATTGCCATGTGAATGCGGCGGCGTTTCATGGTGTGCAGGACTTCGGACACCGACAGGCTTTCGGGGACGAACAGGACTTCGCGCAGCATTTTTTTGATGTCCTTTTCGCCCTCTTTCATCAACAGATCGCGCAGGTGAACCATGCCGACGATGTTGTCCTTGTCCTCATCGCAAACGGGATAGCGCGTGTGGTTGCTTTCCTTGACGATGTCAAAGTTTTCGTCAAACGTGTTTTCCAGATACAGACATTCCATATCCTGACGCGGCACCATGATTTCGCGCGCGATCTTGTCGGAAAAGTCAACGGCGTTTTTGATGATTTCGCTTTCCGTTTTATCAATGATGCCGCCGCGTTGGGACGCCCCCGCGATCAGCTTGATTTCCTCTTCGGAATGAACCAGATCGCTTTCGTGCGCGGGGTGGATGCCGATGATTTTCAGCGCGCAGGCCGCCAGATGATCGAATACCCAAATGACCGGACGGAACACTTGCGCAAACAGGTACAGCGGACGGACGACCCACATCACGGCCGTTTCGGTTTTCTGGATCGCAATGGATTTCGGCACCAGTTCGCCGAACACGACGTGCATCAATGTGATCAAAGTGAACGCCGTCGCGATGCTGACCGAATGCATCAAAATCGGGTCGTTTTTCAGCCATGGGCCGAACAGCGGGTCGATGATGACCGCCAAAGCGGGTTCGCCGATCCAGCCCAAAGCCAGCGACGCCAGCGTGATGCCCAGCTGCGTCGCGCTGAGGTACGAATCCAGCGCCGAAGTGACTTTGATCGCCAGTTTGGCTTTTTTATTTCCGTGCGCTTCGATTTCCTCCAATCTGGAGCGGCGGATTTTGACGATTGAAAATTCCGCCGCGACGAAAAAGGCGTTGACGGCGACGAAAAACAATGCCGCGATCAGTTTTAAAACAGTATATGACGAAGAAGAATCCATATTTTCCTCTGGTTAAAGTGAAGACAAACGACAGGATACGGGGGCGTGATCCGATGATTTCGGCATCCCTCTGAATCCGTCGTCAACGGCCGCCGACGCCAGCCTGTCCGCCCAGACGGGGGATAAAAACAGGTGGTCGAGCAGAATGCCGTTGTTTTTTTCAAACGCGCCGCCGCGGTAATCCCAATAGGAATACGCGCCGGTCGGCGCAAACCGCCGCAAAGCGTCCGTCAGCCCCGTGTAATAAAAGGCGCGGAAACGTTCGCGGACGGATGAAACGGTAAAGGCGGAGTTTTTGAAACCCGCCGGATCGTAAACGTCGCCGTCGTATTCGATGACGTTGAAATCGCCGCCGATAATGAACGGCGTGTCCTGATTTGCCAACCGTTCGGCATAGGCGGCCAGCGCGTCCATCCACGCCAGCTTGTATTCCAGCCGGTCGGACGATTCCGGATCGTTCGCCGGCGGTTGGCCGTTGGGGACGTAAACGCTGATGAAACGGGATTTCAAGGCGGGGCAGAACGATTCGATAAATCGCGCCTGATCCCCGCCGTCGGGGGCGTCGGGCAGTTTGTCGCGCGCGACCTCGATCTTTTCCTTGGCCAAAATCGCGACGCCGTTATAGCTTTTCTGTCCGGCGATCGCCGCGTTGTATCCGGCTGCGGCCAGTTCCAGAAAAGGAAAACCGTCCGTTTCCGTTTTGATTTCCTGCAACATCAGGATGTCGGGGGTGTTCTGGCGCAAATATCCGGACAATACGGGCATATGCGCGTTGATCGAATTGATGTTCCAAGTGGAAACGCAAACGTCGTCCGTCCGCCGACAATCGGGGCGGGGCGGAGGCTTTGTATGGGAATCCTGATTCATATCCTTGTCAAACGACCTGTGGAACATTCAAATTATTTCCTTTATACAGGAAAAATCAAAGCGAATCCACAGGAAAATGAAAGGATTGTTTTTTTTCAAAACCTTTGGTTTAATGTGGAAAAGAACGCGGAGGAAAAATGAAACGGGCGTTTTGGTTGGGAACGGTGTTGGCTTTGCATCCGGCCGGCGGGTACGCCGCGGCGGTCAAGCCCGTCGTTTCCGTTAAAATCGACGAAGGGACGCCGCGCTACGTTTACGAAAACAAGAATTTCGAGTGTTCGGGGGCGCACGGCGAAAATCTGGGGTGCACGCGCGTTCATTTCTATGTGGGCTATGACAACGTTATGATCGCGCCGGACGGGACGCTGGCCGGATTGGAACTGTTGGTCGGGTTGGAAAACGTCGAGGTGGAGATATCCACGGAATTGGAAAAGGGATCGTGTCAATTCAACGCCACGTTGAAACACGAGCTGACGCATTTGAATTTGCACCGCCGCGTGTTGAAACACCACGCCCCCGAAATCGCCAAATCCGTGCTGGCCGTATTGGATAAAATGCGGCCGCCCGTGACGCTGAACAGGGCGATGAGCGCGGTGGACAAGGTGACATCGGCCGGTTTGAAGCGTATGATGGCCGACGACAGTCAAAAAAACGCGCTGATGGACACTGACAAAGCGTATGCTTATGTCAGCCGCCAATGTCCGGAGGAAGAACAAAAATGATCAAAGAGGCCGTCGTTTTCGCCGCGGCGTTGGTCGTCGGCTGCTTTTCCGCCGGACGCGCGGAGACCGCCCCGATGCGCGCCGAAATCACCGGAAAACAGAATATCCGATATGAAACTCTTCCGAAAACGGCCTGTTATAACGATATAAAACATCAGCAAAAATCGGGATTGCTGTCTAAAATGAGAAAAGACGGCGGATGCACAATATCGTCGCAATCGTATCGCGTGTCCATCGACTGCAATAAAAAGGTGCTGAAAATAGAATTGTTTCACAATTTTACGGTGCAAATTTCTCAATGGGTGAAAGAGCAAAATGATAAAATTCTGTTTGACAGCACGCTGAAACATGAATTGACGCACGTCGCCTTGATGAAAAAAGTGTATCAAAAATATGCGCAATCCGCTGCCGCCGCCGGTTTGGCGTATGTCGAAAAAAACGGCTGTTTAAACGGAGCGTTGACCGCCGCATACAATGTGATGGCGGAAGCGAATAAAGAGGCGGAACGGCAAAACGCTTTGATTGACGGAGAGGAAAACTACAGCTATCAGGATGAACAAGTGTGGGCGATGCAGGAAAAAGAACAACTTGCCCGCCGACAACGGGAAGAAGCCGCCGCCCGAAAGGCCGAAGAAAAACGGCAAAAGCCGGCGTCGTCGCGGCAAATGGCCGCTGCCGTTCCCGAACACGCCCGATTGATGTTGCCGGAACGCGCGGTTGCCGCACCGTCGCAAACGCGTCAAATCGCGCGCGCCGACACGCCGGTTAAAATACGTCAACTGCAAAAAATCCAACCGGTTGATGCGCCGGTCAAACAACGGGAGGAAACGGGAATGCCGCCGCCCGTGGCCGCCGCCGAAACGCCGGAGGTTCTTCAAACGTCGGAAATGCCCGAAAAAAGACCGGGCATTATTGATGCCTTGGAAAGATTTGCCGAAGACGACTTGAAAAAATCCATCAAAAGTAAAATGCCGAACGCATCAGACGAATTGATTGACGGACATTTGGAAACGATGGATCCGATGACAAAAATACGGATGGAAGCGGCTAACATCACATATAAAGTTATCGAGGCGGACAAGGAGCGTTACAGGCGGCAAAAGTTGGCGCGGCAAACGCAAAAATCGCCCAAACAGCTGTCCGACGAATTTCGCGAAAAACACAATCTGCCCGATCCGGCCGACGATCCGGATGCCAAACGGCGGACGTTCAGGTCGGATCATTGGGCTTATGACTGGATATCCATGATCCTTGACGATTTGAACGATAAAATCCGTTATCGGGAAAAATTCGACAAGATTCGCGACGCGGTCAAAGGATTCTTCGGCAAAAAGGACGGCGGCGCAAAAAAATCCGCCGCGACAAAATGACATGGATTTTTTATCCGGTTTTGCTATAATGCCCCGTCAATTTTTTTTGAACAGGTGTTTTGAATGTTAGCCCCTTACGCCACTTTGGCCGAAAAAACGCGCGGACGTTTGTATCCGGAACGGGAAGCGCCGTACCGCACGTGTTTTCAACGCGACCGCGACCGGATCATCCATTCCGAAGCGTTCCGCCGGCTGGAATCCAAAACGCAGGTGTTCGTTTATCACGAAGGAACCAGCCTGCGCACCCGATTGACCCATTCGCTGGAGGTGTCGCAGATCACCCGTTCGCTGTGCCGGATGCTGCGGCTGAACAAGGATTTGGGCGAAGCGTTGGCGTTGGCGCACGATTTGGGGCATACGCCGTTCGGTCACGCGGGGGAAATGGCGCTGAACGAATGTATGCAGGAATACGGCGGTTTCGACCACAACGCCCATTCGCTGAAAATCGTGACGAAGCTGGAACGGAAATATCCGCGTTTCGACGGGATCAACCTGTCGTGGGAAACGTTGGAGGGGCTGGTCAAGCACAACGGGCCGCTGGTCGGCGAGGGGATGCCGCCGCTGCCGTTGGAAATCGCGGAATACAACGCGGTTCAGGATCTGGAGCTGGACGGTTTTCCGGGGGCGGAGGCGCAGATCGCTTCGCTGGCCGACGATATCGCCTATTCCAACCACGACACGGACGACGGGTTGAAAACGGGGCTGATCACCGTCGATGAAATGGCGGAAAACGTCGATTTTTTCAAACGCCACTATGAACAGGTGTCGCGCGAATACCCGACGGTGGAACATTCACGCATCGTCGCGGAAACCGTCCGGCGCATGATTAACGATATGATTTTGGATGTCGCCGCGACATCGCAAGCCAATCTGGACGCCCTGAACCCAGCGGGCGTCGAGGATATCCGCGCGCAGGGCAAGCCCGTGATCGCGTTTTCGGAAAATATGAAAAAGCAAATGCAAAGCTTGAAAGCTTTCCTGTTTCCGAATATGTATCGTCATTACAAAATCAACCGGATGACCAGCAAGGGTAAAAGGATCGTCAAGGATTTGTTTTCCCTGCTGTTTTCCGAAAACAACATTTTACCGCCGCAATGGCAGGAAATGGCGCGGCTTTGTCCGCCGACCGCCGACGGACAAAGGCAAAAGGCGCGGCTGATCGCCGACTTTGTCGCCGGATTGACCGACGCGTCCGCCATTGATTTGCACACGCGGCTGTTCGACCCGCAGGTGAGGATTTAGGATGAACATCTTTACACAGATCAGAAACAACATTATCGACGCGCTGGAACATTTGGAACGGGCGGGAAAGTTGCCGTCCGGATTGAACACGGCGCGTGTGGTCGCCGAACCGCCGCGCGACGCCGCCCACGGGGACGCCGCGACGAACGCCGCCATGGTCTTGGCGGGGCAGGCGGGGATGAAGCCGCGCGAATTCGCCGAAATTCTGGCGGCCGAGCTGCAAAGCCTGCCGATCGTTGACGCCGTTGAAATCGCCGGCCCCGGATTTGTGAATATGCGCCTGTCAAAGGTGTTTTGGGACGCCTGTTTGAAAGACATCCTGTCGCAGGGGGAAAAATACGGCGATTCGGATATGGGCAAAGGGCAAAAGAAAAACGTCGAATTCGTTTCCGCCAATCCGACGGGGCCGATGCACATCGGGCACAGCCGCGGGGCGGTGTTCGGCGACGCTTTGGCGTCCTTGCTGGAAAAGGCGGGCTATGACGTGACCCGCGAATACTATATCAACGACGCGGGTGCGCAAGTGGATGTGCTGGCGCGGTCGGTCTATCTGCGGTATAAAGAGGCGCTGGGCGAAGACATCGGCAAAATCCCCGAAGGCCTATACCCCGGCGATTACCTGATCCCCGTCGGAAAGGCGCTGGCCGAACGCGACGGGAAAAAATGGCTGGACAAGCCCGAAACCGAATGGCTGAAAGAGTTCCGCACGTTCGCCATTGATAAAATGATGGATATGATCCGCGCCGATCTGGCCGCTTTGGGTATCAAATTCGACGTGTTTTCGTCCGAACGCGCCTTGGTCGAATCCGGAAAAATCGATGAGGTCATCGAATTTTTGCGCGCCAAAGGATTGATTTACGAAGGCGTTTTGGAACCGCCCAAAGGCAAGATCGTCGAAGATTACGAACCGCATCCGCAAACGCTGTTCAAAGCGACGCTGTTCGGCGACGACGTTGACCGCGCTTTGAAAAAATCGAACGGTTTTCAGACCTATTTCGCGTCGGATATGGCGTATCATCTGGACAAATACCGCCGCGGATTTACCGATATGATCGACGTTTGGGGCGCGGACCACGCCGGATACGTCAAGCGCATGACCGCCGCGATCAAGGCGTTGACCGACGGAAAGGGCAAGCTGGACGTGAAACTGTGCCAGATGGTCAACCTGATGTGCGACGGCGAACCGATGAAAATGTCGAAACGCGCGGGGCGGTTTGTGACTTTGCGCGACATGGTGGACGCGGTCGGAAAGGACGTGATGCGCTTTATCATGCTGACGCGCAAAAACGACGCGCATTTGGATTTCGACGTGGAAAAGGTCAAGGAACAGTCCAAAGACAACCCCGTTTTTTATGTGAACTACGCCTATGCGCGCGCTTGTTCCGTTCGCCGCCGCGCCGCGGAAATGTTCCCCGATCGGGATTTGAGCCTGTCCGCTTTGGCCGATGCCGATTTTTCGTTGTTGACAGACGAAGCTGAAATCGCTTTAATCCGCCAGCTGGCCGATTTTCCGCGTCAGATCGAAATCGCGGCGGCGGCGCACGAACCGCACCGCATCGCGTACTATCTGAACGATACGGCCGCGGCGTTCCACGGGTTGTGGAACAAAGGGCGCGACAATACGGAATTGCGCTTTTTGGAATCCGGCAAACCGGAACTGTCCATGGCGCGTCTGGCTTTGGTCGAAGCGGCCGCCCTTGTCATTCAATCGGGACTGGCCGTTTTCGGCGTCGTTCCCGCACAGGAGATGTAGATGATTCAAACGCCGGAAACGGATGAAACGGACACGTCGCAGGAAGACATTCTTTCTTCGTTTCGCGAAGAAAGAATGGAACAACGCAAAAAACGCCCCGCGATCCTGATCGGCGTGTCGATCGGCGTGCTGATCGCCGCGGGCGTCGGATGTCTGACGTTTGGCAAATACGTTTCCGTTTATTACGGGGCGGACAGCGGCGATTTGCCCGTCATCCGCGCCGACCGGTCGATGGACGGGATGAAACCCGACACGCCGGGGGGGATGGAAGTTCCGAACCGCGACAAGCTGGTGTACGAACGTTTGCGTCAAAGCGATACCGAACTGCCGGTCGAACGGTTGTTGCCCGCCGCGGAAAAACCCGTTTCACCCGCGCCGGAACAACAGCCGGATGCTATCGCCGCGTTGGTGACGGATTTGACGGCGCAGGAAACGCCCGCGCCCGCTACGGCCGTCGTGTACGAAGAGGACGGCACGCCGGTCGAGGTGATGTTCAAGGAGACCGTCGTAACGGTCATACCCGAACCTGAAACAAATGTTGCGGAACAACCGAAAACCGCGGCGAAACCGGCCGAAAAGCCGGTCGAAAAAACGGCCGCGCAACCGGCGGAAAAAACGCCGCGTCCGGCAACGAAACCGGCTCAACCCGCTGTTTCCTATGCCGTCCAGCTGGTTTCCGCCCGTACAGAACAGGCTGCGGAAAGCGAATGGAAACGTTTGTCGAAAAAGCACAAGGAAATCATCGCGTCCATGCCGCACGCCATATCCAAAACGGTTGTGACAAACGGCACGTTTTACCGTTTGCGCGTCGGGCGTTTCGATAAACGGGACGACGCGAAGGCGTTGTGCGATCAACTGAAAAAGAAAAAGCAGGAGTGTTTCGTTGTTAAATGAATATCCTTCGGCCGTTGTGTTCGGCTGTTCCGGTTTGGCTCTGACCGACGAAGAAAAAGAGTTTTTCGAGCGCGTCAATCCGCTCGGCTTCATTTTGTTTTCACGCAACATCGCGACGCCGGAGCAGTTGAAAACGCTGGTGCAGTCTTTGCGTGAAACGGTCGGCCGCGACGACGCCCCCGTTTTGATTGATCAGGAAGGCGGCCGCGTTTCGCGGTTGAAATCGTCCTATTGGCAGAAATATCCGCCCGTGCAGATGTACGGCGATATGTACGAACACGGCGCTTTGGCCGCGTTGAAAGCGGCGCACGGCACGGCGCGGCTGATGGGGCGCGATTTGCGCCAAATCGGCATCAACGTTGATTGCGCGCCCGTTTTGGACGTTCCCGTCGAAGGATCGAACGAAAAAATTCTGGGCGACCGGACTTTCGCCCGCAACCCGCACACGGTCGGCGCTTTGGGCGCGGCCATTTGCGAAGGATTGATGGAAGAGGGCGTCCTGCCGGTTGTCAAGCATATGCCCGGTCACGGTCGCGCGATCGTTGACAGCCATTTTGAACTGCCGGTCGTCAACGCTGATCTGGAAACGCTACGCCAGACGGATTTTCAGCCGTTCAAATACTTGGCGTCCGCCCCGTGGGGGATGACGGCGCATGTTTTGTACACCGCCCTTGACGAACACAAACCCGCTTCGCTGTCCGAAAAGGTCATTCAGGACGTGATCCGCGGCGAAATCGGGTTCAAAGGTTTCCTGATCTGCGACGATTTGTCGATGAAAGCGCTGTCCGGCACACTGTCCGATTTGACGACGGAGGCTTTGGCCGCCGGATGCGACGCCGTTTTGCACTGCAACGGCGACATGGACGAAATGGACATGATCGCGTCGGCCGTCGAACCGTTGTCCGCGCGCGCGATGGAACGGTTCGTCCGCGGGCAGGAAATGCGCAAGCAGGCCGTCGAACACGCGGCGGATTTCGATTACGAAGCGGCCAGAAGCTGGCTGTTGGAAAAAGTGGCGTAAATGAACGCGGCCGCGTTGTTGTCAACGTTGGAATGGGCGGTTCCCGTCGTTTTTGGCGTCGTTTTGCACGAAATGGCGCACGGGTTCGTCGCGCTGCGTTTCGGTGACACGACGGCACGGGACGCGCGGCGGTTGACGCTGAATCCGTTGCGGCACGTCGATCCCGTCGGAACGGTATTGTTTCCGTTGGTTTTGGTGTTGTCGCACTCGTCGTTCGTTTTCGGGTGGGCAAAACCCGTTCCGGTCGATTTTTCCCGCCTGAAAAACCCGAAAAGGGATATGGTTTGGGTCGCTTTGGCGGGACCCGCGATGAATTTCGTTTTGGCCTTGATTGCTTTGGCCGCGCTGGGCGTGATGCAAAACGCCGCCTTTTCGGCCGCTCCGACGGTCGTCCGAATGCTGTTGAACGCGGTGTTGTTCAATTTTTCACTGATGACGTTCAACCTGATCCCCGTTCTGCCGTTGGACGGCGGGCGGATTTTGACGGGGATTTTGCCGATGCGCCAAGCGATCCGGTTCGCGCGCACGGAAAAATACGGGTTCGGCGTCATCGCTTTGCTGTTGATTTTTTTGCCGCTTTTGGGCGATTATACGGGAAGGGATTTCGACTTCGTTTCCCGCTTTCTGGCGTTCAGCGTTCAAAAGCTGACCTATTTTTTCGCCGGATTGTTCGGTTTGATACAAGGAGAAAAAGGCATGAGCATCGGTTTTTTCCAGCTGCTGGTCATTCTGTTGATTGTTTTGGTGCTGTTCGGTCGCGGAAAGCTGCCCGCTTTGGCCGAGGATTTGGGCAAAAGCGTCAGCTCGTTCAAAAAGGGGCTGAACGAGGACAAGGAACCGGAAAACAAACCCGCCGAAAACGATTCGTCAAAGGATGCCTGATCCGTGTTCGGCATCAGTTCGACGGAATTTGTCGTCATCCTGTTTGTCGCGTTGTTGGTGGTCGGGCCGCAGCAGCTGCCGCAGGTGTTGCGCGTGTGCGGCCGCGCCTACAGAAAGTTAAACCGTTTTTCAAAAAACGTGTCGCAAGTCATTGATGATACAATGTATGACGCCGACCGGATCGCCGCAAAAGCCGAAGCGAAGCTGAATGGGGCTTTGGCGGAAAAGCGTGATGAAAAGGATGAAAAAACGGATGGAAAATGAAGTTTTCCCGCCCGACGCGCGCATCGGTGAAAAGTCGGATCCCGAAAAGATGATGACATGGGTCGGCCATTTGACCGAATTGCGTTCGCGCGTGCTGAAATCGTTTTTGTTTTTCGTCGCGGCGTTTTTGTGCTGTTACCCGTTTGCCGGCCGGATATTGGACGTTTTGATGTATCCTTTGGCGCGCGCGATGGAACAGACGGGCGGGTCGCAAAGGCTGATTTTCACCGGTTTGGCCGAAGGGTTCGTCACGCATTTGAAGCTGTCGGCGTTCGCCGCCGTCGTCGCGTCGTTTCCATTCGCTGCGTTTCAGGCGTGGCGTTTCATCGCGCCGGGGCTTTACCTGTCCGAACGCGGCGCGATCCGACCCTTTTTCATTGTGTCCCCCGTTTTGTTTGTCGCGGGCGGGGTGTTCGTGTTTTTCGGTTTGATGCCCGTCGCGTTCAAATTCCTGCTGTCGTTTCAACAGCTGGCGGCCGCGAACAACGCCCTGCCGGTCGTGTTGGAAGCGCGGCTGAGCGAATACCTGTCGTTTCTGACCGGTTTGATTCTGGCGTTCGGGTTCAGTTTCCAACTGCCGGTCGTTTTGGCGGTTTTGGGGCGAATGGGGTTGATTCGCGCGCAAAACCTGCGCGATTTCCGGCGTTACGCGATCGTGTTCATCTTTGTCGTCGCCGCGGTTTTGACGCCGCCCGACATCGTCAGCCAGTTCGCCTTGGCACTGCCGCTTTTGTTTTTGTACGAAAGTTCCGTTTGGTACATTCAATCGCTTGAAAACAAAAAAGATCAGGGCTATAAGTAAATAAATTTTCTTTCTGCTAGGAGATACCATGTACGACATTAAATGGATCAGGGAAAATCCCGAATTGTTTGACAAGGGGTTGGAACGCCGCGGGCAGCAGCCCCGTTCCGCCGAAGTTTTGGAACTGGATCGCAAATACCGCGCCGCGCAGACCGATTTGCAGGAAATGCAGTCGCGCCGCAATGATTTGTCTCGTCAGGTCGCCGAAGTCAAAAGAAACGGCGGCGACGCGGATGTCCTGATGCACGAAGTCGGCGCGTTGAAACGCGCCATGGCCGACGCGGAAGAGGATGTCTGCACCCTGTGCGACAAAATCGACGCCGTTTTGAAAACGCTGCCGAACCGTCCCGCCGACGACATTCCCGACGGATTGGACGATACGACGAACCGCGAAATCCGTCGTTGGGGCGAACCGCGCAAGTTCGATTTCAAACCGTTGGAACACGACGAAATCGGTGCCAAGCTGGGCATGATGGATTTCGATCAGGCCGCCAAGGTGTCCGGCGCGCGCTTTGTCTATCTGTTGGGTGATTTGGCGCGTTTGGAACGGGCTTTGGCACAGTATATGCTGGATCTGCACCGTGAAAAACACGGTTACACGGAAATGGAAGTGCCTTTGATGGTGAACAGCTCCGCGATGTACGGCACGGCGCAGCTGCCCAAATTCGCCGAAGACCTGTATCACACGACGGACGATTACTGGCTGATCCCGACGGCGGAAGTCAGCCTGACGAACTTTGTCGCGGGCAAGGCGTTGGACGAAGACAGCCTGCCGTTGCGTTTGACGGCGTTGACCCCGTGCTTCCGTTCCGAAGCGGGCGCGGCCGGCAAGGACACGCGCGGCATGATCCGCCAGCACCAGTTTTACAAGGTGGAAATGGTCGCGATCACCACGCCCGAAAAATCATGGGAGGAACACGAATATATGACCAACTGCGCCGAAGACGTGCTGAAAGGCTTGAACCTGCCGTACCGCGTGATGTGTCTGTCTGCGGGCGATATGGGATTTTCGTCGCGCAAAACCCACGATTTGGAAGTCTGGATGCCCGGTCAGAACAAATACCGCGAAATTTCCAGCGTTTCCAACTGCTGGGATTTTCAGGCGCGCCGCATGGACGCCCGTTGCAAAAGCAAGGCGCAGAAAGGCACGCGTTTCGTCCACACCCTGAACGGGTCGGGCGTTGCGGTCGGCCGCTGCATGATCGCCGTGATGGAAAACTATCAGCAGGCGGACGGATCGGTTTTGATTCCCGAAGCGTTGCGGAAATACATGAACGGTCAAACGGTTATCGCCGCGAAAAAATAACGTCCGTTGAATATGAAAACGCCCCGTTGGCAACAGCGGGGCGTTTTTGCGTGTAAAAATATCTTGCCAAACGCGGCGGTGAAAAGTTATCCTTGATATAAGCGTATCGGATGTTCCGGTGCGCCGAGTACCTGAAAAAGAGGTGCGGAGCCTTAGAACAGCTCTTTACTGTTGCCGGTGCCGCGATAGGGCGCCGTCACCGTTTCCGCGTGATGCGGAGGCGGGACATTATCCCCGATTTCCTTTGGTGGAGCGGGGAGCTTTTGACGTATGTACAGAAGCGCGCCGTTCGCGGCGCCGCTTTAAAGGTCAAAGGGAATCACCGCAACAGTTGATTGTTCTAACTCCCCGAACCGCTTTTTCAAGCGGTTATTTTTTAAACCTGAAAAAGGAGGGGATCATGAAAAGATTTTTATTGATATCCGGTTTGTTTTTGTTGTTCGGGACGAACGCGCGGGCGTTCACCTGTTACGACGGATTTGAGTTGAAAGAATATCCGGACGGAACGAAGTATTGCGAGTATAATGGCGGATATACAAACTATCCCGTGTGCAACACCGTAGGCGAGGATGTGGATATGTATTGGGATATGGCGACCCAAAAATGCGTGGCGTGCAACGATACTTACTCTACTTGCGATGTAAAAATATATCGCGAAGACGGAACGACGGAAACCTATGGAGTAAAGACTTGTACCGAAGAGTTCGGCGTCGGTTGTAACAAGTGTAATAAATGGAAATGCCTCGGTTGCTGGGGCAATGCCTGGGGAGGATACACTTTAATAGGCGGCAAATGCGTCATGGACTGTCCCGCGCATTGTTCATCGTGTTCGTCGTCGTCAACCTGCACGCAATGCGACAGCGGCTATACGCTGAAAAACGGTTCTTGCGTTTTCGGCGATGCGGGTTCGGACGATTCCGGTTCCGGCAATGGCGACGATGACGCCGAAACGGCGGCCGACACGAACACGATTTCCGGCAAATGCCCGCCGGGGACGACGAAATCTGCCGACGGTTGTTGCTGTATGCCGAATTAAGCCATTCACACCCGCGGGGTGAAAACAATATGAACAGAGCCGCTGAAAAGCGGCTCTTTCAAATCCGGTTGGCGGCGGGAAAGTCACCGGCCGCCGTTTTTAATCATTCCGGCAACGGCCGTTTGGGAAACGGCGGAGTGTTTTTGTTCCGACGGAACGCTTTTTTCGGGCGCGCGCAGAACTTTGCCGTTCAAATCGACGACGTAGAATTTTTGATACGACGTGTCTGGTTTCGCAAAGGCGGAGGAGGGCGGCAGGGTTTCCGCGTGCTTTTTCGACAGCTTTTCCAAACTGTTATAGGTGCTTTTCGACACATAGTTGCGCGCGCTGTCCTGCAGGAAAACGCTGTCCGCGGCGGTCATATAGCATTTGCCGTCCAACCGGCAGACGCGGTTGATGATTTCCGCAGCGGGAAAATCGAAATGGAACAGGCCGGCCGTGCCGTTTTCCTTTTTTTTGCCGGCTTTGAAAAACGTGTTCAAAGCGTCAATATACCGGTTTTCGTAGGTTTTGACATACGCGCGGTTGTTGTAATAGGCCAGCATCGTGTGTTTTGCGACGGAATCCCGCTGTTCGCCGAATTGTTTGCAAAATCCCTCGTACGATTTGACCAGATTGCCGTGTTCGCGCGCGAACGCGTCGTAAACGGATTCGTCCCCCGCTGATTTCAATTCGGCGGCGGCGAACAGCTGGTTTTTCATGGCGTCCGCTTCCATCGCCTTGTTCATGGTGAAGTAGGACTGCGCGTTCAAATGCGGCCCCAACCGGCAACCGTTCGCGGCCTGCAGGGCGTGCGTCCCCTCGTGCACCAAAATGGATGCGATCAGGTCGTCGGAACATTCGGGGTTGATCAGAATCTTTTTCACGTCGGGATAGTACGCTCCGCCCAGATCGGGGCTGATTTCCGACGTGACTTCGACGGGAATCGCCTTTTGCGTCAATCCTTTGAGGACGGCGGCACCCGTCGGCGTTTTCATCATCCGTTCGGCCGCGTGTTTCAAACGGTAATCGTCGAATTTCGCCACGACGGAATCCGTTTGCGCCTGTATCGAACCCTTGTTTTGAACGGCTTCTTTTTTAACGGGATCGCGATCGCCGCCGCGTCCGGCCGTGTTCGATGCGCCGGCCGTCACAAACAAAGTCGCGCCCGCGACGGTCAGGATCGCCGCCTTGTTTTTCAAGCGATCCAAAGCTTCTTTGCGTTTTTTTCCGGAAAACAGATCCGCCAGAACACCCATTTGTCAACCCCTCCTGATTGCAAACGCCGTATTTTCCGACATATTGCGGTAAAAATCAATAGCGGATTCGCGTCAATCTTCCAATTTCGCGCGCAAAAAGTCCATAAAAGCCTTTTCGTCGAACGGGGCGGAAAAACGGTCGATCGCGTCGTCAATCGCTTTGCCGATTTCGCGTTCCGTCGCGCTGTCGTACATCATTTTCAACCGGCGTTCCAACCGTTCGCGGCCGTCGGGTGTATCCGGCGAAAATTCCGTTCCGGTGTCGTTTTTCTGCATTTGCGCCGCTTTTTGCCGCGCTTCGTCCAACCAAGACATGGCGGTGTCCTCCTACGGTGTCAATTCCATGCCGGTGCGGTAACATTCGCGCGTGTCGATGTCGCGGGCGTGGATTTCGTTCAAAGCGGCTTCGCGAATGTGTTCGTGACGCCAGTTTTTCGTCCCTTGGCACAAATCTTTCAGCGGCGCGGTTTTCGCCCATTCGCGCGCTTCGACGGGCAGGGCGTAGTCTTTTTCGTAAAAAGGCTTTTGTGGTGCGGAAAACAGCGCGCATCCGGCGGTCAGCAGGGGAAAAAGAATGTAAAAAGCCGCTTTCATATCACACTCCGAACGGGCGGACGACGCGGTCAAGGACGCCTTGCATCGCGGACAAAGCCATTCCGAAATTCGTGACGGGAACGCCGCACCGCGCGCATTCGTTCAACCGGCGCAGCGTTTCCAAACGCGACAGCATACATCCGCCGCAATGGATGACAACTTTGAACCGCCGCAAATCGGCCGGAAAATCAACGCCGGCCGACCATTCAAAGCGGATGTCCTTTCCGGTCGCCTTTTTAATCAGCGCGGGCATTTTCACGCGCGCGATATCGTCGTCCTGCACATGGTGGGAACAGGCTTCGGCGATCAAAACGGTGTCGCCGTCCTGTAATTCGCGCAGTTTCCGCGCGCCGTCCAGCAGGATTTTCAAATCGCCTTTGTACCGCGCGAACAACGTTGAAAAGGTTGTCAGGGGGATGTCGTCCGGAACGGCGGCCGCTACGGATTTGATCAGCTGGGAATCCGTGACCACCAAAGCGGGCGGCGTTTTCAATCCGGCGTTTACGTTTAAAAAGTCCTGATCGTTTTGAACGACGTAAGCGTAGGCGCGCGCGTCCAAAATGTCGCGGATGACCTGCACCTGCGGCAGGATCAGGCGGCCTTTGGGCGCGGACGTGTCGATCGGCGCGACGCAAACGACGGTTTGTCCCGCGCGGATCAGATCGCGCACCAAGGCGGGCGCGTTTTTCAAATGGTCGGGGACGGTGTCTTTGATCAGCTGTTTCAATTTCTCGATGTTTTCGCCTGTTTTCGCGCAAACGGACAGGACGGGGCAGGGGACGCCGCCGGTTTCGGGGCGCGCCTTGTCGCTTTTGTTAACGACCAGAATGAACGGGATTTTCAACGCCGTCATTGTGTCGATCAGCGATTTTTCATACGCGCCGACGCCCGTTTCGTCCGTCACCAGCAACGCGATATCGGCCTTGTTCATCACTTTGCGCGTTGCCTGAACGCGCAGTTCGCCGATATCCCCTGTGTCGTCAACGCCCGCCGTGTCGAAAAAAGTGACGGGGCCGACGGGGATCAGTTCGTAAATTTTGGAAACGGCGTCCGTTGTCGTTCCCGCCGTGTCGGACACGATGGACACCGACTGTCCGCACAACGCGTTTAATAACGAAGATTTCCCGACGTTTCGTCTGCCGAACAGTCCGATGTTCAGCCGTTCGCCGCGCGGTGCCGTTTCAGCCATGGTCGTATCCTCCGATTAAAGAATCCAATTTTCCTTTTTCTTATACCTTTTTTTAGCTATTATCTGAAAAAATATTTTCAGATGAAACGCGTTTTTTGAAAGTTGACGGATTTGATCGCAAAAAAAAGCCTGTCTTGCCTGTTGTTCGCCTTTTCGGCCGCCGTTTTTTCGGGCGTGACGCCGATGAAGCGGGCGGATGCCGGCGTTTTTTTGAATCCGGCGGACAACGCGTATTCAACGGACAAGGTGTTCAGCCGTCCGTGGTTGCAAAACCGCCCCGTGCCGCAGATTTGGGAAACCGATATGAAATCGGACGCTTTCCGCAATGCTTTTTTGGACGCGTTCATTTTGCACGCGCCGACGCTGGAACAGATCAACACGCTGAGCATCCAGATGGACAACGAGGAAAGCTTGCGCGATTTTCGCCGGATCACCGAGGAAAACCCCAGTTCCGAATGGGCGTACCTGACCGGCGATTTGAACGAAATGATCTTTGTCGTCAAACAGGCGGAGGAAAACACGGTTTCCGATCTGGCCTATCAGGATAACCGTTACGCGCGTTTTCTGGCCGGTTTGGAACAGAAAAACGCCAACCGTCTGCCCGAACGCCTGACGTTGTGGGAGGCGTTCTGGAAAGCCCTGCCGGAAACGGCCGCGGCGGATGTCGCCGCCGATTACGCGGCGGACGATATGGGCGTTGCGGAAAAACGGTCGTTCGCCGCCTTTAAATCCATTGATGAGGCCGATTTTTCGGATGAAACGTTGGATGCGGCGCAGGACATTCATCAATGGGAAATGCGCGAAACGCAGCAGGCGCAGGAAACGGACGAAGTGCTGATGTCGTTGCTGATCGACGACATCATCGACATGGCGTCCGGCGTTTCCATGGTGCACGGCGACGAAGACGCTTTGTACGGTGCGCGGCGGCGCGACGCGGAACAAAAGGTCAAGGTGTTCTCTTTGCTTGACAGCCAAGGGAAAAACGGTCAGATTTACTCGTCAGATCCGGATGTCAGAAGAAAGGCGCTGCTGAAACGGCTGAACAATTTTTTGACAAGCGACAAGGTTAAGGACGCAAAATGAAAAATAAATCCTCTCTCGGCTTTTCGGCGCAAAAGAAAATGTGGAAAAGGACATCCTTTTTGACGGCGGCCGCGGCGGCGTTGATCCTTGGCGCGTGTTCCGTCGAACCCGAACCGCTCAGCGATTGGGAACGCGCCGTCCGCGTCGATCGCGACGTGCGCGAAATGTTCCAAGACCAGCAATCGCAAAGAATCATCAAGCCCATGACGTTGTACGACGTGATGGCGCGGGCGTTGAAATACAACCTGAACGTCCGTTTGAAAATGATGCAGACCGCTTTGGCGACAAAGCAATACAACCTGACATCGCTGGATATGCTGCCGCAAATTTCTGCGGGCGCGGGGTATTCGGCGCGCACCGAATACGAAGCCGTCGTGTCCAAATCCATGAAAAACGGCGTGACGGACAACGACGCGCGGGCGTACGGCGCGAAATCAAGCGGCATCGCGAACGCGAAAATCAGCTGGAACATTCTGGATTTTGGCGTCAGCTATTATCAGGCGAAGCAGGACGCCAACAATATTTTGATCGCCAAGGAACAGCGCCGCAAACAGGTGCAGGCGTTGTTGCAGGACGTGCGCGCCGCATATTGGCGCGCTTTGGCCGCCGAACGGCTGACCCCCGAAGTGGACGATTTGATGGAAGAGGCGACTTTCGTTCTGGAAAACCTGCGCGCGATGGAAAAGGAACGGCCGTCCAACTCTTCGGCTCTGCTGAATTACCAGATGGGGCTGATGGAAACGATGCGCGATTTAAGCGAAATGAAAAAAGAGCTGATGCTGTCGCGCGAATATCTGGCGTCGCTGATGAATTTGAAACCGGGGACGCGCTACCGGTTGGTCGGCGCCGAGGACGGCAACCTCGTCCTGCCGGAAATCCGCGCCAGTCTGGACAGGTTGGAATGGTTGGCGTTGATGAACCGTCCGGAATTGCGCGAAGAGGATTACAAGCTGCAAAACACGCGGCTGGCGGCGAAAAAAGCGTTGCTGAAACTGTTGCCGGGGCTGAACGTTTCGGTGTCGGCCAATTACGACAGCGACGATTTCCTGTCGAATAATTCGTGGCTGCAGGCGGCCGCCCAACTGGGGTGGAATTTGCTGAACCCCGCGCGGATGCAGCAGGTTTTGTCGCGCGGCGAAGTGAAAGAAGCCGTGGACAACCTGAACCGGCAAGTGATCGCCATGACGGTTTTGACACAGACCCATGTCGGTTGGGGGCGTTATCAGGGGGCAAAGGAAACCTATCAGCTCAGCGTCGAAATTTCGGATGTCGCGCAAAAACTGGCGCAGCAGGCGTCCGAAAACGCCGAAACGGACGTGGTCGCTGAAGCCGACAAGGTCGCGTCCGCCGCCCGCGCGCTGTTCGCGAAATTAAGGACGGCGATGAACTTCGCCGAATTGCAGGACGCGACCGGCGCGGTTTTCGTCACGCTGGGGCTTGACCCGCTGCCCGAAAATTTCGCGTCCAACGATGTCGGGGCGATTTCGCGCGCGTTGGAACGCGTGATGACGGCGTGGAACATGGGACGCTTTACAAACGAGGATTACCCCCGTCTGCCGCCCGTGCCGATGCGCCGCCCGCCCGTTTTCATCAACGCCAGTCTGCCGATGCAGCGGGTTACGGAGGACGCGCGTTTTGTCATGATCGTTCCGGCCGACACGTTCGCCGAAGCTGATTTGGGCGAACCGGTCGCTTATACCGCGACCATGCGCGACGGGCGTCCGCTACCGCCGTGGATGTTCTTTGATTCCAAAACGATCACGTTGTCCGGAAAACCGCCCGCGCAGGCCGAGGGGATTTACGAAATCCGCATCAACGCCCGCAACCGCAAGAAAATGAGCGCGTACATCCTGATCACGATCCAAGTGATGCGCGGTTATAAAACGATTATGGACATTCGCGGCGCGGAACCGGATTCGCGCGTGACGGTCATTCAGCGCTGCACGGAATCCGAGGAATGCGAGGATTACAAAGACATCCGCCAGATTGATATGTTCCCCGAACGCGTCAAAGTGGCGCCGCTACCTTTGCCGAAAAAGAAATAAGCCAAATGAAAAGCCCCCGATTTTTCGGGGGCTTTTGCCGTATAATCAATAAAGGCGGTTGGATCGGCGCAAACTGTTTCTGCTATCCGAAAGACTACCGCTCTGCGAATATCCCGAAGAACGTCCGCCGTAGTTGCTGTAGCTGTTACCGTAGTTGTTGTAGCTGTCATAGGTTTTTGTGCCCGCCCGTCCCGTGTAGGGATTGACGTTTCCCGCAGTCGACCAGTTGTCGCGTTTGGTGCCATTCGCGTCGGAACGGTAATGCGGCGCGACGTAGGTTCCGTTCCTGCGGTAATAACCGTTGACATAGGTGTCCGCTTTCGCCGCTTGAGCAAAATAAAGCGCGCAAACGATGAACAAAAGCACTTTTGACAATTTTTTCATTTCTGAAATCCTTTCCTTGTATGAAAATACCCATCTTTGCAGATGGGCGGATTTTCAGAAACCGTTTGAGATAAGACGGCTCGGCTTATTCAGCGTACAGCCTTATTCACCGAAATCCGCCCGATTAAGGACAGATTCGGCGTATGATTTATCAGTCGCCATACACAAGGCGACTATCTCAAAAGGGTTTCTGACGCCCTGCGTCCGTCTTTTTCACGGACGCAATAACATACTACCCCCGATAAAAAAATCAGGCAAGCGAAAAGGCGATCCCGCGGGATCGCCTTTGTCAAAAGAATGAAAAAAATATCAGCGCTGTAAAGCTTTCATTTTGACGGCCGCCATGATCGGCGAATTGCCGCCTTTGCCGCGCTGATCGACCGTTTTATAGGAATCCGCCGTCACGATCAGCAGTTCGGCTTTGACGGACGCGGGATTCTGCTTATACATCTCATATTCCTTGGCCGTCAAAGGCATGGCGATGTCGTAAGTCATCTTGGTGCCTTCGCGTTCGGGCAAGGCGCCGTTGCGTTCGTCCATCGCGGCGTGGACGTTTTTGTGAATGTCGCATCTGTTCGCGTTGGACAGCGGCATCATGCAACGCCAATCGTGAATGGAATACAGCTTTTCATCGCCGATCTGCACGCCGTTTTTGAACGAACCGCTGATCGCGCGGGGGAACAGGTGGTGATAGTTGTACCCGTTCGGCGTTCTGCCTTTGCCGATGACCTCGTAAATGGCCTTGTCGTTCAATCCGGCCTGACGCAGGCGGGAGATGCCCTCTTTGTTTTCCGTTCCGTCGGGGTTATAGACGGTTTCCTTTAACAAACGGGGGCGTTCCTCTTTGTATTCCTCGTACACCGCGCGGTTCGCCGCGGCGGACAGGCGGACGCCCTGCACGGGAACCCATTTGAAAACGACCTCCGTATCGCGTTTGACGGCGCCGATATTTTCCTGAAAAGCGGAAGCCCCTTTGCTTTTGTGTTTGCGTTTGGCGTGAATGTATTCCATGAAAAACCGTCCTTTCCGAATGTTTAAGGGCAGTTTAGGCCCGTTTCGTCTTTTTGTCCAGAATAAAATATTGTTTTTAAAGGCGCGCGGGTTGGCGGTGGACAAAAAAACGCGGTAGCGTAAGCCTGTTTGGCGGTTAAGGATTTGTTTACCAAAAGCGCGTATGCTGAATATATAGATAATTCAAAGACATTCATTCATACCGTAAAGTATGAAGAACGGCTTTTATGTTTTTTTCTGAAACTATTTGAAAAGCGCAAAAAAACCGGACAAGGCGTCCGGCTTTGATGCTTGGTTGAAAACCGCGTCATTCGGCGACGGCGATGTTGTTTTGGCGCGCCTTGCTGGTGCGCAGGGCGTTGAACGCGCGCAACAAAACGGCGTCGATCGTTTCGTCGGCGTCCGTGCGCGCGGCGATGCTGATGCTGGTCGTGACGGCGATTTTTACGTTTTCGACCATCAAATCGGAATGCATGACTTCGCCGCGGATGCGTTCGGCGACGATCTTCGCCCCCTCCAGCGGGGTTTCCGGCAGCAAAATGGCGAATTCAATGTCGGCCAGCCGCCCCAGATAATCCGAATCGCGGATCGAATTCTGGCACGCCGTCACGGCGACGCGAATCGCTTCGTCGCCGAAAGCGGGGCCGTGTTCCGTGTTCAGGGATTCAAACCGGTCGATCGTCATCAGCAAAACGGACAAATCGCGTTTGTAACGGCGCGCACGTTTCATTTCCTTCGCGCCGTCCTCCAAAAACTGGCGGCGGTTCAAAACGCCCGTCACGGGGTCGATGACGGTCATTTGGCGCAGTTCCTCTTCCATTTGTTTGCGCGGCGTGATATCAAAACCGACGGAACGGATTTCCTGCAACGAACCGTCGGGGGCGTACACGATCCGGTTTGTCCACGAAATCCAAACTTTCCGTCCGTCTTTGCAAACGCCTTCGTTTTCGTTGTCCAGATACAGGCGCGGGTTGTTTTTGATGCGTTCGATCAGATTCGTCAATGTCTGCCCGTGCGAATCTTTTGCCGGAACGATTGAACCGATGATGTTTTTGCCGATCAGCTCTTCGCGGTCGTATCCGAACAGTTCGCAGGCGTAATCGTTGATGGATCGGATGACGCCGTCCGTGTCCAGACAGACGAACAGGCTTTTCGTGTTTTTAGAGGAGTAGGGATCCATCTGGCGATGTTTTTCCTTTTTCATGTCCTCCAGTTCTTTTTGGCACAGGATCAGCGCGTTTTGCAATTCGACGACCTTTCCTTTCAACGCCGCCCGTTTTGCGCGCAAATTGAACACGCGGCACACGGCAAAAACCAGTCCGGCCGCCAAAACAACGCACAAAACCACGGCGACGGATGCCGGTAAAAACGATTCTGTTTGCATTTTCCACCCCATAAACGCTTTGATATTTTATGTTGTTGAATTTTATCATTTTTTAAGTGACCCGCGCAACATTTTTCAAACGATCGTTTCATTTTTGTGACACTGCCCGTCCGGTTCGGAAAAAAAAGGTGCTTTTTTTTAAGACATGGACTATATAACACTAGGCGCGGAAAAGTGTTGTACGATCGGCGCGAATCAGGTTATTTTACCCCCTTGATCGGAGGAACGGAAATGACGCAGGACAAGGTTTCGGCTTTGGAAGCCGTTTCGGACACGTACCATTACGGGTTTGAAACGGATATTGACGCGGAAACGGCGCCGAAAGGGCTGAACGAAGACATCATCCGCTATATTTCGGCCAAAAAAAACGAACCCGAATGGCTGCTGGATTTCCGGCTGAAAGCCTACCGCCACTGGCTGACCATGACGGAACCGCGCTGGGCAAAGGTTGAATATCCGCCGATCGACTATCAGGACATTTATTATTACGCCGCGCCGAAAACGGACAAGAAAACGGAAATCGATCCGGAGCTGATGAAAACCTATGAAAAACTTGGCGTGCCGCTGCACGAACGCGAAGTGTTGGCCGGCGTCGCCGTTGACGCTGTGTTCGACAGCGTTTCCGTCGCGACGACGTTCCGCGACCGGCTGGCCAAGCAGGGCATTATCTTTTCGTCGATTTCCGAAGCCGTGCAAAACCACCCCGATCTGGTGAAAAAATATCTGGGGTCGGTCGTGCCTTACACGGACAACTTTTTCGCCTGCCTGAATTCCGCGGTGTTCACGGACGGGACGTTCGTCTATATTCCCAAAGGCGTGCGCTGCCCGATGGAGCTGTCCACCTATTTCCGCATCAACGCGAAAAAATCGGGACAGTTCGAGCGCACGATGATCATCGCCGACGACAATTCCTATGTCAGCTATCTGGAGGGATGCACCGCCCCGCAGCGCGACGAAAACCAGCTGCACGCGGCGATTGTCGAAATTATCGTCATGAACGACGCCGAGGTCAAATACTCGACCGTCCAGAACTGGTATCCGGGGGATAAGGACGGCAAAGGCGGCATTTACAACTTTGTGACGAAACGCGGATTGTGCCGCGGCGTAAATTCAAAGCTGTCGTGGACGCAGGTCGAAACGGGATCCGCGGTGACGTGGAAATATCCGTCCTGCGTTTTAATGGGCGACAATTCGGTCGGCGAGTTCTATTCCGTCGCGATCACGAACAACTGTCAGCAGGCGGACACGGGAACGAAGATGATCCATCTGGGGAAAAACACGTCTTCGACCATCGTGTCAAAGGGGATTTCCGCCGGAAAATCGCAAAACACCTATCGCGGGTTGGTCAAAATGGGCAAAAACGCCGAAAACGCCCGCAATTTTTCACAATGCGACAGCTTGCTGATCGGATCTGAATGCGGGGCGCACACGCTGCCTTGTATGCTCAGTTCCAATCCGACGGCGTCCGTCGAACACGAAGCGACAACGTCGAAAATCAGCGACGAGCAGCTGTTCTACTGCCGCCAGCGGGGATTGAACGCCGAAGAATCCGTGTCTTTGATCGTCAACGGATTCTGCAAGGACGTTATGCAAAAACTGCCGATGGAATTCGCCGTCGAAGCGACGCGTCTGGTCGCCGTGACGTTGGAAGGCAGCGTCGGTTAAAAAGGAGAATACGATTATGACAGCTTGGCTGGAAATCAACGATCTGCGCGCCAAAGCCGGCGACAAAACCATTTTGAACGGTCTGTCGCTGTCGATCAACGCGGGCGAGGTTCACGTCATCATGGGGCCGAACGGATCGGGCAAAAGCACGCTTTCAAACGTGCTGTGCGGCAACCCGCATTACGAAGTCACCGGCGGATCCGTGACGTTCAAGGGCGAAGACCTGTTGAAACTGAACGTCGAGGAACGCGCGCGTCTGGGTGTTTTTCTGGCTTTTCAAAGTCCGGTCGAAATCCCCGGCGTGTCCATGGCGACGTTTATGAAATACGCGCTGAACGCCCGTCGCAAAGCCGCAGGGGAAAAGGAATTGGACGCTGTCGGATTTATGAAGCGGATCAAGGTTAGGGCGCAGGCGTTGAACGTTTCGGACGAAATGTTGAAACGTCCCGTCAACGTCGGATTTTCCGGCGGGGAAAAGAAGCGGCTGGAAACGTTCCAAATGGCGATGCTGGAACCGGATTTCTGCATCTTGGACGAAATGGATTCCGGCATGGACGTTGACGCGGTCAAAGTCGCGGGCAACGGCGTCAAAATCATGCGGTCGCCCGAACGGTCGTTTATGGTCATTTCGCACAACATCAAATTCATCCGCGAACAGATCATGCCGGACAAGGTTCACGTCTTGGCGAACGGACGCGTCGTTGCCGACGGCGGCGTCGAATTGCTGGACGAAGTGGACAGGAACGGTTTTGCCGGCTTTGTGAAAGAGGCGGTCGCGTAAAATGGAAACGCTGGTTAAACGGGAACGCCTGACGGTCGCGGAAAACAAAAACGCCGTTTTCATTGAACGGGAATTGGCGGACAGATTGGAAATCGACGTCAAGGCGGGCGCGCGCGTCAAACACTACCGCCTGCACGGCGGGACGGACAACGCTTTGTCGGTCAGGATCGGGGAAAACGCCGTCTATGAACTGGTCACGCTGCATCTGGGAAACGGCGACTTGACGATGTCGTTCGATTTGGCAGGCGAGGGGGCAAACTGCCGCAGTGATGTCGTCTATGTCCTGTCCGGCGATGAAAAATCGGTGATCGCGTCGGATATTCGGCACGGCGCGGACAAAACCGTTTCCGCCCAGCTGGTCAAAGGCGCGGTCGGCGGGCGCGGACACGCCGCGTTTCAAGGCGGCATCCTGATCCCTTATGATAAAAAGGAAATCGATGGCGCGCAGCAGCACCGCGCGTTGCTGTTGTCCCGCGACGCGACGATTGAAGCCGTGCCGCGGTTGGAAATTTACGCCGACGACGTGAAATGCGCCCACGGTTCCGCGATCGGCACGCTGAATCAAGACCAGCTGTACTACATGCGCACCCGCGGCATTGACGAAAACGACGCACGCGCTTTGCTGACAACGGCGTTTTTGAACGAAGTGCTGGACGGGATCAAAGACGAAACCGTCCGCGCGGAATTTGAACGTCTGGCGGACGAGGGGTTGAAAAAATGAGCTTCGATGTTGAAAAAATCCGCGCCGACTTTCCCGCCCTGTCGCTGAGTGTTCACGGCCGGCCGCTGGTGTTTTTGGACAGCGCGGCGTCGGCGCAAAAGCCGCTGTGCGTCATTGAGGAAATGAAACGCCTGTATTTGAACGAATACGCGAACGTCCACCGCGGCGTATATGAATTGTCCGAAAAGGCGACGGTCAATTTTGAAAACGCCCGCAAAAAGGTTCAGCACTTCATCAACGCCGCGTCGGACAAGGAAATCGTGTTCACGCGCGGGGCGACGGATTCGATCAATTTGGCCGCATACACTTGGGGTGCGGCGAATTTGCGGGCGGGCGATGAAATCGTCCTGTCGCAGGCGGAACATCATTCCAACATCGTTCCGTGGCAGATTTTGCAAAGCCGGATCGGGTTTAAAATCAACGTCGCGCCCGTTGACGACAACGGCGATTTCGATTTCGACGCGTACCTGAACCTGTTGAACGAAAAAACGAAACTGGTTTCCGTCGCGCACGTTTCCAACGTTTTGGGGACGGTCTTTCCCGTGAAAGAAATTACGGCGGCGGCGCACAAAGCGGGCGCAACCGTGTTGATCGACGGGTGTCAGGGGGCGACGCATCTGCCCGTTGACGTGCGGGACATCGGATGCGACTTTTATGCTTTTTCCGGTCACAAGCTGTACGGCCCGACGGGGGTCGGCGTTTTGTACGGCCGTCTGCCCGTTTTGGAAACCATGCCCCCGTTCGAGGGCGGCGGCGACATGATCAAAACCGTATCGTTTTCGGGTAGCACATGGGCGGAACCGCCCGCGCGGTTTGAAGCCGGCACGCCCGCGATCATGCAGGCGGTTGGGTTGGGATTGGCGGTCGATTACGTCGAACGGATCGGCATGGACGCCATTGACGCGCACGAACGCGCTTTGGGTAAAATGATGCAGGATCAAATCGCCGCGATTGACGGCGTTCGGGTGATCGGCACGTCGAAAAACAAAGCGGCCGTTGTCAGCTTTGTCACCGACTTTGCCCACCCGCAGGATATCGCTATGGTGTTGGATCAAGAGGCGGTCGCCGTCCGCACGGGGCATCATTGCGCCCAGCCTTTGCACGAACGGTTCGGCGTTTCCGTTTCCGTCCGCGCGTCTTTGGGCGTTTACAACACGGCGGACGACGTTGAAAAATTCGTCGCGGCGGTCGCCAAAGCCAAACGGTTTTTCGGTTGATTTTCATTGCGAAAGGAAAATGGCCATGGACGATGAAAAGATTTCAAAACAAAACGAAGCGGTTCAGAATCTGCCCGCTTTGGCGCCGGAGGAATTGAAAAAGTTGGAAAATTTCACGGGAACGATTGAAATTCCCTTGCCCGCGCCCGCCGCGCCGACGACGGAAAACGCCGAACCCGTCGTGGAAAACGCCACGGCTGACGCCGACGCGCCCGCGAAAACCGGCGGCGACGAAAGCGCGTCCCCGTTGTCCGAAGAAGATTTCAGCGATTTTGAACAGCTGCTGTGGGGCGGGAATATGCCCGACGCTCCGGCGGTCAATTTCGGCGACGAATACGTCGTGGTGGAGGGGACGGAGCTGCCGCCTGACGCGGAACAGGCCAAAATGGACGACATCGTAGCGGCGATCAAAACGGTCGAAGACCCCGAATTGATGCTGAACGTGTACGATTTGGGGTTGATCTACCGGCTGGACAGGCTGAAAAACGGCGATGTCGAAATCGATATGACCGTGACCGCGCCGTCCTGTCCCGTCGCGGGATTGATGCCGAAACAGGTCGCCGAAGCCGTTTCAAAGGTGGCGGGGGTCGGCAAAGTCACCGTCACGCTGGTGTGGGAACCGGCGTGGACGATTGACAAAATGACGGACGACGCTAAACTGGCATTGAATATGTTTTAACAACCGGCACGGTGTTTATGAAAAAAATTCTTTCCCTCCTTTTGATCGTCACCCTGACATTCACGGTTTCTTGTAAAAAGGAAGCGGAAAGAACGGTTCCGTTTGAACGGTTCAGAACGGTAAAACGCCAACTTCTATTCGCGGAAAACAAGGATGCAAGCGCGTATCTGACCAGCCGCGAAGGGCGCGTTGACGACATTTTGCAAAAATATGTAAAGGAGTTTCGCGATACGCATCCGGAGGGGACGACACCGTTTTTACAGTTGAAGCCCGAAATTGAAAAATCGCCCCTGTTCGCGTTGATCCGTAAAATGCCGAAAGGCGCGAATTTGCATTTGCACGCACCGATGGCCGCGCCGGCGGAAAAGCTGTACGATTTGGCCGCGCGGACGAAAAAGCTGTACGTCTATCTGCCGGAAGGGAAAAACAAAAACGAAAGGGAACGGGGAAAAGAATTGGGCAAGCTGGCGATGTTCAATCCGAAACACGTTCCCGACGGTTTTGTTCCCTTTCGTTCGGCGGCGGAAAAAGGCCTGCCTAAAAAAGAGTTTATAAAACTGTTGCAAATTCATCGCGGCGGTGAAAAGGCGTGGGGGCGTCTGCGTTCCGCCCATGCCAGAGTGCTGCCGTTCATCAATTCCGAACCGGAAATTTACAAAGCGTTTTTAACGGCCGCGTTTCAAGACGCTGTTGACGACAATATTGATCATCTGGAATTGCGGATGCGGTTCCGGCCGTTCGCCAATAAACGCTATCAGAACGTGACGCAGGAACAGGTTTTAAAAGACGCTTATCTGGAATTTAAACGGAAACACCCCGATTTTTCCCTGAAAATCATTTACACCTTGTCGAAAAAAAAGCATTCTCGCGGCGATTTGATCCTGACGGAATACTATAATATGCTGGATCTGAAAAAACGGATTAAAGACGATTTCGATCCCGAAAATCCCGTCGATTTGATCGTCGGCATGGATATGGCCGGACAAGAGGACGCCGCGTGGCCGTTTTCACGGATGCTGGCGGATTTCGAGGTTTTGTATAATCAGGGATACCTGCGCGACCTGTACCTGCACGCGGGGGAAAGCAACCGCCAGAACTCCTATAACGTTGTTGATGCTTATTTGCTGAAATCAAACCGCATCGGTCACGGAACGAACCTGTACCGTTTTCCGAAACTGGCGGAAAAATTCGTCGCGGAGCAAATTCCGCTGGAAATCGCGCCGGTCAGCAACCATTCGCTGGGATATGTCGGCGATTGGCGCAACCATCCCGCCATTGAATACGTCCGCCGCGGTATTCCCGTCGTTTTGGGATCGGACGATCCGCTTTTATTCGGCAACAACGGGTTGTCGTATGATTTTTTCATCGCCGCCGCGTATTGGGATATGTCGCTGTCCGAATTGAAAAAATTCTGCATCAATTCCATCAAATACAGCGCGGTCACGGAACGGGAGCGCGAAGAGATGATGAACCGCTGGTCGCAGCGGTGGGATAATTTTATCGACGATGTTTTGCAGGATTAGTTGATCTGGTTGACCCAATCCAGATCGTCGCCGTTTTTCAATTCGTGCGGCACTTTGACGTACTTGCTTTCCAGATAGTCGATCATCAGCGGGCTGAGCGCTTCAATCCCCGCGAAAATCATGGACCGGTTGAAATCCTTGCTCAGGAAATATTCGACGATTTCCCATTTGTCCAAATCAATCGCCAGCGACACCGGATTTTTGCCGCCCGTGACGATCAGCGCGGGATCGGCACCCAGTTCGCGCAGGTATTTAACGGCGGGCAGGTGGTCGTCTTCCACCGCCATGTACAGCAAAACGACGGGGTCGATGCCGTCGTTCAACAACGCGTCAATCGTCGCGCGCAATTCGCTTTCCGGCAGGGATTTGTTGGTCAGCAACGCTTTAAACTGTTTTTGAAAAGACATATTCGTTCCTTTGCGTCAACGTTGACGGTTGTTTAATAACGCCTGTAATGCGCCGTTGCTTTGCCGTGCGCGCGGCGGACGGGCGGGGGATCGGGACGCCGCGCCCCGCGTCGGCAGGGTTCTCACACTGTCGTCTTTCGCTTTTCCCATAATGTCGTGCCGCATTTCAAAAAAGCGGTTTGCGACCGCTTTCGTTTCGGCGGTGACGGCGCACATCCGCGGTTCGTTCAAAATGTGCGGATCATGTTTGAAATAACATTCCCCGTTGTTCGTCGCGCAAACCGTTTCGACGATCTGTTGCGATGTCATATGATCGGAAAAGGGCATTCCCTTGAACGTATTGATCCGTCCCCAAACGGGTTGCAGATCAACCGATCGCATCGGGTCGCGCAGATACCGCATTTCATACACCGTCATCATGGCGGATTGATCGAACCACCCCTTGAACGCATCCTGCATCGTGGACGATTGGTCGTCCACCACCATTCCCAGCGGTTTTTCGATCGACGGTTTCATCACGGTCGCCGCGATGACGGGCGCGGTTTGGGCGAACGCGCGCCACACGCTTTCATCCTTTGTCGCCGCGCGGATTTCCAACGCGACTTGTGCCGCGGCCGCCTGTGCGTCGGCTTCGGTCGCGCGGCGCAGCCGGACCTCGGTCGCGAAATCCGTCGTGTAAAATTCAGGCACGCCGCGCTGATGCTGCTGGGCGTGGCGCGATTCATGCGCCAGCGTCGCGATCAGCTTTTCGTCGTCGATCGTCGGATTCAGGTGGATACGCTTTTTATCCCTGCTGCATGAACCGAAACTGTTCCTCTGCATGGCAAAGTCCAGAGCATAGCCGTTTTGCGCGGCGTCCTCCAACAACTTCCGTCCGGTGGGGGAGTTTTTGGCGATCGCGTTGACCAAGGCGGTCAACCGCCTTTTTTCGCTTTTCGACCCTTTCAATTTGATGTCGATTTCGGGCTTTTCCTCTTTGTAAAAACCGCGTAAAACCGGCAGGGAAAAGATGTGCCCCAAAAACGACGCTTCATCCGGAGCGGCGGCTTTTTTTTCTTCCGCCGCCGTTTTGACATCCCGTTGTTCGGGCATTTTCATTCTTTCAAAAGCTTGAGCTAAAACGGACATGGCGACACCCCTTTTGCTGTTTGGACGGAACTATAGCACGTTTTGGAAAAAATGGAATAGAAAAAGCCCCCTGAAACGCATATTTCAAAGGGGCTTTCAAATTTTGAAACACTCAACGCGACCGGTTGTTTAAAACGGCCTTGGTCACGGCGGCCTTTTTAACGTCGTAGGGCATATCGAAATACCCGTATTTCGGCGCGAAAGACCGCGGACTGCGTTCGGGCAGTTCGCGATAGCTGAAATCTTTCGACCGGTCGGTCAGCTGTTGGCGGCGGTTGAAAAACATATCCGCGGCCGCTTTGGTTTCCGGCATGATGCCGCACATTTTCGGCCGGTTCAAAACGTACGGATCGTTGGCAATATAACATTCGCCGTTTTCCGTTTCGCACACCTGTTTGACAATTTCGACGGGGGACAGGTGGCCGCGGAACGGGCGTTCGGCGAAAATGTGCATTTGCGTCATTTCATCCTTGCCGGCGACGGATTTCAAATGGCTGCGCAGGTATCCGTCTTCGTAAGCGGACACGATTTCATCCTGATCGAACCACCCGCAAAAGGCAATCGTCATATTTTTGTTGCGGTCGGCGACGACCTCCCTCAACGGTTTTTCATGCGAAAAAAGCGGCAGGTCGGCGACGATTTCGGGATAGGACGATTTGAATTCCCGAAACGCCGAACCGTTATGCGTCGCGGCGCGGATTTCCAGCGCGGTTTGCAGCGCGGCCGCCTGCGCGTCGGCTTCGGCCGCGCGGCGCAATCTGATTTCGGTTGCGACATCATAAGTGCAGAAATGCGAATTGACCCCGCGCAGATTTTGCTGGGCGTGGCGGGATTCGTGCGCCAGCGTCGTTGTCAGCTTGGCGTCGTTCATCATCGGGTTCAGCAATATCGTCTTGCTTTCTTTGTCGCAACTGCCGCAACTGTCCGACATCGCTTCAAAGCCGATCGAGTATCCGGCCTTTGCGGCGTCCTGCAAAATCTTTTTGCCGGTGGGCGAATGGCGCACGATCGTGTTGATCAGGTGCGCCTGCCGCTTTTGTTCCGTTTTCGATCCGGTCAGCGTAAATTCGATTTCCGGTTTTTCATCCGCGTAACGGCCGCGCACCAGCGGCGATGAAAACACGCGGGACAGAAAAGAACGTTGCGCGTCGGAACGGATAAAGGCGTCGGATAAAACAGACATGGAAAGCCCCTTTCATAAACTTGACAAAATTATACGCCGTTTTTCGATAAAATAAAACAAAAAAGAACCCGCGGCGGAAAATCGTCGCGGGCGTTTTGTCAATCGGCGAAAAATCAAGCGGCAAACAGCTTTGTGCGCAGTTCCTGACGCAGCGTGTCGATAACCTCCAAATCGTGGCGGCGTTTTTCAAAATGCCAGAACGTCCATCCGTTGCAACTGGGCAATCCTTGCAACGCCGCGCCGACTTTGTGGATCGAACCGGACACGTTATCCGCCAACAGCGAACCGTCCGAACGGACTTTGGCGGCGAAACGCTGCTTCGCGTCGAACAGCCAGTCGCCCGCCTGCAGCAATCCGTATTCCAGCACCGTTCCGAACGGAATGCGGGGTTCTTTGCGTTTGCACGACATTTGCAATGCGGCCAGATCGGACACCGGCAAAATGGCGTCAATGCGTTCCTGCGCCCCTTTGATATAGCGGGGTTCGCGTTCAATGCCGATAAAGCGACGCCCCAAGCGTTTGGCAACCGCGCCGGTTGTTCCCGTGCCGAAAAACGGATCCAGAACGATGTCGCCGGGTTTGGTCGCCATCATCAACACGCGGTAAAGCAACGCTTCGGGTTTTTGCGTCGAATGCAACTTTTCGCCGTTTTCGTCCTTCAGCCGTTCGTGGCCGCTGCAAATCGGCAGATACCAATCACTGCGCAACTGCTTGTCGTCGTTGAACGCTTTCATCGCTTCGTAATTGAACGTGTATTTCGCGTTTGGGCTTTTGGCACACCAAATCAGCGTTTCGTGCGCGTTGCACAGGCGCGTTCCTTTCATGTTCGGCATGGGGTTGTCTTTGATCCACAAAATGTCGTTCAAGATCCAGAAACCCAAATTCTGTAGAATGTAGCCGACGCGGAAAATGTTGTGATACGACCCGATGACCGTCAGCGTGCCGTCGTCTTTCAACACGCGGCGGGCGGCGGTCAGCCACGCGACCGTGAATTCGTCGTAGGCTTTGGCGTCCGCGAAATGATCCCATTCGTCCGTGACGCCGTCCACCAAAGAGCTGTCCGGACGGAACAAATCGCCGCCCAGCTGCATATTGTAAGGAGGGTCGGCGAAAATCATATCGACGGACTTTTCGGGCAGACTGTTCATCATTTCGATGCTGTCGCCGGGCAAAATAACATTCGTTTTCAAAGCGGCCATAAAAAAACCTCCGACCAAATCTGTTCTTGGGGTCAGAATAGGGCGCAGAGGTAATTAATTTATTAACGGCGAAGCTTTTTTGAATAAATTTTCAAAACATTTTCAAATATTTACACTTCATTAACCATTTGATCGGGCGTCAGCAGTCTTTTGATCGGCGCGTAGGATTTTCTGTGGTGGACGCATACGCCGTGCGTTTTCAACCCGTCCTGATGCGCTTGGGTGCCGTATCCCGCGTTCTTTTCCCAGCCGTAGTACGGAAATTCCTTCGCCAGATCGCGCATGATCCGGTCACGGGTGACTTTCGCGACGATCGACGCGGCGGCGACGGACAGGCTGAGCGCGTCGCCCTTGATCAGAAAACGGGCGGGGCAGGGCAGTTCCGGCGGGATTTTGTTGCCGTCGATGATCGCGAATTCCGGAACGGCGGGCAGGGACGCGACGGCGCGCCGCATCGCCAGAAACGTGGCTTGCAGTATGTTCAAGGCGTCGATTTCCTCCACGCTCGCCATGCCGCACCCGATCAGCGCGTTTGACTGCTTCAGTTCGTCGAACAGGGCTTCGCGTTTCGCGGCGGTCAGCTTTTTTGAATCGTCCAGCTCCCGCGCCAGAGAATCCGGAATTTCAAGGTTCGGGAAAATCACCGCGCCCGCGACGACCGGTCCCGCCCACGGGCCGCGGCCGGCTTCGTCCACGCCGGCGGTCAGCGCCGCGCCGGAAAATGATTTTTCATAGGTGAAATCTGGCATCGTTCCGGTTCCTTTCGTGTTTTTGAAACGCGCCTTTTCAACTAAACGCACGGCGCGGCGGGTGTCAACTTTTTATTGCGACCGGCGCGGACATACGGACAAAAAAACATAAAAAAAGGTTGATGACGCGGCCGTTCTGCGCTACAGTCTGTCCCGCAAATCGGGGGCTGGTTTCTTGACACCTGATTTGCGGGTGTCGAGGGAAAAACCCTCTTTTCAATACATTTTTACTTCTTGGAGAAAAAATCCATGGCGGATAAAAACCAAAAAATGAAGATGATGGACGCGAACGAAGCCGCTGCCGGCGTCGCGCATCGTCTGAATGAAGTGGCCGTCATCTACCCGATCACCCCGTCTTCACCGATGGGCGAATGGGCTGATGCATGGGCGGCGCAGGGCGTCAAAAACATTTGGGGCAAGGTTCCCGAAATCTATGAAATGCAGTCCGAAGCCGGCGCGATCGGCGCTGTTCACGGCGCGTTGCAGGGCGGCGCTTTGACGACGACATTCACGGCGTCGCAGGGTTTGCTGCTGATGATCCCGAATATGTACAAAATCGCGGGCGAACTGACCCCGTTCGTGATGCACGTCGCGGCGCGCGCTTTGGCCGCCCACGCCCTGTCCATTTTCGGCGACCATTCCGACGTTATGGCCTGCCGCCAGACGGGTTTCGCCATGCTGTGCTCCAACAACGTTCAGGAAGCGCAGGACATGGCCGCGATCGCGCAGTACGCGACGCTGAAATCCCGCGTGTCCTTCATGCACTTCTTCGACGGTTTCCGCACTTCGCACGAAATCAACAAGATCGAAGTCATTTCCGACGACCAGCTGCGTGAATTCGTCGAAGGTCTGCCGACCTCTTTCAACCGCGAACACGCGTTGACGCCAGATCATCCGGTTTTGCGCGGCACGGCGCAGAACCCAGACGTGTTCTTCCAGATTCGCGAAGCTTCCAACCCGTATTACGCCAAAGTCGGCGGCATCGTTCAGGAAGCCATGGACAAATACGCCAAGATCACCGGCCGCCAGTATCATCTGGTTGAATACGTCGGCGCCAAAGACGCCGAACAGGTCGTTGTCATCATGGGTTCGGGCGCCGACACGACCGAAGCGACCGTCGCCCATTTGAAAGACAAGAAATACGGCGTCGTCAAAATCCATCTGTATCGTCCGTTCCCCGCGGAAGAGCTGGTCAAGGCTCTGCCCGCCACGGTCAAGACGATCGCCGTCATGGATCGCACCAAAGAAGCCGGTTCGCAGGGTGAACCGCTGTATTTGGACGTTGTCGCCGCCGTCGCCGACGCTTTCGGCGCGGGCAAGATCAAATCCATGCCGCGCATCATCGGCGGCCGTTACGGCTTGTCTTCCAAGGAATACACGCCCGCCATGGCCAAAGCCGTGTTTGAAAACGCCGAAAAGGCCGAACCGAAGACCCGTTTCACCGTCGGCATGACCGATGACGTGACAAACCTGTCTTTGGACGTTGACAATTCTTTCGATATCGAAGACGCAGACGTGAAACGCGCGATCTTCTTCGGTCTGGGCGCGGACGGCACGGTCGGCGCGAACAAAAACTCGATCAAGATCATCGCCGGCGAAGACGGTGTCTATGGTCAGGCTTACTTCGTGTACGACTCTAAAAAATCCGGCGCGATGACGACGTCGCATTTGCGTTTCGCAAACCACGTCATCAACGCCCCGTACCTGATCAACAAAGCCGACTTTGTCGCTTGCCATCATTTCCCGTTCTTGGAAAAGATCGACATGCTGGCGCAGGCGAAAGACGGCGCGGTGTTCCTGCTGAACGCCCCGTTCAAAGCGGAGGAAGTCTGGGATCACCTGCCGGTCGAAGTTCAGGATGAAATCATCAAAAAACACCTGAAACTGTATTCGATCGACGCGGTCGAAGTCGCTAAACAGACCGGCATGGGCCGCCGCATCAACACGATCATGCAGACGTGCTATTTCGCGCTGTCCGGCGTTCTGCCGCGCGACGAAGCCATCAAGGCGATCAAAAAGTCCATTGAAAAGACCTATATGAAAAAAGGTCAGGCGTTGGTTGACAAAAACTTCGCCGCGGTGGACGCGTCCCTGGCGCACCTGCACGAAATCAAAGTGACGGAAAAACCGACGTCGCAGTTCAAACGTCTGCCGGGTGTTCCCGCCGAAGCCCCCGAAATCGTTCGCAAGGTCGCGGGCAAGATTTTGGAAGGCAAGGGCGAAGAACTGAAAGTGTCCGATTTGACGTGGACGGCCGACGGCACGTGGCCGACGGCGACGACGCAGTACGAAAAACGCTGTATCGCGTCCGACATCCCCGTTTGGAACCCCGAAGCGTGCATCCAGTGCGGCAAATGCGCCATGGTTTGCCCGCACGCCGCGATCCGCGCCAAAGTCGCCACGAACGAAGATCTGAAGAAGGCGCCCGCCGGATTCAAATCCGCCGCGTTCAAAGGCAAGGACTTCGCGGATTCCGCTTGGATCATCCAGGTCGCTCCGGAAGACTGCACGGGTTGCACGCTGTGCACGCGCGCCTGCCCCGAAGTCAAAGGACAGAAAGCGATCAATATGGAACCGATCGCCGCGCATCTGGATCAGGAAAAGAAGAATTTCGACTTCTTTATGCAGTTGCCCGACGTTGACCGCACCAAGATCGAAAAGAAACTGGTCAAAAACGTTCAGCTGTTGCGTCCGTTGTTTGAATTCTCCGGTTCTTGCGCCGGTTGCGGCGAAACCCCGTATGTCAAACTGTTGACGCAGTTGTTCGGCGACCGTTTGATGATCGCCAACGCGACGGGCTGCTCGTCCATTTACGGCGGCAACCTGCCGACCACCCCGTACGCCAAAGACGCGAACGGCCGCGGTCCGGCTTGGTCGAACTCGTTGTTTGAAGACGCGGCCGAATTCGGTCTGGGTATGCGTCTGGGCGTCGATTTCCAGAAAAACTACGCCAACCAGATGATCAAAGATCTGGAAAGCGAAATCGGCGGCGATCTTGTCAACGCGATTTTGACCGCTCCGCAGACGAACGAAGCCGAAATCAAGGCTCAGCGCGAACGCGTTGACGCTTTGAAAGCCAAACTGTCCGCGATGAACGGCGAAGAAGCCAAACGCCTGAACAGCGTTGCCGACTACTTCGTTGAAAAGTCGATCTGGACGCTGGGCGGCGACGGCTGGGCGTACGATATCGGTTACGGCGGTCTGGATCACGTCCTGTATTCCGGCAAGAATGTCAACATTCTGGTTCTGGATACCGGCGTGTACTCCAACACCGGCGGTCAGCAGTCCAAAGCGACCCCGATCGGCGCGTCCGCGAAATTCGCGGTTGCCGGCAAGGCGATCCCCCGCAAGGATCTGGGCATGATCGCGATGTCGTCCGAAAACGTCTATGTCGCGCAGGTTGCGATGGGCGCCAACGACGCGCAGACGATCAAAGCGTTTGTTGAAGCGGAATCCTTCAACGGCCCGTCTTTGATCATCGCGTACTCGCATTGTATCGCCCACGGTTACGAAATCGGCGAACAGGGTCTGGAACACCAGAAAGCCGCCGTCGAATCCGGTTTCTGGCCTCTGTACCGTTTCGACCCGCGCCGCGTGGCGGAAGGAAAAGCCGGCTTGCAGCTGGATTCCAAAGCCCCGACGAAAGTCATGGCGGATTACATGGCGAACGAAACGCGTTTCCAGATCGTCAAAAAAGCCGATCCCGAACGTTACGACCGCTTGGTCAAGTTCGCTCAGGAACAGGTGGAAGAACGCCGCAAACTGTACGAACATCTGGCCGAAGAAAAATAATCGGACGCCAATCAGGAAAAGCCCCCAAGGAAACTTGGGGGCTTTTGCCGTTTCAAAGCGGGGCGGAGCAACTTTTTTACGACCGAACAAAGATGCCTGATTTTTCACACAGCAAGCTGATTTTCAGCTGACGAGCGTATGCTTTTTGACCGTCGGCATAGCCGCGACGAAATGAAAATGCCGATCAAGCCAGTTTCCCATAAGTCCGACGACCTTTCCCATGGTAAACGCCGCCAGTACCGTTCCAACACCCAGCCCGTCCAAATACCCCAGAAAAGCAAAGGTCAGCGCGCCCGTGACCGCAAGACACCCCACGTCAAAAACGATTTTCACTTTCGGATACCCGACGCCGGTGATGTGCGACACTTCGCGCGGGAAAAGATCCGTCGGAATGATCGGCAGACGGCATCGGTTTGAAAGGGCGATCCCGAAGCTGATCAGCAGATAGCTGATGATAAAATATACCACGCGTCGGGCGAGGTCGTCGGGCAGCGTGGCAACCCATAATCCGTGCAAATCAAGCATCGCCCCGAAAACGAACCCGACGACAAAACTGAACAGATAGTCAAGCACGAAACGCCGACGCATCAACATCAGGCTCAGAATCAAAAGCCCCTGAAAAATATACGTCCATGTTCCGAGCGTCAACGCGGGCAATACTTCGGAAAAGGCGAACGGCACGCTTGAAATCGCCGATATGCCCGAACCGGAATACAGCATCAGAACAACGCCGAAACTGTTTATGACAACGGCCAGCATCAGCGCCGCTTCACCCCGCAAAATCCTTTTCCTTATTTTGCCACGTTTTTCTTCCATAGTCTGTTTCTCCTTGTACAATCCGCCGCGGCGGGCGTTCACAAAGAGCATTTTTTGACACCGCTCTCATATATTTACAAATGAATAATTTTTCAAAAAATATAGATAAAAACTATTTATCGTGCTATAGCGGAAGAAACAAGGAGGCGTCGGTATGAACCTGTTTTATCTGCGGTATTTCGTTACTTTGGCAAAAGTGCGGCAATATACGAAAGCGGCCGAACAACTGTGCATCGCGCAGCCGAGCCTGAGTCACGCGATCGCGCAGCTGGAAAAGGAGCTGGGACTGCCGCTGTTTGAAAAGACCGGCAGAAAAACGACGCTGACCCGTTTCGGCGAAGAGTTTCTGGATTGCGCCGAACGCACTCTCGCGACGCTGGACGCCGGCGTGGAATCGCTGCGGCGCAATGCGTGCGGCGACGGGCTGATACGTCTGGGGTTTCTGCGGCCGCTCGGTGTGGAGTTCATACCCAGGCTGGCCGCGGAATTTCTGCGCGAAACGCCGGATGCGGACATCCGGTTCAGTTTTCACACCGGCGTCAGCCAAAACTTGCTGGAGGGATTGTCCGCGCGCAAATTTGATCTTGTATTTTGCTCTGAACCATTGCAAAAACAAGGACTTACGGCCGTCCCCGTCCAAAAGCAGGAGTTGGTTCTGATTGTGCCGAAAGATCATCCGCTTTCCGCAAGGCACAGTGTGGAGCTTCAAGAAACCGCGCCGTATCCGCAGATATTTTTTGAAAAAAGCTCCGGTATTCGCGCCGTCGTGGAACAGATGTTTCAACGCGTCAATGTCGAACCGCGCATCGCGTACGAAACGCAAGAGGATCAGGTCGTCGCGGGGCTGGTCGCCCAAGGGTTCGGGATCGCGGTCGTCCCTTATATGGATTTGCTGTTGAAACTGGATGTCCGGATATTGCAGATAAGCTCTCCGGCTTATGAACGAAACCTTTTCATGGTCAGCGACAACGGCACGTTCATGCCGCCGTGCGCGCAGCGTTTCCGGCAGTTCGTAATAGACAGCAAGACCTTTGATTGGAAAGAACGTATATAAAAATATAGAAATTTTACATAAAAATTCCCCGCCCGCCAAAGAAAAGGGCGGAGGGGGGGGATCGACTGCGGCAGACTATCCTCTTTCTTCTAAAATCTTTTCGCGGATAAAACGTTCGACGACATTTTTATCACCACAGTAATCGTAATTCAGTTGGAAGATTTTTTTGTTAAAAACACGTTCATAGCGTTCTTTCAGTGTTCCATCCGGAGCACCTGCGTTAACGACATATATTGAAACGGGTTTTAATACTTTCCTAGCATCGGTGGATCTGAAACGCAGAGCTGATTGGAATAAAAACTTGACGGACAAATCTGTCGGCGGGAATGAAAAACCTATAATGTAAATTTCGTCCGCATTTTCAATAAAACGATGCGCATCTGCCCACAACGAGTGAATGGCGATATGATTGTAAAAAATATTTTTATCCATTACGGGCGGAATAATATAAGGCTTTAATCCTTTGCGTATTGTTGAATCGGTTGAAAAATTATCCAAATAAATGGTATCCGACGGAGAAAAACCTGCCCAAAACCAATTTGCAGACCCGTGAAGCTTTAAAATAGGCGGAAAATTATTAATTGGGGCGTTGTTGTATGAGACTAATCCTAATGCACCAAGCGAAGATTTATTCTCCGGATAACTAATCGGACAACAGTAGAGTTTACTGTAATCGATAAAGTGCCCAACTTCTCTCAAGATTAAATTCTCTAACAATGTATCATAATTCATGGTTATGAATTTATATTCATGTTTGTTTGAAAAAAGTTCTTGACTGAATTTTTTCAAAAAATCCGGAAAAGTGCGAAAGCGGTCATCTTTCGCCAATTTCATGAATTTAGCGGATATTTGCGAAATCAAAGCCTCGTATAATGCCAGATTTTCATATTTTGCAACATCATTTTTCCAAGGAAAAACAGTGGAAAGGTAGGTCAGAAGACTTTCCACATCCTTATCCATCAAATTTGAAAGTTCGTAATAATGCGAAGATACGGATTGTTTGTCGATTTGTTGAAGCACCTCCACAGACAAATCGTTTAAAAGCGGATAGCTTGGCACAATCGCCTTTGAAAATCCGGCTCCTAAAAAGAAAACGCGGTTAGCCATTTGTTTCCTCTTGCTCTGAAATGAAATCTAAAAATTCTTTTCCCAAAGGCGTAAGACTTATGGGATTGATTTTATCTGATCCGTCGCTTGAATCAATATCTCTATCGGCATAAATAAGCTCGTTATCATAAAAATTTTTAATTATCTGACGAAAGAAGACGTTGTTTTTTATTTCCGGTGAAACATTGTCAAAAAAATCTGGTTTATTATCAATAGCTGAAAAAGTCTTTCCGTTTATTTTTTCATATTCAAATCGTTTTAAACTGTCCAAAATCCGAATATGCAAAACCGTAAACTCTCTCAACATATTCAAAAAAATATGTTTTTTCGTGTCTTCAATGTCTTCGTTTTTAATCGCATTGATAAAAGCGTTCGCATATAAACCGATTTTGTCAGATTCAACATCCGTCAATGCGCCGTTTTGCGCATTGGCAAACAAGCTGGCTAAATTTGGAATTTCAACGATTTTTTGTTTACCTATTTCATCTTCCAGACGTTTTATTCTGTCCTCAAATGTTTTTGCGACATTTTCCGCCCGCATTGATGCAGAAAAAGAAGCATATTCCTCATAAAAGTTCTTAAAAAAAGCGGATACCGGATTTAAATCCGCTATTGTTTTTATCCCAGATTTTCCAGCTGTTGCCAGAATTTTTTTCACCTTATCCATCAATCTACACCATCTCTGTGTCTTTCCGTTCACTTCCAATTGTCCGAATCAAATTTGCTTGTACCGATTATTTGCCTGTTTTGGATATATTTCATTTTTATAATCAACCTATAGTATAATACTGTTTCGCCAAAAAAGCAAACAATTAAAAATCATCATCATCTTTTAAGACAGGCAAAGGACGGTAACAAAATTCCGTTTTTCAGGCAATGAAAAAGCCGGCCGCGGACGCGTCAATCGGGACGTTTCAGAAAACTGGTTTGGAAAAGGCGGTTTTCACCCGTTAAAACGGCGGAAAAGCGATTTTCCGCTTTTTTTTGGCGAATTTTCATATAAACTGTTTGCAACAATATGATTCGTCATATTTTTTCATCTTAATGCAAGAGAGGTTTTTTATGCAAAAGCTTGAAAAGCAATTCCATATTCATTGCGTCGAAGGCGACGTCGGCCGTTACGTCATTCTGCCGGGGGATCCGGGGCGCTGCGAATCCATCGCCAAGCTGTTCGACAATCCGCATCACGTCGCGCAGAACCGCGAATACAACGTTTACACCGGCACGCTGCTGGGGGAAAAGGTTTCCGTTTGCTCGACCGGCATCGGCGGTCCGTCTGCGTCGATCGCGATGGAGGAATTGCACAACATCGGCGCCGACACGTTCATCCGCACGGGGACGTGCGGCGGCATTGATCTGGACGTTCAATCGGGCGACATCGTCGTCGCGACCGGCGCCATCCGTTTTGAACACACGTCGCAGGAATACGCCCCGATCGAATATCCCGCGGTCGCCAATCTGGACATCACGATCGCTTTGCGTCAGGCGGCTTTGGCCATGGGCAAAACGACCCACACGGGCGTCGTGCAGTGCAAAGACGCTTTTTACGGCCAGCACAGCCCCGCGAAAATGCCGGTTTCTTATGAATTGCTGCAGAAATGGGAAGCGTGGAAACGTTTGGGCGTCAAGGCCAGCGAAATGGAATCCGCGGCTTTGTTCGTCGTCGCCGACGCGCTGAAATGCCGTTGCGGTTCTTGCTTCCACGTGATTTGGAATCAGGAACGCGAAGCGGCCGGATTGGATCAGAAAATGTCCGAAGACACGTCGGCCGCCGTTCGCGTCGCCGTTGACGCGTTGAAGATCATCATTGAACAGGATCGCGCGGCGAAGAAATAACCGTTTGACGGAAACAACGAAAAAGGCGGAAGATTTCTTCCGCCTTTTTCTTTTTAATCAATGCGTTAAAACTCGTACTTAACGTTGAATCCCAGGGAATACGCCCCTTGGTCGTCCGGCGCGTAGGGTTCTTTGATGTTGTTCGTGCCGGCCAAAACGTATTCGGCGGAAATGCCCAAAGCCATATTCCGGTAAACGAACAGGCTGCCGTCGGCAAAGAACGTCAAATCCTTATTGCGGACGTGATCCATTGTGTCCCAGCTGAAACGCAGGCCGACATCGGCCGTGGAACGTTCGCCGGCCTGAATGTGCATCGCGCCCGTGATGTCGTATTCGTCATACTGCTGGTCGTTGCCGTAACCGATGTTGTGGTAATCCAACCGCGTGTAGGCGAAGACCTTTTCGCCGGTTTCCGTTCCGGCCATCATATACAGATGCGTGTCTTTCTGGTCTTCGTTGCTTCTTTCCTTCCATTTGGAAAAATCCGTGCGCGTCACGTCTGCGCCGATTTGAACGCGCCAAGCTTCGTCAATCGTGTTGACTTTCGTTCCGATCATCCATTCCCAATCATGGAACGACGCGGCGCCGTCCTTTTTCGTCCAGTCGAACCCGACCGAACCGTAAACCGCCCACGTTCCCGTAATGCCGTAGGTCAACGTTTCCGTCAAAGCGGATTTGCGCGCGTTTTTCAAAACGGGATATCCGGCTTTGCGCGGTGCGTTGATCGAAGCGTCCAGCTTGACATTGGAATAGGTCAGTTTGGAATCCAGCATGAAACCGCGATCCGTGATGTAAAACGGATTGGTCATGTCGGCGAAACCCTGCGTTGCCGTTTTCGCCTGCGCCTGTTCTTGCGCCTGCGCGGAAAAAGCGGTCAGGGTGAACACGGTCGCGTATAAGATTTTTTTCATAATTTTTCAACCTTTCGTCCTGTTTTGAACGGATCAAAGTATAGGCGGAAAAGTTTAACCCTTTATGAAAAGCGTAAAAAGTTTTGATTTTTCAAAAAAACGGCTGTAATCTGCCGGAAAAACGGAGGGAACGACATCATGGGTATGCGCAAGATGAAGCTTTGGTTCACCAAGAAAATCCACGGCTACGATATGCCGGTTTGTCAGAAATCGAAACCGTGGCAGATCAAGCCGACCGACCGGTTTTTGCTGCTGGCGCCCCACGCCGACGACGAAACGATCGGATGCGGCGGATTTTTGCTGAAATACGGGGCGCAGTGCGATGTCGTTTTGCTGACGGACGGGCGGCACGGCGACGCCGATGTCAAACCCGAAGAAATGATCGACATCCGCAAAAGGGAATTCGAGGATGTCATGACGCGCTGCGGCGTTAAAAGCTTTCGTATGCTGAATGTCGAAGACGGTCGCCTGATTGATTGTTTCAGGGATTTTTCGACGCTGGATTTTAAAGGGTACGACTATGTGATGATGCCGCATCCCATGGATTTTCATAACGATCACATGGCGGTTAGCTGTCTGTTCAAACGGCTGTGCCGCACGCAACCGTTTAACGGTTCGATCGTATATTATGAAATTTGGAACACTATGGCCGCGCCAACGCATTACATCGACATTTCCGATGTCGCCGATGAAAAAAGAAAGCGTATCAACTTGTATAAATCCCAAATCAAAAACATCGACTACGCGTCGCGCATCCTCGGATTGAACCATTACCGCGGCATACGCCACCACGTCGAATACGAAGAAGATTTCCAAATCGAAAAGATCTGAGAATATGCGCGCCTCTACGGTCAAATGGGTTGTCTTTGCGGTGACCTCTTTGGGAAACTTCATCGGGATGTTGGATTTTTCATCCGTTAACATCGCTTTGTACAACATTTCCAACGCGTTTGATCTGCCGGTGTCCGCCGTTCAATGGGTGATGCTGTCGTACCAGATCGTTTTAACCAGCCTGCTGACGTTTTTCGGACGGCTGGGCGATATGGTCAGCCGGCGAAAGCTTTATACGGCCGGATTTTTGCTGTTCGGCGTCGGGGCGGCCTTGTCCTATTCGGCCGTCAATTTCTGTATGCTGTTGTTCGCGCGGACGGTGCAAGGCGTTGGCGGTTCGATCCTGATATCCAATTCGTTCAGCATCGTTTCGACGGTGTTCAAAGGGCGCAGGCGCGGCAAAGCGTTGGGATTTATGGGCGCCGTGACGCATCTGGCCGGCATGACCGCGCCGTCGATCAGCGGTTTTTTAATGGGAATGTTCGGTTGGCGTGAAATTTTCCTGCCCAGCTGCGTGCTGTCGTTCGCGGCCGCGGGGCTGGCTTCGCGGATCATTCCGGCGGGGGTGACGCGCGCAAAAACGCCGATTGATATCAAAGGAACGGTTCTGTTGATGGCCGGCGTGGCGTCTTTGCTGTTTATGATCGCGCAATCTCCGTCGTGGAGGTTGCTGTCCGTGAAAACCGGAACGGCCGTTCTGGCGTCCGTTCTTTGCCTGTACGCCTTTTTCCGGCAGGAAAGGAGGACGAAAGCGCCGCTGGTCGATTTCCGGTTGTTCCGCGTTCCGGCGTTTTTGTTCGGCAATCTGGCTTTGTCCGTATCGTATCTGGCCATGTATCCGAACACGATCCTGTTTCCCTTTTATTCGCAAGGCGTGTTGGATAATTCGGCCGTTTTGACGGGATTGCTGATTTTGCCGTTTTCGCTGTTTTATTTGGTGACGGCCGTTTCGACGGGAACGCTGTCCCCGCACAAAAGGATGTTCGCCGGCATGGCTTTGCTGGGAACGGGGCTGTTCCTGTTTACGCTGACCGGATTTTCCACCCCTTTGGCGGCACTGGTTTTGATGCAGATCGTCATGGGCGTCGGCAACGCGTTTTTCCAACCGTCGGTCAATACGGCGATTTTAAACGCGACGCCCAAGGAAAGTGTCGGTATGGCCAGCGGTGTTTTGTCGCTGTTTCGCAACACGGGCATCGCGACGGGCAGCGTCGTTTCCGTCGGATTGTTCGAGATGTGCAAAAACACGCTCCGATCGTCGGGTGTCGCGGAAAAACAGGCGATGCTGTCCGCGTATCATTTCGCGTTGTATTGCGGAATCGCTTTCGCCTGCCTAAGTTTATTCTTTGTGATCAAAGCCCGTCGGGCGATGCAAAAGGAAGCGCAAAAGGAAGCGCAAAATGATTAAACGGATATTTTTGTTTTTAATTGTCAATTTCGTCGTTCTGCTGACAATCGGTTTTTTGACGCGCGTTTTCGGCATTGACCGCTGGCTGGTCGGGCAGGGGATTGATTACGGCCAACTGCTGGCGTTTTCGGCTGTTTTCGGGTTTACGGGAGCATTCATCTCTTTGTTAATGTCCAAAACGATCGCCAAGGTGTCCACCGGTGCGCGCACGATTGCCGCCCCGCAAACGCAGGACGAGGCGTGGCTGGTGCAAACGGTCGCCGATCTGGCGGGCAGGGCGGGCGTCAACACGCCGGAAGTCGCCGTATATCGCGGTTCGGCGAACGCTTTTGCAACGGGCGCGTTTAAAAACGACGCGCTGGTCGCCGTTTCGACGGGATTGATGCAATCCATGACGCGGCCGCAGATTCGCGCCGTTTTGGCGCACGAAATGTCCCACGTCAAAAACGGCGACATGGTGACGATGACTTTGGTTCAGGGCGTTTTGAACACGTTTGTTTTCTTTTTCGCCCGTGTCGCGGCCTTTTTTCTGAATTCGCGCAAGGACGACGACGGCCGACGGCGCGCGCCGGATATGGGGTATTACTTCACGGTGCGTATTTTTGAATTCGTGTTCGGTATTTTGGCAAGCATTGCCGCCTGCGCCTTTTCCAGAAAACGCGAATACCGCGCGGATGCGGGGGCGGCGGAGCTGCTGGGATCGCCCGACGATATGATCGCGGCGCTGCGCGCGTTGGGAGCGGCGGACATCCGGCCGTTGCCGGCGGAAATGAAAGCGTTCGGCATTGTCGATCTGCCGTCGTTTTCCGAACTGTTCGCGACGCATCCGTCCTTGGCCGACCGGATCAAAGCTTTGTCGAAAAACGCCGTTCCGCCGCGGCCGGACAAAAGAAAACCGAACAAGACGGGCGGCCTGTTCGGTTCGGTTTCAAAATCGGGAAATCCTTGGGGTTAAGGATTAACTATTCCGGACAACGTTTTGAAAACGTTTACAAACATTTCCGGCGTCAGCTTTCCCGTATTGACGTTGTAGCGCGACGAGTGATAGGTGTCCAGCAACAAAATGCGCCGTCCGTTCCAATCCAGTTCGTGCAACGCGTTGTGGGCGAATTTGAACGCAGATTTTTTCTGTTTCAAAACGGACAGGACGGCGTTGTGCGCCAATCCCCCCAATGCCAGAACAACTTTCAGGTTCGGCATGGCGTCGATTTCATCCGCCAGATATTCGCCGCATTGCCGCACTTCGTCGCCGGTCGGCTTGTTTTCCGGCGGAACGCAGCGCACCGCGTTTGTCAGCCGCGCGTTGACCAGCCGCACGCCGTCGTCCGGCCGCGCCTTGTATTCGCCGGTCGAAAAACCGAAATCGTGCAGGCATCCGTACAACAAATCGCCCGCGAAATCGCCCGTGAACGGCCGTCCCGTCCGGTTCGCCCCTTTCAATCCGGGGGCAAGGCCGACGATCAGCAGCTCCGCGTCCAAATCCCCCAAAGAAGGGACGGGGGCGTTGTGAAAATCGGGATACAGCCGACGATTCTTGTCCAAAAAAGCGGACAAGCGCGGACACCGGCGGCACGACGCGTCGGGACAGGTGAACGTTTTACGGGACATAATCCGTCTTTTCCCCGCCGACTTCGCTGTACAGAATGGACTGCGCCTTTGAAAAATCGGGTTCGCCCTTTGTCGGGACGGGGCCGCGGGAAATATCCTTGATCAGCGACGACAGATCCGTGAAATGGTCGGCCTGACGGCGCAATTCGTCCGCCACCATGGGCGGCTGGGACTGGACGGTCGAAACGACGGTCACGCGGACGCCCTTGCGCTGGACGGCCTCGACCAGACTGCGGAAATCGCCGTCGCCCGAAAACAGGATGGCGTGGTCGATGTTTTCCGCCATTTCCATCAAATCGACGGCCAGTTCGATATCCATGTTCCCTTTGATTTTGCGGCGTCCCATCGCATCGGTGAATTCCTTCGTGGGCTTTGTCACCATCGTGTAGCCGTTGTAATCCAGCCAATCGACCAGCGGACGGATCGGGGAGTATTCCTGATCCTCCACCAGCGCGGTGTAGTAAAACGCGCGGATTAATCGGCCTTTGGTCGAAAAAAAGTCCAGCAGCTTTTTATAGTCGATGTCGAATCCCAACAATCTGGCCGCGGCGTACAGGTTGGAACCGTCGATAAACAGGGCGATTTTTTCGCCGGCATAGCAACGCATAAACGTATTCCTTTCAAAAAATAATTTAAAAACCTTGTTCAGAATACCCCCGATTTCCCTTTCTGCCAAGCTGAATTTGCGGCCATGGGCGCGGACGCGGGAAAAGGACGCGGTTTTTATGCAGAATGCGCTTGCATTTTCCGGCGGATTGACGATATAACAATAGACCTTAAGGTTTTTGTGCACACTCTTTGAATTGGAAGTTGAAAAATGGCTCGCGTTACCGTAGAAGACTGCGTTTTAAAAGTTCCCAACCGTTTTGAATTGGTTTTGTTGGCCGCCCAGCGCGCCAAAGATTTGAGCGCCGGCGCGCAAATGAACGTCGAACAGGATCGCGATAAAAATCCCGTCGTCGCTTTGCGCGAAATCGCCGAAGACAAAGTCAGCCGCGACAATCTGGAAAACGAATTGGTGACCGGTATGCAGAAATTCGTCAAGGAAGAGGAAGCTCCCGCCGACGAAGACGAAAATTTGAAGGCCGCCGACGCCGAACTGGCCGCTTTGGACACGGATTTTTCCTATATCAACGATACGGAAGCCGCCGTTGAAAAAGCCGGCTCCTTTGAAGTTACCGAAGAATAATCTCCGACTCGCTTGACAGGGGAGGTCGGTCATGCTGCGGCAGTTTGAGTTGGTGGAACGCGTCCGGTCGTACGATCCGAACGTGGACGAGGAAGGGTTGGACAGGGCGTATGTTTTCGCCTGTAAAATGCACGGTTCGCAGAAACGCGCGTCCGGCGACCCGTATTTTTCCCACCCTGTCGAGGTCGCTGGCATCCTGACCGAATACAAACTCGACTACGCTTCGATCGTGACGGCGTTGTTGCACGACACGATCGAGGACACGGCCGCGTCCTACGACGATATCAAACAGATGTTCGGCGAAGAGGTGGCAAAGCTGGTCGAGGGGGTGACGAAGCTCAGCCGCATCCAGTTGCAGTCCGACCAGACGAAGCAGGCGGAAAATTTCCGCAAGCTGTTGCTGGCGATGTCCGAAGACATCCGCGTCCTGCTGGTCAAGCTGGCCGACCGCGTCCACAATATGCGGACGCTGAAATACCATAAAAATCCCGAAAAACGCCGCCGGATCGCGCGCGAAACGATGGAAATCTACGCGCCGCTGGCCGAACGCATCGGGATGCAGGAAATGAAAAACGAGCTGGAAGAGCTGTCGTTTAAGGAACTTTACCCCGAAGCGTACGAATCCATTACGACGCGTCTGTCGTTTTTGCGCGAACAGGGCGGGGATCTGGTTTCCCGCATCATCGAAACGCTGAAAAACGATCTGAAGGATTCCGGCATCAAATGCGAAGTGACGGGACGCGAAAAGTCGCCGTATTCCATTTGGCGCAAAATGCAGCGGCAGAACGCGACGTTTGAACAACTGTCGGACATCATGGCTTTCCGCGTCATCGTGCCGACCGTGGCCGACTGCTACCACGTTTTGGGGATCATCCACACGAAATACCCCATGGTTCCGGGGCGGTACAAGGATTACATATCGACCCCGAAGCCCAACGGGTACAAATCCCTGCACACGGGGGTCATCGGGCCTGAAAAGCACAAGATCGAAATCCAGATTCGCACGCAGGAAATGCACGACATCGCGGAAATCGGTCTGGCGGCGCACTGGCGTTACAAACAGGGCGATTATAAAACGGACGGGCGGCAATTCGCGTGGCTGCGGGAATTGCTGGACATTATGGAACAGTCCGACAACCCCGAAGAATTCCTTGAACACACCAAAATGGAAATGTATCAGGATCAGGTGTTCTGCTTTTCACCGAAAGGCGACCTGATCACTTTGCCCAAAGGCGCGACGGCGATCGACTTCGCCTACGCCGTCCATTCGGGTGTGGGCAACAAATGCGTCGGCGTGAAAATCAACGGAAAGATCCGGCCGCTACGCACGGAATTGACGAACGGCGATCAGGTCGAGATTCTGACATCGAAAACGCAAACGCCGTCGCCGGAATGGGAACGTTTCGCCGTGACGGGCAAAGCGCGCGCGGCCATTCGCCGTTTCGTGCGCGCCCAGAAACGCGAACAATATCTGGAAGTCGGCCGCCAGATGTTGCAGCGCGCCTATAAATCCGAGGGATACGAATATTCCGACAAGAGTTTGGAAAACGTTCTGACCAATTTCAAACAGGCCACGGTCGAAGATTTGATCGCTTCCGTCGGCGAAGGCGTCATCCTGCCCGCCGACGTGGTCGAATCCGTCTTCCCCGGTCACAAATCGCGGTTGGGGCGCGCGGTTGATGCGTTGAAACGCGGCGTGAAAAAGATCGGCGACAAGGCCGAGGGCAAAAAACAAAGCCCGATCAAGGGGCTGATCCCTGGCATGGCAATCAATTTCGCCAAATGCTGCCACCCGTTGCCCGGCGACCGCATCGTCGGCATTGTCACGACGGGCAAGGGCGTGACCATTCACACGATCGACTGCGTCACTTTGGAAAAATTCGCGGGCGAACCGGAACGCTGGCTGGACGTTTCGTGGAACGAGGATGTCGTTTCCGGCGAAAGCCACATTTCCCGCCTGCGCATCGTTCTGGTCAACCAACCGGGCAGTTTGGGGACACTGTCGAACGTGATCGCCAAAAACCACGGCAACATCGCCAATTTGAACATATTGGAGCGCACGGCCGGATTTTTCGACCTGACCGTCGATATCGAGGTGCGCGACGTCCGGCATTTAAGCGACATCATGGCCGCTTTGCGCGCCAGCCCCGGAATCAGCTCCGTCCGGCGCGCGCAGGATTGACAATGATCATCGGCGTCGGAACAGACATGGTGGACATCCGCCGCATCGAAAAATCGGCGGAACGGTTCGGAACGGCTTTTTATTCCAGAATTTACACGGCTGCGGAGCGCGCGGCGTGCGATTCCCGCGCCGGCCGGAAAAGACCGTCGGCCTACGCCATGCGTTTCGCGGCGAAAGAGGCGTGTTCCAAAGCCTTGGGCACCGGATTGCGCCAAGGCGTTTTCTGGCGCGACATGGAAAACGCGAACCTGCCGTCCGGCCAGCCGGTCATGCGGTTGACGGGCGGGGCTTTGGAACGGCTGCGCGCTTTGACGCCCGCCGGTTTCCGGCCGGTCGTAAACGTTTCGTTGACGGACGAATATCCGTACGCGCTGGCTTTTGTCGTCATCAGCGCCGAAGTTGAATGAGAGGATAAATCTATGGAAGAAAAAAACGCGCAGGGCGGATTTTGGGAAACGACGAAAACGGTTGTTTACGCCGTTTTGATCGCTTTGTTGGTTCGCACGGTTTGGGCGGAACCGTTCAGCATCCCGTCGGGGTCGATGATACCGACTTTGCTGGTCGGCGATTACCTGTTCGTTTCCAAAATGTCCTACGGCTACAGCCGCTATTCCCTGCCGTTCGGAATGCCTTTGATCAAAGGGCGCGTTTTCTACACGGAACCGAAACGCGGCGACGTGCTGGTTTTCAAAATGCCGTCGGACAACAAAACCGATTACATCAAACGCCTGATCGGGCTGCCTGGGGATAAAATTCAGGTCAAGGACGGCCGCCTGTACATCAACGGCAATATGATCGACCGTCGGGAAGAGGGCGAATACGTCATGCGCGACCCGTCGGGCAAGGCGCTGCGCTTTACGAAATACACGGAAACCCTGCCCGAGGGCGTCACCCACCCGATCATTGAAATGTCGGACGAAGCACCGTTTGACAACACCGAGGAATTCACCGTGCCGGAAGACCATTTCTTTATGATGGGGGACAACCGCGACAATTCACTGGACAGCCGATCGATCAAGGTCGGTTTCGTGCCGAAAGTCAATCTGGTCGGCCGCGCGAAATTCCTGTTCTTTTCCAACGACGGCACCGCCGCGTGGTGGCAGGTTTGGAAATGGCCGATGGCCGTGCGCTGGTCGCGTTTGTTCAACGGGATTAAATAATGTCCGATTGCGCCGATTTGTTTCCCGTTTTAGGGTACGCCTTTAAAAATCAAAAACTGCTGAAACAGGCGCTGACGCTGGGGTTCAGCAAGCATTTCTCCGGCTATGAACGGTTGGAGTTTCTGGGCGACCGCGTTTTGGGCGTCAGCGTTGCGGAAATGCTGTTTTCCAATTATCCCAAGGAACCGGAGGGCGATCTGGCGCGCCGGTTTTCCGATTTGACGCGGGCGGAAACCTTGGCCGACATCGCGCGGGAATTGCGGTTCGACAAATACCTGACATCGGCCGAACCGTCCAACAAACCGGAATTGACAAAGGCTGTTTTGTCCGACGTGTGCGAAGCCGTTATCGCCGCGCTGTATCTGGACGGCGGGTTCGATGTCGCGCGCGCTTTCGTCATGAAATACTGGACGGAACCGATGAAGCGATATCAGGCGCCGCCGGTCGATTCCAAAACGAAACTGCAGGAATGGACGCAGGCTAAAAAGCTACCTTTGCCGGTTTACACCGAACTGGATCGGACGGGCCCCGCCCACGCGCCCGTCTTCGTTATGCGCGTTTGCGTCGAGGGATACGCCCCCGTTCAGGCCAAAGGCGCGTCGAAACGCGAAGCGTCGCAGGCGGCCGCCGCCGAATTTTTGGAAAGGCTGGGCAAAAATGGCTGAGAAGTGCGGTTTTGTAACGCTTTTGGGCGCGCCGAACGCCGGAAAATCGACGCTGGTCAACTATATGGTCGGTGCAAAAGTGTCGATCGTTTCGCCCAAAGTCCAGACGACGCGGTCGCGCGTGCGCGGCATCGTGGTCAAGGGGGACTGCGAAATCGTTTTGATCGACACGCCGGGGATATTCAAACCCAAACGCCGTTTGGATCGCGCAATGGTCGCCGCCGCGTGGCAGGAAGCCGAGTATTCCGACGTTCGCCTGCTATTGGTTGACGCCAAGCGCGGCATTGACGACGACACGCGTTCGATTATAGATTCTCTGGTTAAAAACAAGCAGAAATGCGTTCTGGTCTTGAACAAAACGGATCTGGTCAAACCGGCAAAACTGGTTGAACTTTCCGCCGAATTGAATAAATCCGCGCTGTTTTCGGAAACGTTCATGCTGTCCGCCGCGACGGGCGAGGGCGTCGATACGTTGGAGGAACACCTGCTTTCCCGTATGCCCGACGGTCCGTTCATGTTCCCCGCCGATCAGGTTTCCGACCTGCCGGACAAATTGCTGGCGGCGGAAATCACGCGCGAAAAGCTTTATATGAACCTGAATCAGGAATTGCCCTATATCAGCACGGTTCAAACGGAATCGTTCAAAGAGGACGACAAGGGCATCCGGATCGACCAAACGATTTATGTTGAAAAAAACAATCAAAAACAAATCGTTATCGGCAAAAACGGAACCATGATCAAAAAAATCGGAACACAGGCGCGGCAAGAGTTGGAAAAGTTGTTCGATTGCCGCGTCCATTTGTTCCTGTTCGTCAAAGTCCGCGAAAAATGGGAGGATAATCCCGAACATTACCGCGCGTGGGGATTGGATTTCAATGCCTGAATGGTCGGACAACGCGATCGTCGTCGGCGTCGTGAAATTCGCCGAACGGGACGCGGTTGTCACCTTTTTGACACAAAACCACGGCCGGCACAACGGGTTGTGCAAAGGCGCGTTTTCCAAACGCCTGTCCGGCGTCGTGCAGGTCGGAAATCTGGTTCAAATTCATTGGAACGCCCGATTGGAAGAGCATTTGGGAACGGTCAGGGTCGAACCGGCGAACGCGTTTTGCGCGGCGGTGTTGAACGATCCCGACCGCTTGACCGCTTTGTCGTGCCTGTGCGCGATGTGTTCTTTGCTGCCGGAACGTGAAAACGTCGGGGACTTTTTTCAAAAAACGGTGGAACAGCTGGCCTTGCTGCCCTATGACGGGTGGGCGGAACGCTATGCCAGATGGGAGGTCGAGCTGTTGAAAGTGTTGGGGTTCGGGTTGGATCTGTCCGTTTGCGCCGCGACGGGGACGACGCGCGATCTGGCCTACGTTTCCCCGAAATCCGGCCGCGCCGTCAGCCGCGACGCCGGCGCCCCGTGGCGCGACAGGCTGTTGGAGCTGCCCGCTTTTTTAACGGACGCGGACGCGGCGGCGCAAAGCGTTGACGAAATTAAAAAAGCGTTAAAATTAACAGGATTTTTCCTTGAAAACCATGTCCTAAAAACGATAGACTGCACTATTCCCGCCGTCAGGGGGCGGCTGATCGAACGGTTGTCCCGACGCGAAACGGTAGATATGCAGGTGCTGTAAAATGAACGAAGCTGAACAGATTAAAGAAACAAAAATGGCGGAAGCCTTGGGGGAACGATACCTCGCCTATGCGATGTCAACGATCGTTTCCCGTTCGCTGCCCGATGTGCGCGACGGTTTGAAACCCGTCCACCGGCGGTTGCTGTACGCCATGAACGCCCTGCATCTGGATCCCGAATCGGGATTTAAAAAATGCGCCCGCGTTGTCGGCGACGTGATCGGTAAATACCATCCTCACGGCGACACGGCCGTTTATGAAACGATGGTGCGGTTGGCGCAGGATTTCGCCGTGCGCTATCCGTTGGTCGAGGGGCAGGGGAACTTCGGCAACATCGACGGGGACAGCGCCGCCGCCATGCGTTACACCGAAGCGCGCCTGACCGAAGTCGCCGAAGCCATTATGGACGGTTTGAACGACGGAACGGTCGATTTCCGTCCGACCTATTCCGGCGAAGACATCGAACCCGTCGTGATGCCGTGCGCTTTTCCGAACCTGTTGGCCAACGGGTCGGCCGGCATCGCCGTCGGCATGGCGACGAACGTGCCGCCCCATAATGTCGGCGAACTGGCGGACGCTTTGCAGCTGTTGATTAAAAAGCCCGACTGCGCGATCGCCGATCTGATGAAATTCGTGCGCGGCCCCGACTTTCCGACCGGCGGCGAAATCGTCGAAAGCCCCGAAAGCATCCTGAAGACCTACGAAACGGGACGCGGCGCGATGCGTTTGCGCGCGAAATGGGAAAAGGACGAGCTGTCCCACGGGCTGTACCAGATCATCGTGACCGAAATTCCCTATATGGTCAAAAAATCTGAACTGATCACAAAAATCGCCAAGCTTTTAATGGAAAAGAAGCTGCCGTTTCTGGCCGACATCCGCGATGAATCCGCGGAAAACGTGCGGATCGTCCTTGAACCGAAAAACCGCAACATCGAACCCGAACAGTTGATGGCGCATCTGTTCCGCCTGACGGATATGCAGGTGAATTTCAATATGAACATGAACGTGCTGGACAAGGACGGCGTGCCGCGCGTCATGGATTTGAAACAGGTTTTGCAGGCTTTTCTGGATCACCGTCAGGATGTGCTGATCCGCCGTTCCAATTTCCGTTTGGACAAGATCAACCACCGCATGGAAGTGCTGGAAGGTTTCCTTGTCGCGTATTTGAATTTGGACGAGGTCATCCGCATCATCCGCGAAGAGGACGAGGCAAAGCCCGCTTTGATGCAGGCGTTCAGGCTGACGGAAATTCAGGCCGACGCGATTTTGAATATGCGGTTGCGTTCCTTGCGCAAGCTGGAGGAAATGCAGATCAAAACCGAACACGACCAACTGGCCGACGAAAAGGCGACGTTGGAGGCTCTGCTGTCCGACGAAGCCTTGCGCTGGAAAGAAATATCCGGCGAAATCACGCTGATGAAAAAGAAATTCGGCCAATCGACCGCTTTGGGCAAACGCCGCACGGTGATTTCCGGCGCACCCGAAGAAATCGAAATCCCGTTGGAAGCGTTGATCGAACGCGAACCGATCACCGTCATTTTGTCGGAAAAGGGCTGGATCCGTTCCGTCAAAGGCCACATCCAGCTGGACGACGACGTGAAATTCAAAGAGGGCGACCGGTTGCAATGCGGTTTACAAGCGCAGACGACGGATAAGATCCTGATGTTCGCCACAAACGGCCGGTATTACACGCTGGCGGCGGACAAGTTGCCGCGCGGCCGCGGTTTCGGCGAACCCGTGCGCCTGTCGATCGACTTGCCCGAAGAAGACGAAATCATTTCCATGTCGATTTTCCGCGCCGGTGAAAAACGCCTGATCGTTTCCAAAAAAGGCAAAGGCTTTATCGTCAAAGAGGACGATCTGGTCGCGCAAACCCGCAACGGCAGGATCGTTTTGAACCTGACGCAGGGGGACAAGGCGTTCATGTCAATCCCCGTGTCCGGAAACGCGGTCGCCGTTATCGGCGACAACCGCAAACTGCTGGTGTTTGATTTGGCGGAAATTCCGGAAATGACGCGCGGGCAGGGTGTGTTCATCCAAAAATACCCCGACGGCGTGACACTGTCGGACATCAAGCTGTTTAACAAAGAGGACGGTTTGGCCTATCCGTGCGGCGGCGGCACGCGGATTGAAACCAATCTGGTCGGCTGGACGGGACATCGCGCGCAAATCGGAAAAATGCCGCCTGTCGGTTTCCCGAAAAGCAACAAATTTTCGTGATCCGGATTTTGTGTAATGCGGCATCCGTTGTTAATGCGTGTTTTACTGACGGTCGCGGCGTTGCTGACGCTTGCCGTTCCGACGCGCGCGAAAACAATGGCGGAGCTGTCAACCGTTTTTGAAAACGATATTGACGGAATTTGGGCGTCCGAGGATTGGGATCTGTATTTGCCGGTCAATACCTGGCACAATCGGGAAATGTACGATAAAAAGAAAACGGATTCCTATAACGAAAAACCGTGGGGGATCGGCGTCGGAAAACATTATTACAAAGACGACGTGATGCGCGGCCTGTATTTTATGGTGTTCAGCGATTCCCACAGCAAACCCGAACCCATTTTCGGCTATCTGCGCCAATGGAATTATTACATCGACAGGGATAAAGACTTTTCCGTCGGCGCGGGGTTCACGTTGGGTGTCACGATGCGCGACGATTACAATTATCTGCCGCTGCCCGTTCCGCTGCCGGTTTTCGGGATGCAGTATAAAAAGTTTTCCCTGCAAACCACATACATTCCGGGGCCGTACAATATGTTCAACGTCCTGTTCACTTGGGTCAGGATCGAATTGTAACGGGATCGCCGTTTCTCTGTACGTCCGTCCAAACCTGCGTGCAATTCCGCCTAAAGCTTCCGCCTGCGCCGACGCTTGACGGAAATTGCCCTTGCAGACGAAAACAGCGTTGTTGTTTTCGCTTAGCGGGCACCTGACGGCGACCGAACTCACTTCGTGAGTTCTCATCTCACACTCTTTATCTTTTCATACAGAAAAATCCCCGTGAAAGGGGATTTTTCAGTATGGCGGATGGAGTGAGATTCGAACTCACGAACTCCGTAAAGAGTCGCCGGTTTTCAAGACCGGTGCATTCAACCGCTCTGCCATCCATCCGCGGTAATCGCATTTTCCGATATTTCACGGCAAAAATCAAGATATTCCGGAATGTTTTTTATAAAACTTTATTTTTATTAAAAACAATATGTTAATCAAACATTTTAATCTTGGATGTTAGCGATCGCACTTATTCATTCCCTTGAAAAAAGCGTCGAAAAATGCCAAAATACCCGCATCTTTTAACTGATTGGAGGGATATCCCATGACAGACGAAACGCAGGCGCAACAGGCTACCGACCCGAAATCGGAAGCCGCCGCAAAGGCGCAGGAAGTCGGCAAAAAACTGACCGGATTTTTGGGCGGTTTGGCGGAAAAGGCCAAGAATTTGGACGTGAAAGAGCTGGCGGAAAAAGCCAAAAACATTGACGTTAAGGAATTGACGGAAATGGCCAAGCAAAAGGTCAACGAAGTCAAGGACAAGGCGGCCGAATTGAACGCCGGAAAGGCGGAAACCGCCGTCGCGCCGCGCGAAAGCGTGTCCGGCGAGGAAATGAAAGCCCTGTTCGCCAAAGCCGCCGCCGCGCCCGAAGACCTGCCGTCCGTCGTCAAGGCGGTTTTAAGCGACGTGGCCGCCGGCGAACGGATTGTTTTCAAAGGGAAATTCGGAACGGCCGCCGATCCGTTTTACGCCGTTTTGTCCGACAAGACGTTCTTCGGCTTTACCAAGCAATCGGATCAGTTTTTGGCGGAAATCCGCCCGATTTCCGGCGTCAAATCGTTTTCCCTGTTGCCGCCGCGCGGGGAAACGGCCGGTCGGCTGGTCGTTTTGTTTGAAAACGGCGAAGCCAGGCTGACGGCCGCGACGATGGAAGCGTACGTCAACGCTTTGATTTTGTATAAAAAAATGCGCGAACTGTCCGGAAAATAATCCGCCGAGGTTACGTTTCAAACGCCCTTTCCTTTGACGGGAGAGGGCGTTTTTCGTGATTAACGAAAAAATAACGTCTTTTTCATAATAATGATACGACCTTTTTTGAAAGATTCGTCCTGATGAAATTTTGGCTGAAATACGGGGTTTTTCTTTGTTCCGCCTTAACCGTCCCGCCCTTTCCGGCGCCGGCGGCCGCCATGGATTTGACCTTTGACGAATGGGTCGAGGAATTCCGCAGGGAAGCCGTCGAAAACGGCGTTTCCGCCCAAACGCTGGATCGCGCCTTTCAATCGCTGAAACTGGAACCGTCCGTGATCGCGCTGGATCGCAAACAGCCGGAATTCCGCCGCGATTTTCAAACCTATATCGACAACGCCATCAATGTTCTGCGGATAAAAAAAGCGCAGAAGCTGATGGCGGAACACGCCCGCCTGCTGCGCGAAATCGAAAAAAAATACAAGGTTCCCGCCAACTATCTGCTGGCGTTTTGGGGAATGGAAACGAATTTCGGCACGGCTAAAGGCGAATACCCGACAATCAGCGCATTGGCGACGCTGGCCTATGACACGCGGCGGCCGGATTTTTTCAGAACCGAGCTGATGCACGGGGTGCGAATGGTTCAAAACGGCCTGTCCGCCGACAGGATGAAAGGGTCGTGGGCGGGCGCGTTCGGCAATTTCCAATTCATGCCGTCCACGTTCCGGCATTTCGGGACGGATTACGACGGCGACGGACAGGTCGATTTGTGGGACAGCCTGCCGGACGCGCTGGCGTCGGCGGCAAACTATCTGTCGTCCGAGGGGTGGAATCCCGCGGTCGGTTGGGGCAGGGAGGTTTTGCTGCCGAAAAAATTCGACTGGGATTTGATCGAACGTAAAAAAACGTTGCGGGAATGGCTGGCCGACGGCATTGTTTTCGCGGACGGCGCGCCCGTCGCCGAACCGCCGTCCACGCAGGCCGAATTGTTTTTGCCGGCGGGAATACACGGCCCCGCGTTTTTGACGTTTTCCAATTTCAGGGTTATTTTGAAATGGAACCGGTCGGTTCTGTACGCCGTTTCCATCGGGCATTTGGCGGACAGGATTCAAGGCAAGCCGCCCTTTTCCAAAAAATATTTTCAGCGCGGCCCGTCCTTCACCCTTGAAAACGCGCAGGAAGTGCAGGAACTGCTGACGAAAATGAGGCTGTACGACGGGGATATCGACGGCGTTTTGGGACGTAAAAGCCGCGAAGCCGTCCGCAAATTCCAATCCCTGTACGGATTGCCTGCCGACGGATACGCCGGCGCGTCCTTGTTGCATTTTATGCGTCTGGCGGTCAGCGGCGGCGCGAAACGGGACAAGCTGACGTTCGACGAAATCGTTGAAATGCAAAAGATTTTGGCCAAAGGGGATTATTACGTCGGCCCTGTTGACGGCAAGCTGGGGCGTTCCACGATGAAAGGCATCGAGTTGTATAAGCGCGTGTACGGCATTTCGTCCGACGCGGTCAACCGGACTTTGCTGGAAAAAATGCGCGTCCAGTTCGCGCGGAATTTGGAAAACGGCGACCGCGACCCGTTGGTCAAAGAAAACCTCCGGCTGGAAAAGGAACGGCGGGAGGCTTTGGAAAAAGCGCGGCAAAAGGCGAAAAAGAAACAGCGGTTAAAGGCAAAAAAGGAAAAGCGGCGTCAAAAAAGCGCGGCCAAGCGGACGAAGGCCTCCGGCGTTCCCGACAAGAGGTTAAAAAAACGCTAACGACGCCCTAAAAAAACTGAAGTATCTTTCTTGATTCCGGCGCGGCGACCAGCTATTCTGCCCGATAGCGAAAGGATGTAGGAAAAATGAATTCGTTTGCAAAAGTGTTCTTTTTATCAACGGCTCTGACCGTCGTGGCGGCCTGCACGGACAATTCGCAGGTCTTTTCCTCCGCCGCCGCGGGGCCGGCCAAGCAAAACGCCGCCGCCGGAACGGCCGGATACTACAAGGTCGGCAATCCGTATCAGGTGGGCGGGCTGTGGTACATCCCCAAAGAAGATTACAATTACAAGGAAATCGGCATTTCGTCGTGGTACGGCCCCGATTTTCACAACGGCATTACCGCCAACGGCGAAGTATATGATATGCACGGGCTGACCGCCGCCCACAGGACGCTGCCGCTGCCCAGCATCGTGCGCGTCACCAATTTGCAAAACAACCGTTCGCTGGTGCTGCGCGTCAACGATCGCGGGCCGTTCGTCAACAACCGCGTGATCGACGTGTCCAAACGCGCCGCGCAGCTGCTGGGGTTTGAAGAGCAGGGAACAACACAGGTTCAGGTCGAAATCCTGCCCGAGGAAAGCAAAAAGCTGAAAGAGGAATTGCTGGCCGCCGCCGGAAAATCCTCCGGTTCCGCCGGAGTTCCTTTGGCCGCCGAACCGGTCGCCACCACACAGGAACCGATTGCAAAACCGAAAAATCTGGGACATTCAACCAACTATCCGCGTCTGGCCAATCCGCCGCCCGCTTTGACCGCGACGGACGCGCCGCTGGTGGCGTCGGCCTCCGCGACAGCGAATACGGCGACCGAATACAACGATTGGGACGAGGATTTGACACAGGCGCAGGCGCAGAAAACCGTCGTCGCCGACACGCCGAAACCGACGCCCGCCCCGAAGAAAGCGGCGGCAAAGAAAAAGCCCGCTCCGGTTAAGAAGGCCGCTTCCGCTAAAACGGTCGCGACGGTCGCCCCCGGCTATTATGTTCAGGTCGGCGCGTTCGGCAGTTTGGATAACGCTGAAAAAATGCGCGCACAGGTGGCGCGTTTCGGTTCCGCCGTCATTTTGCCGGTGACGGTCAACACCAAAACGCTGTACCGTGTGCGTTTAGGACCCGACAGCGCAAAAAAGGCGTTGGAAACCATGGATAAAGTTACGGCGAACGGCATTGCTGATGCCCGTCTGGTTGAAGAAAAAGGCAATATCGCCGTCGGCCGCCGGTTGGATAACGCGTTTTGATAAGGATCGGTTATGAAATTTAAATCTCTGCTGCTTTTAACCGTTTTCACGTTCGGCACTTTTTCAACGCCGGCCGCCGCCATTGAAACCAAAGCGAAAAACGTCGTTTTGATGGATTTCGACACGGGAACCGTTTTCTTTGACAAAAAGGCCGACGAACGGATGCCCCCCGCGTCGATGAGCAAGTTGATGACGGCGTACATGATTTTTGAACGCTTGAAAGACGGCGCGCTGAACATGGACGACGAGTTCATCGTCAGCGAAAACGCATGGCGCAAAGGCGGTGCAAGAACAGGCAGCTCGACGATGTTTTTGAAAATCGGGGATAAAGTGAAACTGCGCGATTTGTTGCGCGGCATCATTGTCCAATCGGGCAACGACGCGTGCATCACGGCAGCTGAAAACATCGCCGGAACGGAATCCGAATTCGTCGAACTGGCAAACGAAAAGGCCTCTGAATTGGGGCTGAACGACACGCATATGGCCAATTCGACCGGTTGGCCGCATCCGGATCATTATATGTCCCCGCGCGATCTGGCCGTTTTGGCGTCGCGGATCATTCGCGAATTTCCGGATTATTACGGCATTTATTCCGAAAAGGAATTCACCTACAACGGAATCAAGCAGGAAAACCGCAATCCGCTGCTGTTTTTGATGCCCGGCGTGGCCGACGGCATTAAAACGGGGCACACGTCGGTTTCTGGATACGGGCTGGTCGGTTCGGCGAAAAAGAACGGCCGCCGCATTATTATGGTGATCAACGGGCTGAAAACCATGAAAGAACGCAGCGAAGAGGCGCAAAAGCTGATGCTGTGGGGATTCAGGGATTTCGACAACTACACCGTTTTGAAAAAAGGCGTCAAGGTCGTCAACGTCCCCGTCTGGCTGGGCGGCGACCGTTTCGTCGCGGCCGTTCCGGACAAGGATATGGTACTGACACTGAAAAAGGGCAAACAAAAAGAGGTCAAGGCGAAAGTCGTTTATGAAAAACCGGTCAGCGCGCCTGTTAAAAAAGGTCAAAAAATCGGCACTTTGACGGTTGACATTCCGGATCAGGTTTCAAAAACGGTCGATTTGTACGCCGCAAACGACGTTAAACGCTTGGGCTATTTCGGCCGTTTGAAAGAATTGATCAAATACTTTCTGTTCCAAAACATCAACTGAGGGGACGGCGTGAAAAGGAATTTCTTTATAACGTTTGAAGGCGGGGAGGGAACCGGCAAATCGACGCAAGCCCGCCTGTTGGCCGGTTTTCTGGAAAAACAAGGCGTCACCTGCGAATTGACGCGCGAACCGGGCGGTTCCGCCGGCGCCGAAGAAATCCGCGAACTGGTTGTCAAAGGCGCTGTTCGCCGTTGGGACGTAATGACGGAAGCGTTGTTGATGTTCGCCGCGCGCCGCGATCATCTGGTCAACACGGTTTGGCCGGCCTTGAAACAGGGGAAGACGGTCATCTGCGACCGCTTTGCCGATTCCACGATGGCCTATCAGGGATTCGGCTATGCGGACGACGGATTGGGGCGTCAAACGGTGGAAAGCCTGTATCGCATCGTCGTCGGCGATTTCAAACCCGATCTGACGGTCATTTTGGATATGCCCGTCGAACACGGGGTGGAACGCGCGTTGAAACGCGACGCGACCGTCAACCGTTATGAAAAAATGGGGCTGGATTTCCACCGCAATTTGCGCCAAGCCTTTTTGGATATCGCCGCCAAAGAACCGAACCGCTGCGCCGTCGTTGACGCGACGGGGACGATTGACGACATCCACGCCCAAGTGGCCGCGCTGGTTCAACAGCGTTTGCTGAAAGCTTGAAAATGGACGGCTTTTTTCTGAAATTGCCGGAAGAACAAAGCGACCTGACCAGTCACGATGCCGAACAACGGTTGCTGCTTGATCTGTGGAACAGCGGACATTTGGCGGGTTCGTGGCTGTTCGCGGGTCCCAAAGGGATCGGGAAAGCCACGCTGGCCTATCGTTTGGCGCGGTTTATTCTTGCCGCGCCGGATCCGGAAAACGATTTGCTCGGCGTCCGTCCGACCACGCTGTCCGTTCCGGAAAACGATCCGGTTTTCCGATCCGTCGCCCAGCGTTCGCATCCGGCGTTGAAAGTCATTGAATGCGGGCTAAAAAAAGACGAGCTTGAAGCCCGTCAGGCCTTGATCGACGCCGGAAAACCATTGGATCCCGAAATCGAACGCGCCAGAAAACGCTCTAACGAAATAGGCATACCGGACATTCGCGCAGCGGAAGCGTTCCTGCATTTGACGGTCGGCGGCAACGGGTGGCGCGTCATGATCATTGATTCGGCGGACGATATGAACCCGAACGCGGCGAACGCCCTGTTGAAATCTTTGGAAGAACCGCCCGAAAAAACAGTTATTATTTTGATCAGTCACGTTGTCGGGAAACTGTTGCCGACGATCCGCTCCAGATGCCGAAAGTTGACGATAAAACCGTTTGAAAGCAATGCGTTATCAGATTTTCTTAAATCAAAAGGCGAAGACATCCCCGATGCGGATCTGCACACGCTTTCCCTTTTGGCGGAGGGCAGCCCCGGCAAAGCCGTTTCGTTGATCAATCAGGACGGCGTTTCCCTGTTTAAAAAACTGGTTTCGTTTTTCGCGGCTTTTCCGGCGGTGTCGGTGTCCGGCCTGTACGATTTCGCGGAAAAATCGCTGAAAGACAAGGACGTGCTGAAAACGGCGCAATCGCTGTTAATCCAATGGCTGACCGACGTTTGCGTCAGCGCCGAAAAACAGGACGCGGCGGAAATATTCGCCGGAGAAGGCGCCGTCCGGCGGCGGCTGCAAACCGTTTTTCCGGTTTTGAAATTGATGGATTTGACGGACGGATTGCGCCGCGCCTTTGCCGATCCCGATTTGGATCAAAAACAGGTGTTCGTCAACGCCGTTCTGACTTTGCAGCGCGAGGCCGGATGATGTTTTTCGTTGACAGCCATTGCCATTTGAATTTCCCGAGCCTGCTGCCGCAGGCGGATCAGGTGATCGCCCGCGCGAAAGAAGCGGGGATCGGATGTTTCTTAACGGCTTGCACCAAATTGGGCGAAGTGCCGGAATTGATCGCCTTGACGCGCGCGCATGAAAACGTTTTCGCGTCGGTCGGCGTTCATCCCGAATACGCGGCGGAGCAGGGGGATGTCACCGTTGACGACCTGTGCACGCCGACGGATGACCCGAAAATCGTCGCGCTGGGCGAAGCGGGGCTGGATTACCATTACGCGCCGGACACGGCGGACGCGCAGCGGCGGTTGTTTCGCACCCACTTGCGGGCGGCCAAAAAATCGGGGCTGCCGCTGATCATTCACACGCGCGAAGCCGAAGACGACACCATACAGCTACTGCGGGAAGAGGCGTCGCCCGACCTGCGCGGCGTTCTGCACTGCTTTTCATCGCAAAAACGGCTGGCAGAAGTCGGATTGGAGCTAGGCTTTTACATTTCCGCGTCCGGCATCATCACGTTCAAATCGGCGCAAGACCTGCGTGAAACGTTCGGTTTTGTGCCGATGAACCGCCTGTTGCTGGAAACGGACGCACCGTATTTGGCGCCCGTTCCGTTCAGGGGACGCGAAAACGAACCCGCCTTTCTGATTAAAACGGCGGAAACCTTGGCCAAAATCAAGGGCGTCGTTTTGGACGAGCTGAAAGAACGGACGACGGAAAACTTTTTCACATTATTTTCAAAGGCTTCTGTGTCATGAAAATACGGATTTTAGGCTGCGGAGCCGCCCCCGGCGTCCCCAGCATCAGCAAAGGGTGGGGCAAATGCGACCCGAACAACCCGAAAAACAGGCGGTCGCGGACATCTTTGCTGTTGCGCGAAGGGAAAACGACACTGCTGTTCGACACGGGGCCAGATTTGCGCGAACAGCTGCTGGCCGCGCAGGTGAGGGAGCTGAGCGCCATTTTATACACGCACGAACACGCCGACCATACGCACGGCATCGACGATCTGCGCGAAATCAACCGCGCCATGCACGCGGGCATCCCCGCATATGCGAACGCGACGACGCTTGATTTGCTGAAAACGCGCTTTTCCTACGCTTTCCGTCCGGTCGATGTCGCCAAAGAACCGTTTTTCCACCCATGGCTGGATCCGAATTTGATCATACCGGGCGAAGCGTTTTTAATCAACGACCTGAAAATCATCCCGTTTACCCAAGATCACGAATGGACGACCAGTTTAGGCTTCAGAATCAATAACTTCGGCTACTCCACGGACGTTGTGCATCTGTACGATTCCGCACTGTCCATATTAAAGGGCGTAGATACATGGGTGGTCGGCTGCCTGTCCGAACAGGATCACCCCAGCCACGCGTCGGTGCGCCAAGTGTTGGAATGGGTGGACATTTTAAAACCACGCCGAACGATATTGACGCATATGGCCATGGGGCTGGATTACGAAACGCTGCGCCGCACGTTGCCCGACGGCGTCGAACCGGCCTATGACGGTATGGAATTTGAAGCGGATTGACAATCGCTCCATAGGGGCAAATCCGGCGGGGCGATAGAATGTCCGACTGGTCTGTTGATACCGGCTTGAAAATCGCGCCACGCCATTTCGATCTATAAAATCCTATTCATACTCGCCGCGCGGGAAAACCGCGGCAGGCGCGATATTCGTACACCTGTTTAATTAATGACAGAGAGGGATTATTCTTCCTCTTCCTCTTCCTCTTCCTCTTCCTCTTCGTCGTCCCCGTCAGTTTCATCCGGTTCTTCAAAAAACAACCATTCCCATAGCCAAACCGTTATAGCGGGTATTGTTCCAAAACCGGAAACCAGCAGAAGCCACCAAATACAAGAACGTTCAGTCCTCATTTCAAAAATCTCCATAACGCGTCTTTAATGAATTTATACGTCACTTCCGTTAATAATAAATTTCATAGCTTTTTATTCTTTTAACCGCGACCAACCCCAAACACTAAAGAAGAAGAGGGGCGGGGACAACACGTCCGTTTCCGCTCCGGCCGCTTTTCGCATTTCTGAGCGCGCGGAACGTCCGGATGTCCGGATATACCGTTTTTTGAAATTTGCGCCCTGAAAACCGTCCGCGCCGATCGCACGTCGGCCGGATATGATCCGGAAAAGTCGGAATCCAACGTATCATATTGAAAAACATACATAATTTATCCGGATGCAGCCGTTAATAACAAAAACGGCAAAAGTCACATAACACCTCTGGAAAAACCTGTTCTGAAAAATGTTGACAACCCAACAGAATATTGTTTGTTTTCAATGTGATATATCCGTTTTATCCCGTTGTGAGTTATATACGTTTGTCGCATAATGTTTATTATGTTAAACAACCGGATAGGAAAAGCAGTATGACAAAATGTTTTAATCGCATTTTCAGGCCGCAAAACCATAGCAAGGACGTATTTCGGAACTCACGGCCGCCACAGCGTCGCCACGATCATTCAACCGCGACGCAATCTTTTATCTTTGGTCAGGGGTCAAAAAAAATCCCTTGGGGCTTTCACACCTCAAGGGATTTGAAAATTTTTCGGAAACGCGCTGGAGCTTAGTCGGCCAGCTTCATGGAAATGATGCAATCGGGATCTTTGACCATACCGTTGTTGCCGGATCCCTTTTTGATTTTATCGACAAATTCCATACCTTTAACGACCTGCCCCCAAACCGTGTACTGCTTGTCCAGCCACGGGCAAGCGTCGTAACAGATGAAAAACTGGCTGTCGGCGCTGTGAATATCCATCGCCCGCGCCATGGAACACGTTCCGCGCACGTGCGGTTCGTCGGAAAATTCGGCGCGTAGCAACATTCCGCTGCCGCCGCATCCGTCGCCGTCCGGATCGCCCGTCTGCGCCATAAACCCGTCAATCACGCGGTGGAATTTCAGTCCGTCGTAAAATCCCTGTTTGACCAGTTCTTTGATTCTGGCAACGTGTTTCGGCGCCAGATCCGGCCGCATTTTGATTTCGACAATGCCGTCTTTCAATTCCAGCAACAGCGTGTTTTGATCTTTTTCTTTAGAACTCATTTGATTTTCCCCAATTCCTTATAACGCGCGATCAAACGTTCGGCGACCGCGGGCGTGACAAACGTTGAAATGTCGCCGCCCAGCTGGCAGATTTCCTTGACAAACACGGACGAAACGAACTGATGTTTTTCCGACGCCATCAAAAAAACGGTTTCGATATCCTCTTCCAAACGGCGGTTCATCACGCACATTTTGAATTCGTATTCAAAATCCGACACGGCGCGCAATCCGCGAAAGATCACCTGCGCCTTGTTTTCCTTGGCAAAGTTGACCAGCAATTCGTCGATCAGCGGTTTGACGACAATCACGCTTTTGGCGCGGTATTTATCTATCGCCTCTTCCGTCATGGCCAGCCGGTCTTCCAACGAAAAAAGCGAATTTTTATGTTGGTTGACAGCCACGCCGATGACCAGACGATCCACCAATCCCGCCGCCCGTTCGACCAAATTCATATGGCCGTAGGTGATCGGGTCGAACGTCCCCGGATAAACGCCGATCCGTTCAGACATCGGCGTCCTCCGGCGTTTCGGACGTTTCGGACGTTTTCGCCCCCGCCTCTTCCGTCGCCGGAGTTTCAGCGATTTCGACGGTTTCGGCGTCGTCAACGCCCTCTTCGTCGTCGTATTCCTCGATGCAAGTGGCGGAAACAACGTGTTCGGCGTCATTCAAACGGAACATGATCACGCCCATCGTGTTGCGGCCGGCGATGCGCACGTCCTTGATTGGCATACGGATCAGCTTTCCGGCGTCCGTCACCAACATGACGTGGGCGGTGTCTGTGACGGGGAACGATGCAACGACACTGTCTTTGCGTTTGGTGTTGTCGATGTTCGTGACCCCCTGCCCGCCGCGGCCGGTGATGCGGTATTCGTAAGCGGAAGTCCGTTTGCCGTAACCGCTGTCCGTAACCGTCAGGATGAATTCCTCTTCCTCCTGCATCTTTTTGAATTCCTCGTCGGACAAAGTCATCGTCGTTGATGCTTCGATATCGTCCGCCGCCGAATTGTCGTCCGTTTCGTCGGAACGGCGCAAAGCCTTGGCCATTTTCAAATAGGCGTAGCGTTTTTCCATATCGGCGTCGGTATGACGCAAAACGGACATGGAAATCACTTCGTCGTTTGCTCCCAAACGGATGCCGCGCACACCCGTCGAAGTGCGACCGGAAAACACGCGCACGTCGGCGACGGGGAAACGGATGGACTTGCCGGCTTTGGCCGCCAGCAGAACATCCTGTTCGTCCGTGCAGATTTTAACGTCAATCAGCGTGTCGCCCTCGTCCAGCTTCATGGCGATCTTGCCGTTCGCCTTGACATCGACGAAATCCGACAGCTTGTTGCGGCGGACGTTGCCGGAACGCGTCGCAAACATCACGTCCAGATTTTCACATTCGGCTTCGTTTTCAGGTAGCTGCATGATCGTCGTGATGCGCTCGTCCTGTTTCAACGGCAACAGGTTGATCAAAGCTTTGCCCGTGGATTGCGGCGAACCGACCGGCAGGCGGTAAACTTTCATTTTGTAAACCAGCCCCGCGTTCGAGAAGAACAAAACCGGCGTATGCGTACTGGCGACGAACAGATTTGTAATATAATCCTCTTCGTGCGTGTTCATGCCGGTGCGACCTTTGCCGCCGCGTTTTTGCGCGCGATAGGCGGACAGCGGCACGCGTTTGATATACCCCGTGTTCGTCACGGTGACGACCATGTCTTCGCGCTGGATCAAATCTTCGATATCCTGCTCAAACTCGACGTCTTCAATCGTCGTGCGGCGCGGCGTCGAAAATTCGTCGCGAACCGCGACCAATTCGTCGCGCATGATGCCGTACAACTTTTCGCGCGAAGCCAGAATGGACAGCAATTCCTTGATCAAAGCGCCCAGTTCGCGCAATTCGTTGTGGATTTTTTCGCGTTCCAATCCGGTCAAGCGATGCAAACGCAAATCCAAAATGGCGTCGGCCTGCTTTTCCGACAGCATGCATTTGCCGTCAACCGCTTCGTATTCGGGATCGTCGATCAGATCAATCAGCGGAACGATTTCCTGCGCGTCCCACGACCGCCCCATCAATCCTTCCTTAGCCACCTGACGCGTCGGAGCTTTGCGGATCAGTTCGATCACCGGATCAAGGTTTTCAACCGCGATCGCCAAACCGACCAACAGGTGGGCGCGGTCGCGCGCTTTGCCCAGATCGTAAATCGTGCGGCGGCGAATGACCTCTTCGCGGAAAGCGATGAATGCGGCCAGCATATCGCGCAGGTTCATCAGCTGCGGCCGGCCGGCGTTCAGCGCGATCATGTTTGATCCGAAGCTGGTCTGCAAAGACGTGTAGCGGAACAGCTGGTTCAAAATGATTTCAGCGTGGAAATCGCGTTTGATTTCAATGACGACGCGGATGCCCTGGCGGTCGGATTCGTCACGGATATCGGCGATGCCTTCGATCGTTTTGTCGCGCACCAGCTCGGCAATACGGGAAATCATCGCGGCTTTGTTCACCTGATACGGAATTTCCGTGATGATGATCGCCCAGCGGTCTTTGCGGATTTCCTCGATGTGTGTGCGGCCGCGCATGATGACGGATCCCCTGCCCGTCAATTCCGTCGAACGCGATCCGGAACGGCCGAGAATCAATCCGCCCGTCGGAAAATCGGGTCCCGGAACGATTTGCAGCAATTCTTCGTCGGTGATGTCGGGATTGTCAACCATGGCGATCGACGCGTTGACGACTTCGCCCAGATTGTGCGGCGGGATGTTGGTCGCCATGCCGACGGCGATGCCGCCCGATCCGTTGACCAGAATGTTGGGGAAACGCGCCGGCAAAACAGCGGGTTCCATGACGGTTTCGTCATAGTTCGGCGTAAAATTGACCGTATCCTTGTCGATATCGTCCAGCAAATCGTGCGCCGACAACGCCAAACGCGCTTCGGTATAACGCATGGCCGCAGGAGGATCACCGTCGATCGAACCAAAGTTTCCTTGCGATGAAATCAGCGGCACGCTCATGGAAAAATCCTGTGCCATACGCACCATCGCGTCATAAATCGCCGCGTCGCCGTGCGGATGGTATTTACCCATCACGTCGCCGACGATACGGGCGGATTTGCGGAAAGGCTTGTTATAATCGTATCCGCTTTCGTGCATGGAATACAGGATGCGGCGGTGAACGGGCTTCAACCCGTCGCGCACATCCGGCAAAGCGCGCGAAACGATCACGCTCATCGCATAATCCAGATAGGAACGTTTCATTTCCTCTTCAATACCGACGACGACGGTAGAGGTGTCTTTTACAGTATTTTCCACGAGTGTCAATCCTGTTTTGCGTTTACTTCAAATATGGCGAGCAAGCTGTTGTTTTAGAATGGGATTTCGTCATCAAAGCTGTTGTCGGCGGCGGCGGGTTTTGCATCCCATCCCGACGATGCGGCCGGCGCGTCAAACCCTGCGGACGCTCCGCCGAACGACGACGCGTCCGACGACCCGCGGCTGTCCAGCAAAGTCATTTCGCCGCTGTAATTGCCCAAAACGACTTCGGTCGTATATTTTTCAACGCCGTTTCCGTCCGTCCATTTGCGCGTTTGCAATGAACCTTCGACGTACAGTTTCGTGCCTTTTTTCACATAGCGCTCGGCGATTCCGGCCAATCCCTGATTGAAAATGACAACGCGATGCCATTCAGTTCTTTCCTTGCGTTCGCCGGATTTGTCCTTCCACGTTTCGGACGTGGCCAAGGCCAGATTGACGATTTTCCGCCCGTCCGCCGATTGACGGATTTCCGGATCCCTGCCGATGTTGCCGATCAGAATAACTTTGTTCACGCTTCCAGCCATTTTTGTATCCTATATTTTAAAGTCAGAAAAGTTATCCCTTTTTACACCGAACCGATCGGAAAAAAAAGCTTTTCTTTCCAACCGCGGCCGAAAAAGATTTACTGTCGTTTAAAATCAACGTGTTATAGGATAAAGTTAAACTTTTGAAAAAAGTTTAAAACCCCGCGTTCATCCGACGCGAAACGGATTCGCCCGCCCCCTTATCGACCGCCCGCGGCCAAGGCGGCGCAACATCGCTGTTTTCCGTAAAATATCCTTGACTTTTTCCCTGTTGCAACTTCATATTATGCCCCAGTTACACTTAAAGTTTTGAAAGGGAATATAATGTCTTTAAGTTCGTTCTTTAATCCGCGCTCCGTCGCCGTCGTCGGTGTTTCCGCCGATGAATCGAAGCTGGGCGCCGTCGTGTTCAAAAACTTGATCGAAGCGGGATTTGCCGGTACGCTGTACGGCGTCAACCCCAAATTGGCCGGTCAGGAATTGAAGGGCAAGAAATGTTTTGCCTCCGTCCGCGACATTCCCGAACCCGTCGATCTGGTCGTTTTGCTGGTTCCCGCGCGTTTCTGCGAAGCCGCGGTTGACGACGCGATCGCCAACGGCGCGAAAAACGTCAGCATCATCACCGCCGGTTTCGGTGAAGCGGGACACAAGGATTTGGAACTGAGCATCGCCAAGAAATGTTTGGACGCGGGCATCAACCTGCTGGGGCCGAACTGCTTGGGACATATTTCCACGTTTGACAAACTGAACGCCAGCTTTGCGCCGTGCTTCCCCTTGCAGGGCAACGTCGCGTTCATTTCGCAGTCGGGCGCGTACTGCTCGGCGATTTTGGATTGGGCCGAAGAAAAAGGCATCGGTTTTTCGCACTTCATTTCCATCGGCAACAAAGCCGATTTGAACGAAGCGTCCCTGCTGGAAGCCATTCAGCACGACGAACACACCAAGGCGTTCGTTTTCTATCTGGAAGGTCTGAAAAAAGGTCAGGAATTTCTGCGCGTTTTGAAAGAAGTCAGCAAAACGAAACCCTGCGTCATCATGGAACCGGGGAAATCGTCCAAAGCGCAGGCCGCCAGCCTGTCCCACACGGGTTCGCTGGCTCCGAACTACCGCGTTTTGGAAATCGCCCTGCAGCGCAGCGGCGCGATTCAGGTTTACACCACGCGTGAACTGTTCGGCGCGCTGGAATTGCTGCAGCACGTCAACCACACGGACTTTTCGGGTTCCGTCGGCATCCTGACGAACGCGGGCGGCGTCGGCGTCCTGTCGTCCGACCTGTGCGAAGAAGCGCACTTGGATTTGGCTCGCCCGTCCGAAGCGACGATTGAAAAACTGCGCGCAGTTCTGACGGCGGAAGCGTCCGTCGGCAACCCGATTGACGTTGTCGGCGATGCGAAAGCCGACCGTTACGAAAACGCTCTGCGCGTTCTGTGCGAATCCGGTGAATACAAGAACATCATCGTTCTGTTGACCCCGCAGATGTCCACCGAACCCAAGGAAACCGCCGAAGCCGTCATCAAATTGGCGAAAGAATACAAGAACGTCAACATCTTCTGTTCGTTCATCGGCGGTCAGCGCGTCCGTGAAGCGGTCAACCTGTTGAAAGCCGCGAACGTTTTGGCCTACGACTACCCGACCGACTGCATCCGCCTGCTGGGCTTGATGAAAGCGCAGATGGCGTTCAAGGGCATGCCCGAAGTCAAAGCCGAATTGCGCGAAGTCCCCGCCGAAATCCGCGAAGATGTCAAAAAAGCGGTCGCCGACGGTCTGGCGTCCCTGCCCCAATCCACGATGAACAAAATTATGGATCATTACGGCATCGACTATCCGAAATGCGGCAACTTCACCGACAAGGCCGAAGCTTTGGCGTTCTGCAAAAAGCTATTCCCCGCGCCCGTCGTTTTGAAACTGTCCGCGCCGGACGCTTTGCACAAAACGGAAATGAAAGGCATCTATCTGAACATTGACGACGAAGCGAAATTTAACACCGCGTTTGACGAATTGACCGCGACGATCGCGAAATTCCAGCTGAAGAACGCCAGCGTTCTGATTCAGGAAATGATCGTCAAAGCGACCGAAACGATCATCGGCGTGAATTCCGATAAAAACTTCGGCCGCGTGATGATTTTCGGCACGGGCGGCATCTATACGGAAGTCATGCGCGACACCACGATGCGCATTTTGCCCGCGAACGATTTCGACGCGATGATCAAGGAAACCAAAGTCGGCACGATTTTGAACGGCGTCCGCGGTGAAGAACCCAAAGCGGTCGGACCTTTGGCGGAAACGCTGAAGAAAGTTCAGGAACTGGTTTTGGAAATCCCCGAAATCAAATCCATCGACGGCAACCCCGTTTTGGTCACCAAAGACCGCGCGGTCGTCGTGGACTTCAAAATGTTGCTGAAATAATCGACCTTAACGATTGCCAAAGAGCCGCCCGAAAGAGCGGCTCTTTTCGTTTTCCCCCTTTCCTCTTTGGGCGTTTTTTGATACACCTTGATAAAGGGTTTTCATCTTACAGATTGATAAAAAATGACAGAAAATTTGATTCTTTTCAAAACGGATGACGGAAAAATCAAACTGGATGTAAAGCTTGACAACGAAACCGTCTGGCTGACGCGCGCACAAATGGCGGCTTTATTTGAACGCGATATAAAAACCGTCGGAAAACATATCAACAATGCTTTAAATGAAGAATTGGACTCTTCAGTTGTCGCAAAATTTGCGACAACTGCCGCAGACGGGAAAACATATCAAACGGAACATTACAATTTGGATATGATTATTTCCGTCGGATACCGTGTCAAATCGCGGCGCGGCGTTCAATTCCGGAAATGGGCGACAGAGCGGCTGAAAGAATACATCGTCAAAGGTTTTACGTTGGACGACGAACGCTTGAAAGAATTGGGTGGTGGCGGATATTGGCAAGAACTGATCGAGCGCATCCGCGACATCCGCGCGTCCGAAAAAGTATTTTACCGTCAGGTATTGGATATTTACGCCACCAGTATTGATTACGACCCGCGTGCCGATGTTTCGGTTGAGTTTTTCAAAAAGGTTCAAAATAAAATCCACTTCGCCGTTTCCGGACAAACGGCGGCGGAAGTCGTTTACACCCGTGCCGATGCTGAAAAAGAATTTATGGGATTAACAACCTTTAAAGGCAACCGACCGCATTTGACGGACGCTTTAATCGCCAAGAATTACCTGAATGAAAAAGAATTGCGCGCAATGCGGCAAATCGTTTCGGGGTATTTGGATTTTGCCGAACGGCAAGCGGAACGAGAACAACCGATGACGATGCAAGATTGGGCGGCGCATTTGGATCGCATTTTGACCATGAGCGGCGAACAGTTGTTGCAAGACGCAGGCTCTGTTTCGCATTATCAAGCCGTTGAAAAAGCGACCGAAGAGTATAAAAAATATCAGGCAAAAACGCTCAGTTCCGTTGAACGCGATTTTCTGTCCGCTTTAAAAACACTGCCGAAAAAGTAGAGGCCGCGAAATACAAAAGAGCCGCTCTTCCCTTTTCCGACTTTTTTTGATACGCTTGGAAAAACGCAAATTAAACCGGAGATCGAATGAACAAGAGCGCGCTTTTTCTTTCCTTTCTTCTGTCCGGATGCGTCGCGCGGGAAAATCTGCGTTCGACATCCGTTTACATCAGCTCGAACGTTCCCGCGGACATTTATGTCAACAATTCGGAAACGCCGGAGGGGAAAACGCCCCGCCTGATCAAAAAGGACGGGAATCCTTTGACGTTGACCTTAAAAGCGGCGGAGCATATTCCCGCCGCGATAACGGTGTATCAAAGCAAAACCATTCAAAAAACGACCATGTCAACGACGTTCGGCGATCCGCCCGTTGACCGTTTCCTGCTGGCCAAAGGGGATTTCGACTTTATTCCGCACGGCTGCAACGGCAACAATCCTTTTATGTCAACGATGATTTGGACGTGTTTGTCTTATGCGGTTTCATTGCCCGCTTCCACGGTTTTGGGAACATTGTCCGAGGTTGTCCGCCCGACCGTTCCCTATACCGTTGAAGAATACGCCCCAGGCCAGCTTTACATCTATATGTTCAAAGAAAATCGTTCGGACGCTGAAAACAAATTGTGGCAAATCAACCGCTTCGTTTTGCGGAATTTTTCCTCAACCACCATGAAACGCGACGAATTTATCGCCGCCCTGACGGAAATGACTGGATTGCCCGCCGCGCGGTTGAAAAACATTATCGACGAAAGCCTTTCCCCCGACGCGGCCGCGAACGCCGTCGTCCTCGCCGTTTTGGAAAATGACGAGGAAAGCTAAACTGTCAAACGGAATTATTGCAAAACGCTAAAGAGCCGCCTAAAAGGGCGGCTCTTTTCGTTTCAGTAACCATAGACTCTGATACAGCCTTTTTGAAATAGGATAAAGTTTTTGTAATTGGCATCCATTCCCACCACCTTGCTGATACCGGCGTATCTGATTGCTTCAGTAAATTTTGCGTCACCGAAAGGCCCGAACAACCAAAAAATGCGGTAACTGCAACTTTCTCCTTCCCGTATGCTTCGTTTTGAAAAATCCACTTCTGACAAAGCTATCATATTTGTTGTCGGCATATGCGTATAAGAACACGCGGATAAAAAACACACCGTCATCAGTGTTAAAAGAAGCTTTTTCATACTTGTTTCCCCCTTTTTTTGCAAAAAAAAAGACCGCCTTTTAAAAGCGGCTCGGGGAGTTAGAACAATCATGTCAAACGGTGATTCCTTTCGACCTTTAAAGCATACAGGGTACGCTTCTGGACATACGCCGAAAGCTCCCCGTTCCACGCAAGGAAATCGGGGATACACTTCCGCTTGTTTGCCAAGCGGTTACGCCGCAGTATCACTACGTCGGTTTGACAAAGAGCTGTTCTAAGGCTCCGCGCCTCTTTTTCAGGCACTGGCGCGCGAATGTTCATTCACACGCATATGATCAGGATACGTTTTTATCCGTTCAAATAGCAAGTTTTTTTTATCACGCCGGCGACACGGCGATCAGGAACTGCCCTTCTTTCAACAGCATCGTTTTGCCGCGGGGCGGGATCGGCATTCCCGACGGATTGTCGGGTGTTCTGTCTTTTTCTTTGACGGGCGGCGTCCAAACGGCTTTGTTCGCGTCAAACGATTTCGCGCCGTAACTGTCGAACAGGGCGACTTTGCCGTTGGAATAAACGGTTGTCGCGACCGACCAGTGATCGCCCAAGGCTTTGTTGTTCATCCGCAGCAGCCACGCCGTGCCGTCCTGTTTTAAAAACTTGCCGATTTCATCGACGGCCGTCAAAACGTCTTTGTCCGTATCGGCAAACGGCGCAGAAAAGTCGATTTTCAATCCGTATGCGCGCCGGACATAACCGTCGGCTTTTTTCAGCAGTTTTTCCAACAATTCCGCATCTGTTCCGTGGCTCAGGACTTCTTCAAACCGATCGAATTTGATCAAACGCTTGATCAGATATTGGTAAAACGCGCACCCGCCGACATAAGACAGCTCCGCCCTGCTCCGCGCGGCGTGACGGAACGCGTTGATGACGGCGTACACGCCGCAAAAGTAGTCTATCGCGCCTTGTTGATACGGTTTCATTTTTCACCTATGAATCTGTTTTAAAACATTGTATTTTCTTTTTATCGTTTTTGAAAGGAAATCAGATGACCACGCCGGAAATTAAAGAGATTTTTCAAAATTACCCGCTCAGCCTGCTGCTGCAGGGGCAATCCGACGTTAAAAAAATCGAAAAAAGCCTGAACAAGGGGCATTGCTTCGCCGCCTTTGACGGTGAAAGCGTCGTCGGCGTCTATGTCCTGCGGGATATGAAAGACGGTTCGGCCGAAATCCTGAACATCGCCGTCATCGAAAACGCGCGCGGCAAAGGATTGGGCAAAGCGTTGCTGGACGACGCCCGCGACCGCGCCGGAAACGACGGGTACGGCGAATTGGCGGTCACGGTTGAAACCGACGCCGCCGCGCGGAAGTTTTTTGAACAAAACGGATTTGCCGTTGACGCGAATGCCGAAATGCCGACCGGTTTCACGCGCCTGTCCCTGCCCCTGTGATTATTCGGGATAGCCGACAACCTGCGACACGATGACCTGTTTGCCGTCGGGCAGATTCAACGCCTTTGTCATTTCTTCGTTGTCCTTGCCGCCGCGGACGACATTGTTTAATCCGGCCGAAGCGCAGAACAACCCGACGTTCTGATACAGCGAACCCGCGTGCATTCCGGCAAACTTGCCGTTTTGCGCGACGTACAGCAACGTCACGGGCGCTTTTTTCGCAAACGGCTGGGCGTTGATGTTCCGCAAATCCTTGTCCGAAACGGGGATCAAAGCGTTTGCCGCGGCGTCATACAAAAACACACCGTCCTTGTTCAAAACGTAAATATCCATGTCCTGTTTGTTCATCGCGGTCGGTGCGGTACGCTTGCCGTCGGGACGGTTGATGCCAAACGCCGCCCACAACATATCCGCCATCACCTGCGGTTCAATCGGCCGATCCGCAAACGAACGCGTCGATTTGCGCGCCATCAACGCCTGCATCAACGGCAGACCGCCGTCCGTGCGCGGTTGCGGCAAGACTTGTTTTTCCAAAGCGACCGCGTTTTGCGACAACAACACACCGGCCGCGACCAGTCCCGTGAACAGTGCTTTCATCCGTTTTCCTTTCGTTTCAACAGGTTAAAACTCTTTTTGCGCCCGCAAAAAATCGGGCAGATCCGCCGCCGGCATCGGTTTGCTGATATAGTACCCCTGAATGACATCGCATCCCTGTTTTTTCAGCAATTCCAGCTGTTCTTTGGTTTCGACGCCCTCGGACACGATTTCCAAGCCCAACGTATGCCCCAGATTGATAATGGCCTGCGCGATTTCCGCGTCGTCGTAGTTATGCGTCATGTCGCGCACGAAAGACTGGTCGATTTTCAATCTGTCCACCGCAAAACGCTTCAAATAGCTGAGCGACGAATATCCCGTGCCGAAATCGTCGATCGCCAATTTTATCCCGATGCGGGACAGGCGCGACAGGATGTTGTCAGCCTTGCGCGCGTCCTGCATGACGACGCTTTCCGTCAACTCCAATTCCAGCCGCTTCGGATCGACGCCGCTGTCGATCAACACCTTTTCAATGGAACCGGCCAGATCCTCCTGCTGGAACTGGATGGCGGACAAATTGACCGCGACCGAAATTTCCGGCAATCCCATTTGATCCCACAGCTTCATATAACGCAGGGCTTCCTTTAAAATCCAATCGCCCAGCGGAATGATCAGCCCCGTGTCTTCGGCGATCGGGATGAAACGCACCGGCGAAACCATGCCGCGCGTCGGGTGGAACCAGCGCACCAACGCTTCGACCGCGTTGACCTTGCCCGTTTTAACGTCCAGCTGCGGCTGGAAAAACAAGGCGAATTCGTTTTGCACCAACCCTTTGCGCAAATCGCGTTCCAAAGCCAGCCGATCTTCGGTTTCCTCGTTCATTTCCTGCGAAAAGAAAAAGTAGCTGTTCGGCGCGGAATGCGCGGCCGTGCGCAAAGCCATATCGGCGAAATTGACCAGCTTGTCCGGTTCCGTCCCGTCGTCCGGAAAGATCGAAATGCCGACATTCGCGCCGATGTTGACTTCGGTTCCGTCCAAAAAAATCGGTGCCAAAATCGTTTCAATCATCGTTCGCGCGCTTAACGCCGCGGTTTCCGTGTTCGGCACGTCCTCGACGATCATCGTGAACTCGTCCCCGCCGATGCGCGCGACGAAATCTTTCGGCGATGCCATTTTCAACAGCCGCTCGGCGACCGTTTTCAACAAATTGTCGCCCGCCGCGTGTCCCAACGTATCGTTGATGCGGTTGAAATTCGTCAAATCGGCAAAGATCAAAGCCGCTTTCTTTCCGCGGCTGTCCGCGCGGTGCAAAATCTGGCGCAGCTGTTCGTGGAACAAACGGCGGTTGGGCAACCCCGTCAACTGGTCATAATTGGCCAGATGCATGATCCGCCCCTCGGCGTTTTTGCGATCCGTCACGTCGTCGCGCACGATCACGCAATAGGCCAAATCGCCGTTGGCATCTAAAATCGGGGAAATGCGTTCGTCCACCGTGTAAAGGGAACCCGATTTGTGGCGTTCGACAATTTCACCGCGCCACCCTTTGCCCGCGCGCAGAACGCTCCACATTTCCGAATAGAACGCCTCGTTCTGGAAATCCGTGCGCTGATGCACCAGCTTGTGTCCCAAAATCTCTTCGCGCCGATAACCGCTTTGAATGCAAAAGGCATTGTTCACCCACAAAGCAGCACCTGTTTCGTCCGTAATGACAAACGCGTTCGGGGAAATTTCCAACGCGGCGCGCTGCAATCGCATACTCTGCTGGTCGGCGGCAAACTGCATGGCCATGGCCACGCGCAGGGAAAACGTTTCAATCCGCTGAATGGTCACGCTGTCCAGCTTGCCCAATCCGGAATGGATTTCCAAAACGCCGTCAACGCCGTCGTGCGTCACCAACGGAAACGCGATGATCTGCCGGATGTGTTCGCGGCCGTCGGCGTCAACGATCTTGTCGTCGGCCAATTCGACAACGAACGTCCGCTTGGAACGGATCGCCTGCCCCGTCGGGCCGAACGTTTCCGTCAAATCGTCCCACCGGATCGGTTTTGCGGGAAATCCGGCGGCCAACTTTCCGGCGACGGCGCAAACGTCGATCGAACCGTCCTTTTCCTTTCGTCCGATCCACACCAAGGGGCACCCCAGCAGCTCGACGATTTTTTCGCACAGGAAAGAGCAGAACTGTTCGTACGTCTGGCCGCGCAAAACACGGCGTAGCGTCGCGTGCAAAATGGCGTCCATGCTTTCGGACATCTGGCGTCTGGAAATATCGCGCAACTGGCAGATGTAACCGCCGTCAAAGGGGGTGACGACTGCTTCGACGGGAAATTCCGTGTCGTTTTTGCGCAATCCGACGGCCTCTGTCGTATTGGCCGGAACGTTTTCGCCGCACACTTCGCCCAGCGCGCCAAAAACGGCACCGACATGGTTGGCGTCCGGCAAAACGGCGGCGACCCGCATACCGTTCAGTTCGTCATTGTCATAACCGAACATCCGGTGCGCGGTGGCGTTGGCCGAAAAAATCCGCCCGTCCGGCGTGATTTTCAGCACGGCGCTTTGATTGTTTTTCAGCAGCGAAACCAGTTTTCCGATCCTTCCATAGGCCTTAAAAAACTTTTTAGCTTTATAACCGAAGCCGGACGAAAATCCAAGTTTTTTTCGCCGCTTTAAATTAAAAAAGGGGCATCCCGTTTTAAACGTTGATTTTTCCGCCGCCGCGCTGTAAAAAATATTATCTGAAAGCTTGCATCGACTAAGGATAAACCATGTCTAAAAGTTCTCTTTTCGGTCTGATCCTCGGCTGGGGGATTGTGTTCATCTCGATCCGTCTGGCGACGCCGGACATGCTGATGTTCTGGGATTTGAACAGCTTTTTGCTGGTCATCATCGGGCCGTACTTTTCCATGCTGATGGCGTATTCGGGATCGGATGTCCACGCGGCGAACAAAAACTGGCTGGGCATTTTCAAAAACCGGAAAATCGACGCCGTTTCATATAAGGACGAGGTCGGCCGTTTCGTGCGTTGGGCATACATCACACAGAAAAACGGTTTGCAAGGTTTGGAAAACGACGCTATGTCGTCCGTCGGCGATGACGATCCGTTTTTGAAATACGGGGTCGAGCTGGTCATTTCCGGATACACCGGCGCGGAAGTCCGCGAAATCTTAAAAGAATCCGCTTTCAGCTCTTATCAGCGATCCGGCAAGCCCGCAGAAATTTTGACAAACATCGGCGCATACGCCCCCGCGTTCGGCATGGCGGGCACGCTGATCGGTCTGGTCGTGATGCTGGGGAACATGGGCGCGGATCCCGCGTCAATCGGCACGGGTATGGCCGTCGCTTTGATCACGACGTTTTACGGGGTTATGTCCGCCCGCCTGATCTATCTGCCGGCCGGCATCAAGCTGTCCGCCCGCAATGACGAAGAGCTGTTCCGCAACCTGCTGATCACGGAAAGCCTTGTCCTGCTGGCCGAACGCAAAAGCCCCCGCTACATTCAGGACAAACTGAACGCTTTCATCGACCCGTCGCAGCATTTTCTGATCGACCGCGATATGCAACGCTGACGGAGGCCGGAAATGGATTTACCCCCGAAGAAAAAAGAGGTCAACACCGACGACTGGCAAGGGACTTACGGCGACTGCGTCACGTTGTTGCTGTGCTTTTTCGTGATGCTGCTGGCGGCGTCGAAAATGGACACCGTGATGTTCGAGCAGATCCGCACGGGTATGACGCGCGAATTTATGGACAGACCCGTTGATCAGCCGATCACCCTGCTGCGCGCCGATCTGGACGACGATTTGAAAGTCCTGTCCATGGACACCGTTTCCTCTTTGGGCAGCGACCATTTGGGGCTGGTTCTGGATCTGGAAACCGACACGTTTTTCGACGCGGGGTCGGCAACGCTGAAAGCGGCCGCCATTCCCGTTTTGCGCCGTTTGGCGTCCACTTTGAACGCGCCGCGCTATAAAATCTTCCGTTTCGAGGTGCAGGGACACACGGACGACAGCCCGATCAACACGCCGCAATTCCCGTCGAACTGGGAACTGTCGTCGGCGCGCGCGTCCGCCGTCACGCGCTTTCTGATCCGCAGCGGCATCGACCCCACCCGCCTGCGCGCCGTCGGTTTGGCCGACATCCAGCCGCGCTATCCGAACAGGGACGCCAACGGGGAACCGATCGCCCACAACCGGCAACGCAACCGCCGCGTCCGTTTGCGCATGGATCCCGTCTATAAATAAGCAAAAGGCGGCTTGTTTCAGCCGCCCGCGAATTTGCCTTTGAAAAAGTTTTCGTTTCCCGTTTTTCGGGCGGTCAGCCTGAAAACAACGCATCCGTCGGGACAAACGACCGTTTTCGTGTATTTGCCCTCTCCGCCGATGTTTTCCAAATCGCCGCCGCTTCTGACCGCTTCCATCACGGGAAACAGAACGGTCATCACCTTTGAACAAATCCCCTGCCCGCACTGATTGACCGGACAGCCGTAGGTGCATTTGTAAACGTCGCCGATTTCTTCGCCGTTGCGGCAGTAATGCTCCGTATGATCGCCGCGCAGAAACCCTGTCACTTCGATTTCAAATTCGTATTCCTCGGCATACCATTTTTTCATAACACCCCTCCGGTCAGGATATTCAGTTCGTTTTCCAAAACGGCCAGCTCATCCGGTTCGGACAGGCGGTGACCGCTGTTTTTCAAAACAATCACTTTAACGTTTTCACTTTTCAGCGCATCCATTGTTTTAAAAGCCGTTTCGACCGGAACGCAGTCATCCTTCGCCCCATGGATCAATGTGACGGGACAACGGATGTCCAGACTATCCGTCCCGTTTAAAACCAGATGCTTTTTGCCGTCCTCGAACAAAGCGCGCGTCCACGGATCGCCCTGCTCCGTCCAACCGTTCGGCGTGTAAATAACGCCTTTTTCCATCACGTCTTTTTTCTGCTCGTCGGAAAACGAATTCCAAACACCGACCGTGAAATCCGCGGCGGCGGCCAATCCGACGACGGCCTTGACGCGTTTAGGACGCGCGACGGCGGTCAGCAAAGCGATCCACCCGCCCATGGAACTGCCAACCAAAACAACGGGATTTTCCGTTATCCGGTCGATAATTTCCAACGCGTTTTCGCGCCAGACGCCGATTGTTCCATCCGTGTAACGGCCCGAAGATTCTCCGTGTCCGATAAAATCAAACGCGACATACCCCCACCCGCGCCGTTCGCACACGCCTTGTAAAAACAGAGATTTGGACGCGTTTTTATCCGACAGCGTGCCGTGCATGAAAACGACATCCAACGGCAACCGCCCTTTCACGCGGCGGCAGGACAAAGACCGACCGTCTTTCAAATCCAAAGTCAGATCCATCATTCCCCCTTACAGATCCGCGAACAGATCGTCTTCGTCAGCGGCTTTTGATTTTCCATCGGCCTTTTTATCCTCTTTTTTAGCCGGTTTTGCGTCCTCTTTCTTGTCTTCCGGTTTGTCCATGGCGTCACCGTCATCGGAATCGCCGCCGAACAAACCGAACAACTTTTTCTTTTCCGCCTTTGTCGGTTCGGTCTTTTCACCCCAAACGCCGGCTTGCTTTTTGCCCGCGTCGCGAATTTCCTTGTCCAGATTTTCATCCAGCATCTGCAACGCTTCGGCTATGGTCGGCAAAGAATCCTCATCGGCGTATTTTTTCGCCAGCAGCATATACTTGTAGCATTCGATCAAATCCGGTTCGACGCCGTTTCCTTCGCAATACATCGGCGCCAAACGGTAAAACGCGATCGGATCGTTGTTTTTGCCCAATTCGGAATAGATCGCCACGGCCTGCTTCGGATCGGCTTTGATCCCCTGCCCCAAAACATAAACATCGGCCAACGCCAGCTTTGCAACGGCGTTTCCGGCATCGGCGTTTTGTTTCAGCGTATCAACGACCGGCTGGAAATTGTCGTCGCGCACGGCGCGGTTCAAATCGCGTCTGGAAACGCCGCCGGCAACAATGACTTCCTGCACGGCGGTTTTAGCCGTCACCTTGATTTCCTCTTTTTCTTCCTCTTTTTGCGCCGCGTCGTTTTTAGAATCGCCCTCCAGTCCCGCCTCTTCCAACGAAGCGGCCTCTCTGGCCAAACGCGGCAGGGATTCCTCGCGCGATTTCTTTTTCCATTTCTGCGCCCGACTTTGCGCGACGGCGACATCCTCGTTGCGCATATTCTGCATCAGCTCGTTGCGTTTTTGCGCCGCTTCCTCTTTCAGCGGCGAAGTGCCGTAAGCGGAAATCAGGTTGAAATAGACGTGCGCGCCGATCACGTTGAACGGCAATCCGCGCACGGTCGTGTTGGAATACAGCTTGGCCAGCTCCATTTGCGCTTTGACGTTGCCCTGATCGGCGGCCAGCTTGTACCAGAACACGGCCTGCGAAAAATCCTGCGGCGTGCCGATACCTTTTAAAAACATCCGCCCCAACGCGATCTGGGCGGGCGCGTATCCCTGATCCGCCGATTTTTTATAGTATCCGAACGCCTCGACCGCGTCCTTTTTCACGCCGACACCCTCTTCCAGCATCAGGCCGATGTTGTATTGCGCGGGATAGTTTCCTTTTTCCGCCGCCTTTTTATACCATTGGAACGCCTTTGCGTAATCCTTGTCGCGCCCCTGTCCGGTGTAAAACGCGTTTCCGATTTTCAGCGCGCCTTTCGCGCTGCCTTCGTCCGCGGCCTGCTGATAGATCTCCAACGCCTTCATTTCGTCCTGCGGCACACCGGCGCCCTTTTCGTACAAAGCCCCCAAACTGTAACGAGCTTCGGCGTTTTTTTCTTTTTCGGCCAGCCGCGTCAATTCCTCTATGGCAAAGGCGTAATCACCATCGCCGACGGCCTCCATCGCCTCTTGCAAAGTTGCGAAAGCAGGCGAAGCGAACGCCAGAAAGGAAACACCGAAAACCAAACGACCGATAGAATGTTTCATATTTCAATCCCCCGAAATGATTAAGGAATGTCGCCGCGAACGTCTTGCACCATTTGTTCCAAACGTTTGATGTCGTGAACGACCAAAGCCCCGTTTTCGCGCGTGACGATCCCTTGTCTGGCCAAATCGCCCATGGTGCGGGCGACCGTTTCGCGCACGGTGCTGATGCGCGCGGCAATGTCGCTGTGAACGGGAATGGGGGAAATGTAGATTTTGCCGTCCTTTTCCACCCCCTGTTTGCGCGCCAGCCGCAGAATTTCCGCGTGGATGCGGTTGTTCGCGCCCAAAGTGGACAGTTCGACAATGCGTTCGTTGGCGTGGCGGATGATCGACGACATCCGCTGCATGATGCGCAGGGCGACCAAGGATTCCTTGCGCAATCCGTCGCTGAATTTCTCGGCGGACAAAAACGCGATTTCCGACGGTTCCAAAGCGATCACCGTCGCCGACCGCGGCGCTTTGTCGATCGCGGCCATTTCGCCGAAAAAACCGCCGGCTTCAATATCGTCCAAAGTCACTTCGCGGCCGGACAGCGTATAGATCAATACGCGCACTTTTCCTTTTTGCACGAACAGCAAATCGGAATTCCGGTCTTCGCGGTTGATGATTTCCTGACCGGCGCGAAAGCTTTTCCAACGCAGGTGGCGATCCATCTCTTTGCGGAAAGTTTCCGATGTTTCGCTGAAAAGCGGCAATGAATCAATTTTCAACGCGATCCTCCCTTTGGCGTTCAAAACGTCATTTGAAAATCACCGTCCGGTGCCCGTTCAGCAACACGCGGCGTTCCGTATGGTACCGCACGGCGCGTGCCAGAACGATGTTTTCCAGATCCTTGCCGATCGCGACCAGTTGTTCGGGCGTGTTCGTGTGATCGACACGTTCGACGGCCTGTTCAATGATCGGCCCTTCGTCCAAATCCGCCGTGACGTAATGCGCCGTCGCCCCGATCAGCTTCACCCCGCGTTCGTACGCCTGATGATACGGCTTCGCCCCTTTGAAACTGGGCAGGAACGAATGGTGGATGTTGATGCAGTGTCCCGTCAGCGCGCGGCACATATCGTCGGACAGAATCTGCATATAGCGCGCCAAAACGACCAAATCAATATGCAGCTCGTCTTTCAACGCCAGAATTTTGTTTTCCTGCGCGCGTTTTTCCTCGAACGTCGAACCTTTGGGCAGCGGCAGATAGAAATAAGGGATTTTGTGCCATTCGACGAAATCGCGCATATCTTCGTGGTTGGAAACGACCCCCGCGATGTCGATGTTCAGCAATCCGGCGCGGTAACGGTACAGCAGATCGTTCAGGCAGTGGCTTTCCTTCGACACCGCCAGCAACAGACGCGCCGGCCGGTCGCCGTTGTGCAGTTTCCACGTCATACCGAATTCGTCCGCCACGGCCTGAAAAGCGGCCTTGAAAGCGGGACGGAAGCTTTCGCCCGTTTCCGTGGTGAAAACGATACGCATAAAAAACAGCTTGCTCAGCGCGTCGCCGAACTGCGCCGCCTCGGTCACGAAACCGCCCTGCTCGGCGATAAAGCCGAACACGCGCGCCGCGATCCCCGTTTTGTCGGGACAAGTGATTGTCAAAATATGCGTTTCTTTTACCATACCTTATTCATCCGTTTTAACAGCTTTTTATCGCAAGTCATTGTTTTGCATTGTTTTCCGTCGCGATTTCCGCCATTTTCGCCATCAGTTTCCGCATCCCTTTGATCCGGTCTTTCGCCACGTCCCAAACGCGTTTGTAAACGATTTTTTGGTCGGGGCGCAACTTTGCCGCACCGTTGTTCTGCGCTATGAATTTAACAAGTCCGGCCGGATTTGGAAAGACATTATTTCGCAAAGTGATGACCGCGCCTTTGGGCCCAGCCTCGATCTTTTCGACGTTGGCTTTACGGCACAAGGTTTTGATCGCGATGATTTCCAGCAGGTTTTCGACTTCGGGCGGCAAAGCGCCGAAACGGTCGGTCATTTCCGCGGCGAAAGATTCGATTTCGCCGACCTCCGTCATTTCGGCCAGCCGTTTGTACAACCCCATGCGAATGCCCAGATCGCGCACATACGTTTCGGGAATCAAAACCGGCATTCCCGCGTTGATTTGCGGCGACCAGCCTTGTTCCGCCGCGTCGTCGTCCGAACCGCCGTTTCTGGCTTCGGCGACGGCCTCTTCCAGCATTTTCTGGTACAGCTCGACACCGACTTCTTTGATATGGCCGGACTGTTCCTCGCCCAACAGGTTGCCCGCGCCGCGAATATCCAGATCGTAACTGGCCAGCGTGAACCCCGCCCCCAGCGTGTCCAGTTTCTGCATGACTTCCATGCGTTTCAAGGCGGTCTTGCCGACTTTCTGCCCCGCGGGCAGCGTCAGATAAGCGTATCCGCGCGTTTTGCCGCGCCCGACGCGCCCGCGCAGCTGGTAAAGCTGCGCCAACCCGAACATATCCGCGCGGTGGATGATCATCGTGTTGACCGACGGCATATCCAACCCCGATTCAATGATCGTCGTTGACAGCAGAACGTCGTATTTTTTATCGGCGAAAGCGGTCATGATGTCTTCCAATTCCTTGGGCGTCATGCGGCCGTGCGCGGCGACGACCTTGATTTCCGGCACAAGGACTTTCAGCTTTTTCATCACCTCGTCCATATCGGAAATGCGCGGGCAAACGTAGAAAGTCTGGCCGCCGCGCATCCGTTCGCGCATCAACGCTTCGCGGATGATGACGGGGTCGAACGGCAAAACGAACGTCCGCACCGCCAACCGGTCAACGGGCGGCGTGGCGATGACGCTCAGTTCCCGAACGCCGGTCAGCGCCATTTGCAACGTGCGAGGAATGGGCGTCGCCGTCAGCGTCAGCACATGGACGTTCGCGCGCAACTGTTTCAGCCGTTCCTTGTGCGCGACGCCGAAATGCTGCTCCTCGTCCACGATCAGCAGGCCCAAGTTTTTAAACGTCAGCGTTTTCGCCAGCAAAGCGTGCGTGCCGACCACGATGTCAACGGAACCCTCGGCCAGCTCTTTTTTGATTTGCGCCGCCTGCTTCGCCCCCGTCAGGCGCGACAGCTGGGCAACCCGCAGCGGAAAGCCGGAAAGCCGCGTGACAAAGGTTTCGTAATGCTGACGCGCCAGCAACGTTGTCGGCACGACGACGGCGACCTGAACACCGTTCATCGCGGCGACGAAAGCGGCGCGCAGGGCGACCTCGGTTTTGCCGAACCCGACATCCCCGCAGACCAACCGGTCCATTGGGCGGCCTTTGGTCAAATCGGCCAGAACGTCGTTGATGCTTTTTTCCTGATCCTCGGTTTCCGTATAGGGGAAACGGGCGCAAAAATCGTCATAGACGCCGACGGAAACGGGCAGAACGTCGGCCTTTTTCAAATAGCGTTCCGCCGCGACTTTGATCAAAGCGTCCGCCATGTCGCGGATGCGCTTTTTCAGCTTGGCTTTGCGCGCCTGCCACGCCGCGCCGCCCAGCTTGTCCAGCAAAACGCCCGCCTGTTCCGAACCGTAGCGGGACAGCACTTCGATGTTTTCGACGGGAACGAACAGCTTGTCGTCGTCGGCGTACACCAAACACACGCAATCGTGGGGCGCGCCGCCGACCTGCAAAGTCGTCAGCCCGCTGTACCGCCCGATGCCGTGGTCGATATGCACGACCAGATCGCCCTCGTTCAGCGCGGAAACGTCGGAAATGAATTGGTCGCCGCGCTTTTTGCGCTTGACGGAACGGATCAGCCGGTCGCCCAGAATGTCGGATTCCGAAACGACCGTGACATCGCCCATGCGGAATCCCTGATCCAGCGGCAAAACGGCGAAAGGCGTTCCGTCCTTTGTTTTCAACGCCTGATCCCACGTGTCAACCTCTGTCGCGACGACGGCGCGCTCCTTTAACAAAGAAATCAGCCTCGCCCTCGAACCGTTTGAAAATCCACATAAAATGACGTGACGCTTTTTCTGACGCTCGGCGACGATGAACTTGCGCACCTCGTCATAAACGTCGGTGTCCGGCACGGCGCGTTCGGCGGAAAAGTCCCTGCCCGCGCGGCCGCCCGCATCGACGACATCCACATCGGTTTTCATTTCCGGCGCGGCAAACGGAAACGACCGGTAAACCGCCCGCCCCGTCAACAGCCGGTCGAATTCCGCCCTGTCCATAAACATCCGTTCGACCGGAACGGGGTGATAGACCATGCCGCCTTCGGACAGGCCGTTTTGCTCGGCTTCCTTGCGCGCCTGATAAAACTCGCCAATCTGTTCGATGCGGGAATCAACCGCCTCGTCCGCCTGATAATCCAGCGAAACGACAGCATCCGGCACAAAAGCGAACAAAGTGTCCATTCCGTCGTGGAACAAAGGCAACCAGTGTTCCATGCCGACGAACCGCCGCCCTTCGGACACGCTTTCATACAAAACGTCTTTTGCGCCCATGCCGAACAGCTCGCGGTAATTCGTGCGGAAACGGGACACCGCCGCCGCGTCCAAAGCGACTTCGCTGACGGGTTTGAAGACGAAACGGTCGATTTTCCCCGTCGTTCTTTGAGTCATGGGATCGAACGTGCGGATCGTTTCCAGCTCGTCCCCGAACAAATCGAGGCGCAAAGGCTCCGGCGTTCCGGGGGCGAACACGTCGATGATGCCCCCGCGCACGGCGTATTCGCCGGGTTCCATCACCTGTTCGGTGCGCTGATAGCCATTCTTTTCCAGAAAAGCGTGAAAAGCCTGTTCGTCAAAGGTTTTGCCCGCTTCGGCGGTCAGCGAGGCTTTGAAAAAATCGAACGGCGGGACGCGCTGCAAAACGGCGTTGGCGGTCGTGACGACCAACCGCGGGGCTTTGCCCTTTCCCGCGTGCAGCCGTGACAGCGTTTCCAACCGCCGCGCCACGACGTCCGTGTTCGGCGACACGCGGTCATACGGCACGGTGTCCCACGCGGGAAAAGCCAGAACGTCCAGATCGGGCGCGAAAAACGCCAACCGGTCGATCAGCGCGGACAAATGCGTGTCGTCGCGGCAAATGTGCAGAACGTCGCCCGTTTGCCGCGCCATTTCCGCCAAAACCAAAGCCGCGGCGTTGTCGGGAACGCCGGCCAGCAGATGCTTTTCGGGATTTTTAGAAAACTTCATTTTAAACTTGCTCCGTATCACAAGATAAATACAATAGGACAAAAAGAAAATCACCTTTTATTTTTCAGGAATCCGTCGATGCGCCCCGAAATTCTGTTTCCCTTTTTCGCCCCGTTGGACAGTTTGCCGGGGATCGGCAAAAAAACGGCGGTTTTGTGCGAAAAGCTATGCGGATCGACGGTCGCGGATTTGTTGTTTCACATGCCGACGGGGTACATCGACCGCCGAATGAAAACGAAAATCGCCGACGCGCCCGAAAACGCCGTCGTCACGATCGAAGTCGAAGCCGTCCGCCACATCGCCCCCGCCACGCGCAAAAGCCCCTACCGCGTCGTTTGCCGCGACGACACGGGGACGATCACGGTTATTTTCTTTCACGCTTTCGGCAATTATCCGGCGCAAGTCCTGCCCGTCGGGGAACGCCGTTTCATCAGCGGCAAAGTCGAACGGTTCGGCGCGGGAAACGCGCAAATTCAAATGCCGCACCCCGATTATATCGTTTCCGAAACGGAATTTGACAAAATCCCGCAAATCGAGTGCGTTTACCCCCTGACGGCGGGGCTTTCCGGCAAAATTTTGAACAAAGCCGTTCGTACCGCTATCGAAAAGATGCCCGTTCTGCCTGATTGGCAAGACCCCGCCATGACCAAACGCGAACACTGGCCGGATTTTCAAACCGCGCTGAAAACCGTTCATTTTCCGCAAACCGACGCCGATTTGCAAAATGCGCGGCCGGCGAAACAGCGGCTGGCCTATGACGAATTGCTGGCAAACCAGCTGGCTTTGGCGTTGGTTCGCCGCGATTTGCGCCGCGTCGCGGGACGTTCGATTCACGGCGACGGCCGGATAAGAAAAGCGGTGCTTGACGCTTTACCGTTTTCATTAACTGGCGCGCAAATCCGCGTGTTAAAGGAAATCAACGCGGACATGGATTCGCCGCTGCGAATGTTGCGGCTGGTTCAAGGCGACGTCGGGTCGGGCAAAACGATGGTTGCGCTGTTTTCGATGCTGAACGCGGTCGAAACGGGGGCGCAGGCGGCGTTGATGGCGCCGACGGACATTCTGGCGAACCAGCATTTCAATTCGATATCGAAAAACGCGGCGGCGGGCGGCGTGAACGTCGTTCTGCTGACCGGCCGCGACAAAGGCAAAAGGCGGCAAGAGATTTTGGATCAAATCGCATCGGGCGCGGCGCAGATCGTCATCGGGACGCACGCCTTGTTTTCCGACGATGTCGTGTTCAAAGACCTTGCCCTGACCGTGATTGACGAACAACACAAATTCGGGGTGCATCAACGCTTGAAACTGTCGGAAAAAGGGTGCAACGCGGATATGTTGGTGATGACGGCGACACCGATCCCTCGCACGCTTGCCCTCACCTATTACGGCGACATGGAAACGTCGCAGATCGACGAATTGCCGCCGGGGCGCAAACCGATTGCGACGCGCGTCCTGCCCGCGCAAAGGCTGGACGAGGTCGCCGCCGCTCTGCGCCGCACGTTGGCGGACGGCAACAAAGTGTACTGGGTCTGCCCGCTGGTCGAGGAAAGCGAGAAAATCGACCTTGCCGCGGCCGAGGAACGGTTTGAATACCTGAACCGCCTGTTCCCGAACCGCGTCGGATTGGCGCACGGCAAGATGAAAGGCGCGGAAAAGGACGCGGTCATGCAAAAATTCGCGGGCAAGGAATTGGACATTCTGGTCGCGACGACGGTGATCGAAGTCGGCGTTGACGTTCCGGCCGCGACCGTCATGGTGATCGAACACGCGGAACGGTTCGGGTTGGCGCAGCTGCACCAACTGCGGGGGCGCATCGGGCGCGGGGATCGGGCGTCAACGTGTTTGCTGCTGTATGCCGATCCGCTGGGTCAAACGGCGAAATCGCGGTTGACGGCGATGCGGGAAACGCAGGACGGGTTTAAAATCGCCGAAGAGGATTTGACCCTGCGCGGCGCGGGCGAAGTGCTGGGAACGAAACAAAGCGGCGTTCAGGAATTCAAAATTGCCGATCTGGCGACCGACCGCGATTTGCTGACCATGGCGCAAAACGACGCCAAGTATATCCTGAACATCGACCCCGAATTGAAAACGGAACGGGGCAAGGCGTTGCGGGTGCTGTTGTACCTGTTCGGCAAGGACGAAGCCGTCAAAACCCTGAAAGCCGGATGAAAAAACATCAAAAAACGCTTGATTCGCGTCAAAAAAACGTGTAAAAGCATACCGTCAACAAAATTTGGAGGTTTCTGTTATGACGATTGATTTCGCCGGCGAATTTATCCCTTACATTCGTATGTAATGACAGCGATCGAAAGCCCCGCAAACGCGGGGCTTTTTCATTTTCCGGTTTGTTTCCGGCATTCCCCTCCCCGCCCGCACGGACGGCGCGCCCCGATATTTTCCGGCAGTGCGAAATGTTACAAAAATATTAAAATATCCTTAAAAAACGATTGCATATCCATTCAAACGGTGTATGAGTGGATAACACTTTGTTTTTCTTTGCAGGAGGGGGAAAATCCATGCGCGTTGTCACGAAACACGGCCTGTCCGTTTTGAACCGCCGCTATCAATCCGTTTTAATCAAATGCCTGTTGGCGGGAATGGTGTTTTTGCCGCACACGGCGAACGCTTATTTAAATTTCGATCCGAAAACCGGAATACTAAAGGTGGATCAAAATTCGACGCTTGATAACTCCTACTCTGTCAATGAAATCGCGTTCGATGCATCCGAAAAGTTTGTTTTGGACGGCAAGAACAATTCCCTGGTCGCCGGCAACGATTCCATAAAAATTTCTGGAAACGGCATACTGAAAGACATTGTAATGACCGGAACAGTCACCGGCGCAGGCGACAACACGGCGACCGTCGCCGGATATGTCACGTTCAACACGGCGGTTTCAAACATTAACCTTAATATTGGGGACGGTGCAAATCTCATTATGAACGGCACGATGCAGGGCGGCGCGTTGACTGGATCGGCGTCGTTATCAAATGTTTCTAATGGAATTTTTGATAACGTAGATGTTAGTAAATTCCTCGGCACCACCTGGGATGCACATTTTAAAAACAGCAACACCTTTTCCCTTGGCAACAAAGACGCCGGTAGCAGTATGAAATACGGCAATAATGTGTATATCTACGCCAAACAAATCACCGGATACTACCATGGATACTACAATCCCAACAACGCCGCCAACGAATTCAACTCCGGATACAACCTGTATTTAAAGAACTACGAAAACACCGCCGCCGGCACATGGCTTCTGAACAACGAAACCGTTTCCCTGAAAGGCGGCAAAATCGAAGGAAATCTGAACGGCGGCAGCCTGCGCCTTTTCGATGAAAATTCGCGGTTCAGCGGCGAATTGACGAATGTCAAAATCTATATCGAAAACGCGGACTACACCTGGAACGACAATATACAAATCGCCTCAACGTCATCTGGCAACCAATTTTACATCGGCGATCTCAGCGGTTCCGAACAACGCGTTTTCAATATGAACGCGGACCTTACCTTGGATGAAACATCTGTTGTGTTCACCCGTTATGCAACCGTCAAAGGGAACAATAAAACCATAACGACCCGATTCTTGCACGTGACTGAAAACAGCCAATTCAACAATGTTACAATCAAATTTGACGACAATCTTGACGTGACGGGGGGGGGGACGCCGAACTTGGTTAACTCCACTCTATGGGCAGGCGAAAGCCTTGCAACAGGCAATCTTAACACAACCAATTCAACGTTGCACGCACGGAAGCAAATCACCGCAGGCGACATCAACGTGACCGGCACATTGACCGTTGATATGATAAATGCGAGCACTTTTTCTGCCAACAGCATTACGGGCGCGGACGGGGCGACGGTTCGTTTTCAGAGCTCCCAAGTGAACTTGAATTCAACAGACACTCTGAAAATCTCGAATGTTTTACTGGATTTTGCGAATACGGATGCCTTTGTTGGTTCTGCCGTTTTTACGAATACTCGAATGCAGACGAAGCTGGTGGATGACAGCTCTATCAGGTTTGGCGATGCCTCGTTTAACGGAAACAACACCATAACAGCCAACGGTATTTCGGCGGTGGGATCGCTCACCGTTTCAAACGGCGGCAGTCTGACGGTGAAAAATCTGGACGGCACGGGCAACGGTTTGCTGAACGGGAATTTGAACCTGTACGGTCATTTCACGGGCGATATGCAGGGGGACATAAAAGTCTCAACCAACCACGACTGGTCTTTCAACGGAAAATTCAACGGCAATATTGAAGCGGTATTCAAAGACAGCGTTCTTGATACGACCAGTTTGAAATTGGCGCAAGACTCGGCAATCGGCAGTCTGACGTTGGAGAGATCCTATGATTCCAAATCCGCAGATGTTATCGTTAATTCCGACCTTGCGGTTTCAAATTTGATTTTTAACAATAAGAGAGAGCAATCCTCGTCAGATCCTGAAAACGCCGGAAAGATCACCGGAACGGGAACGTTGAAAGTGGATAAAGTTACCGTAAACCGTGTGGCAAATGTAGTATCGGAAAATCAAAATGTTTATTTCGATGGAATCAGCATCGCCGCGTTGAATGACAACTTGGTTTTTGACGGGGCTTCCTCCTCCCGCTATGATTTTACGAACAACGCGATTTCCGCGGGGAACAACATTGTGTTCAGCCAGAATGCCACTTTCAACGGCAATTCGTCGTTGACTGCGTACCACATCAAGGCGGAAGACGATTTGGTCATCAACGGCACCCTGACGCTGAACGGATCGCTGGAAGCGAACAACATCACGGGCGGGACGTTGAATGTCATCCTCCCCTCCGCCGGCGCGGAAGGAAAGCTCGTGTCCGCCAAAACGGTTGACAATGTCAAGCTGACGCTGAATTTGAAAAACGTTAACAACAAAGAAAAGACGCAGAGATACTACCTGACCGACAACAGCAGCTTCACCCTTTCCGGCAGCTATGGAAAATACGCGTTTTCCGACGAATCTTTCACGTTGGAAGAATGGAAAGCCAACAAAAGCTATTACCAGCTGTCCGAAGCGTGGGATCGCATCAAAATGGGTATGGACGCCATAAACAAACCCGGCTATTTGTGGATATTAAAGGTTGCGGGCGGTGCGGAAAGCGCGATCAACGACCTGCGCATGGCGGGGATTTACGTTTCCCCGACAGAGGAAAACGCGTCCAAAATCCTTGACCTGATCAACGACAACCCGTTCGCCGACCGGCTGACCGATTTGCTGGACAGCGGCGACGCCGGTTTGCAAAAGCAGGCTTTGCGCGAAATCGCCCCGACGGACGCGGCTTCCTCCGCCTTTAAAACGGCGAAAAGCGCGGCGAGCGCCGTCATGAACGCCGTTTCCGGCCGGCTGGGCGGAGCTTCGGACGTTTCCGGCCGTTCGGGCGGCGACCTGACCGCCGGCGAATCCGCCGCATGGGCGCAGGGACTGTTCAACCGCGCCAAAATGACGGGCGGCGACGGGTTCACGTCCGGCACGGCGGGATTTTCGGCGGGCGTCGAAACGAACTTGACCGACGAAATCAAAGCCGGCTTCGGCTACGCGTTCGCTTCAACGGACATTAAAACGGACCGTTCCAAAACCGACGCGGACACGCACACAGGCTTTGTATATGGCGAATACGCGCCCGACGCGCTGTACGTCAACGCGATGCTGGGGTACGGCCGTTCCGATTACGACGACAAAGCCAAGTTGTCCGGCATGAAAAATTCGTACAAAGCCGACACGTTTTCCGCACGGGTCGCGGCGGGGTACGACATGGGCATCCTGACGCCCGAAGCGGCTTTGCGCTTCACCGCCGTGCGTCAAAACGCCTATACGGACGAACTGGGCGCACGCGTTTCGGCCAAAAACCTGAACACGACGACGGCCGTTGTCGGCGCGAAAGCGGGCAAAGACTTCGCCGCCGGCAAATACACCGTGTCGCCGGAAATGAAAGCCGCGCTGACTTACGATTTGGCGCGCCCGAACGAAAGTCGCATGGTCGCGCTGCCCGACGGGTCGAGCTACGTCGCCGCGGGCGAACACCTGAACCGGCTGGGGGTTGAAGTCGGGGCGAAAGCCGCCGTCCGCCTGACGAACGAAATCGAATTGTCGCTGTCCTACGACGGCGCGTTCAAAGAACACTATCAGGATCACACCGGCCTGATCAACGTCAAGGTCGATTTCTGATCGATCTCGCCCGATACAAAAACGCCGCCCGATCATCACACCGGACGGCGTTTTGTTATGCCCGCGGCATCATTGGTTGGTCGTCACCGCGCGGCGGTACAGCCGGATCAATTCGTTGCCGCCCGTTTCCGCGCCGGCCATTTTTGAAATCATATGCGCCAATTCGTTTTCCGGCACGTTCATCATTCGCGCCAAAGCGTCCAATGCTTCACCGCGGCCGACGCGCGCATCCAGCCGCAGGATTTCGTAATTTGCCATAAAGAACCGGCGGATTTCCTGTTCGGTTTCCTGTTGTTTCAAATCCTCGGCCGATCCTTTTTCTATCATATTCAGATAGATTTTTCCGGGGGCGTATTCGTACGCCGCGCCGGTCGCCAGATCGACCGTCGTCGCGGGCGACAGCGGAAAGATAATCCCCGATGTCAGCATATGTTTGAAAAAGCTTTTTTCCGGAACGACCGTCAGGAAAAACGGACGGTTGACGTATCCGGCCTTTTTGGCGACAAAGTACAAATCGTTTTTCTGGCGGGGCAATTCGATTTCGCACGGCGTCGCGCAGACCCGCTTTCCGTCGCGGTCGAAAATCCCCGTTTCGTCAACGTTCGACGCGAAAGAAACGGTTTGTTTTTCGCCGACCTCCATCAATCCGCAACCGGACAGCAACGCCAAAGCGGCGGCGGAACACAAGATTTTCGTTTTCATTTCATCCCCCTTTCAATCAGCGGCGTTCCAGATACAACAGCGGATCGACCGCTTTCGTCCCTTTGCGGATTTCAAAATGCAACTGCGATTCCTTCGCTCCGCCCGTTTTTCCGGCCTTGGCGACCGGCTGGCCGCGCCGAACCGTTTGCCCGCGTTTGACCAGCAGTTGCTTGTTATGGGCGTAGGCGGTGATCCACCCGTCGGCGTGTTTGATCAGCAACAGGTTGCCGAACCCTTTCAATTCGTTTCCGGCATAGGCGACAACACCGTTTTCCGCCGCCCGAACGGCCGTGCCCTCGGCGACTTTGATATTGACGCCGTCGTTGTGACGCCCCGCCCCCGCCGCGCCGAATTTCGTCATGACTTTACCGTCAACCGGCCAAGCGAATTTCGACCGCGACCGATTAGGCGCGGGCGGTAGGCGCACCGCGTTTTTCTTGGTTGCCGGCGTCGTTTTTTTGGCGGAAGCTTTACCCGCCGTTTTTGCGGACGTTTTCGACGCGGTCGATCGGATCGCCACCTGTGCGGCGGGCCTTTCCACGATCGACCCCGGCAGTTTCAAAAACTGCCCCTCGTAAATGGAATACGGTTCTTTCAGCCTGTTTTGGCGGGCAAGCAAGCTCATATCCACGTTATAGCGGCGCGAAATGCTGTAAATCGTATCGCCTTTGCGCACGACGTGGACGGACGCGGGCGGCAGCTTCAGCCTCTGCCCCGGCGACAGCAAAAACGGCGCGGACAAACCGTTCGTTTCGATCAGCGAACGGATCGGCACGTTGTAACGGCGGGACAACGAATACACCGTGTCGCCCTTTTTCACCGTCACAAACGACGGCGAAATGCTTTGAATCCGGTATTGCGTGCGGTCGTGAACGTTCGTGCGTCTGGAATTGACCGCGCGCACGGGACGGTATCCGTCCGAACTGTTCAATGGCACGACGACGCATCCGGACAGCGCCGCCAACACCAGCAGCGCGCCCGCCCGTCGTTTCCAATTCGTCGTTTTCAATCCGGTTTTCATCGCACTTTGATTATAGAAATCATTTCGCTAAGAAAAGGTTTAAATCAAATTCAAAAATCACCTTTGAAAGCCGCCGCGTTTTAGGGTAATCTTTTGAAAATTTTAATGTTTTAAAGGACTTTTTTCCATGGCCGCCGCACCGAAAACCGTTTACGCCAAAGATTACAAAAAACCGGAATACCTGATCGACAGCGTTGACATGACGTTTGATCTGGGCATGGAAAAAACCGCGGTCGCGGCGCAAATGCGGGTTCGACGCGCGCCCGAAACGCCGGAACACGCGCCGATGCGGCTGGACGGCGAAGAGCTGGTTTTAAAAAGCGTCGCCGTCAACGGAACGCCTTTGACCGAACGGGACTACACCTTGTCCGACGAGGGGATAATTTTGCGCGATCCGCCGGAAAGCTTCACGCTAAGCATTGAAACGGAAATCAATCCCTCCGCCAACACGAAACTGCAGGGGCTGTACGCGTCCGGCGGCATCCTGTGCACCAAATGCGAAACGCACGGTTTTCGCCGCATCACGTTCTTTCCCGACCGGCCGGACATCATGCCCGTGTGGCGCACGACATTGATTGCCGACAAAGCGACACTGCCCGTTTTGATTTCAAACGGCAATCTGGAATCCGCCGCCGACCTGCCCGACGGCCGCCACAAAGCCGTGTTTTTCGACCCCGTGCCGAAAGCGTGCTATCTGTACGCCGTCGTCGCGGGCGACCTTGACCGGCGCGGCGACCGTTTCGTCACCCGTTCGGGGCGCGAAGTCGCTTTGAACGTTTTTGTGGAATCCGGCAAAGGCGATCGGTGCGCCTACGCCTTGGCATCCCTGAAACGCGCCATGAAATGGGACGAAGACACTTTCGGCCGCGAATACGATCACGACGTGTTCAACATCGTCGCCGTGTCGAATTTCAATTCGGGCGCGTGCGAAAACACGTCGCTGAACATCTTTAACGACAAATACATCCTTGCCGACCCGCAACATTCGACGGACGCGGATTACGCCGATATCGAAGGCGTCGTCGCCCATGAATACTTTCACAACTGGTCGGGCAACCGCGTGACGTTGCGCGATTGGTTCGACCTGACGTTGAAAGAGGGGCTGACCGTTTACCGCGATCAGGAATTTTCCGCCGATATGCGGTCGCGCGCCGTCAAACGGATCGAGGACGTGTCCGTCCTGCGCGCCGCCCAATTTCCGCAGGATGCGGGGCCTTTGGCGCACCCGATCCGGCCGGATTCCTACATTTCCGTCCGATCCCTTTACACCGGAACCGTTTACAACAAGGGCGCGGAGGTCATCCGCATGATGGAACGCATGGCCGGCAAGGAAAAATTCCGAAAAGGCATGGACATCTATTTCGCCCGCAATGACGGCAAGGCCGTGACGTGCGCCGATTTTGTCGCCGCGATTTCCGAAGGCGCGGGGATCAACCTGACGCAATTCGCGCAAACGTGGTATCATCAGGCCGGAACGCCGACGGTCGAAGCGTCCGGCGTTTACGACGCGGCCGCGAAAACTTACGCGCTGACGTTGAAACAGCGCACGCCCCCCACCCCCGGCCAACCGGTGAAAGCCCCCTTTATCATTCCTTTGGAAATCGGGCTGCTGGCACCCGACGGGCGGGATATGCCCCTGTTTGTCAAAGGCGGAAAAAGCAACGGTGAAACGTCCGCGGTCGTCGTGCTGAACCGACCGGAACAGACGTTCGTTTTTGAAAATGTCCCGCAGCCGCCCGTTTTATCCGGAAACCGCGCCTTCACCGCGCCGATTTGGTTTAAAACCGCCCTCGCCCCCGAACAGCGCGGGTTGCTGATGGCGCACGATTCCGACCTGTTCAACCGGTGGGACGCGGGACAGCAATTCGCGGCGGACATCATGCTGGATATGGTTGACGCCATACAAAACGGCCGCGCCCCCGATGTTCCCGACGCGTTCATCCAAGCCCTGCGCGGATATCTGAACGACGGTTCGGCGGACAAAGCCTTTGTCGCCCGCGCGTTCATCATGCCGTCCGAACGCGCGCTGGCGGAACGGATGAACATGATCGACGTGGACGCGATTCATGCGGCGCGGACGGCTTTGCGCGAACGGATCGCCGCGGAATTGGCAGACGAGCTGGCGGAAACCTACCGCGCCAATCAAACGGACGGCGCCTACGTCCCCGACGCCGAAAACTCCGGCCGCCGCGCCGTTAAAAACATGGCGTTGACGTACCTCAGCCTGCATGATGACGCTTTGGCGAAGAAACAGTATTATTCGGCGGCGCACATGACGGACAAGGACGCCGCCGCCCGCGTGTTCGCCGGAAAAAACACGTCGGAAGCCGCCGCCGTCATGAACGATTTTTACCAAACGTACAAAAACGATTCTCTGGTTGTGAACAAATGGCTGACGATGCAGGCGACGGCCGGCGCCGATGCGCTGGCGACGGTTGAAAAACTGTTGCGTCATGAATCGTTTTCCATCACCAACCCCAATAAAGTGCGCGCGCTGATCAACGCGTTTGCTGCCAACCAAATCGCTTTACACAAAAAAGACGGATCGGGATACGATTTCATCGCCGAACAAACGTTGGCCGTGGATAAAGTCAATCCGCAGGTGGCCGCCGCCATTCCCGTCGCGCTGGGCAACTGGAAAAAATTCGATCCGGCGCGTCAAAAAATGATGCGGGACGCTTTGACGCGCATATTGAACGCGCCCGATTTGTCGCCGAACACCTATGAAATCGTGTCGAAATCTTTGAAATGACCGGTTGAAAACAAACCTGAAACCGGATTAAACTGATAAAAACTTTTCAAGAGGGTTGCCATGAAAAAACGGTTTTTAACAGATATCGCCTGCTTTATCGCCGGCGTCGGCATCGGCGTTCTTTTGACGCCCGCGGACAAACACATTGACACGCCGCGCCCGCTGACCGCCCGCCTTTCGTCCCAAGGACGCGCGGAAATCGAACAGGCCGTTTCGCAGGTCAACGATGTCCTGAACGACAAAGTCGGCGACATCATGGCGGACAAAACGCGTATGCTGCAGGCGATCACCGCCGCGTCCCCCGACCGCGCCGCCGCCGATTTCCACCTGTCCGGCATCGAAAGCAAATTCAGCGAAGCGCAGGCGCAAATCGACAAAATCATACTGGACGCTTTGGAAAAGATGCCGACCGTCGATCGCCGTGCCTATATGGATTTTTATTTGAAAAGCCGCCCGAACGTCCGGCTGCAAGGGGTCGTCCTGCCGTTGACCGCGGCGACGGGGTTCGCGGGCATGGATCGCGAAATGACGCTGTCCCCGCGTTTTCCGACCGTTGACCCGATTTAAGGGCTTTCCGATGCCGCACGATTTGAAAAAAACGAACGCGATGCGCCTGTTGGATCAGGCGGGCGTTCCGTATGAATATTACGAATACGACATCACGGACGGCAAAATCGACGCCGTTTCCGTCGCCGCCAAAATCGGCCAAGCCCCCGAACAGGTGTTTAAAACGCTGGTGACGCAATCGCCGGCGCGCGAACATTTCGTGTTCGTCATCCCGTCGGTTTGCGAATTGGATTTGAAAGCCGCCGCCAAAGCCGCCGGACAAAAAAGCGTCGAAATGCTGCCGTTGAAAATGCTGTTGCCGACGACGGGATACGTTCACGGCGGCTGTTCCCCCGTCGGCATGAAAAAGCCGTTCGCGACGTTCATCGACGAAACGGCTTTGCTGTATGACAAATTTTGCGTCAGCGCGGGAAAGGTCGGCGTCAATTTGTGCTTGGCGCCGCAGGATCTGGCCGGCTTTGTTCGGGCGCGCTTTGCCGATCTGACAATGCGCCCCTGACCGTTTCCTCTATAATCTCGTCCGCCGTCCACGGGGTTAAAAAACGCCTGACCGCCTTTCCCTCCGGATACAGGGGGGTGAACATGAAATTCATCGGCAGGGTGTAATCGCCGCCCTGCGTAAACAGCCTGCGCAAAAACGGATGGTTGTAACGGACGCGCATAACCAAAACGTCCTTGTTTGCGATTTCATCGGGCGCGCCGTACCGGATCATCATCAAACGGTTCCATTGGCACGACAGGCAAAAGTTTTCCGTCACGTTCAGATAAACGGATTTTCCCTGCCGCACGGTGTCGCGCAACAGCTCTTCGTCAAAATCGACGCCGCCCTGCGCGTTCAGGCTTTTCGTGTTCGGCAAAGGCGGAATCAGAATAACGGCGATCAACAGCAAAACCGCCGCAACCGCTTTCTTTCTGCGCGGATAGACCTGAAACAAAACGGCCGCCGCGCCGATCAGCGCCACAGCCATGGCGAAAACCGCCAGCCCCGTTTCCATCCAGATCAAAACCAGAGCGGCCGCCGCCGAAACGCACAGCGGAACGGGCAGAATGACGGAAAACAACCGCCGCGCCTTTGCGTTCATTTCCAACGCGGCCGCGCGCTTGTCATACAGGGACAGGATCAAAAACGGCACACCTGCCCCCGCGGCGAAAGACAGGGAATACAAAACGGGGGATTTCGACAGCAACAACGCCGTGTCGTAATACATTCCCGTCAAAGGCGTAAACAACAGCAAAACGCCCGTGGCAAAACCGACCGTCAATCCGGCGCTTTCCCGAACATCCGCCGGCCGGAACATCGAAAAGAACAGCGCGAACCGATCCGTCAAACCGGCGACCGCCACGTTGTCGAACAGCCTTTTTTCATAAACGGCGCACAACAGGAACAAAACGGCCAAGCAGAAATTCACGGGCGGCAACAGGAACTGCAATCCCCAATACACGCCGTCATCGGGAAAAACGCATTTCCAACCGACGGCGCCGACGGCATATACGACGCACCAGAAATAAAACATCTTGCCCAATCCGTTATAGAACGAAACCGTTTTTTCCGGACTTTTCCCGACGGCGCACGCGGCTTGATAAAACAGCAAAAGGAACGCGGCGAACATCGGCGAAAACACCAAAAACTTTATTCCGTGGAAAAAAGCGGCCGTAAAGGCGACAGGCGAAAAGGAAAAGTTTGAAAAGAACAGCCCCGCCGACGTTTCCAAATCCGCGCGCACGTTCAATTCCGCCGCCCGCGCCGGATAAGCGACATCCAAAACGAAATCGGCGCCGCCTTTGAACGCCTGCGGATTCAACACGCGGAATTTCAAAAACAGCTTGCCGCTTTCGCGCGTCACGAACGGATCGGACATACGCAACCCCTGCGCGTTTTTCAAAACGACCGTCTGGTTGTCGCCGACCCCGAACGACGGGATTTTCAACCGGATGAACAGGTCGATTTCGCCGGATTTGTCCTTTTTGAAATAGGCCTTTTGCAATTTGACTTTCAGCTTTTGCGCGGCGGGCGTGACGTTCACCGCCTGCTGCAGCCGCGAACACACGGACGTTTCCAGCTCCGCCTTTTCCGCCGTATAGTCGATTTCCGGCAAAGAAACGGGACGGCAAACGTCGTTTTGGCACAGATTCGCCGTCAAAACCGCCCTGATCCGCGCCGCGGCGGCCGGATCGGACGGCCGGACGATAAAGGGCAGATACACGTTGCCGTCGTATCCGAAAACGCGTGCGTCCCCCGATTGCCAAGACGTTTCGACCGGAAATTCAAACGGGTCGGCTTGAACGTTCGTCGAATTCGTAAAATCGGCCTTGACCGGTTCGGGGGCCGCCCCTTCCGTCTGCATGGCGATTTTATAGCCGTCCTCCGGCAGCAAAACGAACGACATCAAAAAGGAATCCCCGTCCGCTTTGTTCGCGCAGGACGCCAAAAGCGCGGTCATCCCCTGCGTCGAAACGGCGTCGGAATAATGCCCCTTGTTTTTAAACAGCCGCAGGTAATCCTCGATCCGGCTTTTGCCGATGCGTATATATTGGATGTTTTTCCATGTTTCCAAATTGTCCGGATCAATGATCAGATCCGTGCGGCCGGGGTTGTCCTCCAACAATTTCACGTTGGCTTCCTCGATCGCGTTTTTAACGAACTGTTCGATATCGCGGTAACGTTTGCCCAGCGCGTCCAGCTTTTTAACAAGATCCGAATTTTCGCCGTCCTTGACATCCAGCTTCAGCAATTCGCGCAAAATCCGCCCGTCCGTCGCGCCGCGTTCCTTGTTTTTTTGGTAATAATCGAAAACAAAGGCGCGCTGTTCCTTGCCGTTCATCGTTTTCATCTTTTCCAGATCGCCGATTGTCAAAGGCGTCGGATCGACATCGGCACGCGCGTTGGCGGCCGCGCCGCCCCAAAAGCACACGGTCAGGAACAGCATAAAAATAATACGGCGCATTTTTTAACATCCTTTAATTTTTATGGATTAGGATTATTTTTAATAACGTACCACAATCCGACGCGAAAAAACAGGGAATAAAGCAATGTGTTTTTTAAACGGAAAATGTTTGATCGCCATGCCGGGGATGCAGGACGACCGGTTTGAACAATCCGTTGTTTATGTGTGCGCCCACACGAACGAAGGCGCGATGGGGCTGGTCGTCAACCGCCCGATCAAAGACCTGACTTTCGCCGCCCTGCTGTCCCAGTTGAAAATGGAAACGCCCGCGGATTGCGGCCGTCCGCCCGTTTTGGCCGGCGGCCCCGTCGATATCATCCGCGGTTTCGTGCTTCATTCGCCGGATTATACGGGAACGGCCACTTTGGCGATGACCGGATTGGCGTCGCTGACGGTCACGACGGACATCATCCGCGACATATCCGAAGGCAAAGGCCCCGAAAAATACCTGATCGCGCTGGGGCACGTCGGTTGGTCGGCCGGCCAGCTGGAAAACGAAATCAAGGAAAACGCGTGGTTGCCCGTCAACGCGTCCGGCGATCTGCTTTACACCCTGCCGTTTGAAAAACGGTGGGCGTTCGCTTTGCAAAAAATGGGAATAGACCCGTCCCGCCTGTCCGCGGAACAGGGAAAAGCCTAAACGGGATCGGCGTAACCGAAATCAATCAACGTTTCCGACAACCCCAGCGATCCGACGAAACATTCCGCCAGATTGGCGACGTTTTCATCCGGCACGCATTTGCCCTGCCGGCTGTCGAAACGGCGTTTCAGCTGTTGGAACGACGCGGTCGCTTTGCCCGCGCGCAGCCGGACGCGCAATGAAAAGTCCCTGCCCCCGATCCGCACCGTGTCCGCCCCCGTCACAACCAAAGTGCCGGTAACGGCATTACCGTCGGCCGCGGCATCGCTCGGCGCGTTTTTATCCGGCCGTTTCCAAACGACGCGCTGTTCGATTTCGCGCCGCGCCTCGGCTTGCGGCAAAAAGACAGGCCGCTGTTCGGGAACGGTTTCCGGTTTGGTTTGGGATTGTGTCGGCTGTTTTTGCGGCCGCTTGGCTTCCGCTGCCGGACGCCTGCCCGTAAAGACGACGGCTTTCAAAGGATTGTCCGGATTGTTCATCCGTTCGGACAGGGATTGCAACTCTTCCGTCACGACCTGTTTCCGGTTCGCGACAAAAGCCTGCCATTTCAGTTCAACGGTTCGGGGAATGTCCGTCGGCTTCACGCCGCCCAGCCAAAACGCGCCGACGACCAAGGCCAACAAAACCGCCACATAGTGCGGCCGTCTCAACAGCCCCAGCGCAAAGCGGCCGAAATCTTTGATCAATCCGGCCGCACCGGCGGCATAGCCCGAAAATTTCATCTCATTCTTCCGGATCGGCGCCGTAACGCTGGCACAAATCGGCCACGGTCTCCGGCATTATTTTCTGGAACAACGGCTGTTCGGGCACGTTAAACGCGTGTCCGGCGGGCAGTTTTTGCAATTCGGCCGCCAAATCGCCGGACGGCCACGCCGTCGCGTTCGCGTCCAAATTCAACAACGCCAGCATTTTTTCCGCCGTTTCCGGAATGACGGGCGCGGACAAAACGGCGTACAGGCGGATGACGTTCAACGCCAGACGCAGGATCATCGCGGCTTTGTCTTTATCCTCTTTGATCACCGTCCACGGCGCGGCGGCGGTCAGGTAGTTGTTGCCCTCCACCCAAATGGCGCGCAGTTCAACCAAAGCCTTGCGGTATTCCATTTCCGACAGGTATTTCGTGTAATCGGCGATTCTGGCTTCCATCGTTTTGACGAATTCGCGTTCCGTGTCGCCCCATTCGCCGCCCGCGGGAACAGCCGCGCCGATTTTGGACGCGGTCATTTTCAAAACGCGGTTGACGAAGTTGCCCAGAACGTCGTTCAAATCCTTGTTCACCGTCGCGGCGAACGAAGCGAACGTAAAGCTGGAATCAGAGCTTTCCGGCGCATTCGCCATCAACCAGTAACGCCAATAGTCGGGTTGGAATTCGTCCAAAGCCTGATTGGTGAAAATACCGCGTTTTTGCGACGTGGAAAATTTTCCGCCGTAGAATGTCAGCCAGTTGAAACCTTTGATGTAATCCACTTTTTTCCACGGTTCGCCGGACGCCAGCAGGGTCGCGGGGAACATGATGGTGTGGAACGGGATGTTGTCCTTTGCCATGAATTCGACATAGCGCACGTCTTTGGCGTCGTACCACCAACTTTTCCAATCGCGGTGTTCGGGGTCTTTTTCCGCCCATTCGGCGGTCGAACCGATGTATTCGATCGGCGCGTCAAACCAAACGTAAAACACTTTTCCTTCAAACCCGTCAACGGGAACGGGAACACCCCATTTCAAATCGCGGGTGATGCAACGTTCGCGCAGCCCCTCTTTCAGCCATTTGCGCGCGATCGACGTAACAACCAACGGCCATTCGGCTTCGTGTTCATCAATAAAGGCGGACAGCTTGCTTTCCAAAGCGGGCAGCTTCAGGAACAAATGCTTGCTGTCGCGGATCTCCAGATTATGGGAACCGGAAACGGCGGAACGCGGGTTGATCAGATCGGTCGGATCCAAAACGCGCGTGCAATTTTCGCATTGGTCGCCGCGGGCGGCTTCGTATCCGCAATGCGGGCAGGTTCCGACGATGTACCGGTCGGGCAGGAAACGCCCGTCGTCAACGGAATAAACCTGTTTGATGACGCGTTCTTCGATATAGCCGTTTTCCATCAGCTTTTTGCAAAAATGCTGCGTCAGCTCCGTGTTCTGGTGCGAAGACGAACGTCCGAAATGGTCGAACGACAGGTTGAAACGGGTGTAGATGTCTTTCTGCACTTCATGCTGTTCGGTGCAAAACGTTTCAACGTCCTGATTTTTTTCCATGGCGGCCAGTTCCGCGGGCGTGCCGTGTTCGTCGGTCGCGCAGATGAACAGAACCTCCTCCCCTTTCTGACGCAGGAATCGGGCATATACGTCGGCGGGCAGCATCGACCCGACCAGATTGCCCAGATGTTTGATGCCGTTGATATAGGGAAGCGCGCTGGTAATCAGATATTTCGTCATAATTTATGCCTTTTAACAGAACAAACGGATATTGATTTTTACCCGCTTTTCATACAGAATTTCAAGAACATTTTTATAAGGAGTCAGAAATGCCCGAAACACCGATTTTTATCCGTTCAGCCACCCCCGCCGACATAGACGCGATCATGAAAATCGAATATGAAAGCTTCGTCGCCGGATCGCGCGAGGATCGCGACCTGTATTTAAAACGGATGCGGGCGTTTTCCGACGGTTTTCTGGTCGCTGAAAACGCGGGAACGGGCGAAGTCGGCGGCTACATCTCGTCCGAATTGTGGCACGAAGACCAAGGCGTCAACGCCGAAGTGCTGGCGCTGGGACACGATCCGCTGGAACTGCATGATGACGGCGGAACGAACCTTTACATCACGTCGTTCGGCACACTGCAAAGCTGGCGCGGCAAAAAAATCGGGCTTGCCCTGTTTTCCGCGTTGGAAGATAAAATCGCCCGCGACTATCCGGACGTGACGAAAGAAATCCTGATCGTGTCCGAAAAATGGACGGCGGCGCGGCATTTGTACTCCAAGCGCGGATTCAAGGAAACCGGCCGGATCATCGACTTTTTCACCCCCGACGCCCTGCCGGCCGAGGACGCCGTCATCATGATGAAAGACGTTGCGAAAACCGTTCAGGGATAAAGGTCGGGCAACCGCTTGACGGCTTTCCTTTTTCGTTTGATTTTGATCCGCTCCGCCCGTTCAAAGGCCGCCGTCACGTCGCGCGTCAGGTTTTCCGCGGCGTCCGGAAAATGCTTTGCGAACCGCCCCGTCGCGTACAGATGATCCTGCAAACCGTCCAAAGCGCGGGCGAAACCGTCGTCCGCCCCCGCGTACACGTCGCGCAAACCGGACAGGTTTCTGATGTTGACCGATGGAAAACGCTTCTTGCCCCAACGGATCAAGGTTGCCGCCAACACGGCGGGATCGCCCGTTTTTCCCGCGCGCAACACCTCCGCCCGCGCCCGCCGCCGCTTGCGCCCCGACAACCGCGCGCCCAATATTGCGGCAATGATGACGGGAATGACCCAAAGCGTTTCCGGCCAATCCGTTTTACTCTGTTTTTCAACATCTTCCCGCTGTTCCGGCGGTTTGGAAACGCTTTCCGGCATTGTTTCCGCAGGCAGGACTTTCAACACCCGCGCGGGAATTTTCGTTTCCCTGATTTGCCCCGTCCGCGTGTCAATCCAAACGACGCCCGTTTCCGGCAATACAAGCGTTCCCGCCCGTTGCGGCACGAAAACGACCGTCTGGCGAACGGCGGCGACCAACGTTTCCGGCGCGTTGATCACCGTCCTTTCCGTTTTGCCTTTGTAAATGCGCGCGTCCGGCATTTCTTTGACCGCAAAATCGGGCAGATAGGCGGGCAACGTCCCTTTCGCCGTCAAAACCATCGACCGTTTGACCGGACTGCCCGCCTTGATTTCCGAAACGTTCGGAACGATCCCGTCGAACATTTCCGCCCCCGCGGCCGCGAAAGCCGCGCCGACCGGCAGAGGTTTCGCGTCAAACGAAAAGGAGGGGGCGCAAATTTTCACGCGGCCGTCCGGCGTCACGGCGGCGAAATCCGGCAAATCGCGCGCGGAAATCATGGACGGCGCGTCCGCCGACAGGCAAAGCGGCGCGAAATCGACGCGTCCCGCTTTTTTCGGAACGAAGCTGAACGAAAACGTTTTCACCTCGCCCGCTTTTCCGTCCGCTTTCGTCCGCCCGAAATTCAAGAAAAGCTCAACCTCCGGCCATTCGGCGGGAATGATACCGACGTTCGTCAACCCGATCCCGTCCAACAGCTTTATGTCAAAAAAAGCCTCCTGCCCCGCGTACAGCGTATCGGGCGGCGCGATGAAACGCATTTCCAGCCGCGGCGCCGCCAAAGCCGCGAACGGCAACATTCCGAACAAAAAAACAAAAAACTTTACCATGGCGCACCCGCCGCCGGTTCGTCGCCGTAACGTTTTTCCTGATACAGAAACAGAATTTTGTGCCGCAGCAAAGCGGACGGGTCGTCATGCACCGGAATCATATCCCCGCGCCCGTCTTCCGCGTCCGAATTTCCGTCGCCGTCCCCCGTCACGCCGCCGCTTCCGCCGTCATTGCCGTTGTTGTTCCCGTCATCATCGCCCGCACTGTCGCCGTTATTTCCGGTATCGCCGTCCCCGTTTCCGCCTGCGCCACCGGACGCGCCCCCCTCTTTTTCAGGCGTGCCGTCGTTGTCATCACCCACACCGTTGCTATCATTTTCTTTGTTTTTATCATCTTGCGGAGCATTGTTATTATTTTTGTTTAAGTTGTTTTGCCCGTCACCATTGCCTTCCCCGTCGCCGGATTGATCCGGATCAGGCGCGTCGCCGCCACCCTCGCCGTCGCTCGGCGGATTTTTGTTCAGCCGCTTGGCGATTTCCAAATTGACTTGCGCGTTTTCATCGTCGGGACGCTTTAAAACGGCCTTTTCCAGCAACATCTGCGCCGCGGCGAAGTTTCGCAAAGCGATCAACCGCGTCCCCGTATTGTAAAGCGCGGTGAAATCATCCGATTTTTCTGCGATTTCAACGGCTTTGCCCTGATTTCCCAAATTCAGGAAATGCGCGGCGGCGGCGGACGGGCTGAAAAACAGTTCCTGCACGGACACGGCGGCGGCGGGCGACGCCCACAACAGCAATAAAACGGGAAACAGCCCGCGGCGGAACACAAACGGAAACAGCGCGACGACAGGCAGCAAAAACCAGTACCCCGCGTCTGCCGCCCGTTTTGAATCGGTCAGATCGCTTTTGCGTCCCGCCTGAACGTTTCGGGCGCGCATCAACGATTTGACATCGCCGTCGTTCGTGCGCACGCGCGCGTATTCCCCGTTTCCGGCCGCGGCCAAACGGCGCAGAAAGTCCTCGCGCAAACGGTGCGTGACGGGATTGCCCAACGCGTCCAAAACGCTCCGGCCGTCCTCTGCCGGCAAAACGGCACCGGCAGGCGTTCCCGTCCCCAAAACGAACAGGCGCGCTCCCTTTTCGGCCGCCCGACGGATGATATCCAGCGCCGCGTCCTGAATGTCGAAAACCTCGTCGCCCCCGTCCGTCACCAAAAAAATGTCGCCGTAAGCCGCGCCCGACTGTTCAATCGCCCTCACCGCCTGATCCAACGCCCTGTCCGTCCGCGATCCCTGCGACGGCATCAGGTTGAAATTCAGCAACGGCAAGATCGCCTCGACCGCCTCTTTTTGCGTCGTTGCGGAAATCAGCGGATAGGGTTCGTCCGTAAAAACGACCAACGCCGTCGGCACGCCCCTCAATTCGTCCAGCAGGTCGTAAACCTTGAACACCGCGCGGCTGAAACGGTTGGGTTCGACATCCCGCGCTTTCATTGACAAAGACATATCCAAAACGATCACGGCGGGGGATTTCGGGTGGTACAGCGGCGCGTCCGTCCGTTTCAAACAAACGCCGGCCAAGGCGCAAACGACGCACAGCGCCGCCGCGAACGAAAGGGCGAACGCGGCGTTTTTCCGGAAACGCGATCCGGCGCGCACCGACAAAACGGGCAACAGCCGCGCGTCGATCACGCCGATCCACGCTTTGACCGGCCGGTGATTGAAAAAGCAGTACAAAACGGCCGGCAGGATGAAAATGAAAGCCCACGGGCGCAAAACGATCCATTCCATCATTTCGCCCCTTTTTTAAATTTCCAACGTTGGCGAACGCGGGCGAACACGGCGGCGGACACGATCAGGGCGAACACGAACAGCGGCCAAGGATACAGCTCTTTTTGCCGGATCAGGTAAACCGGCGCGTCGGACATCGGTTCGTTTCGCGAAATCGTTTCATACGCCCGCGCCAGCTCCGACCCGTCCCGCGCCATGAAAAACAACCCGCCCGTCTGTTCCGCCGCCTGTTGTAAAAAATCGGCGTCCACTCCGCTTTCCGGATCGTCCGGCGAACCGAACCCGATCGTGTAAAGGACAACCCCCCGACCGCGGGCGGCCGCGACGGCATCGGCAGGCGCGACATTTCCGGCATTGGAAACCCCGTCGGTCAGCAAAATGACAATCCTGTGCTTCGCGCCGCTGTTTTCCAGATACCGCAAAGCCAAGCCGATCGCGTCACCGACCGCCGTCAGCGATCCCAGCCATCCGGCGCGCGCACCGGCCAGCATATTCCGCAACCCGTCGCCGTCCAATGTCAACGGCATATATAAATTAGCCTGTTCCGCGAACAAAATGACGCCGATCCGGTCATTTTTCCTTTGCCCGACGAAATTTGCGGCGGCCGATTTAACGGCGTCCAAACGGCTTCCCCCGCCCGCGTCCGGCAGCATCATCGACCGCGAAATATCCAACACCAAAACGATGTCGCGCGCGGGAACGGCGTATTCCTGCATTCCGTCCGGAATTTGCGGCCGCGCCGCCGCGCACACCAACAATCCCCACAACAGCCACATCATCCCCGCTTTGCGCCCGCGCGGCATTTCCGAACGGCGCGACAACACCTTTATTTCGGCGAAAAAGGGAACTTTGACCGCGACCGCCGGTTGATTTCGCCGTCCCGCCAACCGGTTGATCACCCACGGCAGGGGCAGACAGAAAAACATCAGCGGCCAAGCGAAATGCATCATGCGTTTTCGGCGATCCATTCTTTGGCGGCCGCGATGAAAACGGCCGCGTCCCCGTTTTTAAAACGGTCGGGCGGAATGAACATGACAGTTTCGGCGACATCGCCCGCGACGCCTTTAAAAACGGGCTTTTTCACAGTATTTTCAAGGAATTGCCGCCAACGCCGCCCCGTCAGCCCCGCCACATCCACGCGCGGGTGTTTCATCAGCGCGATCCGGCGCATCAACAACGACAATTCGACGGCGGAACGATAGCCGTCCCCGTTAAACTGTTTTGTGATACGTTCGACTTCACGGTTTGCGTATTTTTTGGCCGTTATCAGCCGCATCCGACGGATACAGAAAACCGCAGCGGCGACGGCGCATATTGCGACAACCGTCACAATCCAGAACCGCAACGGCAACGGCCACAGCGGCGGAACGGGCGGCAGATGCACGTCCCTTAATCCCGACAGATCAATCGTTTGCGGTTGCATCATTTTTCCCCCGCCGTCAAAATGCCGCGGCGCAACGTTTGCACCATATCCGCGTCCGTGCGCATACCGATGTAAACGATCTTACGGCTTTTACAGAAATTTTCCAAATCGCGGCGCGGTTCGGCGAACAGACGTTCGTATTCCGTCCGCCATTTCGGATCGTCCGTGTAAATGGTGACGCTGCGGCTGCCGTCGCTGACGCGGTACGTCCCCGGCGGAGGCGGCGTTTCCTCCAACACGTCAAAGATTTGCACGCACACGACATCGCAATGACGCGCGATATAGGTCAAATGCTTTTTACATTCCTCGTCAAAGCCGTAAAAATCGCTGACGATATAAACGCGCCCGCCGTTTTTGCTAACCCGCCGCAATTCGGCCAGCGCGTCATCCAACGAAACGCCTTTGGCCTTTCCGTCGTCGTTCGCCGCGGTGACGACGGCGTTGAACACCTCCATCAACCGGCGCATTTGCCGATGCGGAGCGATTTTGAAATAGTGTCCGGCGGACAGGACGATCGCGCCGATCTTGTCGCCGTGTTCCCGCGACGCCCACGCCAGCGCCGCCATGACGCGCGCCGCCATGACGGATTTGAACGCCACGCGCGTTCCGAACCGCATCCGCGGCCTGAAATCCCCCAAAAACAAAACGGGGCGGTCGCGTTCCTCGCGGTACAGCTTTGTGTGCGCCTTGCCCGTTCTGGCCGTCACGCGCCAGTCGATCATGCGGATGTCGTCGCCCTGATGATAGGCGCGCACTTCATCAAATTCCATGCCGCGTCCGCGAAACGGCGAACGGTACACGCCCATGCCTTCAGCCTTTGACGTGCCGACCGCGTCGAACGACAGCAGGGGAACATACCGTTTTTGCGCCAACAATTCCGGCAGCGAAACACCGATGCCGTCCCCCGCCCCGTCGGCAAGGGGGGACGCGGCCGGCGTTTTGTCGCGCAAAAATGTTTTCAGCTTTTCCAACATTACGGCAAAGGCACCCGTTCCAACAGCAAATCAATGAAGCTGTCCGGCGTGACGCCTTCGGCTTCGGCTTCAAATGTTAAAATGATGCGGTGGCGCAACACGTCGTGAACGACGGCGTGAATATCCTCCGGCAAGACATAGTCCCTGCCCGCCAACCACGTTCCGGCGCGCGCGCACCTGTCCAAAGCGATCGTGCCGCGCGGGCTGGCGCCGAAAGCCACCCAGCGGGCGAATTTCGGGTCATACGCTTCGGGACGGCGGGTGGCCATGACCAGCTGGACGATGTATTCCTCCAACGCGTCGGACAAATGGACGTTCAACACCTCCCGTCTGGCGGCGAACACGCCCGTTTGCGGCATAACCTCTATCTTTCCGGCCTGTCCGGCGGTCATCGCCTCGTCGCGCACCAAACGCAAGATCCGGCGTTCGGCCGCGGCGTCGGGCTGGTCGATTTTGACATACATCAGAAAACGGTCAAGCTGCGCTTCGGGCAAAGGATACGTCCCCTCTTGCTCAATGGGGTTTTGCGTCGCCATCACCATAAACAAAGACGGCAGTTTATAGGTTTTTCCGCCGACCGTCACCTGTCGTTCGGCCATGGCCTCCAACAGGGCGGATTGGACTTTGGCGGGCGCGCGGTTGATTTCGTCGGCCAAAATCAGGTTATGGAAAATCGGCCCCGCCTGAAATTTGAAATCCCCCGTTTCGGGACGGTAGATGTCGCTGCCCGTGATGTCGGACGGTAGCAGGTCGGGCGTGAACTGGATGCGCTGGTCGTCCCCCTCGATCGCTTCGGAAAGCTTTTTGATCGCCTTTGTCTTCGCCAAACCGGGGGCGCCTTCAACCAACAGGTGGCCGTCCGCCAGCAAAGCGATCAGCAATTTGTCCACCAATCCGGATTGCCCGACAATGCACGCGTTCATGTAATCTTTCAACCGCATAAAGCCGCGGCGGGCGTTTGTCATTTCCGTTTTCGATTCGTTTCCGGTCAGCATGAAAAAACTCCTTTTTTGCTTTCGCAACTGATACTGTTCGCTATATTATATGATTTCATTGTTCAGGACACCACAATTTATGGACACCATTCCTTTTTATCGGATTTTAGCCGCCTTTCCGCGCCCGAACGGGGCAAAAGCCGCCGTATTCGCCCCCGACGGACGCGTCCTGTCGTTTAATATGGGGCTGCGCCACCCGTCGTACAATCCGGCGGGAAAAAAAATTTGCGGCGTTCTTGAAAAAAACGGCAAGGAAACGATCGGCCTGACCGAAGTCGGCGCGGACGGGATAACGCCGCTGTTTTCCCTGTCCGGTAAAAGGATATCCCACACCGCCCTGTCCCCCGATAATCAAAAAATCGCCTTTATCGCGACGGACGACGCCACGGGGCAATCCGTCCTGCGCGTCATCATGCGCGAAGAATTCGGGTGGTTCCCGATGCCGTTCGTCAAACCGGCCGCCCTGCCCGCCCCCGTTTGTTTTTGCACGCCGGACACGCTGATGTTCACCGGCGCGGACGGATCGCTGAACATCACTTTGGCCGCGCGGCGTCCGAAAACCATTCCCGTCAGGGCAAACGCGGCCGTTCCCGCCTATCACGCGGGCGCGCGCCTGACGGCCTGCGTTTGCGGTGGTTCAATCCTGATCACCGGCGGATTTTTCGATGAAATAAAGGCCGGAAACGCGACCGCCTTGTCGTTCACCCGCGACGGAACAACCTTGTTGTTCGCCGACGAAAACGCCGTTTACGCCTACGATCCGGCGCAAAAAAAGAAAACAATGCTGTTTGAAACGGACGAACCGGCCTGTTTCGTGTCCGAGTATTAAAACCGGCGGCGGAAAGCGGCGAACACCAGCCAAGCCGCCAATATCATTTGAAACGGCGCGCCGACGCGCGGGGCGACGATCCCCTCCAGATAAATCGACGCGAACGCCGCAGCCAGCATCCAGCCGTCCCCTTTCAGCAATCCGCGGCGCAGGGAATCCTTGATCAAAAAAGCGATCCCCGCGTACAACAGCGCGTAATCGGACAAATAGAAAAACGGCGACACGAAACACAGCGCGCCGCACAGACAGGCATCCTGCACGGCGGGCGCGCATTTATCATTGACCAACAAACGGTACGCCGCGAACAAAGCACCTGCGGCGATTGCGGTTTGAACGGCGACCGCCAATCCGACCGACATTCCGCCGCACATCAAAATTCCGGCGACGGAGGAAAAGGAACACGGCCTTTCCGTCAAAGCGCGCACAGCCGCCCCGAACGCCGCGGGAAACGCGCCCGCCCCGTAACGCGCCAGCGTGCAAAGCGTCAAAAACGCCGCGCAGCAAACGGCGCTGACGGCGGCCTTTTTTTGTTTCCTAAGGACATAGGCGGCCAAAACGCCCGCAAACACGACCGGTTCAATCAGGCAAAGCGCGCAAAACATCCCCGCCCGTTTCGGAAATTCGTCCGCCAAAGCCAACGCCAGCAAAGCAAACGCCGTCACAAACACGCCCCATCCGCCCAGCGTGAAGCTCAAAAAGGCAACCGGAAAAGCGAACATCAGCAGCAAGCTTTGGCGCAGCGGGAACATGGCGTACAGCGCCGCGCCGAAAGCGAACATCCCCCACAGCAGGAACGTGTCGAAAAAAGCGGTGTACGGCAGGGTTAAAAACGGAACGGCCAGAAACGCCTTGACCGGATCGGCAAAGGAAACGAACCGGCCGTCAACTTTCATCCGGTCGGCGACAAACGCGGAAATGTTTTCGCGGCGATAGGCCTCTTGCGGTTTTGTCCCCTCTTCCATCAACCGGAACAAAGCATAGTCGCCGGCCATATTCTCTCCGATGATCCGCATCGGGATTTCCGCCGTTTTCGGCTTTCCGCTTTCGTCGTAACCGGCGGAACGCAACAGGAAAGTGTATCCCGTCGCCAACGCGATCACGATCAAAAACAAATAATGCCAAATCCTTTTTTCGGTATCCATCTCTTCCCCGCCGGCGGACGAAAGGGGACGTGCGAACGTCCCCCGATTCTCAACCGTTTCTGATTTTCCGGACAGCCGCGCACACCCGCGACATTCTTTCATCGCCGGCCAGTTCGCCGATCGCCGCGGGCAGTTTGTAACGCCAGTTCGGATATTCCGTGTTCGTGCCGGGCATATTCATCTGCTCCGCCTGTTCCAAAACATCCTCCAACTGCACCAGCATCAAACGGCACGGCGCGGTTGCCAAATGGGAATACAGCGCTTCGACCAGCCGCGGCGGCAAAGCGTCGCCGTTGATTTCGGCGTCAAAGTTTTCGGGTGTGACAAACCAGATTCCGGCGGATGCCAAAGCTTCGACCATCGCGCGGCGGTCGTTCAGCCGCATCCGGCGCGCCTGTTCATACCGGTCGCCGTCCATCATTCCGATTTCGCGCGCGACATTGATGTCCGTTCCCAACCAATACCCCGTCAGCGTCGGCATATCGTGCGTTCCCGCCGCGACCAACGCCGTTTCCGGATAATATTGTAACGGTTTGTAACGCCCGTCGCCCGTCTGTTCGTACCGGAACACGCGGAACGACAGGATTCCAGCCTTTTCCAGCATTTCGCGGAAAAACGACGGAACGACGCCCAAATCCTCGCCGACGACCAGACATTTGTTGCGGTGGCTTTCCAACGCGACGATGCCCATCATGTCGTTGACATCGTAACGCAGGTACGCGCCCTTTTCCCCGCGCGGAATGCAGAACAGCCGCACCAGCCCCATCACATGGTCGATGCGAACCGCCCCCGCCCGTTTCATATTGGCGCACAGCATTTTGCGATAGGACAGGTACGCTTCGTCGCGCATAGCTTCCGGCCGCATAGGGGCGACGCCCCATTCCTGCCCGTTGGCGTTGAACATATCCGGCGGCGACCCGATGCTGAGTTCCGTCGCGAACAATTCTTGCGCCCCCCATGTTTCCGCGCTTTCGGACGCGACGCCGACCGCCAGATCCTGATACAGCCCGACGCCCAGCCCCTGCGCGTCCATTTCCGCGGACGCGGCGGCGAACTGTTCGTCCGCCAACCAGAACAGGTATTCGTAATAGGCGACATCGTCCGCGTGATCGGCCGCGAATTTCAAACTGGCCGCCGTGTCGGGCGAAGCGTACTGCGCCCCCCAGCTTTTAAAGCCGAAACCTTTTTTCTTCGCGACGAAATATTCCGCCAATGCCTGATACAACGCGGCCGCGTGCAATTCCCGCCCGCCCTGTTCGCAAAAACGTTCAAACGCGGCGCGCCGTTCGGGGGCGGCGTTTTTGAAATCCTCAAACAGCATCCGGAACGCTTTGGTTTTCAGCTTTCCGACCGCCGCGTAATCAACCAGACGGCTTTGCGCCGCCTTTTGCATTTCCGCCTGAAATTCCTTTGATTTCACATACTTCTGAAGCTCGGCGCAACGTTCAAATTCTGTGACGGCCGTCACATCAATGTACAGCGGATTCAAAAACAGCCGGCTGGAGGAATAATACGGGCTGGCCGTTTCCGGTTTTGCCATGAACGCGACGTTGACCGGATTGATGCCGACGATGTCCGCCCCGAACATTTTCGCGACGCCCGCCATGCTTTTCAAATCGGAAAAATCGCCGATGCCCCAGTTGTTTTCGGAACGCAGGGCGTACAGCTGGACGGGAAATCCCCACGGCCGCCCGCCCCACCGCATCATTTCCGGCATATAGCATTTTTCCGGCGCGACGGCCAAGGTCATCTCGCGCCCCGCCGCCGGAATGTTTTTGCCCGAAACGCGCAAAGTGTGATAGCCGGTTTCCGGCAACTCCAGGGTCAAAACGCGGTGTTCGCAATCCCGTTCGCCGACCCGCATCGCGTCGGCCACGGGCAATTCCGCCGTTTCCGCCCGCCACAAACGTTTTTCGCCGTTTTCCGCAACCAGCTCGAACGTCAGCGTCGTGTTTTCCGCGGCAAAGACAGTCACGGGAATTTCCGCCGTTTTCCGATCGGCAAAGCACACCGTCACCGGCGGCAAAGCGCGCGTGAACGGCTTTTCCGCCATGGTTTTCATGGATTTTTCGGCGGCCGTCGGCGTGTCGGCGTCGTATCCCAAAGCTTTCAGCAACGCCTTTTTGGTTTCAAACGATGTCGTGCAGACGCCGTTTTCCGATTCAAATTCGGGCAGAATCCCCGCTTTGTCAGCCAAAAAATCAACTGTTTGCGTATAATCCAGAGTCACTTTAAAAAATCCTTGTCAAACCAAACGAGTGAAACCGTCCCTGTCCTCGTCCTTTTCCAAATCGGCCAAGGTCGCCACGGGCCCCATCGGGCCGTATGTCATAAAGTCCAAATTGTCCAAATCCCTGATCGTCGCGACCATGCGGTTGCTTTTCGCGTTTTGATAGACTTTGCCCAAAATGCCCGTCATACCGGCGCGCGCCGTCAACACGGCCTTGTCCTCGTCGGTCAGCGGCGATTCAAACAGCAAAACCGACCACCCCGGAACGTCGTAGGTGTCGCCCGATTTGAACGTTTCCCCCGTGACGGCGGGTTGGTCGCGCGACGTGTCCAAAATCAGATTCCACGTTGTTTCCCCGCCGGCTTCGGGCAACATCCATTCGATGCCGTCCTGAAACGCGTTCAACACGATAAAGAAATGATTGTCGGGATAGAACTTGCCCTCTTCGTTGCAAAACGCGACGCTGAGCGATCCGGATATCAGTGCGGACAGGCTTTTGGCATACGGCTTGTTCCAATCCGGCGGCGTCATTTCCAACCCCTCGGGCGTCACCCAAGTGATATCCTTGATCGGCGAATCCCCGATTTTTTTGCCGGTGTAATAGCGTTTGCGCCTGAAAACACGGTGTGCCATGCGGATTTTAATCAGATAGGCGACAAAATCCGAAAACGCGCGCCCCTCGTCGTCGATTTGATTCCAGTTCAACCAGCTGATCGGGCTGTCTTGACAATAGGCATTGTTGTTGCCTTTTTGCGTGCGGCAAAATTCGTCACCGGCCGTCATCATCGGCACCCCCAGCGACAACATCAACGTCGCCATCATGGCGCGCATCCGTTTGCGGCGCAACGCCAGAATTTCCGGATCGTTCGTTTCGCCTTCGACGCCGCTGTTCCACGTTTTATTGTCCGTCGTGCCGTCGCGATTGTTTTCGCCGTTCGCCTCGTTATGCTTTTCGTTATAACTGACAACGTCGTTCAGCGTGAAACCGTCGTGCGCGGTAATAAAGTTAATGCTTGTCCACGGATGGCGGCCGCGATAGCCGAACGTTTCGCTCGACCCCGTCAGGCGCGAAGCCAGATTGCCGATCTGTCCCGCGTCGCCTTTCCAAAACAGGCGCGTCGTGTCGCGAAAACGGTCGTTCCATTCCGACCACCCCGGCGGAAACGCGCCGATCTGGTAGCCGCCCAAACCGATATCCCATGGTTCGGCGATCATTTTGACGCGCTGTAAAACGGGATCCTGCTGAACCGCCGTCAAAAATCCCGCCGTATTCGTGAACCCCGTCCTTGTCCGCGCCAAAGTCGGCGCCAGATCGAACCGGAAACCGTCCACGTGCATCTGTTCCACCCAATAGCGCAAAGAATCCATCACCAGCTGGATGACGCGCGGATGTTCGACGTTGAACGACGCCCCGCATCCCGTCGTGTCTTCGTAATAACGGGGATCGTCGGCGCGCAAACGGTAATACACGGCGTTGTCGATCCCGCGGAACGACAGCGTCACCCCCATCTGGTTGCCTTCGCCCGTGTGGTTGTACACGACATCCATGATGACTTCGATTCCGGCTTCGTGGAAAACGCGGATCATGTTTTTGACTTCGCCCAAATCGGACGAAGCCATATAGGACGGATTCGGCGCGAAATAACACAGCGGATCATAGCCCCAATAATTGTGCAACCCCGCCTTGATCAAATGGTTGCCGGTGAAAAACGCCTGTATCGGCAGGAATTCGACCGCGTTGACGCCCAGTTTTTGCAAATGCCCGACCGCCTGTTTCGCGCTCATTCCGGCGAACGTGCCGCGAATCTTTTCGTCGATTTCGGAATTGCGGAACGTGAACCCTTTCAGGTGCGCTTCGTAAATGATGCTGTCGTACCAATACGTTTGCGGCCGACGCTCGTTTCCCCACGCGAACGCATCGTCAACGACGCGGCATTTCGGCACATAGGGCGCGCTGTCGCGGCGGTCGAAAGACATATCGGCTTTCGGGCTGCCGGAACGGTATCCCTGCATGGCTTCGTGGAAAATCAGGTCGCCCGTGATTGATTTGGCGTAAGGGTCAAGTAGCAGTTTGTTGTGATTGAACCGGTGGCCGCGTTCGGGGGCGTACACGCCGAAAACGCGATACCCGTACAACTGCCCCGGCGCGACATCCGGCAAATAGACGTGCCAGACTTCGTCCGTGCGTTCGGGCATGGCGATGCGCTGAATCTCGCGCGTCCCCGTTTCGTCGAACAGGCACAGCAACACTTTTTCGGCGTTGGCGGAAAACAGGGCGAAATTAACGCCCTTGCCGTCCCAAGTCGCCCCTAACGGATAGGGGCGGCCCGGCAATACTCGCATTCCGGTAGGCATCGGTTCACATCACTCCGGCGTCAGCTTTGCGGCACGAAAATCATCGTTGACAACGGCGGAACCGTGACGGATATCGAATACGGACGGTTGTTCCATCCTTCGGCCGTCGAATCGACGCCGCCCATGTTGCCCATGCCGCTACCGCCGTAAATTTCGGCGTCCGAATTGAAAATTTCGACATAGCGGCCGCCTTTGGGCACGCCGATTTTGAAATTTTCACGCGGAACGGGGGTGAAGTTGGACACGACGACGACCATTTCGTCCGTGTTTTTGGCTTTTCTGACGAACGAAAAAACGCTTTCGTCCGCGTTGTCGGCGTCGATCCATTCAAACCCTTCGGGATTGTAGTCCTGTTCGTACAAAGCGGGCGTTTCGCGATAGATTCTGTTCAAATCGCGCACGGCGTTCTGCACGCCGCGGTGCATCGGGTCGTTCAGCAGATGCCAGCTCAGCGAACCGTTGTAATCCCATTCGCGATCCTGTCCGAATTCGCCACCCATGAACAACAGCTTTTTGCCGGGGAAACCGTACATAAAGCCGTAGTACGCGCGCAAATTGGCGAATTTCTGCCAACGATCGCCGGCCATTTTGTTCAACAGCGAACATTTGCCGTGGACGACTTCGTCGTGGCTGAGCGGCAAAACGAAATTTTCGTTATAGGCGTACAGCATTCCGAACGTCATTTTGTTGTGGTGGTAACGGCGATAGATCGGGTCTTTGGCCATGTAATCCAGCGTGTCGTGCATCCACCCCATGTTCCATTTGTAACCGAATCCCAAACCGCCCATGTACGTCGGCCGCGACACCATCGGCCACGCGGTTGATTCTTCGGCGAACGTCGCCGTTCCGGGGCAGTTTTCGTACATCAGTTCATTGGTGCGTTTCAGAAAATCGACCGCCTCCAAATCCTCGTGTCCGCCGAATTTGTTCGGAATCCATTCGCCGGCCTTGCGGCTGTAATCCAGATAAAGCATGGACGCGACCGCATCGACGCGCAAACCGTCGATCTGGTATTTCTTGTTCCAGAACAGCGCGTTCGATGTCAGGAAATTGCTGACTTCGCGGCGGCCGTAGTTGTAAATCTTCGTTCCCCAATCCTTGTGTTCGCCGCGGCGCGGATCGGCGTGTTCATACAGCGCCGTGCCGTCGAAATTCGCCAAACCGAAAGAATCCTTGGGGAAATGCCCCGGAACCCAGTCCATGATGACGGCGATTCCGGCTTTGTGGAACGCGTCCACCAACGCCCTGAAATCGTCGGGCTTGCCGAAACGGCTGGTCGGCGCGTACAGCCCCGTCGCCTGATATCCCCACGATCCGTCGAACGGATGTTCGTTGACTGGCAGCAGCTCGACGTGCGTATAGCCCATATCCTTGACATAATTGACCAGATCCTGCGCCATTTCCTGATAGCTCAGATAGCTGTTGTCCTCGACATGGCGTTTCCACGATCCCAGATGCACTTCGTAAATCGACACCGGCGCGTCCAGCCCGTTGACGTTTTCACGCTTCTTTTCCCAGCCCTTGGCCTGCCATTCGTATTTGTCCAGATCGTAAACGACGGAAGCGGTCGAGGGGCGTTTTTCCGCGTAAAAAGCGACGGGGTCGGCTTTCAGCGGCAAAATGTTGCCGTCGGGACCGATCAATTCGTATTTGTACAAAACGCCCGCGGAAATGTGCGGAACGAAGATTTCCCACACGCCCGTCGAACCGCGCGGCCGCATCATGTGACGGCGGCCGTCCCATTCGTTGAACGTCCCGACAACGGAAACGCGGCGGGCGTTCGGCGCCCAAACGGCGAAAGACACGCCGTCCACGCCGTCGTGTTTCATCGGGTGCGCGCCCAAACGGTCGTATTCGTCCAAATGCGACCCTTCGGACAGGAAATACAGATCCATTTCCCCCAGAACGGGCGGAAAGCGATAGGCGTCCTCGGTATCGTAGGAATCGCCCGTCCACAAATCAATGCGCAAACGGTATTTGAAATAATCCCAATCGGCGGGGAACTCGAACTGGAACAGGCCGGCGCTGTGGACGCGTTCCATTTGCGCCATCACGTTGCCCGTTTCGTATTCCAGAACATAGACGTTCTGCGCCTGCGGCTGCAGCGTGCGCAGCACCAGATCGCCGTCCTTTCCCTCGCGGTGCAATCCCAGAACAGAGAACGGATCCCCGTAGCCGGATGTCACCAGCGCTTCGACTATGCTTTCGTCCAAATAGTTTTTCATATCGTCATTCTCCATTACAGGTCAATCAAACGGGACAGGCCGTTCATCGGGATGGCCAACCAGTCGGGACGGTTGGCGACTTCGTAAATCACTTCGTACAGGGCTTTTTCCAACGTGAACAGATCCAGCAGTTTCAACGTCACGTCCCTGTCGGCGGGCAAGGATTCGCAATCCGCCATATTTTCAAAATAGCCGTCCAGAAAAGCGCGCACGGCCTGTTTTTCCCATTCGGCGGCCAGCTTCATGGCCTTTTCCCTGTTTTCGGGCAGCACATACATCAACACCGCGCCGAACGCCGCGTAATTAAACGAACGCACCATTCCGGCCACGTCTTTCAAAACGGACTGCTTCACCTGCCGTTCGTTGATCGGACGTAGGGGCTCGCCCTCGAAATCAAGGATGTAGAAATCGCCCGTGTCGTCAATGACGACCTGCCCCAAATGATAATCGCCGTGGAAACGGGTCTTGTATCCGTCGGCGACGACGGGCAACAGTTCGCCGATGCGCGCGACGATCTTTTCGCGGCCGTCAATCAACGCCTGAACGCGTGTTTTCAAATCGCCCGTCAGCTTTTCGACGTTCGCCGCGCAAACCGCCAGCGTCCGGTCTGCCTGCGCGACCGCCTGATCGCGCCAGCTTTCCAAATCGTCCGCCTTGACATGGGCGGGACGGAACACGTCGTCCGTTCCTTTGAAAAACGCCTTGTGCATTTCGGCCGTTCTTTGTCCCAACAGGTTGGCTTCTTTCAAATACGTTTCATGACCGCCCGCGTTTTCGCCCGTCAACGCGTCAGCGAAATACGATTTCAGGTAATCCATCGTGTACGTCCACCCGTCCCCGACGTTGGGAACAAAGCTTTGCAGGATGCCCGCCGCCATGGAACGGCCGTCCGCGAATTTCAATTCCAGCATCCCCAAATAGGCGGGCGTGTTTTTAAATCCGGCCTCTTCGGTCAGAAAAGCCGTCGTCGCGATTTCCGGATGCGATCCGAACGCCGTGCGGCGGTACATTTTCAACATGATTTTTTGCCCGACGATCAAAGACGTGTTGCTTTGCTCCACCCCCAGCATTTTCTGCGGCTGGCCGACGACTTCGCGGATCAAAGCCTTGCCCGCCGCCGTTGACGCGCCGTGAAAAACAACGCCGGCCGGCGTCGCGATTTCCGCGTCGTTTTCCAGCAAAGGCAGCAGGTTGGCCGAAAAATCGCCGTCCCCCGCCGCGTCGTAAATGACGCCCTGCCGTCCGTCCGACAGTTCGACACCCGCGATCACGGCGCTTTCCGCGATTTTTTCGGCGGCATCGTCAAACGCCATACGCATCGGAATTTGGAACATCGGTTTGTCCCCGCCTTTCAGCGCGACCAGAACAACGGTCAACTGAATGTCGCCGACCGGCACAATCGTTTGGAAACAAACGGTGGAAATCGTGTCGTCCTTTGCGCTGTACCAGCGTTTCGACGGCATGAAACTTTCCAGCTTTTGGCACAGTGAATCCTGAAAAACGGGATCCTTTAAAAGTTCGTTCAGATTTTCTTTTTCAACGGATAAAAACTCTTGATCTTTCAAACTGGCAAGCATATTTGACGCCTTGAACTGTTAACGTTAAAACCGAAGTATGACCCAATCAAACCAAAAGTGACAACTGTTTTTTTACAGCCGTCACTTTTGAACGTTTCCCTACCACGCCCTGTCGATCGGCGTGACGCGGTAGATTTCGGCCTGATTTCCGGCGGGGTACAGGTTGATCCACAATTCGCTGCCGCGCACCTCGAACTGACGGCCGCTCATCAATTCCTCGACCCAGAAACGGCCGCCCGGCGCGACGCCCATTTCGTCGGTCGGAAACCAGATCCGGCCGGATTGCCCGTGCCACGGATCAAGACTGACCGCCACGAAAATCATATTGCCGCGGTCTTCGGTCATTTTGCCGTAGAACATGATATTTTCGTTTTCCGATCCGTAGAAACGCAGGTTTTCGTACAGCTGCAAAGCGTAGTTTTCACCGCGGATCCAGTTGATTTTGGAAATCAGATCCTTGATGTTGCCGTCGGCGTTCCAATCGCGGACGCGGATCTCGTACTTTTCGGAATTGTTGAATTCCTCTTTGCCGTAAATGCCGTCGTTTTCGCACAGTTCGTAACCGTTCAGCATCCCGTAGGACGGGGACAGCGTCGCCGCCAGAATGAACCGGATGATGAACGCCGACCGCGGCGCGTCGTGCAGATAGAACGGCATGATGTCCGGCGTCGTCGGGAACAGGTTCGGACGGAAATATTCTTTCAAATCCGTCTGGGTCAGTTCGGTGAAGTATTCCTCCAGCTCTTTGCGGGTTTCGCGCCAAGTGAAATAAGTATATGATTGAGTGAATCCGATTTTCGCCAGCATTTGCATCATCGGCGGACGCGTGAACGCTTCGGCCAAAAACAGCGTGTCGGGATAGACGCTCTGCACTTCGCGGATCACCCATTCCCAGAACGGAACGGATTTCGTATGCGGGTTGTCAATGCGGAAAATACGGATTCCCTCTTTCGCCCAGAACAAAAACGTGTCGCGCAATTCGATCCACAGCGAATCGCCTTGCGGACCGTAAAAATCGACGTTCACGATATCCTGATACTTTTTCGGCGGGTTTTCCGCGTATTTGATCGTGCCGTCCGGACGGAACGTGAACCATTCGGGATGTTCCTTGATCCACGGGTGGTCGGGCGAACATTGAATGGCGAAGTCAAGGGCAACCTCCATATCCAGTTCGCGTGCACGGCGGACGAAAGAACGGAAATCGTCCATCGTGCCCAGCTGCGGGTGGATCGCCTTGTGTCCGCCCTCTTCCGATCCGATGGCGTAAGGCGACCCGACATCGCCCGGTTCGCACACCAGCGAATTGTTTTTGCCTTTGCGGTGCGTGTGGCCGATCGGATGAATCGGCAGCAGATAGACGACGTCGAATCCCATTTCCTTGATTTCGGGCAGACGCGCCTCGCCGTCCTTGAACATGCCGTGCACGCCCTCTTGCGTCCCCTGCGACCGGACGTCCATTTCGTACCACGCGCCGAAACGCGCGCGTTCGCGATCGACAAAAACTTCCAATTCGCGGTCGTAGCGCGTGGCCTTGTCGCGGTCGGGCCAGCGGTCCATGGCGTCCAGCACTTCGTCGCTCATCAACAGGTTGGCGCATTCGTATTCGTCCTGACCGGCGTCGAAACGCGCCAAAACGTCCGACAGAAAAGCGATGTCGTGTTCGCGGGCGTCCGGATCGCGCACGTCGGACGACGCCGCCAAACGTTCCAGCGTTTTGCGGATGATGTCCGCGCCTTCGACCAATTCCAGCGCGACGCCCTGACCGGCTTCGCGTTTTTTCATCGTTCCGTCGCGCCATGTGCCGAATTCGTCCACCCACGCTTCGATCGTGTAGATATAGCGCGTGTTGTCGCCGAACCACAGGCTGCCGCTCCACAGCGCCAAACCGTGGTTGACCTCGTACATCGGCGATTCCCACCATTCGTCGGAATCGGCGTGGCGGCACAGGACGACGGCTTTCAACAAATCGTGCCCGTCCTTAAAAATATTGGCGGTAACTTCCATCGTGTCGCCGACTTCGCGTTTGACGGCGAAACGCCCCGCGCTGATCTGCGGACTGACGTGTTCGATCGTGATCGGAGAACTGGCCGCATAGTCCGACAGGCGGTTTTTCTTTTCCTTGATTACCCATCCCCTTTTGCTGACATCCGACACGTCCGAACCGGTCAGTACGGGGGTTTTCTTCGGTTTGATTTTTCTTTCTCGTCCCATGGTTTTCAGTTCCCTTAAAACAAAAATTTCGATCAGTATATACGACCGTTCAACCTATTTCCACATTTTTAAGTGCGATTTTTCCCCTCCTTTTATATTGATTTCGGACGCGGCCGTGTTAAAATTCCGACGTTTCATTCAACGGCAGGGTCGTTTTCGATGCAGTCCGTCATCAACAAAATCATGTATCCGCACACGACGCTTTCCCGCATTTTCCCGCCGGACGCCGACTTGTCGGCCGTCAAACGCGAAATCCGCGCCGTTTTGCGACAAACGTTGCAGGGCATCGAACCCGTCGAACATCCGTACCTGATCAACGTGTGCGGCCTGCCCGCCAGCGGCAAGTCGCATTTGTGCCGCGCGCTGAAATCGGCGCATCCGGAATTGCTGTACATTTCATTCGACGCGATCATGGAATCCCTGCCCGCCTATCTGGCCGACCATTTGAAAAACCGGCAAAAGTCTTTCGACCGCTGGGAAATCCCCGCGCGATTTGTCGGATACCAGCTGCTGAAACAGGCGGTAAAGCACAACCTGCCCGTTTTATTTGAACATTCCAACGCCAACCCGCACCACATCGAACTGTACCAAAAAATCCGGCAAGCGGGCTATACGGTCGATATCCGCTACATCGACGCCGCGCCGGAACTGGTTGTGCCGCGGCTGGCGCAAAGGGAGCGGTATTTTTCACCAAAGCGAACGCAAGAACGCGCCGTCATATTGAAAGGCCTGCTGCCCGAACTGCGGCAAACGGCGACGACTTTCAGCGTTTTGCCGCCGTGGAAAAGCGACCGCGCCTAAAAATCGTTGAATTTTCTAAAAAAATCAGGTAATACTGAAAATGGCGTGAGGAAAAATTCAGGCTAGGGAAAAATTATTGTTTTTTACTTTTGGGAGAATGTAAATGGCAAAAGAAGATGAAGTCCGCGAAGCGGCGTATTTTGTGTGGTTGAACAACGGCTGTCCGGAAGGCGTCGAAATCGATTGCTGGCTGGAAGCGGAAGCGCAGGAAAGCGGCAAAGGCGAATGCCAAGGGGAAGAATGTTGCTGTTGCTGTTGCGAAGAAGTGCCGGCCGAAGAAGTGAAAGCCGAGGAAAAACCGGCCGCGAAAAAAGCTCCGGCGAAAAAAGCCGCCGCGAAGACCGAAAAAGCCGAAAAGAAACCGGCCGCGAAGAAAGCTCCGGCGAAAAAAGCCGCCGCGAAAAAATAATTCCGGAAATCCATGAAAAACGGCTTTGAGTTTCGCTCTCAGCCGTTTTTTTATTTGCCGCTCTTTTTTATTTGAAAGAAACAGAAAACCGATGCCGGAAATGTTGCTGCTGTCCTGTTGCGCCCCGTGTTCCTGCGCCGTGATCGACAAACTGGCGAACGACGGCGCGGACTTCGCCGTTTTGTTTTACAACCCCAACATCACCCCCGCCGCCGAATACGAAAAACGGCGCGCGGAAAACGAAAAGTTCTGCCGCGAACGCGGGGTCGCGTTCATTTCATTGGAATACGATCCGGAAAACTGGCTGGCCGCGGTCAAGGGATTGGAAAACGAACCCGAACGCGGGCGGCGGTGCGCGGTGTGCTTTCATTTCAGGTTGAAACGCGCGATGGAATACGCCAAAGAAAACGGTTTTGCCGCCGTTTCGTCCGTTTTGGGCGTTTCGCGCTATAAAAATCTGGATCAGGTCAACGCCGCCGCGGCCGAAGCGTCCGAAGAAACGGGCGTCCCCTACGATTTCACCAACTGGCGCAAAGGCGGGTTGGAACAGGCGCGCCAAAAACTGGTCAAAGACACGGGAATGTACGCGCAAAACTATTGCGGCTGCCCGTTTTCCCGCCGCGGCGCGGACTAAACGTTGCTGTTATCCTCGATCATCGCGGGGTCGTCGATCATTTCGGCGGGAAAGCTTTTGCCCGCTTTCGCCCCCAGATCTTTCATCTTTTGCGCCCAGCCGATCGCGTTGCCGTTGCCTTCGGACAGTTTTTTCAACGCCTTGTCGTAATTCGTTCGGGCGGAGTTCAACGCTTTGTCGATCCCCTGCATATCTTCGACGAAACCGACCAGCTTGTCGTGCAATTTTCCGCCGATTTCCGCGATTTTCTGAACGTTTTTGTTCTGCCGTTCGATCTGCCACAGGTTTTGGACGGTGCGCAACACCGGCAACAGAGACGACGCCGTCGTCAACGCGATGCGGCTTTGGTACGCGTCGGCGTAAATTTCCGGATCGGCGCTGAGCGCTTCGACATACGCCTGTTCGACGGGAACGAACATAAAAACGTAATCCAGCCCCTGCGCCTTGATGACGGACTGGTAATCCTTGGCCGCCAATTCCTTGACGTGGTCGCGGATCGCCTTGACGTGTTCGGCCAGATATTTTTTCCGTTCCTCCGGCGTTTCGGCGCGGACATAGCGCATATAGGCGTTCAGCGACACTTTGCAGTCAACGATCAGCCGCCGTTTGTCCGGCAGGTTGACGATATAGTCGGGACGTTTGTTGTTGCCGTCGTCGTCCTTGTGGTTTTCCTGCACACAATAGTCGATGCCCTTTTCAAATCCGGCGATTTCAAACATCCGTTCCAACTGCGTTTCGCCCCAATCGCCCTGATGTTTCGTGTTGCCTTTCAGCGCGTTCGTCAGGTTCTGCGCGTCTTCGGACAGCGTTTGGTTCATTTTCAGCAACTGGCTCAGCTGCTGATCCATTTTGCCTTTGTCGCCGGCGTTGATCTGATTGATCTCCTCCATCCGTTTTTTAAAGGCGTCCAGCTGGTCTTTCAGCGGGGTCAAAATCTGCCCCAGCGATTCCCGCTGATCCTTTTTGAAATCGGCCGACTGCGTTTTCAACAAATCGGCGGAAACGCTTTTGAATTGCAGGGTCAGGCTTTCCCGCGCGTTTTTCAGCTCTTCCACCTTGTCGTTCAGGTGGCGTTCGTTTTCCCGCATTTGCGTTTCCAGCGCGGCGGCTCGCGCGGTCAGACGGGTTTTATCCTCGGCCAAGCGGTCTTTTTCGGCTTTTAATTCCGCAACTTGGCTTTGCAAAACCTCCGCCTGCCCCCGCGTTGCTTTCAACGTTTCGTTTTCCGATGCCAGACAAGCGTTTTTTTTCAACGCGGCGATCAAAAAGACAACGGCGACGGCGCACAGCACCGCGGCGATCACGAACAACACCAAAAACAACATAGCTACTCCGCCTGTTCAAAAAGTTTTTCCAAAACAACCGTCACCGCCCGCCTGCCGTCCGGCGTTTCATCCGGAACGGTCACGCGCGCGCCCCAACGCTGGTACGGAAAGCCGGCCGGCGTTTCCCCTTGCGCGAACGGACACGCGACCGCGCCGACGTAATATTCCCCCGCGGGCAGACCGGTGAACGTGAACCGGCCGCGTTTATTCGTCCGCACCATGCGGCTGCGGCGCGAAGCTTCGCCGTTCGGGGATTCCAGCATTTCGCCGCCCGTCCAATACCGGACGAACCATTCCGTCGAATAATCCGTCACGGGGTTCAGCAAGACCGCCTGATCCGGCAGACACCGTTTTTTCCCGTCCGGCACGTTGATGCAAAAATCGCCCGTGATCCGGCCTTTCCCCTTGACCGCATAGGGTTTGTACTGTTCCGCCTTGAACGCCGCCGTCCGTTTCGCGCCGGCGCGGTCGAACGGTTGCGCCCCGTCGTCCGAACAACCGGAAATCAGGACGAGCAGAACAAGGGGAAAAAGCTTTTTCATCGAAACGATCCTTTTTTTCAACCGGAAAAAGCATTAGAAATCTTTTTTTATATTTTGTCAATTCCGCGGGTTCATATATACTGCCCTTGACCGGTTGCGAAAGGACAGGCATGAAACGTTTTCTTTTGATTTTATTTTTCGCCGTTTCGACGGTGACGGCCGCGAACGCCGCGCCGAAACCGAAAAAGGCCGCCGCGTCGACGGCCGCCGACGTTGAAAGGAAAAGGAACGAGGCCGACTTTCTGGCCGCCGAAAGCCGTTTGTACCGCATGGACGCGGCGAACGCCCTGCCCGAATTGACGCGGCTGTGCAACGCGGATTACCTGCGGGCGTGTTCGCTGCTGGGGTTCGGGTATTACTCCGGCCGCTACGGCGTCCCTCAAAACACGGCAAAGGGCGTCGAATGGTACGAAAAGTGCGCGGAAAAGGAAAAGAACTTTTTCTGCCACAAAGAGCTGGGGCGCATTTACTACCGCACCGGCGATTACGGCAAAGCCCTGACATATTATAAAAAGGGCGCGCTGGGCGGCGATCCGGATGCGCAATACTGGCTGGGACGCCTGTATATGGACGGCAAAGGGGTGAACGCGGATTACGAAAAATCCCTGAAATGGATGCGCAAGGCCGCGCACGCGAAAAAATCCCCCAACAAAGCCGCCCGCTGTGCTTTGGTGGAAATGTCGTATTTCGGCATCGGAATGCGGCGCAGCGTCAAGGACACGAAATACTGGCTGAAACTGTGCGACAATCCTTTCGTCCGTTCGCTGATGACCTTGTACGGCCACGGAACGCAAAAAAACAAGGACGAGGCCAAGCGGATATTGACCCGCGCCGGATTGAAAGAGGCGCTGGCTGATTGGAACGACCTGAACGGCCAATCCCGCCCGTCCGTCGGATTGAAAACCGTCCGCGATCAGGCCGTGCCGGAAGATTGCTTGAAAAACAAACCCGTCGTCGGCCGAAAAAACGCGAAAATATCCACCTATGCCGTTAAAGTGTTCGACCCCGATTTTTACCGCAGTTTCGACGTTCACGACGGCTATGTCGAAAAATCGGGCATCGGCGACCAGACGTTCGAGGCGTGCGGCACCACTTTTTATATGACGGTCGAGCAAAAACGCCTGCTGACCAAAGCGTTGAAAAACAGAGATGTCATCAAAATCGGCCGCTATGTCAACGCCTGTCTGGGCGCCGAAGTGACCGGCGTGTGCGATTTGAACCTGACGTGGCGCGAACAAAGCGACGAGGAGGAATAATGAAAAAGCTGCTTTTCCTCTTGTTTCTGACCGTTTTTTGCGAACCGGCGCTGGCCGCCTACCGCTACACCTACATCCCCAAAACATCGTCGCCGACGATTTACAATTTTCTGTACCGCAAACGCGAAAAATGCCAGATCGGGGAAAAACGCGACTATCCCAAACAGGTCGGCGTCTGCGCCTCCTGCCCCGAAGGGACGGCCTATCTGATCGACGGCGTTAAAAACAAGGCGTTCTGTTTCAAATGTCCGGCGGGAACGCTGCTGGTGTCCCGCGCGGGCTATCCGATGTGCCTGTCGAACCACCCCGTCGTCAACGGCGCGGCGCGCAAACCGGACGGGTCGGACGTGTCGGGCGAGGATTTGGAACGTATGGCTTTGCGGTTGGGCGCGGATTACAAAACCAATCTGCCGACCGCTCCGCAACCGCCGGAAAAAACGTATCATAACAAAGAGGCGCTGCAAAACGTCTGCCCGTCCGCCTATCCCGACGATGAAAAGGCGCAAAAGCAGATCGACATCTGCCGCCGGTTGGCCGCGCAGAACGATTTTCTCTGCCCCTATGTCGAAAAAAACGCCGACGGGAAATGGATATGCCGCGCCTGTCCGAAAAACGCGCCGTATAAAAACAAACAGGGCGGATGTTTCACCTGCCCGTTCGGCGAAGAAATGACCGAGCTGGAGGACGGGACGCCCGTTTGCGCCTCCGCCGCCCCCGCGCCGAAGAAAAAGGCGGCGGTGAAAAAAGCGGCCGCGAAAAAGACAAGCGTGAAGAAATCAAACGCGAAAAAGGCCGTGAAAAAACAGCCCGCCGCAAAGAAAGCTCCGGCGAAAGCCGCCGCGAAACCGAAAAAAGCCGTTAAGAAAAAAGGTTAATCGCGCCACGTCAAATCGACGATCACGCCGTGCAGGGTGCGCACGTCCTGCGATGTCAATTCCGCCCGCATGAAAATGTTGCGCAGGTTGCGCATCATGCGCGGCCGCTTTTCGGGGGATTTGAAATAACCGGCCTTGTCCAGCTCTTGTTCCAAATGCGCGAACAGGTGTTCCGTTTCATCCTTGTTCGCCGGTTCGGTGTTCGGCATGGCCATCACGCGGTCGGGCGTCGCGTCGGACAGACGGAAAATCTCGTATCCGGCCAACAGCACCGCCTGCGCCAAATTCAGCGAACAATGCTTCGGGTTCAGCGGAATGTTCACGATCATGTCGGCATAGGCCAGATCGTCGTTTTCCAACCCCGTCCGTTCGGGACCGAACATCACCCCGCATTTCACGCCGCCGGCCGCGAAAGCGTTGATTTCGCGCGCCATGCCCTGCCCCGTCAGAACGGGCTTGATCATATCGCGCGGCCGTCCGGTCGTCGCGTAAACCTTTTGCAAATCGGCCACGGCGTCGGCCACGCACGAAAAAACCTTGGCGTTGTGCAAAATTTCATCCGCACCGGAAGACGCCGCGATTGCGCGATCGCACAGATGATCCTCGTCCGGATCAACCAGCCGCATTTCATCCACGCAACAATTCATCATCGCGCGCGCCGCCGTCCCGACGTTTTCCGCCAACTGCGGACGCACCAGAATAAAGACGGGCTTCACGCCCCGTTCAGCGGTTGTCATTTGACGATTCTTCCCCGTTTTTTCTGTTTCGCGGCCGGCGACATCATCTGTTTCTGATTTTCCAGAATATCCTTGAACCGTATCCCCAGCGTCGTTTCGGCCTCTTTGATCGCGGAACGGCGCACGCGGGCGATGTCCTCTTTGCTTTCGACTTTCGCGGGCGGGATTTTCTGAAACGCCTCGTCCATCAATTTCGACGCGTTCGCCGGATTTTGCTTGATATTCTTTTCCAAATCGGCAGGCAGTTCGATCCCTTGGCCGCGCATGACGGCGATCGCCTGCAATGCCTGTTCCGTCGTCAGGAAAAAGTCGAACCGGTTGTCCGCGTCGTACAGCGTCTGGGCGGACACGGCGTCCATTCCGTCGGGAACCGCCTGCAACTCCAAAAAATCCTCGATCGTCAGGGAACCGATGTCCTGAATTTTGTCACCGGCTTTGACGTTCAATTTTTCCAGCCCCTCTTTTTTATCGCGCGCCGTCGCGATCCGGTCGGCGGCGGCGGAAATGCTTTCGGCCGCATAAACGGGCGCGGCCGCGTTCGCCAGACAGGCGATCAGGAAAAACAGAAAAAAGCGCATTGCGGAACCTCCGTCGGAAAATGTAATTTTCAATATACCCCAAACGCGTTTTTTTTGCGACAGAAAAGTGTCGCCGCGCGCCTTATATCTCTTTTCCCGTCTTTAACAAGGCGCGATAACGGCGTATCATATAAATGAATTATGTTCGACAGGAGGTTAAAATGCCAGATTCCTTTTCAGATTTTTCCAAACCGCAATCCCTTTTGACACTTTTGGTCTGCGCGGCCGCCGCCGTTCTGTTCGCTTTTGTGACCGGCGAATGTTGGCCGAGAATCCAATACGCCGGCGATCCGCTGAATTTTCCGATGTCGGCATCTGTTTTTTACGCATTCTGCCTGATCGCCTATCTGGCGCAGGGCGCGGCGTTCGTGTTGATCGCGCGGCATCCGCAAAAACTGACGTTCGATTTGGGCGTCATGTTGTTCGGGGCGCAGTTTGTCACCGGCCTGTTGTGGCTGGGCGTCTTTTTCGGGCTGGAGCTGTTCGGAACCGCGCTGGCGGTCATCCTTGTCACGCTGTTGCTGCTGTTCGCGACCTTTGCCGCGTTCAAACCGATCAATTTCAAAGCCGCCTGCCTGCTGGCGCCTTACGGCTGCCTGATCGCGTTCGCCGGATTTTTGAACATCTGGTTTTTCCTCGGCCGTCAGGTTTTCGACGCGGCGTGAAAAGCGTCCCGCGAAAGACAACGAAAAACGGGAAGGTTTTGAACCTCCCCGTTTTTTTAATTCTCCGGCGTTTTATTTGGCCGTCATCAGATCCAGCGAATTGCCGATCAGGTTTTCATACGACAGCCCTGTTTCGGCCTCGAACTGTTCCAAAGCGAAACGCGCGCCCATTGAAAACGGATCGTCCTGACGTTCCATTTCCTTCATCGCTTTGAAAATGCGTTTACGCACGCCGCCGGGCGCCGCCTTGACGCGTTTTTCAAACGATTTCGGAATCTTGTACCCCATGCGCCGCAAATGCTCCGTAATGGACAGGATGTTGTGCATATTGACTTCGGGCGCGGTGGCGCGCTGGCCGTAATCCGTCCCCCACGTCGTCAATTCGCCCGTAAATTCCGGCATTTTCGTGTTCCAGATGTTTTTGTCGCCGCCTTTGTACGTCGGTTGATACGGTTGGGAACCGTACACGACGGGACCGACCTGCTGCACCTGAACCACCGTCGCCGTGTTCGCGCCCGTCTGCACGTTCGCGATCGTCGGCTGCTGCTGCGCCTGTTGCTGCGCAGCCCAAGGATCGGACGGCAAAGACTGCGCCGACGCCGGAAAAGCCGCCAGCGCAACCGCCAATGAAACCGCCGCCAAACAACCTGTTGATTTGTATTGAGTTTTGTTCATTGCGCCCTCGCCGATAATTTCTAACTTACTTATAGAATACTCCTTTTATGAAAAAAGGAATAGTTACAAATATGTGTCAATCGCCGTTTTCCGGACGAATCCTTGCGTTCCGGCGGAACGCGGCGGCCGTCAAACCCTTTTCCACTGCGTTCCGTTGGGGGTGTCTTCGATCACGACGCCCTTGTCGGCCAATTCCTTTCGCACGGCGTCGGCCGTCGCGAAATCCTTGGCCTTGCGGGCGTCCGCGCGTTTTTTGATCAACGCTTCGATCTCCGCTTCGCCCAACCCCTGTGCGTCCGCGGCCGTTCCCGCGCGGAACCATTCCTCCGGATCCTTGTACAACAGCCCCAGCATATGCGCCGACGCGATCAGGCGTTTTTTGATTTCCGCCTGTCCGGCCGCGTCGTCCGCCTTGTTCAGCGCGGACAGCAGCGAATGAAGAACGGCGATCGCCTTGGGCGTGTTCAAATCGTCCTTCAACGCTTCGACCAGCTCGTCGTCCGGCCGCGCGTCCGTCAAATCGACGGCGGGCGTTGAACGCAACGCCGCGTAGAAACGATCCATCACCTGCTTGGCCTGTTTCAACCCGTCGGGCATCCAGTTCAGCGGCTGGTGGTAATGCGTCCCCAGCGTATATAGACGGAACGCCTCCCCCGGCACTTGGTCGAGGATTTCGCGGATGGTGAAGAAATTGCCCAAAGATTTGGACATCTTTTCCCCGTTGACCATCAAATGCCCGTTGTGCATCCAGTATTTGGCATAGAAATCGTGCCCGAAAGCGCAACACGACTGAGCGATTTCGTTTTCATGGTGCGGAAAGATCAGATCCTGACCGCCGCCGTGAATGTCGAACGTTTCACCCAGATACTTGCTGCTCATCGCGGAACATTCCAAATGCCATCCGGGGCGGCCGCGTCCCCACGGGCTGTCCCATCCGGGTTGGGTGTCGTCGGACGGTTTCCACAAAATGAAATCGGCCGGCTCTTTTTTGTACGGGGCGACTTCGACGCGCGCGCCCGCGATCATTTCGTCCATGGAACGGTGCGACAGACAACCGTAGTTTTTCATTTTTGAAACGCTGAACAGGACGTGTCCCTGCGCTTCGTAAGCGTAACCGTTGTCAACCAATTTTTGCACCAGCGCGATCATTTCGGGAATATGCTGCGTCGCCCGCGGTTCGACATCGGGCGGCAAAGCGTTCAGTTCGGCGATGTCCTCGTGAAAAAAGCGCGACGTTTTTTCCGTGATGACGCCGATCGGTTCGCCGCTTTCCTGCGACCGTTTGATGATTTTGTCGTCCACGTCCGTGATGTTGCGGACATAGGTGACTTTCGGGTACAGGTGTTTCAGCAATCTGTACAGCGTGTCGAAAACGATGATCGGACGCGCGTTGCCGATATGGGCGCGGTCGTAAACGGTCGGCCCGCAAACGTACATTCTGACATTGTTTTCGTCCAGCGGAACGAATTCTTCCTTTTGACGGGTTAAAGTGTTGAATACGGTAAAGGTCATTTTCTTTATCCTTGCAAACGCGCCAATGTTTTTTCGCGCCCCAATACGGGCAGCAGCATTTTCAGTTCGGGTCCCTGTTCGCGCCCCGTCAAAGCCAGACGGATCGGGTGGAACAGATCCCTGCCTTTGCGCCCCGTCGCTTCCTTGACGGCGGCCGTCCAAGCCTGAAACGTCGTTTCGTCAAAGTCGCCCGACGGCAGCAATTCCGCCGCCCGACGGCAAAAAGCGCGATCGTCGGCCGGCAAAACGAATTCCTCGTCGGAAAAACAGATTTTTTCCCATTCGGCGATGTCCGCGATTTTATCAATGTTCGGACTGACCGCCGCCCAGAAATCCGCCGAAATCTCTTTTTCGCCGCGGTCGCGCAAACGGGCGTTCACGGCGTCCAAAGGCATGGAACGCACAACGCGCGGGTTCAGTTTGAACAGGTCTTCGGTGTCGAAATGCGGCTGGGCGCGCCCGAAACGGGTCAGGTCGAAATGCCCCGCCAGCTCCGCCCATTCGTGGCACACGACGACGGGATCGGCCGTCCCCAAACGCGCCAGCAGGCACGCGATCGTCATCGGTTCGATGCCCTGTTCGCGCAATTCGCGGGAACTCAGCGACCCCAAACGCTTGGACAACTTGCCCTCGCGTCCCGTCAGCAAAGGCGGATGCCCGAACACGGGCGGTTTCGCGCCCAAAGCCTCGAACATCTGAATCTGAACGGCGGTGTTTGTCACATGGTCTTCGCCGCGGATGACGTGCGTGATGCCGAAATCCGAATCGTCGATCACGGACGGCAGCATATACGGGAACGTCCCGTCTTCGCGCACGATGATCGGGTCGCTGAGATGCGCGCCGTTGTACGAACAATGCCCGCGCACCATGTCGTCCCACGACACTTCGCGGTGTTCCAGTTTAAACCGGTAATGCGGGCGGCGTCCCTCGGATTCCAGCTTCACCCTGTCTTCGTCGGACAGCTTCAATCCGGCGCGGTCATATACGGGCGGCAACCCGCGCGCGCGCTGGCGGCGGCGTTTGTATTCCAACTCTTCCGCCGTTTCATAACACGCGTACACCAAACCGCGGCGTTTGAAATCCTCCAGCACCTGATTATAGCGATCCAGCCGTTTCGATTGGTGTTCCAACCTGTCCCAAGGGATCCCCAGCCAGCGCATATCCTCATACACGGCCTGTTCGTATTCGGGCTTGGAACGTTCCGTGTCGGTGTCGTCCATGCGCAAAACGAATGTGAAATCCTCGCCGGTGCGTTTTTTCGCGCTCAAAGCGAACAGCCAATTCAGCAACGCCGTGCGCAAATTGCCGATGTGCATATACCCCGTCGGACTGGGGGCGAAACGAACAGTAATCACGTTTTTCAAACCTTCTTGGTGATCGGATAGTGCCAGTCGCCGTCAAAAGAACGCGGGGACAGTTTCACCCCCAACGCGCCCTGCGACCGTTTGAATTCGCTGTGGTGCAACAAAGCGTACACTTTTTTAACGACCGCCTCGTCATACCCCGCCGCGACGGTTTCGTCAACACCGGCGTCATTTTCAATCAGCATTTTTAAAATGGCGTCCAACGTTTCATACGGCGGCAGGGAATCTTCGTCCTTTTGATTGGGACGCAGTTCCGCGGTCGGCGCTTTGGTGATCAAACGGTCGGGCATGATCCGGCGGATGTCGTTTTTAATCCACGCGGGGTGATTGGCGTTGCGCCACCGTGCCAAAGCGTAAGCGTCCGTTTTATACAAATCGTTGATCGGGGCGTATCCGCCGCACATATCGCCGTACAGCGTCGAATACCCGACGGCCGTTTCGGATTTGTTGCCCGTGGATAACAGCAAATCGCCGAATTTGTTCGACAACGCCATCAACGTCACGCCGCGCAAACGCGCCTGCAGGTTTTCCTCGGTCGTGTCGGGGTCAAGCCCTTTGAACATCGGCGCCAGCGTCTTTTGAAACGCGGCGACGGTTTCGACGATCGGCACGATGTCGTAACGGATGCCCAGCGTTTTGGCGACCGCCTCGGCGTCCTCCAAACTTTCGCGCGACGTGTATTCGGACGGCATCATGACGGCGCGCACTTTGTCCGCGCCCAGCGCGTCCACGGCGATCGCGGCGCACAACGCGCTGTCGAAACCGCCGGACAGCCCCAGAATGACGCCCTTGAACCCGTTTTTACGGACGTAATCGCCGACGCCCGTCGTCAACGCGCGCCATGTATTTTCCGGTTCCCCCGGCCACGGCCAGCGGATTTCATCCACACCGGCGACGCCCTCTTCCCACAGCGGCAGACATTCGATAAAACCGCCGTCCAGATCCAGCATGAACGAACCGCCGGGGAAAACCGCGCTGTCGTTCGCGCCGATCAGGTTGGTATAGACCAGCGGCAGCCGGATGCGACTCGCAAACGTGCGGGAATGTTCCAACGTTTCCGTCACGGTTCCCGTGCGGAACGGCTTGGCGTCCAAAACGATCAGCTTGTCCGCACCTTCGCAGTTGACGGGTTCAAACCCGACGGAAACGGCGACGGTCAGCCCGGTGATCGTGAAACGGTTGCCGTAATGCACCCCTTTGGCGTTGACCAGAACGGGGGTCGCGCCGCCCGCGCCGTCGGGAATGGCGGTCAGAATCTCGCGTTCGTTGTGGTACAGTTCGGGCAGCTTTTTGTGAACCTGCGCCATGAACGATTTGGAAAAGGCCAGATCGCCCAGCGGCCAGCCCGTCAGGGCGTAAGCGGGCAAAACCAGCGTTTCCCCTTTGCAATGCGGGCATTGTTCGGCGGCATGGTGAATCAGTTTCAGGTTGCCGTCCAAATCGCCCGCGGTGGGATTTAATTGCGCAATCAGCATGAAAAAAACCTCTATAATTCAAATAAATTTTTATCAGTCTATAACGGTTTTTCCCGTAATGCCATAAAAAACCTTAAACCGTTTGAATTTCTTCGACCCGCGCTTCGATTTCCTTCAACGTCGGCAAAGCCTCCTGCGCCCCCATTTTCAAACAGGCCAGCCCCGCCCCCGCGGCGGCGTGGCGCACCGCCCGACAGACATCCGTTCCGGCGTCGATCATCGCGGCGAAAATCCCCGTGAAAGCGTCTCCCGCCCCCGTCGTGTCCACCGGTTCGACCGGCAAGGCGGGAACGGTGAACGTCCGGCCGTTTTGCGCGACGGCGACGCCTTTCGCCCCCAGCGTGATCAAACAGACGCCGCCCGTTTTTCCGGCGATGGCGGCCGCCTTTTCCGACGCATCGCCGACACTTTCGCCGAACAGCCCGGCACACACGGCGTCGGCCTCGCCCTCGTTTAAAACAAGGTAATCAACCAGCTTCAAATCCGATTCGGAAATTTGGCGGGCGGGCGCGACGTTCAAAACGGTTTTCGCCCCGTCGGCCTTTGCGCGGCGCAGCAGCTTGGCGTTTTCATCCCACGGCGTTTCCATTTGCATCACCAAAACGGTGCTTTCGTTCAGCAAAGCGGGCGAAACGGCGTCGGCCTTGACATCCGCGTTGGCGCCGCTGGCCACGACGATCGAGTTTTCGCCCGTTTTATCGACCATGATCATCGCCATGCCGGTCGCTTTGTCCGACGTTTGCATTCCGGAACAATCGACGCCCAGCGCCTTTAACGCCGTCACGGGCACTTTGGCGACCTCGTCCGCGCCGACGGCGCCGACCATTTTGACCACGCCGCCTGCTTTGGCCGCGGCGGCGGCCTGATTCGCGCCCTTTCCGCCGGCCTTGACCACCGCGGACGGGGTCAGCACGGTTTCGCCCGCGGCCGGAAAAGCCGGTATGGACAGAAAGAAATCCGCGTTCAAAGAACCAAACACTAAAATCATTTCAAAACACCTTTATCGTTTTCAACGCCGCGTAAAGGATAGCAGACCGGCCGCCCGACAACAAGTTCGGATTTTGCTTTGATTTTGTCGCGACAAAGGGTATTCTGCCGACAAAGGGGGCTTTTGCGGGATTCCGATGTCCGACATTAAAACGTTTGAAGACAAGTTCGACCACAAACCGAACAAGATATATGAAAAGGACGACGACGGCGACGATCTGCCGCCGAAATCGCCGTTGCACCTGCACGCCGTTCCGCAAATCGACACCAGCACAAGCGGATGTCTGGCCGGTTTGGGCAAAATCGCCCTGTCCGTCGGCACGATCGCGCTATGCCTGCTGTACATTTGCAAGCCCGACACCTTTTCCGCCCTCGCCTATCGCGCGACGCGAATGTTTTCCTCCCCCTCCCGCGCGCGGGTTGTCAAAAAAGCGCCGCACCCGACGACACCGGCCGCGGCGACCGCTGCCGCCCCCGTTCAGAAAAAAGCGGCGCCCGCCACACCGGCGAAACCGGCCGTCCGTTCCGTCCTCGCTTTGCGCGGCGCGGGCAGCCTGCCCGATTTCGCAACGGCGGCAAAGCTGAACCCCGACCTGTACGATTACGCCGACGCACTGCACCGGCTGCGTTTTGAAACGCTGGACAAACACCACAATCTGGTTCGCCGGATGATCGCCAGCTGGACGCGGGAAAGCGCGCCCGAAAAGATTGAAGCGTTGACCGGCGTTCCCTATAAAACGTTCTTCAACCGCGTGTCCGCCCGCGTATTGTCGCAAACCGTTCTGCCCAAAGCCGGATTGACGCCGACGGCCGGCGACGCCATGATCGCGCAGGATCCCGTCCAGATCATGGCGACCGTCTATCCGTATATGAAAGTCGCCATCGCCAACAAAACGACGGCGCGCGGCGTTTTGGGATCGGTCGAACCCGTGTCGTCGTTCCTGCTGCACGTTTGCCGTGACGACACCGAATGTCTGGGGTCGTGGGATCTGCTGATTGATATGCTGGGATTGGGAAAATACGCGTCTTTGCTGGAAAAGTATCCCGAAACCATTTACGCCGACGGACAACATCCATGAACTTCAACGACCGCTTTTTCAAACTCCGCCTGAAACTGACGGATGTCAAGCTCCGGCTGAAAAGAGCCGTCCCCGCCTTGACCGCGAAATTGAAAAGCGTCCGCGCCGACGACGTAAAGCACGCTTTGCGGTCGGCCGTTTTGGGGGTAAAGCCCCTGTTCACGCAAACGCCGACGGATTTGCGCGATTGGACGATGAAGACGGACAAAATCCGCTTTTCGGTGTTTTTCATCCTGTTAAGCGCCGTCTTTGTCACGGCCGGATCGTTTTACGCGTTTCTGGCCGACGACGCGTTCATCACGTTCCGGTATGTGTCAAACGCCGTCAAAGGGTGGGGGTACACGTTCAACCCGCCGCCGTTCGATCCCGTTTCTGGCTTTACCGGCATTTTGTGGATGACGCTGCTGCGCGTATTGTGGCTGATCGGCATCCAACCGCCGTACAGCGCGAATTTGATGACGAACCTGTTTTCGCTGGCGCAGGTGTGGATGTGTTTTCTGTTTGTCCGCCGCATGGCCGTCCAGCCCGTTTTCCAGCGCAAAAGCCTTTACCTGTTTTTGATCGTCTGCCTGATTTTGCTGACGAACGAAACATTTTTGGCGTTTATGACATCGGGCACCGAAGCCGCGCTGTTCAATTTTCTGGCGTTGTGGTGGACGTTTGAAGCGACATCGGATAAAACGCGCAATCCGATTTGGCTGGCGGTTTCGGCCGTTTTGCTGGCGTTGTGCCGGTTTGACGGCGCCGTTTTCGTTCCGGCGTCGGCGGTTTTCCTGTGCGCGTTCCTGTTCACCGGCCGGTTGAAACTTTCTTGCCTGACCGGACTGGTTGTTCTAGGAACGCCACTGTTGTATTACGGCTGGTTGGAAAAAGTGTACGGCGACATTGTGCCGAACGCCGTTTCCGTCCTGTTCAACGGATTTTTCCCCGCGATCGGGCGGGATTACGCGCTGTCGTTCGTATTGGAATACGCGCTGTATTTCTGGGCGGTCTTTTTCCTGCCGTGGGCGGCGTTCAAATTCGGCGTCCGGCGGCAAAAGGGCTTCGCCGTCCTGTTTTTGCTGATCCTGAGCTTTGTCGCCTATGCCGGCGTCTATCTGTTCGCCATCGGGGCGGACACGTTGGAATACCGGCCGTTTGGATTTTTCATTCCGCTGTTCGCGCTGGCCGGCGTGAAAATGCTGACCGAAAACATTTGCGGTTCGTTCAAAGGGGTGCTGATCGTCGTTTTCGCCTATCTGCTGGTCGGAACGGCGATCCCGTCGGCGCACACGTCGCTGACCAAGGATTTGAACACGCGGCGGGAAACGACGTTTTTATACCGCCCCGTCGCGCAAAAGGCCGGATGGCGCGCCTTTTTCGCCAAGCAATGGGATGACGCGCAGAAACGGCTGATCTATCAGGGTGCCGCTCTGCGCTGGCGGGAACACAAGGTTCTGACCGAAGAGCTGCTGAAAACGTTTCCGGCGCGCGCCGACGGCGAACGCATCAAAAAGGACGCCTACCGCCTGTTCGCATGGGACTTTGTCGGCGTGGCGGGGTGGACGCTGCCCGAAACATTCATCATCGACCTGTCCGGACGCAACAACATCATCGCGGCGAAATCGCCGTTGAAATACGAAACGCGCCGCCTGTTCGGCCACGAACGCGCCGTCCCCGACGGATACGTCCGGTGTTTCAACGGCGGCAGCAACATCGCCATTGACCCGTTTTCCGGCAAAAAGAACCTGCGCCTGCTGCGCGCCGCCCCGCTGAGCGAAGGACGGATCAAAGGATGCGAGGGATTTTGGAAATCGCAAATCGGCGCGTCAAAGCCCAAACCCCTGCGCGCGCCGCTACGCTGACGTTTCCGCCGCGTCAAACCTTATTCGGCGGGCGCGAACGGCCGTTCCGCGGCGTTTTTCTTTAAAATTTCGGCAACCAGAAAAGCCAGTTCCAGCGATTGGTTGGCGTTCAGCCGCGGATCGCACAGCGTGCTGTAATGCTCGGCCAGATTTTCCTCGGTGATTTTTTGGGAACCGCCGACGCATTCGGTCACGTCCTGTCCGGTCATTTCAAAATGCAGACCGCCGGCGTACGTCCCCTCGGCCTGATGCACGGCGAAAAAGTTTTTAACCTCCGCCAAAATCGCTTGGAAATCGCGGGTTTTATAGCCGTTTGACGCCACTTGCGTGTTCGCGTGCATCGGGTCGCACGACCAAACGATCCGGTATCCCTCTTTTTCAACGGCGCGGATCAGCGGCGGCAGCTTTTCGCCGATGGCGTTCACGCCCATGCGCACGATAAAGGTCAACCGCCCCGCTTCGTTCAGCGGATTCAAGATGTCACACAGCCGCAGCAGATCGTCGATCTGCGTTTTCGGCCCGACCTTGACGCCGACGGGATTGTTGACCCCGCGGGCGAATTCGACGTGCGCCCCGTCCGGATCGCGCGTCCGTTCCCCGATCCACAGCATATGGGCGGAACAGTCGTACCAATCGCCCGACGACGTATCAACGCGGGTCATCGCCTCTTCAAACGGCAACAGTAACGCTTCGTGCGACGTGTAAAACGGTGTTTCGCGCACCAACGGCACGGAATCGGCCGATATGCCGCACGCCGCCATAAAATTCAGCGTTTCGCTGATCCGGTCGGCGAAACGGCGGTACTGTTCGCCCTGCAACGAATTGGCGACAAAGCCCAAATTCCATTCCTGCACCTTGTTCAAATCGGCAAACCCGCCCTGCGAAAACGCGCGCAACAGGTTCAATGTCGCCGAAGCGTGATGATACGCCTGCAACATCCGTTCCGGATCGGGCGTGCGGGATTGCGGGGTGAATTCGATTCCGTTGATGTTGTCGCCCTTGTACGACGGCAAAGTCACGCCGTTGACCGTTTCAAACGCGGACGACCGCGGCTTGGCGAACTGGCCGGCCATACGCCCGACCTTGACGACGGGACGCGACGCGCCGAACATCAAAACGACGGCCATTTGCAGCAAAATGCGGAACATATCGCGGATGTTTCCCGCCCCGAAATCGGCGAAGCTTTCGGCGCAATCGCCGCCCTGCAGCAAAAAAGCCCTGCCGTTGGCGACATCGCCCAGCGATTTTTTCAAACGGGCGGCTTCTTCGGCAAAAACCAAAGGCGGATATTTGCGCAATTTCCGTTCAACCGCGCGCAAACGTTCCTGATCGGGATATTCCGGCAGGTGAACCGCCGGTTTCGACCGCCATGAATCGGGGAGCCATTCTTCCATCGCGACAACCTTTTATTCAAAGTCCTGCATTCTTATAGGCTTTATCGCGCCGGTTTTCCAGTTAAATCATCGTCCGCGACCGACGCCGCCGCGGCCGCGCGCTTTTCGGCCTGCGATTTTTCAAACGCGATCCTGTCGCGCCGCGCCCGTTCCATATATTCTTTCCGTTCCGCATCAGGCATCGCGTCCGTTGCGCCGGATTGTTCCGCCTCCAGCTCCTCAAACCGCTTTTCCAGAAAATCGTCGGCGGTCAGCTTTTCAAACAACTCCTTGTCCGCTTGTTCGTCAACAATGGGCAGTCCCTCCAGATCCGGAAACTTTTTGCCGTTCATCTTGTCCCACAAAACGCCCGCGTCGCACCACGCGGTTTTGTACGCGCACACCGCCATTTCGCCCAACGACGCCCCGTCGTCCGCGCACCGCGTCAACATCCGCCCGCACGGTTTGAACGACGCGTCGTCGGAAAACATGACGGACAGCGGCAAAACGGCCAGCAAAGCCGCCGCGGCGACGGCCGGAACACCGACCGTCAGCACCGGCCGCCCGTTTTTTTTCAACCGGCGAAACAATCGGGCGGCTTTCGCGCGCAGCATCATTCGACCGTCACGCTTTTGGCCAGATTGCGCGGTTGGTCAACGTCGGTTCCTTTGGCAACCGCCGTGTGATAGGCCAGCAGCTGCACCGGAATGGCGTACAGGATCGGCGCGACGAACGGATCGACGGCCGGCAGGGCGATGGACGCCGCCGAACGGTCTTTGATCGCTTCGACGCCCTGTTTGTCGCCGAAAAACACGACCTTGCCGCCGCGCGCCAAAACCTCCTGCATATTGGAAACGGTTTTGTCGAACAAATCGTCCGTCGGCGCGACGACCACGACGGGAACATCCTCGTCAATCAAAGCGATCGGTCCGTGCTTCATTTCGCCCGCGGCGTATCCCTCGGCGTGGATGTAAGAGATTTCTTTCAGCTTCAGCGCGCCTTCCAACGCGATTGGATAGCTGCTGCCGCGCCCCAAATACAGCACGTCGCGCGCCGGAACCATCAGATCCTGCGCGATCGTTTCAATCGCCCGATCGTTGTTCAACACTTCGGCGGCGCGGGACGGCACTTCGACCAACGCGCGGGACAAACGGCTTTCCTCGGAACGCGGCAGCGTCCCTTTCGCGCGCCCCAAAGCGATCGCGAAACACGCCAGCAACGTCAGCTGGGTCGTAAACGCCTTGGTCGAAGCGACGCCGATTTCCGGCCCCGCCAGCGTTTTCAACACGCAATCGGATTCACGCGCCATGGTGCTGGCCGAAACATTGACGATCGAAACGATTTTCTGCCCCTGTTCCTTGCAATAACGCAAAGCAGCCAACGTGTCCGCCGTTTCGCCCGATTGGGAAATAAACAGGGAAACGCCGCCCTTTTCCATGACCGGCGAACGGTACCTGAATTCGGACGCGACATCAATATCGACGGGAACGCGGGCGATCGCTTCGATCCAGTATTTGCCGACCAGCCCCGCGTAATAGGACGTGCCGCACGCGACGATCGTCAAACGGGTCACATCCTTTAAATCAAACGGCACGTTCGGCAAAGTGATCGTGTCCATGTCCTGATTGATCATCGTGTTCAGCGTGTCGCCGATCACCTGCGGCTGTTCGTAAATTTCTTTCAGCATAAAGTGACGGTATCCGCCTTTGCCGATCATCGCGCCGGAAGTCGAGGATTGTTCAACCGGACGCGAAACCTCTTTGCCGTTTTCGTCATAGACCGTCGCGGACGTGTGCGTCAAAACCGCCCAGTCACCGTCCTCCAGATACATGATTTTCTGCGTCAGCGACGCCAAAGCCAAAGCGTCGGAGCCGAGAAACATCTCGCCGTCGCCGAACCCGACCGCCAAAGGCGCACCTTTGCGTGCGCCGATCAGGATGTCTTCGCGCCCCGCGAAAATGATCGCCAGAGCGAACGCGCCGTTCAGCCGTTTCAGCGACTGCGCGACCGCCGTTTGCGGATCCAGCCCCTCTTCGATTTTCTGGGAAATCAGGTGGACGACGACTTCGGTATCGGTTTCGCTTTCAAAAACGTGTCCCAATTCTTTCAGTTCGTCGCGCAATTCGCGATAGTTTTCGATAATGCCGTTATGCACGACAGCGACATATTTCGTCGCGTGCGGATGCGCGTTCGTTTCGTTCGGAACGCCGTGCGTCGCCCAGCGGGTGTGTCCGATCCCGATCGTCCCCGTCAACGGGTTTTCGGCGATTTTCTTTTCCAGATTGACGATCTTGCCTTTGGCTCTGCGCCGTTCGATTTTGCCGTCAACCAACGTCGCCACGCCCGCGGAATCATAGCCGCGGTATTCCAGACGTTTCAATCCGTCGATCAAAAGGGGTGTCACCTGTCTGTTGGAAATGATACCGACAATGCCGCACATGATTTCTTATCCTTTTTTTGAAAGTTTGTCTTTTAAAGCTTTTTTCTGTTCGCGGAACTTTTCCGCCCATCCGGACAAAGCCGTCTGTTTGCCGCGGGCGACCGCCATCGCGTTCGATTCAACGTCCTTGGTGATCACCGATCCCGCGGCGGTCAGCGCGCCGTCGCCGATTTTGCACGGCGCGACGATGATCGTGTTCGACCCGATGAACGCCCCCGCGCCGATGTCCGTTTTTGATTTGAAATAACCGTCGTAGTTGCAGGTGATCGTCCCCGCCCCGATGTTGGTTTTCGCCCCGACGCGGGCGTCGCCGATATAGGACAGGTGGTTGACTTTCGCCCCCGATTCGATCACGGATTTTTTAATTTCGACGAAATCGCCGATGTGGCAGTTTTCGCCGATGTCGGATTCGGGACGCAGGCGGGCGAACGGCCCGACTTTCGCGCCTTTGCGGATACGCGTTCCCTCGAAATGGCAGAAGCCTTTGATTTCAACGTCGTCTTCGACCACACATCCCGTTTCAAAAATCACGGACGGTTCGATCGTAATATCCTTGCCCAGCACGGTGTCGTAGGAAAACCACACGGTGTCCGGATCGGTCATCGTCACGCCCTGCGCCAAAAACTTTTCACGCAGGCGGCGCTGGGCGATTTTTTCGATCATCGCCAGATCGGCACGGGAATTCGCCCCCGCGACCTCTTCCTCGTCGCATTTGATCGCGGCGGCCTTGCATCCGTCCGCGCGCGCCATGGCGACCAAATCGGTCAGGTAGTATTCCCCCGCCGCGTTGTCGTTCGTCAAGCGATCCAGCCACCTTTCCAGCCGTTCGCCGTCCAGACACATCACGCCCGAATTGCACAGGCGGACGGCGCGTTCGGATTCGGTCGCGTCCTTGTATTCCACAATACGTTCCAATTCGCCGTCTTTGACGATCAAACGCCCGTAACGGGCAGGATCGGCGGGTTCAAACCCCAGCACGACGACCGCCGCGCCGTTTTCGCGCAGACGGATCATTTCCTCCAACGTTTCCCGTTTCACCAGCGGCGTGTCGCCGTACAGCACCAGAACGCTGCCCTTGAAACCGGCCAGATGTTCGCGCGCCGCCTTGACCGCGTCGCCCGTCCCCTGCTGCTTACGTTGCACCGCGACCGCGTGCGGCGCGACCGTTTCGGCGACCTGCTCCATATTCGGCCCGACGACGACGACCGCCTTTTCGGCGTTCAATTCGTCCACCGTCGCCAGCAAATGGCACACCATCGGACGCCCCGCGATTTTGTGCAGGACTTTGGGCAGGGCGGATTTCATCCGCGTTCCCTGACCCGCCGCCAAAACGACGGCGCAAACTTTGTTTTCAGACATCGAAAGCCTATCCTTTGTTTGTAATTTTACCGACAATGTGACATAGTCGGAACAAAAGTTGAAATAAATTATGGCGACAGTTTGTTACGGAAGTTTAAACAATGGTAAAAAAATATGTGATTTTCGATCTGGACGGCACGCTGATCGACAGCGTTCCCGATTTGTGCCGCGAAATCAGCCTGTTTTTAAACAAACACGGACGGCGCGCGCTGACCGAATCCGAAACCGTGTCGATTATCGGCAACGGCGCGGCGATGATGTTGCGCGGGGCGTACAAACTGACGGGCGAAGCGGTCGGCGAATCCGAAATGCCGGCGTTGCTGGCCGCGTGGGTGAGCCAATACGCCGACGCGGAAATGAGCTTGACTTACGCTTTTCCGCGCGTCCCCGAAACACTGGAAAGGTTGAAAACGGACGGGTTCAAGTTGGCGGTCTGCACGAACAAACCGCATGAACCGACTCTCGCCATTTTGAAAAAGCTGGATTTGGAAAAATATTTCGACGTTGTTTTGGACGCCGACGCCCTGCCCGTGCGCAAACCGCGCCCCGAACCGCTGTGGGAAGCCGTCAAACGCATGGGCGGAACAAACGATTCGGCCATCATGGTCGGCGACAGCGAAGCCGACGCCGACGCCGCGCGAAACGCCGGATTTCCCGTCGTTCTGCTGACCTACGGCTATTCGCACGTCCCGTTCGACGAAATCAAACCCGATGCCCTGATAGACGATTTCGGCGAACTGCCCGACGTTTTGAAACGGCTTTAACCTTTTTTCGCCCTGTGTTCCGCGGCGACGCTTAAAACGACGTCCGCCGCTTTTTGGCTGGGGGTGACGGGATCGTCCGCGCCCAGCATTTTCAACACGCCGAAAGCGTCGTTCACTTCGGCGTCGCGGTGGGCTTTGTCGTCCAGCAACCGTTCGATTTCCGCGCTCAGGTTTTGAACGGTGCAGTCCTCCAACAAACATTCCTTGACGATTTCCCGATCCGCCAAAATGTTGACCAGATTCGCAAATCGGCCGGAAACCAACTTCCGCGCCAGAAAAGACGACACCGGATTCATTTTATAGGCGATCATGTACGGCACTTTTGCCATCGCCAGTTCCAACGCGACCGTCCCCGACGCCGCCAAAGCCGCGTCGCACGCCGCGAAGGCATCGTACCTGTTCGCCTCGCCCGTCACGACATGAACGGGCAGCGGCCAATCCGCGACCGCCTGCCGCACCGTCTGTTCCACCGTCACGACCGTCGGAACGACGATTTGCATATCGGTGTATTTTGTTTTCAACGCCGCAACGACATCCTTGAACACGGGAAGCAGGTATTTTGTTTCCGACCGCCGCGACCCCGGCAGAACGCACAACAGCTTCGCAGTTTCGGGAATATCGTTCCGTTTGCGGAAAGCCTTGCCGTCGCCTTTGGCCGCGCCCCCCTCGACAACGGGGTGGCCGACGAAATCGACTTTCAAACCGTAGGGCGTAAAGTATTTCGCTTCGTTCGGCAACAAAGCCATCAACCGGTCGATATACCGCCCGCACGTTTTCGCGCGCCCTTTTTTCCACGCCCAGACCTGCGGCGCGACGTAATGGATTTGAGGGACGCCCGTACGCAGGGAACGCAGTCCCTTGTTCACGCGGGCGCAAAAACTCCAGCTGTCAACGGTCACGACGACATCGGGGCGTTTTTCGACGATATCGTCCACCGTCTGGCGGATGCGCGCCATAATGCGCGGAATGGATGGAACGACCTCCGCCAGCCCCATGACCGCCAATTCGGACGAATCGAACAGGCTTTCAAACCCGTTTTCGATCATTGTTTCACCGCCGACGCCGGCAAAGCGGATTTTGCCGCCCGTTTTTTCACGCAACGCCCGCATCAGCCGCGACGCCAGCAAATCGCCCGACGGTTCGCCCGCAATCAAATACACCAGCAATTCATCGTCCGTCCGCGTCATGGTATCTTCACCCCCGTAATAAAAAGCCCCAGCTCGTCCGCTTTCGCCGTGACGGCGGCGCGGTCGGCGATCAACGTTTTCCCCGCCTGCACCGCGATGCCGCGCAATCCGGATTCATGGGCGTTGACGACCGTTTGAACGCCGATCGTCGGCAAATCGGCGCGCTGTTCCTGCTGCGGCTTTTTGGTTTTCACCAGAACGCCGCCAACTCCGGCGCGCGCCAAATCCTTGCACCGCTTGATCAGCGCGTCCGTGCCTTCGACGGCTTCGACGCCCAAAACGATCCCCTGCTGGACGACGACGGACTGACCGACATCCAACGCCCCCAGCCCCAGCGCGATTTTCACGCCGTGCGCGATGTCGTCCAAAGCCTGCGCGTCGGGCTGAACTTTGCCGAACACGCCTTCGGGTGCCAGAACATCCCCCATAATTTCATGCACACCGACGATTTTAAAGCCCTCGGATTCAATTTGTTTGATGACGGACGACAACAGGTTGTCGTCGCCGAACGCCTTGAACCCGATTTTAGCCAGAAATTTCGCCGTCCACCAATCGGGGCGCAGTTGGAACAGCGACGGGCGTTTGACGAAACCGATCATCACGATTTCCTTGACGCCGTTTTCCTTGAAATAGGAAACCGCCCTGCCCGCTTCGCCCAGACGGATCGTCAGGCAATCCGGTTCCGCCGCCGTTTCGGGCGACGCGAACCCGTCCAGACGCACCAAAGCGAAAGGGCGGCCTTCGCCTTTGCAGCGATCGACCAGCTGCTTTGGCAAAGAACCGCCCCCCGCGATAATTCCCAGCTTTTCCGCCATGCTATTCCGCTATAGTCGCTTTCGGCTGCATAAAGCCGCGCTTGTAATCCGTTTGCATGAACGCGACGATTTCCTGAACGGGTTCGCAATCGGCGTAGGTTTCCGCGACCTTAGCTACGCGGTCGGACAACGTCCCTTCGCCTTTGAAGATTTCGGAAACGGCCAAGCGCAGGTTGTTGATCGTCTGCAGCGAAAAGCCGCGGCGTTTCAATCCGACGATGTTGACGCCCTCCAGATTGCCGAACGAAATCAGCGAAAACGGAATGACATCGCGCGTGATGCCGCACATCCCGCCGACCATCGCGTGCGACCCGATGCGTGAAAACTGGTGCACCGCGGACAACCCGCCGATGATGACGTTGTTGCCGACCTTGACGTGTCCGGCCAGCGTCGCGTTGTTCGACATGATCACGTTGTTGCCGACGTGGCAGTCGTGCGCGATGTGCGTGCCGATCATGAACAACCCGTTGTCGCCGACGACCGTGACGTTTCCGCCGTCGGGCGACCCCGGCTGCATCGTCGCGTATTCGCGGATCGAATTGTTTTTGCCGATGATCAGCTTGCCCTTTTTATCCTTGTCTTTCAGGTCTTGGTTTTTGCCGCCGATCGCCGCGAACGGACGGATTTCCGTGTTTTCGCCGACCGTCGTGTCGCCGCCGACCCAGACATGGGACACCAGCTTGACGCCGTCTTTCAATTCGACCTGCGAACCGACGACGCAATAAGGGCCGATTTCGACATCGTTGCCGATTTTCGCGCCGTCTTCGATGATTGCCGTGGAATGAATGTTCGTCATGCTCAGTCTTTCTTTTCGTCAAAAATCATGGCCGTGAAAGTCGCTTCGGCGTGCAAAGCGCCGTTGACGGTCGCTTCGGCGCGGAAACGATAGACGTTGCGGCGCGCCAATTCCTTGACGACGTGCATTTTCAGCTGGTCGCCGGGCAAAACGGGTTTGCGGAATTTGGCCGATTCGACGCTCATGAAGAAAACGCCTTTCTTCGCCCCCGCCTCTTGCGCGGACATGACGGTCACGGCCGCGGTCTGCGCCATGGCTTCGATCATCAAAACCCCCGGCATAACGGGATTTTCCGGAAAATGCCCCGTGAACTGCGGTTCGTTCATCGTGATGTTTTTCAATCCGATGCCTTCTTCGCCCTCTTTGACGATCGACACCTTGTCAACCAGCAGGAACGGATAGCGGTGGGGGATCAGTTTCAAAATTTCGTTAATACCGATTTCTCTGACAATGTTTTCTTCCATTTTATCTACTCTCTCAGCGTTTGGTGATTTTTTTCAATGTCGCGAAATGACGCATGAATTCTTTGATAGGAATGGCCGGCGTGCCCATCAGACACTCCATCGGCCCGACATCGCGCGTCACACCGGATTGCGCGGCGATCTGCGCCCCGCTGCCGACGTTCAAATGACCGGCGATGCCCGCCTGCCCCGCCAGAACGACGAAATCGCCCAGCTTCGTGCTGCCCGCGACGCCGACCTGCGACACGACGACGCAGCATTTGCCCGTCTGGACGTTGTGCCCGAACTGGATCAGGTTGTCCATGCGCGTGCCGTCGCCGATCACCGTGTCGCCCAGCGCGCCGCGGTCGATGCAGGTATTCGCGCCGATTTCAACGTCGTTGCCGATAATGACGCGCCCCAGCTGCGGAATTTTGGTGTGGCCTTTCGGACTCATGAAAAATCCGAAACCGTCCTGACCGATGCGCGCGCCGGGGTAAATGTAAACCTTGTTGCCCGCCATGGCGTATTGCACCGACGCGTTCGCGCCGATGATGCAATCGTCGCCAAACACGACGTTGTCGCCGATGACGGCGTTCGGACAGACGTGACAGTTTTTGCCCAACGTCACGTTTTCACCGACGACAGCACCCGCGTCAATGCGCGATCCCGCGCCGATGACGGCCGTTTCCGCGACACACGCGCGCGGATGGACGACGGTTTCCTCGACCCGTTCGGCGGGATAGAACGCCGCCGCGATCAAACCATAGGACTTGTACGGTTCCTTGGACAGCAGGACAGCCGTACCCGCCGGCGCGGAACCCGCGAAATCGGGATGCACGATGCAGGCGGCCGCGTGCGTTTTTTCCAGATCGCCGATATATTTTTTGCTTAAAAGAAAGCTGATTTCGCCGTCCCCCGCGTCATGCAGGGAATTGACATCGCGGATTTCCTTTTGTGCGTCGGCCGGATCGGCGACTTCGCACCCGCCGATTTGCGCCAGCTGTTCCAGCGTGAACGGGCCGGCCAATTTAAAAAAGCGTTTATCAGGCATGGAAAGCTCCCGTCTTATTTGGATTTTTTCGATTTGGCCAAAGTCACTTTTTTCAGATCCAGCTTCGGCATTTTTTTGTTGACGCGGGCGACGGCTTCATCCGTGACATCCAACCCTTTTTCGATGTAAAAAGCGTTCGACGCATCCAAAACGGCGTCGAAATCGTTTTCGTCGGCCAGCGTTTTGATCACGGGCTGAATGGCTTTTTCCTTATAGGACACGACGGCGTCCAAGAAATTTTTCTGCAATTCGACGGCGGCGGCCTGCGCGCGCGCTTTCAAATCCTGTTCTTCCTTGTCGATTTCGTCCAAACGCTTGGCCAGATCGGTTCTGGACATTTTCGCGCTTTCCTCTTCCAGCTTTTGTTTCTTTTCAAAAATCTTTCTGGCTTCGTTTTCCACGTCGGATTTCAAAACGGCGGCGATTCTCTCCCGCTGCATCTGCAGCCCCTGCAAAGCGGTCGATTTTTGCGCCAAAACACGGTCGTTGACATAACCCGTTTTTTCCGCGGCCGCGGGATTGGCCGTCATCAGGCAGGCCAAAGCGATTGAAAGGCATACAACTTTTTTCATTTTAAAATCCCCATCCAAAGTTCAAACGGAAATATTCCGTTTCATCAAAACGTTCTTTCAAAACCGGCCGCGCGTAGTCGATGTTGATCGGCCCCAAAGGCGACGACCACACGAAACCGATACCGATGCTACCACGCAATTTGGAAGAATACCACATTTTAGATTCGTCATAATTGTCGGGTTTGCCGATCATGCCGAAATCGGCGAAGATTTTTCCCCTCATGCCGAATTCGCTGGGCAGCCCCAGCGGGAACATCAACTGAACCCCCGCGGTCGCCTGCCAGTCGCCGCCCAAAGAATCGTTGCCGTCCTTCGATCGTGCCGTGACGCCGCCGTCTTCAAACCCGCGCAAGGTCGCCCCGCCCAGAAAATAGCGGTTGTTCAGGCGGACATCCTGCCCGATGCCGAAAATGTACCCCGCGGACGCGTTCCACCCCAAAACCCATTTATCCGACAGCGGAACGTAATAGGACGAACTGACATCCGTGCGTAAATATTTGGAATCGCCGCCGAAACCGGCCAGATCGTTTGACAGGGAAACGTAATACCCGTCCGACGGGTTGTACCGGTTGTCCAAATAGTCCCAAAACAGCGTCTGGCTGACCATGGACGTGATTGTCGTCCCTTCCTGTTCCTTGACGTAAATCGACGCGGACGGGCTGACATCGACGATTTTGTCCTGACGCAGCGTGTATTTAACGGTGTGCGACAATTCCTCGGAATATTTCCAGCTGAGCGACAGCGACGCGCCGGCCATTTCCGAATCATAGGAACTGCGATCGGAATAGTTGCGGGTCAGATAGAACACGTCCGTGCCGAACGACAGCTCACGATCCAAAAACCACGGTTCGACAAAGCTGATGTCGAACAAGGTCTTTTCCTGCGCCACCGACGCGGACGCGCCCACGCGCCGCCCCGTTCCCAGAAAATTGTTTTCCTGAACGGAAACTTCGGCCAACGGCCCGTCGTACGACGACCAACCGACCCCCAGCTTCAGCGATCCGGTCGATTTTTCCGAAACGTCCGTTTTTAAAATCGCGCGATCCAGCGTCCCTTCAATCGGTTCGATATCCATGGTCACGCGGTCGAAATAATTCAGGTTTTCAATGCGCTGCTTCGACCGTTTGATTTTAGCGGGACTGTAAGCGTCCCCTTCCGCGAAACGGAATTCGCGGCGGATCACGCGGTCTTGCGTCCGGCTGTTGCCGGTAATCGAAATTTCGTCCACAAAAAGATGCTGTCCCTCTTTGATGGTGAAAACGACATCAACGATCTTTTCCCCGTCGCGCCTTTTCAATTCGGACGACACGTCAACGAACGGGAATCCTTTGGCGCCGACCGCGTTGATCAAAGCGATTTCGCTGTTTTCCACCTTGATATTGTTGTACCACGCCCCCGATTGAACGGACACGGCGTCGGCGACTGTTCCGGCGTCCAACCCTTTCAATTCGGATTCGACCTTGACATCGCCGATTTTATAGCGTTCCCCCTCGTCCAAAACCAGCGTCAGGTAGAAATCCTCGCGATCCGGCGACAATTCGGCGGAATGGGACGCGACGGCGAAATCCATATACCCGTGGCGCAGATAAAAACGGCGCAGCAATTCGCGGTCGTAGGCGAAACGGTCGGGGTCGAACGTGTCCATGGACGTGAACCACCGATACCACCGATTTTCCTTGGACAGCATTTCCTCTTCCAGCGTTTCGGCGTCGAACGCGCGGTTGCCGATGAAAGCGATTTTGCGGATGTAAGCGGGCTTGCCCTCGTTGATTTCAAAAACAACGTCCAACCGGTTCTGCGACCGCTCAATAACCTTGGGTTCCACCTGCGCGGAATAACGGCCGACGCGTTTATACAGCTCCAAAATCCGCTGCGCGTCCCTGCGCGCTTTCGACCGTGTAAAAACCGAACGCGTTTTCAACGACAGCTCGTCTTTCAGCTGATTTGTTTTCAGCTTCTTATTTCCTTCAAACGAAATGCGGTTGACAATCGGGTTTTCAACCAGATCGACCGTCAAAACGCCGTTTTCCGCGGACAGGTTGACATCGGCGAACAATCCCGTTGCAAACAGGGATTTCAACCCTTTGTCCAACCGTTCGCCGGAAACGGTATCGCCCTTGTGAATCCCCAGATAGGCCAAAACCGTTTCGGGTTCGATGCGCATGACGCCGTTGATGACGATACTGTCCACCCGTTCCCCGTCGCGCGCGGCGGCGCAAAACGGGAAAGCAAGCAAAACGGCGAAGAAAACAACCAGCTTTTTCAACAAATCACCTAACGGAACAAACGCGTGAATATGCGGACGATATCATTCCACGATGTCACGATCAACAAACACAACAGCAACGCCAGCCCGATGTTCAAAGCGACCGTCTGCGTTTTTTCGCCGATCGGGCGGCGGATGACGCCCTCCACCGCGTAAAACAGCAGATGCCCGCCGTCCAGCACCGGAACCGGCAGCAGGTTGACCAGCCCGATGCCGATCGACACCTGCACCAAAAACAGGGCGAAGCTGACAAAGCCGCCGCGCGCGGCGTCCCCCGACGCTTCGGCGATGCCCAGCGGCCCGCGCATATCGTCGGCCGACCTCTGCCCCAACAGGATGCGTTTCAGCACGATCAAAGTGTCAACGGTCGTTTCCCACGCCTCTTTGACGGATTCGACGAAAGCCTGCCCGACGTTCAGCGGTTTGAAATGGTCGGCGGCCATCAACGCCTGCACGCCCAGAACCGCGCCGCCCTTTTCCGCGGACAGCCGCGCCGTCAACGGGATTTCCGCCCCGTCGCGCAAAACGACGATGTTCAAAACGCCGTCCAGCTGGACATGGCGGCGAACGTCGGAAAATTCCTCGATTTTATCGCCGTTGATGCTGATGAACCGGTCGTTTTTCATCAATCCCGCCTGTTCCGCGGCCGATCCCTCGGCCACTTCGGAAATGACGGGCGGCACGACGACCATGCCGAAAATCGACAGGAAAACCGTCAGCAAAACGATCGCGAACACATAATTCATCGCCGGTCCGGCGACGGAAATGAACGCCTTGACCGGCAGGGACTGATGCGGGAAGGAAATTTTCTTTTCCTCCTCCGTGAATTCCTTGGCGGATTCGTCGGCCGTCGCGCTGGCCGCGTCGGCGTCGCCGAACATTTTGACATAGCCGCCCAGCGGGATCAGGCAGACTTTCCACGTCGTCCCCTTTTTATCCTGACGCGACCACAGAATCTTTCCGAACCCGAGGGAGAACTCGTCCACTTTCACGCCGCTCAGACGCGCGGCGAAAAAATGCCCGAATTCATGAACGATGACCACCAGCGACAAAACGATCAAAAAGGAAACGGGGTACAAAACCGTCAAAAAAGCAGACACAGCTTTCATCCTTTCAAACAGCGCGCGGCCGCTTCACGGGCGGCGGCGTCAACGGCGACAACGTCCCTAATCGTCGCGACAGGCGGCAAATCGGAGGTTTCGACAACCTTTTCAACCACGCGCGCGATATCCAAAAATCCGATTTCGCGGTTCAGGAAAGCACCGACCGCGACTTCGTTCGCCGCATTCATGACAGCCGTCGCAGTCTGTCCTTTTGCCTGACATTCCTTTGCCAAACGCAAAGCGGGAAAGCGCGTTTCATCGGGGGCGAAGAACGTCAGCCCCGACAGCTTCGTCAGATCCAGCTTCGCCGTCGGCGATTCCATGCGTTCCGGATAGGCCAGAGCGTATGCGATCGGCGTGCGCATATCGGGCATCCCCATGTGCGCCAAAACCGAACCGTCCTTGTACCCGACGGCGCTGTGAACGATCGACTGCGGATGAACCAGAACTTCGATCTGATCGGGCGTTACGGCGAACAGGTGGCAGGCTTCAATGATTTCCAGCCCTTTGTTCATCATCGTCGCGGAATCGACGGAAATCTTCGCCCCCATGCTCCAATTCGGGTGGGCGACGGCCTGTTCCGGCGTGACCTTTTCCATAAACGCCAAATCCTTTTCGCGGAAAGGCCCGCCCGACGCCGTCAGCAGAATACGGTCGAAAGCGTCGCGGTGTTTTTCCTCCAGCGTCTGGAAAATCGCGCTGTGTTCGGAATCGACGGGAACCAAAGTCGTTTTGAAATCCTTGACCGCTTTCATCACGATTTCGCCCGCGCAAACCAGCGTTTCCTTGTTCGCCAAAGCCAGCGTTTTGCCGCGTTTGACAACCTCCATCGTCGGCAGCAACCCCGCCGCCCCGACGATCGACGACATCGTCCAATCGGCGTCCAGCTTCGCCGCGTCAACGACGGCGTCCGCGCCGGCCGCGACGCGCGTACCCGTTCCGGCCAGCAGCTCTTTCAACGCCGCGTAATTGTTTTCGTCCGCGGTGACGGCAACTTCGGCGCGCAGCATTTTCGCCTGTTCGGCCAACAGCGCGATGTTTTTGTTCCCCGTCAAAGCGACGACGCGGTATTTGTCCGGATAGCGGCGGATGATGTCAACCGTGCTTTTGCCGATTGACCCCGTCGAACCTAAAATCGTAACGGACTTTTCAGCCATTTTCCCTTACCCCCAGAAATCCAGTTCCGGCCACAAAGCCAAAATGACGACGACGATCGGCGCGACCGCCAGCAAAGCGTCCGTGCGGTCGAAAATGCCGCCGTGTCCGGGGATCAGATTGCCCGAATCCTTGACGCCCAGATAGCGTTTGATCCACGATTCAAACAAATCGCCCCCTTGGGACACCGCGCCCAAAACGGCGGAAACGCCCATGACGACGCCGACGTTTTGCAATCCGTCCAGCTTGGCGCAGGCCAATCCCCACAAAGCCGATGTCAGCATACCGCCGAACAGCCCCGCCCATGTCTTTTTCGGGCTGATTTTCGGGCACATCTTGGGGCCGCCGATCGTTTTGCCGAACGCATACGCCCCCGTGTCCATCGCCCACACCGTGCCGATCAGCCACAGCGTGCAAATCCACCCGAAATTCTGCAGCATGAACGTCAACGCGACCATCGGATAAACCGAATAGGCCATGCCGAACGCGAACAGCTTTTGATGTTCCGTGTTTTCCTTTTTAACGATGAAATAAAGGACGATCGTCGCCAGCGCGGGCAAAATCCACGCGACATACGCGTTGATGTCCAAAACGAACACGCAGCACACGCCCGTCACGGCGATCGCCATGCCCAGCGCGGTAAAGCGTTTCAGCACCAGCTTTTCCCATTCCCAGCCCATCGCGGCCAGCGCAACGGCGATCAGCAGTTCAAACCACGGCGAACCGTAGTAAAGCGCCAAAACCGGCAGGGGAAGCAGCAAAACGGCTGACAAGATACGTTGTTTTAACATCAAAAACTCCTTTACACTTTGCCGAAACGACGGTGACGGGCGGCATATTCGTCCAACGCCGCCCGAAAATCGCGTTCGGTGCAATCCGGCCACAGGGTGTCCAAGAAAACGAATTCGGAATACGCGGACTGCCACAACAGAAAATTGCTGATTCTCTTTTCGCCGCTGGTGCGGATGACCAGATCGGGATCAGGTACGTCAGGCAGGTACAGCGCACCGCGAAAAGCGGCTTCGTCGATTTGATCCGGCGTCGTTTCGCCGTTTTGCACCCGTTGCGCCAAACGACGGGCGGCATCGACGATTTCTTCGCGTCCGCCATAGCTCAACGCCATGATCAGCCGCAGTTTTTCCCGCTCCGGCGGCAAATTGTCGCGCACCAAACCGGCCATCAGCCCCTGCGTTTTTTCCGGCAGAGCCTGCGTCCGTCCCGCAAACGAAAAATTGACGCCCTTTTGTCTGAACGGCGCGACCTCTCTTTGCAAATAGTCGTCCAACATGGAAAACAGGGCGTTGATTTCATCCGCCGGCCGATTCCAGTTTTCCGACGAAAAGCAAAACAGGGTCACATAGCGCACCCCCGCCGTCAGACAGGTGTCCAGCAGCTTTTCCACGACCTTTGCGCCGGCGCGGTGGCCGGCCGTCCGCGGCAGATGCCGTTTGTTCGCCCAACGGCCGTTGCCGTCCATGATGACGGCGACGTGGGCGGGGATTTGACGCGCTTCGTTCATCAGACCTGCTTGATTTCCTGATCTTTGACTTTCAGCATTTCATCCATGGCCTTGATCGTCGCGTCGGTCATGTTCTGAATTTCGGTTTCGTATTTTTTCTGATCGTCTTCGGAAATGTCGCCGTCCTTTTGCATTTTCTTGACGGCGTCCATCGCGTCGCGGCGGATGTTGCGCACGGCGACGCGCGCCTGTTCCGTGTATTTGGCGGCGATTTTGGTCAATTCAATGCGGCGTTCCTCGTTCAGCGGCGGAATGGGGATGCGGATCAGCTGGCCGTCGTTCATCGGGTTCAGCCCCAATTCGGACGAACGGATCGCCTTTTCGACGGCTTTGACCAAAGAACGGTCCCACACCTGAACGGACAGCATACGCGATTCGGGAACGCTGACCGTTCCGACCTGCGCCAACGGCGTCACCGCGCCGTACGCTTCCACCATGATGCCGTCCAGCAAAGCCGTGGACGCGCGCCCCGTGCGCAAACCGGAAAAGTCCTTTTTCAAGGATTCGACCGTTTTATCCATACGCGTGCGCGTGTCTTGCCGTATTTCGTTGTAATCTGCCATTTTTCATTCTCCTGTCATTCGGCGTTGGATATGACCGTGAAAGCGCCCTCGCCCGCCAAAGCGCGGTACAGGGCTTTTTGACCGTGCATCGAAAACACGACAATCGAAATGTCGTTATCTCTGGCCAAAGCGATCGCCGACGCGTCCATCACCTGTAAATTTTTAACCAATACTTCATCATAGCTGACTTTTTCATATCGTACAGCGTTTTTATCCTTTTTCGGATCGGCGGAATAAACGCCATCCACCTGCGTGGCTTTGAAAATGGCTTCGCATCCCATTTCCGCCGCGCGCAACGCCGCACCCGTATCCGTGGTAAAAAAGGGATTTCCCGTCCCCGCGGCAAAGATGACGACATTGCCTTCTTCCAATTTCTTTTTAACGCGGGGCTGGACATAAGGTTCGCAAATCGTCGGCATCACGACGCCGGACACGACACGGGCGGGCACGCCGGCGCGCTGCAAAGCGTCCTGCATCGCCAGCGAATTGATCACCGTCGCCAACATCCCCATATGGTCGGCGCGCACGCGATCCATGCCGCCCGCCGCACCTTTCAGCCCGCGGAAAATGTTTCCGCCGCCGATCACCAGCGCGATTTGAACGCCCGCGTCATGCACCAATTTGATTTCCTGCGCCAGATTGTTCAGCATGGATTCGTCCAAACCGAAACTTTTTTCGCCCATCAGTCCTTCGCCGGACAGTTTCAAAAGGATTTTTTTGTATTTCATTTCCGCCACATCACAGCTGTTGACACAAAAACGGCGGGAGCTTTTGATTTCCCCCGCCGCTTTATCAAATAAATCACTTGCCGGCAGCAGCCGCGACCTCGGCCGCGAAGTCTTCCTGCTTCTTTTCGATGCCTTCGCCCAAAGCGAAACGGACGTAGGCTTTCAATTCAACCGGAGCGCCGACTTCCTTGGCGGCTTCGGCGACGACGTCTTTGACTTTCTTCTTGTCGTCCATGATGAAGAACTGTTCGTTCAAAACGACTTCTTCATGGAATTTGCGGATGCGGCCGACGACCATCTTTTCGATGATTTCGGCAGGCTTCGTTTTACCGGTTTTAGCTTGTTCCTCTTTGATCTGGGCTTCGACGACGTTCTTTTCGCGCTCTTCCATTTCGGCGGGAACGTCGGCGACGTTCAAGCAGACCGGAGCGGCCGCGGCGACGTGCATCGCCAAATTCTTGGCCAGTTTTTCCAAAGCGGCTTTGTCGCCCGTCGATTCCAAAGCGACCAGCGTGCCGATTTTGCCCAAACCGTCGGCGATCGCGCCGTGCATATAACCGACGACCACACCGTCGTTGACGGCGACTTTGGCGACGCGGCGCAGGTTCATGTTTTCACCGATTTTGGCGATCAGGTCGGTCAAAGCGCCCTGAACGTCCTTGCCGTCGGCGAACGCCGTCGTTTTCAGTGTTTCGATGTCGCCGTCGCCGTTCAAAGCGATTTCGGCGACCTTGGCGACAAACTGCTGGAACAATTCGTTTTTGGAAACGAAGTCGGTTTCAGAGTTGACTTCGACAACGACGCCCTGCTTGCCGTCGGTTTTCATGGCGACCAAACCCTGCGAAGCGACGCGGCCGGCTTTCTTGGCGGCGGTGGCCAGCCCTTTTTCACGCAGCCAGTCAACGGCCTTTTCAATGTCACCGTTGGCTTCGGTCAAAGCCTTTTTGCAATCCATCATGCCTGCGCCGGATTTTTCGCGCAGTTCCTTTACGGCGGCGGCGGTAATTTCAGCCATTTGATTATTTTCCTTTCTGAAAGATTCGTAAATTCATACGACAATGGCGGCAGAACAAAGCCACCGCCATCGTCAATGCCGGCAAGCCTTAAGCGTCGGCTTTGTCTTCGTCGGATTCGACTTCTTCAACGGCATTTTCCTGCGCGCCCAAATCGACGCCGGCGGCGGCCATTTCAGCCTGAATGCCGTCCAAAACGGAACCGGAAATCAGTTCGCAGTACATATTGATCGCGCGAATGGCGTCGTCGTTGCCCGGAATCGGAAAATCGACGCCATCGGGATCGGAGTTCGTGTCGCAGATCGCGATCACGGGGATGCCCAAGCGGCGGGCTTCGTGCAAAGCCAGACTTTCTTTGACCGTGTCAATGACGAAAATCAAATCGGGACGGCCGCCCATGTCTTTGATACCGCCCAAGGAACGATCCAGTTTTTCGCGTTCGCGGGAAATGTTCAGCTTTTCCTTTTTGGTCAAGCCTTCAAATTCGCCTTTTTCCTGCTTCGTGTCGATTTCCTTCAAACGGCGGATCGACTGGGAAACGGTTTTCCAGTTGGTCAGCGTGCCGCCCAGCCAACGGTGGTTGACATAGTACTGGCCGCAACGTTCCGCGGCTTCGCGCACCGGCTGCTGCGCCTGCGTTTTCGTGCCGACGAACAGGATGCGTCCGCCCTGCGCCGCCGTGTCGCGGACGGCCTGCATGGCGCGGTACAGCATCGGAACGGTCTGCTGCAAATCAATGATGTGAACATTGTCGCGCGTGCCGAAAATGTACTGTTTCATTTTCGGGTTCCAGCGGCGCGTATTGTGTCCGAAGTGAACGCCGGCTTCGATCAGCTGGCGCATTGTGAATGTGGGAAGAGCCATAATTTTTCCTCTTTTCCGGTTAAACCTCCGCAGGCAAAAGAGCCGGAGAACCATTCCCCGACACCGGAGCGAAAACGCCGTCAAACGCCGTTGCCGCCACACCTGCGTGTGAAATCACGGTCGTTTCTAAACCGTTTTCCCGTTTTTTGCAAGACATAAAATGAAAAAAGAGTTCATTCGTCCGATTTGACGGCGGAATACAGGTACGCGGCGAACGCGCTTTGCAGGACGCTTGAAAACAACAGCGAGCAGAGTGCGAAAAAATTGGCGGCGAAGTAGGTGACGGCGTACTGATCCGTCACCGACGGAACCAACCGGTAAAGCACCGCCGCGCCGACCAAAGGCAGCAACAGGAACAGCGCGTAAAGCAACGCGATCAGCGAACCGACGCGCGCCGTTTTCCGCCAGCTGTCGCGCAGCTTCATCTTTTCACCGGCGACTCCGGCCGGCAGGCACAGCGAAAACCGGATCGAAAAATACGGCATCAACGCCGCGACGCCCAGCACGGCATACGCGGACGCGACCGCCGGCAACGGTTCCAGCATCGCCAGAACCGCCGTCAAAACGCCGATCACGACCGCCGCCAGACACAGCGCGCCGAACCCGACGCGCACGGCCTGCAGATAATAATCCGCCAACGCCATATCCGGCAGCGGGACAAAGAATTTCCGCGTCCCCTCCTCTTCGCCGAAAAAGACGGTTTTCTGCACCCGCAGCATCAGCGACAGCACCAGATACGCCAAAATGAAAACGACGGCGACGATCATGGACGGACGGACGTTCATCCGCAATTCGGCCGTTTCCGCCAGCGAAAACATCGGGTAGAACGATTCCGCCAGCAACAGGGCGAACACGGTCAGACAGGGAACCGCCAGCAAACGCGTCAAACGTTTAAGGTCGAAAGCGAACGCGATCGCGCGCTTGCTCAAAGCCAACACCGTAAAAGCCGTCATTCTCATTACAGTTCCCTCACTTCCGCGACCCCTTTGATTTTCGGAACGGCGGCCAGAAAATCGGCCGTCAGCGCGTACGTTTTGTCGCAAGCGATCTCCACTTCCCATTTGTCCGCCAGCGCGACGACCAGTATCCGGCTGCGCCCCGGTTTCAACGCGGCGACCTGCTCTTTGATCCCGTCAACGGCCGCGGCCTGATCAATCACGATCATCACCCCGCCCGCCGTTTGCGATATGACATCGTCCAGATTGTCGGCGTGCTGCAAAATCAGGCGTGGGTCGTCGCCGCCCTCTTCCTTTTCGGCGTTCACGGCGATCAACAGCGGCTTTTCCGATTTCAACAAATCCCTGTAGCGGTTCAAGCTTTCGGAAAACACGGCGAATTCAAAGCTGCCCGACGTGTCCGACGCCGCGACAAAGGCGTATTTCGTCCCCTTTTTGCTGATCCGTTCGCGCATCGACGTGACCGTCACCGCCATTTTGGCGCGCACGGTTCCCGCCTGCGCCACCGCGCGGACGATTTCCTGATACGTCATCGTGCGCAGGCGTTCCAGACTTTTTCCGTACCTGTCCAGCGGATGCGCCGACAGATAGAATCCGATCACGGCCGATTCCATTTTCAGCTTTTCGTCCGGCGACCATCCGGGGGCTTTTTCCAGCTTGATGGTTTCTTCGGCCGCCGCCTGCCCGAACAGGCTGATCTGCGCGCTGTTCTTTTCCTCGCCGGCGACGCGCGCGTGCTTCATCAGCAGATCCAGATTGGCGTGCAGCAGCCCCCTGTTTTTTTCCAGACTGTCGAACGTGCCGGATTTGATCCACACTTCCAGACTTTTCTTGTCCAGATTGGACGAATCCATGCGCCGGATGAAATCCGTCACCGATTTGAACGGCCCGTTTTTCGACCGTTCGGCGACGACGGCCTGCGCGGGGGCTTCGCCCGATCCCTTGACCGCCATCAGCGCGTAGCGCACCGCGCCGTTTTCCACCGCGAACGGGACGAAAGACTTGTTGATGTCGGGCGGCAGCAGGTTGATTTTCAAACGCCCCAGCTCTTTTTTATACAAAGCGAGCTTGTCGGTGTTCTGCATATCGTACGTCATGGTCGCCGCCATGAATTCGACGGGATAGTGCGCTTTCAAATACGCGGTCTGGTACGTCACCAACGCGTACGCCGCCGCGTGGGATTTGTTGAACCCGTATTCGGCGAATTTCGCCATGCGGTCGAAAATGGATTCGGCCAAAGCCTTGTCAATGCCGTTTTTCACGGAACCCGTGACGAACTTTTCACGTTCAAGGGGGATTTTTTCCTTGATCTTCTTCCCCATGACCTTGCGCAGGCCGTCCGCGCCGCCCATCGTGTAGCCGCCCATTTTCTGCGCGATCTGCATGACCTGTTCCTGATAGATCATGATCCCGTAGGTTTCTTTCAGGATTCCTTCCAGCATCGGGTGCATATAGTCGGGGGCTTCCCTGCCGTGTTTGCGGTTGATGTAGCTGGGGATGTTGTCCATGGGCCCCGGCCGGTACAGCGAAATGACAGCGATGATTTCCTCGAACGTCGTCGGCGCCAGATCGCGCAGCACTTTGCGCATCCCGCCGCTTTCCAGCTGGAACACCCCGTCCGTTTCCGCGCGCTGCAACAAAGCGAACGTCGCCGCGTCCGCCAAATCTATTTCCGAAATGTTGACGGGCGGCTTTCCCTCGGCTTTCATACGGGTGTTGACCATGTTGACCGCCTCTTGGATGACGGTCAGGGTCTTCAATCCCAGAAAGTCGAATTTGATCAGCCCCGTCGATTCGACGAATTTCATATTGTACTGCGTCACGGGCAGTTCGGAACCCGCCCCGAAATCGCGGAACACGGGGACGATCTGGTTCAACGGCTTCTGCCCGACGACGACGCCCGCCGCGTGGGTCGAAGCGTTGCGGTACAGCCCCTCCAGCTTTTCGGCCAGCGACAGCAGGTGATCGACCTGCGCGTCCGTTTTGCGCCACCGCGCGAATTCCGGTTCGGTTTCATACGCTTTCGCCAGCGTCATTTTCGGATCGGGCGGCACCATGCGCGCCAGTTTGTCGGCGACAAAGTCCATTTGCAGCACGCGGCCGACATCGCGAATGACGACTTTAGCCTGCATCTGGCCGAACGTGATGATCTGCGCCACGCGGTCGTGACCGTATTTTTCGCGGACGTATTCGATCGTTTCGCCGCGTCTGGTCTGGCAAAAGTCCACATCGAAGTCGGGCATATTCACGCGTTCGGGGTTCAAAAAGCGTTCAAACAGCAAATTCAAATGCAGCGGATCCAAATCCGTGATCCGCAGCGACCACGCCACAACGGAACCCGCGCCCGAACCGCGGCCGGGGCCGACGGGGATGCCGTGCGCTTTCGACCAGCCGATAAAGTCGGAAACGATCAGGAAGTATCCCGAAAATTTCATTTTAATGATGACGGACAGTTCGTATTCCAGACGGTCGTAGTATTTTTTGCCGACCTTTTCTTTTTCCTCGTCCGTCATGCCGGGGGTGTAAACGTACACCTCCAACCGTTTGACCAGCCCTTCGCGCGCGCGTTTTTGAACGGTGATCGCCTCTTGCAATTCGCCCAGCGTGCGGGAATCCAGCTGTTCCTGCACCGTTTTGCCCGTTTTCGGATCATCCGCCAGATAGCCGCGGATCTTTTCGTACATTTCCGCGCGCGCCTTTTCCACGTCGTCGCCGACCGGTTCGCAATCGGGATAGATCGGCAGCGCGGGCGGTTGGAATTCGACCATAAACCCGCACCGTTTGGCGATGTTGATCGTGTTTTCGACCGCTTCGGGCAAATCGTCGAACAGCTTGATCATCTCTTCGGGCGATTTGAAATAGTATTCGGGATTCAGCCGACGGCGGTCGTTGACGATGACGTGCGTTTTTTCCTTGATGCACAACAGGGCATCGTGCGCTTCAAACATATCGGAATCAATGAAATAGACTTCGTTCGTCGCGACCAAAGGCACGTTGTGCTTGTACGCCAGATCCAGAAAAGCCTGTTCCGTTTTGGCTTCCTCTTCCGTGCCGTGACGCTGAATTTCCATATACAGCCGGTCAGGAAACGCCTGTTTCAACAGCTTCAACGCCTCTTCGGCCTTTTCCGTTTTTCCCGCCAGCAGCAATTTCCCGACAGGCCCGTTCACCCCGCCCGTCAGACAGATCAGCCCCGCCGAATACTGTTTCAGCTTGTCGTACGGAACGTGCGGTTTTTCGTCCGTCGGCGTGAACATATACATCTGTTCGGATTGCAGACGCAGGTTGTTGTACCCGTCTTCGTTCTGCGCCAGCAAAACGATGTCGGACAGGGCGATGTCCGGATCCTTGACCGTGAACCGCTTTTCCTCCAACCCGATGTCGATGCTGGTTTGCACGCCGATGATCGGCTGGATGCCGTGCGCCGCGCATTCGGTGGACATTTCAAACGCGCCGAACAGGTTGTTCGTGTCCGTCATCGCCACCGCGGGCATCCGGTATTTTTCGCACAGCCCCGTCAGCTTTTTGACTTTGACCGCGCCTTCCAACAGCGAATAGGCCGTGTGCACCCGCAGATGCACGAATTCCGCCAAAGGCAAAGCCGCCGCCGCTGTCGCTTCCTCCGCCATGGGCTACACTTCGACAAAGCGTTGTTTAAAGGCGATGCGCCCGCTCATCCCCAGCGTGTCCAGCTCTTCCAACCGGCCGTCGCGCAGCGTGATTTTGCGATCCATGCGGTCGGCCAATTCCGGATTGTGCGTCGCGATCAAAGCGGACAGCCCCGTTTCCCGCACCACGTCCACCAGCACGGAAAACACGGATTCCGACGTCATCGGGTCAAGGTTGCCCGTCGGTTCGTCCGCCAGCAGCATATGCGGTTTGTTGGCCAAAGCCCGCGCGATGGCGACGCGCTGCGCCTCGCCGCCCGACAGCTGGGCGGGACGGTGTTTGATCCTGTCTTTCAGCCCCATTTTTTCCAGCAGGAACGCCGCGTATTCGGCGGCTTCGCGTTTTTTCATGCCCGCGATCATCTGCGGAATCATCACGTTTTCCAACGCCGAAAATTCCGGCTGCAGGTTGTGGTTTTGATACACGAACCCCAGATATTCGCGCCGCATTTTCGTGCGCGTGTTGTCGTCCATGTCCGAACTGGGCGCGCCGTTTAAAAACACCTCGCCCTCGTCGGGGGCTTCCAGCAAACCGGTGACGTGCAGCAGGGTCGATTTCCCCGCGCCCGACGGCCCGACCAGCGCGATCATTTCGCCCTGCCCGACGGACAGGTCGATACCGCGCAGAACGTCAATGATCGCCTTGCCCTGCACATAGTGGCGGCGCACGCCCTTCAACACCAAAACGGGAACGGAGGATTGATTGACAAACAGGTCATTCATAGCGCAAAGCCTCCACCGGATCCAGTCGCGCCGCGCGCCACGACGGGTAAATCGTCGCCGCGAACGACAAGAACAAAGCCATAACCACGACGGCGACCACTTCGGCCGGATCAACCTCCGCCGGCAACTGCGTCAGGAAATAGATTTCGGCCGCAAACAGATCCGTCCCCGTCAGGTTTTCCAGAAAACGGCGGATCGTTTCGATGTTGTCGCAAAACAGCAACCCGAACAACACGCCGAACAGCGTGCCGAAAAACCCGATCGACGCCCCGCTCATAAAGAAAATACGCATGATCATGCCGCGCGTCGCGCCCATCGTGCGCAAAACGGCGATGTCGCGCCCCTTGTCCTTGACCAGCATGATCAATCCGGAAATCATATTGAACGACGCGACCAGAATGATCAGCGTCAAAATCAAAAACATCACATTGCGTTCGACCTGAATCGCGTTGAAAAACGCGGCGTTCGACCGTTGCCAGTCGTAAACGCGCACGCCCGCGCCCAACCGCGCCGCGACCTGCGGCTGAACGGTCGAAACCAAATCGTGGCGGTTCAGGAAAACCTCCAGATTCGTGACCGCTTCGTCCATATTGAAAAATTTTTGCGCGGCGGTCATCGGCATAAAAATGAATCCCGAATCGTATTCGTACATCCCGACGGAAAACGTTCCGCCGACCGTGTAGGAACGCATCCGCGGCACGCTGCCGAACGCCGTCACCGTCCCTTTCGGGGAAATCAGGGTGATTTCCTCGCCGACGTAAACGCCCAGCTTACGCGCCAGCCGGTCGCCGATCAGCACCGTGTCGGCATTGCCGAAACTTTCGATCGACCCGCCGACGATGCTGTCCGCCAGAAAGTTTTTCTTTTCCAAATCGGTTGGCCGGATGCCGCGCACGATCGCCCCTTGCGCCCCGCGGACGGAACTGACCATGACCTGCCCTTCGATCAAAGGCATCACCAGCTTGACCCCTTTGATCGCCGCGGCCTTTTCCGCCAAGGATTCGTAATTGTTCAAAACGGTTCCGTTCGCGGCGTAAACGCCCAGATGCCCGTTCAGCCCCAGCACGCGGGACAAAAGCTCCTGCCTGAAACCGTTCATGACCGCCATAACGATGATCAGCGTCGCCACCCCCAGCACGATTCCCAAAAAGGAAAACGCCGCGATCACGGACACGAATCCCTCTTTGCGCCGCGCCCGCAAATAGCGGAAAGCCACCATTCGTTCAAAAGCGGAAAAAATCATCGTCCCACCGTCATTTCGTCAAAAACGCGACGGCGGCTTCGGGCGTCATTTCGACGCGTTCGCCGGTTTTGCGGTTTTTGATTTCGACGACGCCGTTGGCCAGACCGCGCGATCCGACGATCAGCTGATACGGCAGACCGATCAGATCCATCGTCGAAAACTTCACGCCCGCGCGTTCGTCGCGGTCGTCGTACAGCACTTCGACGCCAGCCTTTTGCAGCGTCGCGTACAATTCGGCGCACGCCTTGTCCGTTTCGGCCTTGCCCGCCGTCAGGTTGACCAGCCCGACTTTGAACGGCGCGACGGATTCCGGCCAGATGATGCCGTTGTCGTCGTGCGACGCTTCGATAATCGCGCCCATCAAACGGGAAACGCCGATGCCGTAGCATCCGCCCTCAATCAAAACGGGTTTGCCGTCTTCGCCCGCGACGGCGACGTTCATCGGGTTGGAATATTTCTTGCCGTAATAGAACACCTGCCCGACTTCGATTCCGCGCGCGCTCAGCAAATTGTCGCCGACGGCTTTCGCTTCGGCTTCGTCGTATTTTTCCTCTGTCGCGGCGTACAGCGATGTCCATTTTTGGTACAGCGGTTCCAAATCCGAATCATAGTCAATGTTTTCGGACGGAATTTCCATATCCAGATACGCTTTGTCGCAATAGACCTGTTCTTCGCCCGTTTCCGCCAAAACGATGAATTCGTGGCTCAAATCCCCGCCGATGGGCCCCGTGGACGCTTTCATCGGGATCGCGTGAACGCCGCACCGCGCGAACGTGCGCAGATAAGCGACGAACATCTTGTTATAGGAATGTTTCGCGCCCTCATAGCTCAGGTCGAACGAATAGGCGTCCTTCATCAAAAATTCGCGGCCGCGCATCACGCCAAAACGGGGGCGCACCTCGTCGCGGAATTTCCATTGGATGTTATACAGGATCTTGGGCAGTTCCTTGTAACTTTTCAATTCGTTGCGCGCCAGATCGTTAATGACCTCTTCGGCGGTCGGCCCATAGACCAACACGCGTTCGTGGCGGTCGGTCACGCGCAGCATTTCGGGACCGTAGGCATCATAACGGCCGCTGTCTTTCCACAAATCGGACGGCTGCAACGTCGGCATCAGCAATTCCTGCGCCCCCGCGCGATCCTGTTCCTCGCGCACGATCTGTTCGATCTTTTTCAAAACGCGCAATCCCAAAGGCAGCCAAGTGTAAATGCCCGCGCTGCTTTGGCGGATCATGCCGGCGCGCAACATCAGGCGATGGGACACGATTTGGGCTTCGACCGGATTTTCTTTCAGGGTCGGCATAAAATAACGGGATAAACGCATGGTCATACTCTTTGGTTGAAAACATGAAAACAACGGGCGCACGGCACCCTTTGGATTGGACTTTAAGCAATCCCGACGCAATAAGCAAAGCTTTTTTTACAATTCGGCGTTCAAAGTTTTTTAACGGCGATATCGACGGATAAAATCGTCACGACCTTTGTTTTCCGTCCGTCGGGCGACCTTTTGTTGCGAACGGAAAAAATCCGCCGCAGAAGCGCGTGCGCGGGTCTGCAGGTTTCGCGAAATTCGCGGGACGCCAGCATTTTGAACCACGCGGCGGGTTTGTTTTCACAGTGGGAAACCATGTAATTCAGATAAGGGCGGAACATCGCCAGCGGATCAAGCCCCTCCGCCGCGTCCGATTTTTTCATTTCCCGAACAAAGGCGAAAAAGCTTGAAAAATCCGCGGTTGAAAACCTTTTCTTTTCAAATATCTCTTCCGAAAAGCTCAATATTCCCCTCAATCGGGGCAATCTGCCGAACGCGTCCAGATTGATTTTCGCCAAATAGCGCGCCATCAATTTCGGATGGCGTTCCATAATCGACGTTTTGTTCTCCCGACTTTTAAACAAAACCTTGTCCAGATTTTTAATGACGCACCCGTCCAGCAGCAGCCGGCGAAACAGCAGGCAATCCTCGACCGGTTTGATGTGTTCGTATTTGATGTTCAATTCACGGCAGAACATCATGGCGGGGTGCAGGACGCCGCCCGTTTTGACGCAGGTGATGAAATCAACGTTTTCGGGAAATTCCGTGATGTACGGTTCAACGTCGCCGAACCTTTCCGCCTGACACGAACACAGGCCGACGCGCGGATTTTGTTCCAAAAAGCGAACTTGCTCCTCCAACCTTTGCGGCAAAGAGATGTCATCGGAATCCATACGCGCGATATATGCCCCCGCCGCCTTTCGGATTCCCAGATTCAAGCAGTCGATGTACCCTTTCGCCTTGAAATAGACGATTCTGGGATCGTCGAATTCCTTGATCACTTTCAAATTGGCGTCGGTCGGATTGCCGTCGGCGACGATCAGTTCAAAACGGGGATACGTTTGATTCAAAATGCTTTGCACGGCGCGGCGCAATCGGTACGGCGGATGGTTGAACACGGGCATGACCACGCTGACAAGGGGATGTTTGCTTTCACGCATCGACTTTGCTTCCGTTCCATCCCCGCCCGACAACGTTTTGCTCACTTTTCCAGCTTGAAAACCGCCGTCCCGTCCGCGTTTTTGATGATTTTCAAAACGCCGGCGCGTCCCATCGTGTCGCGGCCGTTGACCTGACAGACGTTCAAATCCTCGCCCGTCGCTTCGACTTTCCAACCCAGCTTTTCCGCCACCCACATCGAAACATCATGGGCGCACGGCCATTGTTTTTCACGCAAACGCGCCGTAAATCCGTCGTCCGTTCCGTTGAACATCGTGAACATGAACGGGATTTCCAAATCCTCCGGCGACAGGTGACCGTGCCCCCAAACGCCGTTTTTGCCCAAAGCTTCGCCATGGTCGGACAGATAAAACAGATACGTTTTATGCTTTGACGAACGGGCGAAGTTCAGGATTTTCATCAACAGCACATCTTCGTAACGCATGGCGTTGTCGTATTCGTTGACGCGGTCGTCCGTCTGCGGGTCGTTGAAAACCTCGTATTTTTCGGGTTCGTACATATAGTTGTCGTTATAGGGCGAATGAATGTTGCGTTTATGCACGACGACGAAATTCCGTCCGACGTTCAGGTCGATATGACTGAACGCCTTGTCCAGAAAACCGCTTTCGCCTTTCAGCTTTTTGCCATAGCGGTCAGTGGAATAAATGAAAGACTTGTCATAATCGGTGACGGCCGTCTTTTTGAACAAAGACGGATTTTGCGCTTCGATGTAAGTGACTTTGAAACCGTTTTCCCGCGCCATTTTCATCAGATAGCTGTCGCGTTTGATCAGCTTGCGATAGTTTTTCGGGTTGACCTGAATGTTGTAAAGCATCGGCAGCGCGATCAACGTGTTGACACCCGCCGCCCACGCTTTTTTATAAATGAACCGCGGGTCTTGCGCGGCGTAGGATTCCAGCAGCGGCGTTGTCGGGCGATCGTACCCGAACAGGGATAAATGGTTGACGTTCACCGATTCGCCGACGACGAAAACGACATTGACGGGTTCGTTTTTGTTCTTTTCAATATTCGTCAGCTTGTAATCGGGATAGGCTTCCTCTTGCGAATGACCGATGATTTTTTTCGGCAAAACGTTGCCCAGATAGGCGGAAAAGGCGTTGACCGTGTTATACGACGCGAAACACGTTTGTTTGAACAGCATCTGGAAAATGCCGTTCGGCGTCGAAGCGCGGTAAAAAAACGCCGCGACGTACAGCATCGGCAAAACCCACCCGTATTTGAATGTCACGCGGTTCAAAATGTCGCGCGACACCGCCATCCACAACAGCCAGTACGGCACGCCGACCAAAGCGACGACGCACAGGTATTTGTACCACACATCCTTGATTTCCGTAAGAATGTCGCCCGTTTCCAAAAAGATGAAGTCGATCGCGTACGGCGTCAGATAGACGCCGAAATACGCCATGGAATTGAACTGCACCAGCTGGAAAACGCCGAAAACGATCAAAAACCATTTGATGAACGTTTTATTTTTCACCAGCGACAGCGCGATCGCCAGCAAAAACACCGCCCCCAGCTTGTCGAAATTGCCGCACACCGCCAGTTTCGGATTGATGAAGCTGAAAACGATTTCCGGCAACATCAAAAACAGCAGGATGATCAAAGAGCTGAACAACACCCGCAAAACGTCGAAAACGTATTTTTTCATTTCTTTTTCGCCAACAACAGGAAAAGCCGCGACCGTTTGGATGTTTTGACGGAAAACAAAACCTTGTCGCCGTCGTTGAACGGCATTTCGGCGCCGTCCCGATTTTTCTTGTATTTCCGGATCACCAGCCGACGGCCGAAACCGACGGGAATCGACAGTTTTTCACGGACGTTCCAATCCGGTTTCCAACTGCCCGTGTAATGATGCACGGCATAGGCGTCCGCGTTGTCGGTGCAGAAATAATAATACGGATAGATATACGCGTTTTCCATGATTTTCACGCGGTCTTTTGTCACGAACACGTCGTCGATCCCGTATTTTTCCCTAAACACTTTGGCGAAATACATCGGATTTGTCGTCAGATTGAACGTCCCGTCGGGTTTGACAAAGTCGATGTCGTCGTATTCCGCCAACAAATCCCTGACGATCGGGTTGTTTGGCACCGTTCCGATCAGCGCGGGTGAAATGCTGCGGCACGACCCGCATTTCTGCGACCCGATAAAGAAATCGAGATTCATGAAATCGTCCAAAGGCTTTCTGATTTCCTCGTCCGTGTCGAAATACACGCCGCCTTCGGCCGCCAAAGCGTGCAAACGCACATAGTCGGAAACGAACGCCCATTTTTTCGCGGCGACCGCCTGTTTCAAATACCGGTTGTCAAAGCGTTCCAGATCGGCGTCGTTCCATTCGCGGATTTCGTAATCGGGCAGGATTTTTTTCCAGCTTTCGATACATTTTGTTTCGACCTCGCCCTTTTTGGCGGGGCCGAACCAGCAGTAATGGATTTTCTTGGGTATCATCGGCGTTCCTCCACCGTTTCGACAATCAGCTTGCGCCACATTTCTATGACCTTTTCGGGGGCGTAGTCAACCATGTCCGCCGCGGCGTTTTTCCCGAATTCGATCCGCAAATCCCTGTCGCTCATCAACGTGCGGAGTTTTTGCGTAAAGTCGTCCAAATCCGCCGCCAAAAAACCGTTGTGTCCGTTGACGATCAATTCGTTGACCGACGGCGCGTCGGCGAACCCGATGCTGGGCAGACCGCAGGCCATGCCGTCCGCCAACGCCAGCGAAAACCCTTCGTGCGCGGACGGGAAAGCGTGAATGTCGGCGTCGCGGTAAACCTCTTGGATTCGGGGGTGGTATCCTTTGATGAACACGTTGTTTTCCGCCCCGTATTTCGCCGCCAGAGCCATCAGCTCGCGTTCATAGGCGGGATATTTCCGCATCCCCCAAAATTCCAGCCGCCAATCGGGAAATTCCCTGAACAGACGACCGAACGCCTCGACCAGCAAATGGTGGCGTTTGCCCTCTTTTTCCACGCGGGCGACGTAAATGATCCGCTTTTTTTCAATCGACAGATCGGCGCGTTCCGATGCCGGAATTTGCACGACCTCGTTCGGAATCGTCACCACGCGTTTCGGGGTGCAGAATTGCGCGATCGTCGGTTCGTAGGATTTCATCAAAACATGAAATGCCGCTGCCCTGTCCATCACATCGCGGTAAATTTTGCGCATATAGGGCTTTTTCTTCATCAAATGCCCCAACATCACCGGCGGATAGCCGTGCATCATCATGATCACGGGAACGTTGTGTTCCTGTTTGTACAGCACGTTCACCAAATCGACCATGAAATAGCAGATGATAACGTCGGGCTTTTCGTCCGCGATGACTTTTTTGAACCGCTTGACCGGCCGAAACAGCTTGCCGCGCAAAAAACGGTAAACATTCAAGAACGGGTTTTTCGTTTTGGCGTTCAAATTAACGAACTTCACGCCCGCGTCCAACGTGACGCCGCTGCCCTGTTTTTTATAGGTATCACACACCACCGTCACGTCGAACCCGACACGATGCAGGGAATTGACAAACTGCGCCAGAAATTTTGTATTCAGGACGTTCCTGTCCTTGACGATCATGACTTTCATAAAAACATCCCCGCGAACGCGAAAAAAAATAGCTGTTATTTTTTACGTTTTAGAGTAACTTGTTCCAAAGGTCAATTTAAAACAAAAGGACGGGAAAATGCGGATACTGGTCACGGGCGGCGCGGGTTTCATCGGATCGCACACGGTGGACAAACTGATCGCCAAGGGATGCGATGTCGTCGTTATCGACCGCAGGGATCCGCCCTATAAAAACGATGCCGCCGTTTATTACCGTTTCGACCTGAACGACCCGCGAATTGCCGAAGTATTTGAAAAACACGATTTCGACGCCGTAATTCATCTGGCGGCGCAAGCGTCCGTCGCCGTTTCCGTCGCCGACCCCGTCCGCGACGCGTCCGACAACGTAATGGCGTCCGTGCGCGTGATCGAATTGTGCAAAAAGCACGGCGTCAAAAAAATCGTCGTGTCGTCCAGCGCCGCCCTGTACGCCGCGCCGCAATACCTGCCCGTTGATGAAAAGCATCCCGTCAGCTTTCTGTCGCCCTACGCCGTGTCCAAACACACGATGGAGGAATACGTCAAACTGTCCGGAATCGACCACGTCATTTTCCGTTACGCGAATGTTTACGGCCCGCGCCAAGACCCGCACGGCGAAGCGGGCGTCGTGTCCATTTTCATTGAAAGAATGATCAAAAACCTGCCGTTGGAAATCCACGGCGACGGCGAACAGACGCGCGATTTCGTGTATGTCGGGGACGTGGCGGAAATGAATTGCCGCGCCGTTTTGTCGGACGGAAAAAATGAAACGCTGAACGTGTCCACCAACACCCGCACCAGCATCAACAAACTGTTTTCGCTGATCGGAAAATACACGGCCTACACGCTGACGCCGAACCGCGCGCCCACCCGCGCCGGCGATATCAAGCACAGTGTTTTGGACAATGCCAAAGCCGCCGCCGTTTTAGGTTTCACCCCTCAAACGGCGTTGGAAGACGGACTGCGGGAAACGGTCGAATTTTTCAAACGCACTTATTGAACGTTTAAAGCGCATCCATAATCCGGCGGGTCAGCTTGACCGCCCCGTTGAAATTCAAATGATCCGCGTCGGCGAAATCGTCCCGCGCATCCTCATTTCAATTCCAACCTTTTATGCAATAACCGCCGTTTTCTTTTTAATAAAGACACCGATGGACATTTTCCGTCACCCCAACGCTTTGGTCATAAAAACGGGATCGTCACAGAAAAACGCCTCCACCCCTTGGGCGCGCAGGCTTTTCGCCCGTTCCGCGTCGTTGACCGTGTAGGCCAGCAGGTGATAGCCGCCGTCCTTGATTTCCCGAATCAGTTCGGGGGTCAGCAGATCCGCGTCATAGTTGATCGAATAGGCTTCGACCTCTTTTGCGGCCGGCCGCCAATCGCCGGAAACGTCCTCGACCAGAACGCCGCGGCGGATATGCGGAGCGATCGCCTTCGTTTCCTTCAGCGCGTCCCAAGTGAAGCTGGAAAAGAACAGACGGTCGGGGTCGTCGAACCGGCGGTCGCGAACGACCTGCCAGACCTTGCGCGCCGTTTCGCGCGCCAATTCCGGCCGCGACGGCTTGATTTCGATGTTCACGCATCCGTTGTAACGGTTCAGCACGTCCAACACCTGCGCCAGCGTCGGAATCTTCGCGCCGTTTTTCAGCGTGACGGATCGCAGCTGTTCCGCCGTGCGTTCGTCCAGCCGCCCCTTTTCCCTGTTTTCACACATTCGATCCAGCGTTTCGTCGTGAAAAACGACGACCTCGCCATCCTTTGACAGCATGGCGTCCAATTCCACCCACCTAACGCCCGATTGACAAGCGTAGGCAAAAGCTTCTATTGTGTTTTCGGTTTTAACGGATCGGGCGCCGCGGTGCCCTAACACGGTTGGCAGAACGAATGACATCTTTCACCTTTCGTCACAATGTAATAGAATAAGCGGATTATACGATTTCGGGACGTTATTTTCAAATGAGATTCTTTCATTCATGGCGCAAAGTGCCGGCCGCTTTTCAACACGCCGTCGTGGCGATCGGCAATTTCGACGGTTTCCACACGGGACACAAGGCTGTCGTCGAAACCGCCGTCAAAATCGCGCGCGCCGAAAACCGCCCCGTCGTCCTGATGACGTTTGAACCGCATCCGGGGGGATTTTTCCGTCCCAGCGACCGCACGTTCCGCATCACCCCCATCCGTTCCAAAGTCCGGTTGATCTGCCGTTTGCCGATCGACGGATTTTTCGTGTTCGCGTTCAACCGCGCGTTCGCGGACATGACGGCCGACGAATTCGTCCGCGACGTTTTGATCAACGGGCTGCACGCCGCCCGCGTCGTCGTCGGCGAAGATTACAGTTTCGGAAAAAACAGGCAGGGCGACGTTGACTTTCTGCGTCAAAACTATCCGGAACTGCCCGTAACGGCCGTTGCGAAACTGCGCGACCAAAACGGCGAAATCATCTCTTCTTCGCGCATCCGGTCGTTTTTACGCGACGGTGCGGTCGAACGCGCGGCCGGTTTGATGGAACACCCCTTTGAAATCGAAGGATATGTCGTCCACGGTTCCGAAATCGGCCGGACGATCGGTTTTCCGACGATCAACATCAAACCCAACGATTCGATTTTGCCGCGAATCGGCGTGTACGCCGCGACGGTGGAAATCGACGGCGTTGAAAAAAAGGCCGTCGCCAACATCGGCACGCGTCCGACCGTCAACGGCCAAGGCGTTTTGCTGGAAGCCCACATTCTGGATTACGACGGCGACCTGTACGGCAAACGGTTGCGTGTCCGGCTGAAAACTTTCCTGCGTCCCGAAGTGCGGTTCGATTCATTGGATCAATTGAAAACGCAAATTCAAACGGATGTCGAAACGGTGAAAAGGATTTTAAAATGAAAAAAGGTTTGCTCTGCGCCCTGACCGTGTTGTTGATCGACCAGATCAGCAAAGCTTTCGTGCTGTCATACTTCGCCCGCAACGCCGCGCCCGTCGAAATCGCGCCCTTTTTCAATTTTGTTCTGGCGTGGAACAAAGGCGTCAGCTTTTCCATGTTCCATTCCAACCACCCCGCCATGCCGTGGGTGTTGGTGACGGTCGCGCTGCTGATCTGCGCCGTCATAACGCATTGGATGTACACGGAAAAAAACGTGCCGACGGTTTTGTGTTTCGGCATGATTTTGGGCGGCGCGCTGGGCAACGTCATTGACCGCGTGCGTTTCCGCGCCGTCGTCGATTTTCTGGATTTCCACATCGGCGCGCACCACTGGCCGGCGTTTAACGCGGCCGATTCCGCCATTTGCATCGGCGCGGGCGTCATTTTGATCTGGAATCTGTTTTTCGCCCCGATCGAAAAGTTGTCCGACCCCGTGAAAAAAGGAGAAGACAAAAAATGACTTTAACCGCGCCGACCGTTTTTCGCCGCCTGTCCGGAACGCCGGATGTCACGCGGCTGAACCGCAAAAAAACGGCGTTGCTGCTGATCGGATTCCAAACGGAGCATTTCACCGGAACGCTGCCCGCCGCGAACGCGGACGCCGCGATCCGGTCGGCCGTCCGGCTGAAAGAATGGGCGGATAAAAACAAAATCCCCGTTTTTTTCATCCGGCATCAAGCCAAAAGCCCCGCCAGCCCCGTATTTGCCCCCGACAGCGACGGAACGGCCTTTCACCCGCCTTTGCTGCCGAACGGAAAAGACACCGTTTTAACCAAATACGCCGACAGCGCGTTCGGCGGGTCGGGGTTGCACACCGCGTTGGAAACGGCGGGGACGGACACGCTGGTCATCGCCGGAATCCCGACGCCGTCCGCGATCGCCGCCACCGCGCACGACGCCCGATTGCTGGGGTATAGGTGCATTGTTGCCGCGGACGCGGCCGCGTCGTGCGACGTGATGTCGTGGGACGGAACGCGCGTCGTTTCCGCCGCCGTGATGCAGGAAACCGCGTTGGCCAACATCGCCGACCGGTACGCGCAGGTCGCCGGAACGGCGGAAATCGCCGCCCTGCCGATAGAACGATAAAGGATGAACGATATGAAAACCTTATGCCTGATTGCATTGCTGTTTTTAACCGGATGCGGCAACTATTACTCGCTGGATGAAAAGCGGGGTCCCGATCCGGAGGGTTTTGTCACGCACAACCGTCTGGCTTTGCCGCCGGATTACCTGTTGCGCGCGCCCGAACCCGCCGCGCAAACGCCGGAACAGCCCGCCACCCCCGCAGCGGAAACAGCCCCCGAAACCGTCCCTGAAACCGCTCTGGAAATGGAAGAATGATGCGCTTCGCCGCCCTTTTGGCCGCCCTGTGCCTGACCGCTTTTGACGCCGCGGCGTCCGTTTTCGACGCGGAAACGTTCACGTTGGACAACGGGATGCAGGTCGTCGTCATCGAAAACCGCCGCGCGCCCGTCGTCACCCACATGGTGTGGTACAAGACCGGAGCGATCGACGACCCCGCCGGAAAATCGGGCATCGCGCACGTTTTGGAACACATGATGTTCAAAGGCACGCCAGCCGTCCCCGACGGGGAGTTTTCAAAGATCGTCGCCCGAAACGGCAGCACGGAAAACGCGTTCACGTCCTACGACTATACGGCGTATTACCAGAACATTGCGCGCGATCGGCTGGAACTGGTGATGTTTCTGGAATCCGACCGTATGAAAAACCTGCGCTTTTCCCAGCAGGATTTTGAACCGGAACTGGAGGTCGTCAAAGAAGAGCGGCTGATGCGCACGGAAAACAATCCGGCCGGTATTCTGGACGAACGCCGCCGCGCCGCGCTGTGGGGCGAACATCCCTACGGCCGCCCCGTCATCGGCACGAAAAAAGAGCTGCCGACCCTGACATTGGACGACGCGCAACGGTTTTATCGGGAACATTACACGCCCGAAAACGCCGTGCTGATCGTCGCCGGCGACATTTCCGCCGCCGAATTGAAACCGCTGGCGGAAAAATACTACGGTGCGATCGCCCCCAGCCGGACGCCCGTAGCCAAACGGCTGTTTCCCGCGCCCGCCCCGCTGAAATCAAAGCTGGAAATGCGCCACCCGCAGGCGAAGCTGTATTCCCTGCGCCGTTCCTACATCGTCCCGTCCTATCTGTCCGACGGGCGGGAACGCGCGCACGCCTACGCCGTTTTGAACGAAATACTGGGGACGTATCATCTGGGCAAGATGTACAAACACTTCGTCGCCGGTCAAAAAACGGCGCAATCGGCCGCGACCGGATACGACGGATTCGCGCTGGACAAAGGGACGTTTTCCTTTTTCCTGACGGCGCGCGACGGCGAATCCCTGTCCGATTTGGAACGTGAACTCGACCGTTTCGCCGCCCCCGCATCCGTGACGCAAAAGGATTTGGACAAAGCGAAAAAACGCTTGGTCGCCGATTTGGAATATTTGAACGACAACCCCGAAACGGCGGCCAATCTGGTCGGTCTTTTTTACGTTTTGGGATTGAACGTCGAGGATTTGAAAAACTGGACGGCGAACATTGAAAAAGTCACGCTGGCGGATGTGCGCGAAGTCTATGCGGACATGCTGGCCTCCGCGTCCGTCACCACTTACCTGATGCCGCGGGAGGCGCCATGAAAAAACTGATCGCCCTGTTGTGCTGTTGCCTGATCGTTGCCGTTTCGCCCGCCAATGCGGCGTCCGGACAAATCACCGTCAAAAAAGCATCTGCCGAAAAACAGATGCCGCCGCCCGCCCTGCCCGCCGTTTCCCCGACCGTCTTTCGTGCGCCGGACGTGCGGCGCGTCGTATCCGACGGCGGAATCGAAGCTTGGCTGATCGAGGAAAAATCCACTCCCGTCATCGCCGTTTCCGTGTTGTTCAAAGGGGGCAAGGCCGCCGACCCCGCGCGGCTGACGGGGCTGTCGTCATTGGCAGCCTCTCTGTTGGACGAAGGCGCGGGACGCTATCCGGCCGAACAATTCACCGAAATTCTATCTGAAAAGGCGATCGGCCTGTCGTTTGAAGCAACCGCGGACTTTTTTATGGCGGATATGGAAACGTTGCGCAAAAACAAAGAGGACGGATTCGACCTTTTGCGCCTGTCCCTGACTCGGCCGCGTTTCGACCGCAAAACCGTCCGCCGGATGAAAGAACAGATGTACGCCGGAATCAAAGCGCGCAAGGGCGACCCGAACGCCGTCGCCGCCGAACGGTGGGCGAAGCTGGTTTACAAAGGACACCCCTACGGCCGCATGACGCCGACCGAACGGTCCGTCCGGTCAATCACGCGCGCCAATCTGCGCGGATGGGTGCGCGACCGGATCGCCCGCGACAACATGATCGTCGGCGTCGCCGGCAACATATCGGCCGAAGAGCTGAAACCGCTGCTGGACAGGGCTTTCGCCGCCCTGCCCGCCAAATCCCGCGTGCGCGAAACGCCGCCGTTCGTTCCCGAACTGTCGGACAGAACCGACATTTTAACCATGGACGTGCCGCAAAGCGCCGCTTTGTTCGGCCATAAGGGAATCGCGCGGAACGATCCGGATTTTTACGCCGCCCTGCTGGTGAACTACAGCTTTGGCGGCGGCGGATTCGCTTCGCGCCTGTTCAACGAAGTGCGCGAAAAGCGCGGATTGGCTTATAGCGTCGGCACGTCGCTGTCCGTCGGTAAAGCCGCACCGATGCTGACGGGATCGCTGGGGTCGGACAACGCAAAAATGGCCGGCGCGATCGAAATCATCCGCGAACAGTGGGACAAAATGGCGAGAAACGGCCCCGATGAACAGGAACTGCAAGACGCGAAAACCTATCTGACCGGCGCGTTTCCGCTGACTTTCACCTCCAGCGGGGGGGTGGCGTCGTATCTGGCGGGGATGCAGTATTACGGTTTGGGAATCGACTATCTGAACCGCCACAACGATTTGATCGACGCCGTCACATTGCAGCAGGCGAAGGATGTCGCCGAACGAATGTTTGACGCCGGCAGTTTGTTCTTTGTTGTTGTCGGAAAACCTGCTAATCTTTAGCAAATCATTTTTTTCAGGAGTGTAAACACAATGACTTTGACCGATTTGAAAGCTTGGAAAGATTTGGAAAAAAACTACGCCGACGTGCGCGGGACGACCATGCGCGAAATGTTCGCCGCCGATCCCGACCGGTTTGAAAAGTTTTCCGTTTCCATGAACAATATGCTGGTGGATTATTCCAAAAACCGCGTCACCGCGGACACGATGAAACTGCTGTTCGATCTGGCGCGGGAATCCGGTTTGGAAAAGGCGCGCGACGCCATGTTTTCGGGTGAGAAAATCAACATCACCGAAAACCGCGCCGTTTTGCACACGGCTTTGCGCAACCGTTCCGACCGCCCCGTTTTCGTTGACGGCAAGGATGTCATGCCCCAAATCAAGGCCGTTTTGAAAAAAATGGAATCGTTTTCCGGCGCCGTGCGTTCCGGCGAATGGAAAGGCGCGACCGGCAAAGCGATGACCGACATCGTCAACATCGGCATCGGCGGTTCCGATCTTGGCCCCGTCATGGTTGTCGAAGCGTTGAAACATTACCAGAAAGAGGGGCTGAACACGCATTTCGTTTCAAACGTTGACGGCACGCACATCGTTGAAACGCTGAAACGCCTGAATCCGGAAACGACGCTGTTCATCGTCGCGTCCAAAACGTTCACGACGCAGGAAACCCTGACAAACGCGAAAACCGCCCGCGAATGGCTGGTCAAGGCGTTGGGCGAAGACGCCGTCGCGAAACATTTCGTCGCGCTGTCCACCAATACCGAAGAAGTCACGAAATTCGGCATCGACCCCGCCAATATGTTTGAATTCTGGGATTGGGTCGGCGGCCGTTATTCGCTGTGGTCTGCAATCGGCCTGTCCATCGCGATTTCCGTCGGTTTCGACAACTTTGTCGAACTGCTGACGGGCGGTTTTGAAATGGATGAACATTTCCGCACCGCGCCGCTGGAAAAGAACATTCCCGTCATTTTGGCCGTTTTGGGCGTGTGGTATCACAATTTCTTCGGCGCGGAAGCTTACGCCGTCCTGCCCTATGACCAGTACCTGCACCGTCTGCCTGCCTATTTGCAGCAGGCGGACATGGAATCGAACGGCAAAGGCGTGACGAAAGCCGGCCGCCCCGTTTCCTACACGACGGGTCCGATCCTGTTCGGCGAACCCGGCACGAACGGCCAGCATTCGTTTTACCAGCTGATCCATCAAGGGACGCACCTGATCCCGTGCGATTTCATCGTTCCGGCGATTTCGCTGAACGAAACGGGCGATCATCACCCGATTTTGCTGTCGAACGTTTTCGCGCAGGCCGAAGCGTTGATGAAAGGCAAAACCGCCGCCGAAGTCCGCGCCGAATTTGAAGCGCAGGGGGCAAGCGAAGAAAAGATTCAGGCTCTGCTGAACCACAAAATCTTTTCGGGCAACCGTCCGTCGAACACGATTCTGGTCGAAAAGATCGACCCCAGAACGCTGGGACGCCTGATCGCCATGTACGAACACAAGATTTTCGTTCAGGGTGTCATCTGGAACGTCAACAGCTACGACCAGTGGGGCGTAGAACTGGGCAAACAGCTGGCGAAAAAGATTTTGCCTGAAATAAAGGGCGATACGACCGTCACGGCACACGATTCGTCCACGAACGGCCTGATCAACGCCGCCCGTGCCCTGCGCAAGTAGGCCGCGCGACATGACTTTGCGCCTGTTACCGCCGACACTGGTCAACCGCATCGCCGCGGGCGAAGTGCTGGAACGCCCCGCGTCGGCGGTAAAGGAGCTGGTCGAAAACGCTTTGGACGCCGGAGCGACGAAAATCGACGTCATCTTAAACGACGGGGGAAAGGCCGCGATCACCGTCATCGACAACGGCCGCGGCATGACGCCCGACGAAATGACGCTGGCGGTCGAACGGTTCGCGACATCGAAACTGCCGACGGACGACCTGTTCGACATCCGGTATTTCGGTTTCCGCGGCGAAGCGTTGCCGTCCATCGCGTCCGTCGCCCGCGTCACGATCACGTCGCGCACGGAAAACGCCGATTCTGCGTGGTCGCTGTTTATCGAAGGCGGTGAAAAACACGCCCCCGAACCCGCCGCCGCGCCGCAGGGAACGCGCGTGGACGTGCGCGATTTGTTTTTCGCCGTCCCCGCGCGGCTGAAATTCCTGAAATCGACGCAAACGGAAACCGGATACATTCAGGAAATCATTGAAAAATTGGCTTTGGCCAATCCGTCGGTCGCGTTTACCCTGTCGGATGAAAAGAAAAAACGGCTTGATCTGAAACCCGTTTCCGAATCCGACGAAATCAAGCGCGTCGCGCAAATCGTCGGCGACGATTTCGTCGATAACGCCCTGCCCGTCAACGCCGGACGCGACGGCGTCGTGCTAAAAGGATTCGTCGGATTGCCGACGCTGAACAAAGCGACGGCGGCGTCGCAATATTTCTTTGTCAACAGCCGCCCCGTGCGCGACAAGGTTCTGCTGGGCGCGATCAAAGCGGCGTACCACGAACTGTTGGCGGCGGACAGGTTTCCCGCGCTGGTTCTGTTCCTGCAAATCCCGCCCGAAGACGTTGATGTCAACGTCCACCCGACAAAGGCCGAAGTCCGTTTCCGCGACGCGCAGGGCATCCGCGGCATGATCGTTTCGGCCGTGCGCCAAACGCTGATGACATCGGGATTCCGCACTTCAACGACTTTGGCGGCGCAGGCGTTGGACGCGTCCGTCCCCGAACCGTCGTTCATTCCCATGCGCCCCGCCGTTCCCGTTTCCGGTTTACGCCAAACGCCCGCCTATCGTCCGGCGGCGCAAAAAAGCTACAGTTTCAACGAAACGCGCGCGCTGTTCAAAGCGAACGAAGCGTTTTCCGCCTTTTCCGCGCCGATTGCCGCGGAATTTCCCGACGATGCTATCGAATCATCCCCCGCCATTGTTGACGCGGACGCTTTTCCGCCGTTGGGGTTGGCGCGCGCGCAACTGCACAAAACCTACATCGTTTCGCAAACCGAAGACGGCATTGTCATCGTTGACCAACACGCCGCGCATGAACGCCTGACCTATGAAAAAATCAAAAAGAACATGGAATCGGGCGATGCCGCCGCGCAATACCTGCTTTTGCCCGAAATTGTCGAGTTGCCGCCCGAAAAACGCGACGCCGTTTTAAAACAGAAAACCGAATTGGAAAAGGCCGGTTTCCTGTTTGAACCGTTCGGGGACGGCGCGTTGGTGATCAGAGCGACGCCGGCCGTTTTGGGGGATACGGACGCGAAAACGTTGATGAACGACATCGCCGACACGATTATGGAATTTGGTGATTCTCTGGCGTTAAAAGAGCGGGTGAAGAAAATCGCCGCGACCATGGCCTGCCACGGATCGGTACGCGCCGGCCGGATATTGGACGTTTCGGAAATGAACGCCCTGTTGCGCCAAATGGAATCCGTCCCCTATTCCGGCCAGTGCATCCATGGCCGCCCGACCTATATCGAATTGAAGCTGAAAGACATCGAACGCCTGTTCGGCCGTCGGGAATGACATCCGGAAAACGCGCGGCTGAAACGGCCGCCGCTAAACCCCTCTCCCCTTAAAAAGACCGCCGCCCTTGTGACGGAAGCGGCGGTTTCTTTTTATCTGCGATCCCGACGTTTGTGATGCCGATGTCCCTCTTGATCCTTGGGACGGGGCTTGTTTTCATACGGGTTTTTCGCCTTGCGCATGATGATGCGGATCGGCACGCCCTCAATGCCCAGATCCTGCCCCAATCCTTTGACCAGATAGCGCAAGTAGGATTCGGGCAGTTTTTCCGGATTGCTGGAAAACAGCGCGAACGTCGGCGGACGCGTTTTGGCCTGCGTGATGTATTTCAGCGGAATCGGCCGTTTTGTCGCGGACAAAGGCGGCGGCGTCACTTCGGTCATTTTGGCCAACCAGCGGTTCAGCCGTCCGGTGGAAATGCGGCTGTTCCACACGGCGTAAATGTCGAAAACGGCCTGCATCAACCGATCCAACCCCTCGCCCGTTCTGGCGGAAATGGCGACGGTTTTCAGCCCCTTAACCTGCGTCAGGGATGTCGCGATGCGGTCGTTCAAAACGGCCATGGCCTGTTTTTTATCGCGCACGGCATCCCATTTGTTCACCGCGACGATCAGCGCGCGCCCCTCTTCCAAAACCTGACGGGCGATTGTCAGATCCTGCTTGTCCAAAATGCCGTCGGCGTCCAACACCAAAACGACGACCTGCGCCAAAAACGCGGCGCGTTTCGTGTCGGCGGCGGACAGCTTTTCCAGATCGTCCTCGACTTTCGCGCGGCGGCGCAACCCCGCCGTGTCGGTCAGACGCAACGCCCGCCCTTTGTATGTCCAATCAATCGAAATGGAATCGCGCGTCAACCCCGCCATGGGCCCCGTCAACATCCGGTCTTCGCCGATCAAACGGTTGACCAAAGTCGATTTGCCGACGTTCGGCCGTCCGACGATCGCCAGATCGATCACGCGGTCTTGAATGTTTTCCTCTTTGACCGTTTCATCGTTCAAATCAATTTCAGGTTCGTCCTTCTTCTTGCGCCGCGCGCGTTTTTCCTTGGGCGTTTCGTCGTCTTCCTCCGGCTGTTCCGTTTTGATATAGGGCGACAGCGCTTCAAACAGGTCGCTCATCCCCAATCCGTGTTCGGCGGAAATCAGCAACGGTTCGCCGAACCCCAGCGAATACAGATCCTGCACGGAAAAATCGCGTCCCTCGGCCTTGTTTGCGGCCAAAATCACGGGCTTTCCGATTTTGCGCAAAGTCTGCGCCGTTTTCTTGTCCAGCGGGGTCACGCCCGCGCGCACATCAACGATGAAAACGACCGCTTTGGACGTTTGCAAAGCCTTTTGCGTTTGCCGCCACATGGAATCGGCCAGCTCGCCGCCGGATTCCAGCCCCGCCGTGTCAACGACGGTGAACGGACAGCCGAACAGCACCGCCTGTCCCTCGCGCCGGTCGCGCGTCACCCCCGGCCGATCGTGCACTAACGCTTTTTTGCGTCCGGTCAACCGGTTGAACAAAGTTGATTTGCCGACATTCGTCCTGCCGACCAAGGAAATAATCGCCGTCATTTATCTGTACGCCATCAAGTTGCCGTTTTCCGTTACGAAAAACAAAGTGTCATTCAAAACGATCGGAGGCAAAGTCCCCGTTTCGTCAATATCGTCCCATCCGATAATTGTGCCGGTCTGGGGCGCGACCGCGATCGCTTTGCCGTCGGAATTCGTCAGGATCAGCCGGTTTCCAGCCATCACGGGCCCAGTCCACATCAGCTTGTCCTTTTTCTTTTCCGGATCGCGCCAACGGGTCAGCCGGTTCACCCACAAAATCCTGCCCGTCGCCGCTTCCAGCGCGACCAGTTCCTGATACGAAGAAACGACATACAGCACGTCGCCGGCCAGCCACGGCTGATTGATCCCGCCGATTTCGCGTTCCCAAATCACGCCGCCCGTTTTCAGATCCAGCGCGGACAACAGCCCGCCGCTGGAAACGACGAACACGCGGTCGCCGTCAATGACGGGACGGGCGCGAATGTCGTTGATTTCCGCGCCGGCGTCCGCCAGACGCGCGGTTCCTAAAGACTCCGTCCATAAAATGCTGCCGTTTTCGGGGCGGAAAGCCATGACATCGCCGGACGCGAACGCCGCGACGCCGACGCCTTCGTCAATGGCGGGCGCGGCCTTTCCCAACAGGGAAACGTTTTCCAAAAACGCGTAATGCTGCCACAGCGTCCGGCCGTCGTCCTGCGCCAACGCCGTCAACCGGTTATCCGCCGTCACGACGAACAACCGTCCGCCATACACCGTCGGCGCGGAACGCACGGGCGATTTCAAATCAACCCGCCACAATTCCGTGCCGTTGCCGGAATCCATGGCGACGACCTCGCCCGTTCCCAACGCGGCGAACAACCGTCCGCCGGCCAAAGCCAATCCCGAACCGACCGATCCGATCCGGCGCGCGGCTTTTCTTTCCGTCGCGTTTTCACGCCACACCGTTTTGCCGGACGCCGCGGAAACGGCTTGAACCGCTCCGGCGGCATCAATGGTATAGATCACGCCTTTTTCCCCGACAGGTTCGGCCAGCAAAACGCTTTTCCTGCCCGATCCGCGCCCGATCGACACTTTCCACGCCTGCATGATTCTGGGCGCCAGCGCCGGATTTTGCATCACATGGTGGGAAACGCCGCCCGCCTGCGGCCATTCGCGGACGGATTCGGGTTCGGGCAGCAGATAGTTTTCTTTCAAATCCCTGTCCGGCATCAAATCACGCCCGTATGTCAGGACGGAAATCCTGCGTCCCGCCGGCGACTGTTCGTCCGCGGCGCATCCGCCGACAACGGCGGCCAACAGCCCGACCCAAAAGAAACCCAAGCGTTTCATGTTTATTTATCCGCTTTTTTATCCGCGCCCTCAGGCAGGGATTCGTTAAGGAAAGAAATGTATTCCGACACCTGCAGACGTTTGGATTCGGACACGCCGGGCATCGTCAATATCTGCTGCCAGCGTGATTTTGCCTTTTCCGTATCGCCCTGACGCAAGTTCAGCTCCGCCGCCATTTCCAACGCCAGCGGCGCCCACGCGTCGCTTTTCGCGGCCAAAGCCTCGATATCCTTTTCCATCGCGGCGAAATCCGTGTCCCCGTTTTCGATACGCAGGACGGTTTTGTCGAACAAAGCCATGTTCCGGAACGGTTCGGGCGCGTTTTCATCGCCGATCACGCCGTCCAAAGCCTTGATCGCTTCGCCGTATTTGTCCTTGCCCTGCCCGATCAGGTAATCGGCGTAATGGAACGCCGCCAGCCAGCGATAGCCGCGGGTCGATGTTTCGCCGATCTGGCGCAACATTTCCGCACCGGCCTCCGCGTCGCCCGTTTCCATCATCGTCAGCGCGGTTTTCAGCTGTTCCGATTCCGCCAAAGCGCGGCGGTTCTGCGTGTGCCGGTACAGTTCAACCCCGCCCGTGACCAACAAAGCCGCGACAATCAAACCGATGACGTACGGGCCTATTTTTTTCCACAGCCGTTTGAACTGTTCCTCTTTCATTTCCTCGGCGACTTCGCGCAGGATTTCGGCCTCCAAGGGCGTTTTTTCATCATTTTGACCGGTCACGGGATGCACTCCTTAAACAAATGAAAACCTTTTCTATGATAGATTTACCGTTAAACGGCGCAAAGAACAAGCGGTTTTAAATTCTTTTTTCGGATTGCCGGCCGTGGTATGATGAAAAAAAAACGCGGAACGGGGAACATGAAACATCTTTTAGTGCTGATTTCGACATTGTTTTTATCGGGATGCTGGCTGACGACGCACACGTCGAAAATGCCGTTCGGCGCGATGCCCCTGACCGTCGTCGCGGCGGGCGAAGCCGTTTCGTGGCTGGCGACGGACAAGTTTTTAAGCGACCATGTTTCCTCTTTGGCGACGGGAAAGGATTGCTCGCTTGGCCGCAAGTTATCCGGCGAAGGCAAATATTGCATGACGGAACTTGAAATCGAACGCGCAAACCGGCCGGTGTGGAGCGTTCAAAAAACATACTGCTACGGGTCGCTGGCGTCCGCGACGTGTTACGACCGCCCCAGCCCCAATCCGGCCGACCGGCTGATCGGTGTTTACGAAAAACCGGTCTATCCCGTCAAAACGCAGAACTGATCATTTGATTTTGACCAGCCGGTACAGGTTGCGGCCGGACGCCAAAGCCCGTTTGTATTCGTCGGCGGGTTCCTCCATGGCGATGTAAACGAACGGAACCTGTTTGCGTTTCAACGCCGGCGCGCCGTTGTCCGCCGCGGGGGCGGAGGAACGGTTGTCGTTTGTTTCTTGTTGCTTTGCCTTTTTCATCAGTGTAAAAACTCCGACAGACGAATCTCAGGATCAGAGGTTTACCACAAAATGCTCAAAAAGCTATTTGATTCTTTTTTTATTTTGCTGAAATCGGGCATATTACTGCACCGGTGCACGGTCATCGGCGTTTTGTGCGGCGTCTGGGTGTTTTTCGGCGCCGAAGCCGAAGAAAGCGCGTTCCATCGGATGCTGACGCTTGACCTGTACCTGTTCATGGCCTCTTTCCTGATGTTTTACCGGCTGTTGTTCAACCGGATCGACCGCCGCGACGGTTCGCCCGACTGGCAGGCGATGGGGATTTGCTTCATCGGCGATTTTGCTTGGGCGGTCGCCGCGATGTTCTGCACCGTCCCGTTTTTCATGCTGGTCGGTTATTCCGACGGGACGGATTACGCGGACAAAGCCCGCGCCGCCGTCGATCCCCGCGCGTTGATGCGCAAAATGCCCCGCCCCTATTGAATATAAAGGATTCTCGTTATGAATTTGATCGGACTTTCCCGCGCGGAACTGCAATCGGAACTGGAAAAGATGGGCGAAAAGCCTTTCCGCGCCAAACAGCTGTGGCACTGGATTTATTTTCAGGGCAAGCGTGATTTCGAGGAAATGACCAGTCTGGGCAAGCCTTTGCGCCAAAAACTGATCGACAGCGGCTATACCCTGAACCGACCCGAAGTCGTGCGCGAACAAAACGCGGCCGACCGCACCCGCAAATGGCTGTTCAAATTCGACGACGGGCAAAGCGTCGAAACCGTTTACATCCCCGAAGAGGATCGCGGCGCCGTCTGTCTGTCCACGCAGGTCGGATGCCCAAACGGATGCGTGTTCTGCCATACGGGGTCGCAGCGGTTCACCCGCAATCTGACGGCGGGGGAATTCGTCGCGCAGTTCATGGCCGCCCGCGACAGTTACGGCGAATGGCCCAGCCCGTCGCACGAAACGCGCTATCTGTCCAACATTGTCGTCATGGGCATGGGCGAACCTCTGCTGAACTATGAAAACGTGAAAAAGGGATTGCAGATCATCATGGACGGCGAAGGCATCGCCATTTCCAAACGCCGGATCACCCTGTCCACCAGCGGCGTCGCCCCGATGATCCCCCGCGTCGCCGAGGATCTGGGCGTCAAACTGGCGGTCAGCCTGCACGCGCCGACCAACGAAATCCGCGACAAAATCATGCCGATCAACCGCAAATACCCGCTGGAAGAGCTGATCGCCGCCTGCCGCAAGTTTCAGGAAATCGGCGGCACGCGCCAATACATCACGATGGAATACGTTATGCTGGACGGCGTCAACGATTCCGACGCCGACGCCCGCGAATTGATGCGTCTGGTCAAAGGGTTGGCCGTCAAATTCAACCTGATCCCGTTCAACGAATGGCGGGGATGCCCGTTCAAATGCTCGTCCGGCAACAGAATCCGCCGTTTTTCCGCATTGCTGGAGGAACACAACTACGCCGCCCCCGTGCGCCAATCCCGCGGACAGGAGATCATGGCGGCGTGCGGCCAGCTGAAAACCGCGGCGGGACAGGCGTAAAACGGACTTTATTTCGGCGGCGCGCCCTGCTAAAATAAATCCGGTTTCGATTTGACGCAGGAGCATTCGCCGTGGGAAATAAAATCGCCTTGATCGACGACGATCAAAACATTCTGACTTCCGTTTCCATGATTTTGGAAGAGGAAGGGTTTGAGGTGTTCACCTACACCGACGGCGTTTCCGGATTGGAAGGCGTGCTGAAAGAACAGGTTTCCCTAGTCGTTTTGGACATCAAAATGCCCCGCATGGACGGTATGGAAATGTTGCAGGAGCTGCGCAAAAAATCGAACGTCCCCGTCATTTTCCTGACCAGCAAGGAAGACGAGATCGACGAATTGTGCGGGTTGCGCATGGGGGCGGACGACTATATCAAAAAACCGTTTTCGCCGAATTTGCTGATCGCGCGCATCAAAACGCTGATCCGGCGCACCGACCCCGCCTTGAACAGGGGCGACGCGGACGGAGAATCCGACGCCGTCATCAAACGCGGCGATCTGGAAATGAACAAAACGCGCCATTTGTGCCTGTGGAAAGGCCAACCCGTCGATTTGACGATCACGGAATTTCTGATGCTTTATTCGCTGGTGGAAAAAACGGGGATCGTCAAAACGCGCGACCAGCTGATCGACGCCGCCTACGGTTCAAACGTCTATATCGACGACCGCACGGTTGACAGCCACATCAAACGTCTGCGCAAAAAATTCAAAGACGCCGACAAGGATTTTTCCGGCATTGAAACGCTGTACGGCGTCGGCTACCGGTACCGCGAGGCCTGATCCCCGTGGCGCGTTCGATCGACATTCCGGCGTATCTGCGGCGCAAATGGGCGGAGCTGAAAACCGCGTCCGTCATCCGTTCGCCGCTGTCGTGGCGTTTGCTGCTGCTGAACCTGCTGGCGCCCGCGCTGCTGGTTGCCGGGCTGCTCTACATGGATCATTACCGCAAAGGGTTGATCGAAGCGGAAATCAAGGTTTTGAAAGTGCAGGCCGAACTGATGGCCGTCGCCGTCAGCGAAGGCGCGGTCAATTCGGAATTCATTTCTTCCCTGCTGCCCGCCGAACAAGAACGAAAAACGGATCAGGGCTATTTCAATCAAAAGGAAGCGTCCCACCCTTATTTTTCCAATTTCGGATCATCCGGCAATTCCCCGACGCGCACCCCGCGCGAATTTTTCCGTCTGCTGCCCGACGCCGCGCGGCGTATTTTGTTGCGCCTGCCGTCGCTGGACAAAGTCCGCGTGCGCCTGTTCGATCACAACGGCGTTTTGACGGCCGACAGCCGATTAGGCGGCGGATTGCCGACGGTACGCCCCGACAGGCAAGTCGTTTCCTTTTTCAAACGGTTGTTTTCCGACAATTTCCGTTCCCTGCCGCGCTATGACGAACCGAAAAACCAAACCGCGTTCGATTACCAAGAGGTCGGAACGGCGCTGGGCGACGGGGTGTTCGCTTCTGAAATCCGGTATCTGGAGGGATACGGCCGGATTCTCAGCGTCGCCGTCCCCGTCGTGTTTGACGACCAGATCGTCGGCGCGATCATGGTGACGGGCGGCATCGAAAACGTGTTGCGCAATTTAACGGCTTTCCGGCTGGCGGTTTTCCGACTGTTCGCTTTGGCGTTCGCGGTGACGATCCTGCTGTCGTATTTCATGGTCAGAACGATCGTCATGCCATTGAACCGGCTGTCAACGGCCGCGGTCAACATCCGCGTCAGCGGCGGTCGGCGGCAAAGGATCCCCGACGAAACGAAGCGTCACGACGAAATCGGCGATTTGTCCGGCGCGCTGATCAAAATGACGGACACGCTGTGGGAACGGTTGGACGCGACGGAACGTTTCGCCGCCGACGTGTCCCACGAAATCAAAAACCCGTTGTCGTCCATGCGCAGCGCCGTCGAAACGATCGGCATGATTTCCAACGAGGAAAAGAAAAAACGCCTGATCAACATCATTCACGAAGACGTGTTGCGCCTTGACCGCCTGATCACGGACATATCCAACCTGTCGCGGCTGGACGCGGAACTGTCCCGCGAAGTGTTCGAGGTCATCGACATCCGCAAACTGCTGTCTTCGCTGATCGAGGTTTACAATCTGGGCGACGCGGCGACAAAGCGCGGCATCAAATTCCGGCTGGATTGGGACGCGGGCATCCCCGCCGACATCGCCGTTTTGGGTATGGAAACCCGATTGGCGCAAGTGTTTTACAACCTGATCAACAACGCCGTGTCCTTTTCGCCGGACAATTCGTCAATCACCGTCGCCGCGCGCATGAACGGCGGTATGCTGGAACTGCGTTTCAACGACGAAGGCTCCGGAATCCCCCCCGGCGACGAAAAAAAGCTGTTTCAGCGGTTTTATTGTGAACGGCCGACGGCGGAACAATTCGGCCACCATTCGGGATTGGGGCTGTCGATTTCGGAAAAGATCATCTCCGGATTGAACGGGCGCATTTACGCCGAAAACCGCAAGGACGCCGACGGACGGATCGCGGGCGCCTGCTTTGTCGTCCTGTTGCCGCCGTTCAAAGGGGGCGAACCATGCTGATCCACGCGTCGTGCGCGGACTTTTCCGGCGCGGGCGTTTTGCTGTGCGGCGGATCGGGATGCGGAAAATCGGATTTGTGCCTGCGGCTGCTGGACGCGGGCGCGCGGCTGGTCGCCGACGACCAAACGATCGTCGAAAACGAAAACGGCGCGCTGGTCGCCCGATGCCCCGAACGCATCAAAGGATTGCTGGAAATTCGCGGCGTCGGCGTCGTCAAAACCCCCTATGTTCCCGAAACGCGCGTTTGCGCCAAAATCGTTTTGCGGCCGAGCGTCGAAATCGACCGGATGCCCGATTTTCAAACGGAAACGATTGAAAACGTCCCCGTTCCGGTGTTTTTTCTGGACGGTTTCACCGCTTCCGCTGTATTAAAGGTGAAAACGATCGTGGCGATTGTTTGTCAGCAAAGGAAAGTGGTGTCATGAAACGGATTGTCATTGTCAGCGGTTTGTCCGGCGCCGGAAAATCCAGCGTTCTAAAGATACTGGAGGATTGCGGTTTCGAGGTTATCGACAACCTGCCCCTGTCCGTTTTGCGCGAAGTCATCGCGGACGCGGACGCCGATTCGTCGATCGCACTGGGGGTTGACGCACGCACCCGCGATTTCGATTGCGACAAGCTGTGTGCCATTTGCGCGGAATTAAAAACCGACCCCGACACCGCCGAAAAAATCGTTTTTCTGGATTGCGATGATGAAAAGCTGTTGCGCCGGTTCACGGAAACCCGCCGCACTCATCCGTTGGCCAAAGATAAACAGCTGAGCGACGGAATCGCCGCGGAACGTAAATTGATGGCGCCTTTGCGCGAAAGATCCGATATTGTCATCGACACGACGGATTTGAAAACGGCGCAGCTACGGTCGGCCGTCGAAGCGGAGTTCACCACGCTGAACGCGAAAAAAATGGTCGTTTCGGTCATGTCGTTTTCCTATCGCGAAGGTCTGCCGCGCGAAGCCGATCTGGTTTTCGACGTGCGTTTCCTGCGCAACCCGCATTACGATCCCGACCTGCGCCCCCTGACGGGCAAAGACCCGCGCGTCGGCGCCTATATCGAACAGGATCCCGACTTTTCGTCCTTTTTCAACCGCCTGACCGGTTTCATCACCCCCCTGCTGCCCCGTTTTGAACAGGAGGGAAAGGCGCGCCTGACCGTCGCCGTCGGATGCACGGGCGGCAAACACCGATCCGTTTACATCGCGGAACAACTTTATAAATGGCTTTTGGCGCAAAAAACGTGTATGGTAACTTTAGCCCATCGGGAATTGGATAAACACAGACAGGAAAATTGAAATGATCGGATTGATTTTAGTTTCTCACAGAAATCTGGCGCAGGAAATGAAAGCCGTAATGGAACACGTTGTCGGCGCGCAGGAAAACGTCGAATCCGTCGGCATTTTCCCCAATGACGACATGGAACAGCGCCGTTCGGAAATTCAGGAAAAAATCGCCAAAGTCAACACGGGCGACGGCGTGATCGTCCTGACCGATATGTTCGGCGGGACGCCGTCCAATCTGGCGATTTCCATGATGACGCAGGACAAGGTCGAGGTGCTGGCCGGCATGAACCTGCCCATGTTGATCAAGCTGGCGCAGGTACGTTCGACCATGCCGTTGAAAGAGGCCGTCGTCAGCGCGCAGGACGCGGGCAAAAAATACATCAACGTTGCGTCCGCCCTGCTGAACCGCGCCTGAAAAGCGACTGCCATGTCTGACGCAGTGTCGAAAGTGTTGAAAATCGTCAACGAAAAGGGGCTGCACGCCCGCGCGGCCGCGGCGTTCGTGCGCACGGCCGATTCTTTCGACGCCGAAGTCAGCGTGGAAAAGGACGGACAAACCGTTTCCGGCCATTCCATCATGGGATTGATGATGCTGGGGGCGGCCTGTTTTTCGGAAATCAAAGTCGCGTGTTCGGGAAAACAGGCGCGGGAAGCTTTGACGGCATTGGAAAAACTGGTCAATGACAAATTCAACGAAAATTAAAAAGTTGCCCGCCGGTTTCAAACGGCGCCCCAACGCGGCGGCCGACGGTGCGGAAACCGTCCGCGAAGGCACGGGCGTTTCGCCGGGGATCGTCATCGGGCGGGTGTTCGTTTACGATTCCCTGCTGAAATCCGTTCCGCAATACCGTATTGCCGAAAATGACGTTCAAAGCGAACAGCAGCGGTTTTTAAACGCCGTCCAGACCACGCTGAACCAGCTGGACACGTTGATGGACAAAGCGAAAGACGCGCTGAAAGACGATCCGATCAGCTCTCTGTTCGACGCGTACCGCCATATGCTGAAAGGGTCGCGCCTGATCCGCGGCGTATGCAACCGCATCAAAAACAGCCAAATCAACGCCGAAGCCGCCGTTCAAAGCGAAATCGACGCCATCGCCGACGTGTTCAGCGCGATGAACGACGTTTATATCTCCGCCAGAATCGAAGACATCCGCAGCGTCGGTGCCCGCATCCTGCACAACCTGCAATCTTTGTCGAAAGAAAAGAAACTGCGCCTGCCGGAAAACGCCGTCGTCGTCGCCAACGATTTAAGCGTCGCAGACACGGCTTTGCTGAATTTGAAAAAAATCGGCGCGTTCATCACCACCGGCGGTTCGGTGCAAAGCCACGCGGCGTTGCTGGCGCGGTCGCTGGGCATTCCCGCCGTCGTCGGCATTCCCGATTTGATGCGCGTGGCGCACACGGGCGACATCATCATCATTGACGGCACTTACGGCAAAGTGATTTTGCTGCCGACACAGGAAAACATCACGCTGTACCGCAAATACCGGTCGGACTTTCTGCGGTGGAAACGATCGCTGAAACGGTTGCGCAGCCAGCCGTCCGTCACGTCGGATCAAGCCGCCGTTTTGCTCAAAGGCAACATCGACCTGCCGCACGAGGTGGACTTTCTGCTGCAAACGGGGGTTGACGGCATCGGATTGATGCGCAGCGAATATATGTTTCTGAACCGCCGCGACATCCCGTCCGAGGATGAACAGTTCGAGATTTTGCGCCAGATCGTTTCCCGCATGGACGGCAAGCCCGTCACGTTTCGCACGTTCGACGTGGGCGGCGACAAAACGCCCGACGCCCTGCACATTCCGTGCGCCGACAATCCGGCGTTGGGATTGCGCGGCATCCGGTTCACGCTGAAAACGCCGTTTTTGCTGAAAATGCAGTTTTGCGCCGCGATCCGCGCCGCCTGTCACGGCGACATCCGGATCATGCTGCCGATGGTGACTTGCGTTGAAGAAGTGTTGGAAGCCAAACGGATTTTCGCGGAATGTGTGGACGATTTGCGCGCCCGTTCCGTCCCCCTGCCCGACGTTTTGCCGCGGCTGGGCGTCATGATCGAAACGCCGGCGGCCGCTTTGGAATCCGGCGTTCTGGCGCGGAACTGCGACTTTTTGTCGATCGGCACGAACGATCTGGTGCAATACACTTTGGCGGCCGACCGGTCGGACGCGTCCGTCGCCGCGCTGTTCACGCCGTTGCATCCGGCCGTTTTGAAACTGTTGAAAAAAACGATCGTCAGCGCGGCCGACGCGAACATTCCCGTCAGCGTTTGCGGCGAAATGGCGTCCAACCACCGCTACGCCGCCGTTTTGATCGGATTGGGCGTGCGCGAATTGTCCATGCCCGCGATCAACATCCCCATGGTCAAGGAACGCATCCGTTCCCTGAACCTGCAGGACACGGAACGTTTCGTCAACAAATTGCTGTCGCTGGAATCGCTGCGGGATGTTACCCGCACGTTCAATGAATTTGAAGAAGGGGGGCGTTTCTATTGACCGATTTGACCGACCGGATATTCAACGCGCTTCGATCGCTTGATCCCGAAATCGCCGTGACCGCCGTTTCGGGGGTATTGCTGTTGCTCGTCCTCGTCTGGGTGCTGTTCTGCCGGAAAATCCCCCCGTTTCCCAAAGCCTTGATCAGCGGAACGGCGCATCAAGTGCGCTATTATTTGAAAACGGGATTGGTTGATCCGAACATCCGCGACGAAACGGGCAAAACGCCGCTGATGGTTGCCGCCGCGTTCAACAAAAGGCCGAAAGTTTGCGCCGTTTTAATCAAAGCGGGCGCCGACGTGACCGCCAAGGACAACGACGGCATGACGGCTTTCCTGCACGCCGCCGCGAACAACGCCCCCGTGCCGGTTTTGAACGTTCTGGCCAAAAAGAAAAGCGTTCTGAGCGAACGGAATGCCGAGGGACAGTCCGCTTGGGGACTGGCTTTGTCAAACCGGCCGAAAATCGAAACGTTGAAATGGCTGGCGGCGCATAAATTCAACATCAACGAACGCGACAAAAACGGCATGACGCCGCTGATGATCGCCATTGAGCAAAACACGCCGCTGAACATTGTCGAAACTTTGCTGGACATGGGGGCGCACATTTCCGACCGCGCCGAATACGGCATCACGCCGCTGATGCTGTCCGCCGGACGCAACCTGAACCCGTATGTGCTGCTGGCTTTGCTGGAACACGGCGCGGGGTTGGACGACCGCAGCGCGGAGGGGCTGACCCCGTTGATGTTCGCCGCGGCGTTCAACCCGAACGCGACGGAAATCGTTGATGTTTTGATCGACTGCGGGGCGAAAATATCCGTCGCCGACGGCGAAGGCAACACCGCGCTGGATTACGCCAAGAAAAACCCCCGCCTGTACGATACGGAAACGTATTGGCGGCTGAACAACCTCAGCTACGAATGATCAGCGCGCGTCCCGCGGGACGTATTTCCCCCTGAACACGGCATCATAGGAATCCGTTGCAACATACGTTTCCCTTTCATACAAATTCCGGCAGGCGGCCAATACCGCAAACGCCAGCATCAAAACCGTCATCAACATTCTTTTTTTCATGCGGCATCCCCTTTTCCCCGTTTGAACGGAACGGCGGCCAAAATAAACAACAGCAAAGCGAACGCCAGCGGAACGGTGTTCCCGTATTTTGCGTAAAAGGTCGGGTTTTCCGTGCGGCGTGGCAATCCGGCGTCAACGACGCCCTCTTTTCCCAGCCCCAGCGACGCGGTCACGCGGCCGTAGGCGTCAATCATCCCGCTGATCCCCGTGTTGGCCGCCCGCGCCAAGGGCAACCCCTCCTCCACCGCGCGCATCTGCGCCGCGGCAAAGTGCTGATAGGGCCCTGCACTGATGCCGTACCACCCGTCGTTCGTCACGTTCAACAGCCAATACGGCCGGTAATTCCTGTCCGCGACGTTCGCGGGAAAGATCACTTCGTAACACACCAAAATCCCGACCGGCAGCGTGCGCGGCAAAACGGTCGTTTTCACGCCGTCGCCCGCGCCCAAATCCATGGGAACGGGCGTGACTTTGCGAATGAACGGAAAGAATTTCGCCAACGGCACATATTCCCCGAACGGCACCAGATGCGATTTGTCATAGCTTCCCAGAAAAACGCCCAGATCGTTCAAAACGGCGACGCTGTTGAAATACCGCGCCCCCGTTTCCGTTTTTTCGGCGCGCAAAGTTCCCGCCATCAATATGGCCGACGGCGTCAGCGCGCTGGTCACCATGGAACGGGCGAAATCGTCTTGCACCAACAAAAAACGGGTCGCCGTTTCCGGCCACACCACATGGGACACCTTTTCCGCCCCCGCCGACCGGCTGAGGTGGACGTGTTTCATCAGGTTGCGTTCCGCTTCGTCGGCGTTCCATTTGCGCCCCTGCGGAATATTCGCCTGCACCAACCGGATCACCGCGCCGTTGATCGTGTCATCCGGCGCGTCGGATAAACGGAGGATTCCATATCCCCACAGCAATGCCGGCAAAACAACGGTCAGAGCCAGCGGCGGGACAAAGCGACGCCGTCCCGCCCCGACCAACGCGGGCAACCCCGCAATAAAAACGGTTGCGATACTCAATCCGTACGCGCCGACCACCGACGCCGACTGAATCATTTCCGGCCGATCCGTCCAAACGGAAGCGATCAAATTCCACGGAAAGCCGGTGAACAGCCACGAACGCGCCCACTCGAACACGCCCCATGCCGCGCTGAACGCCGTCAACCGACGCCAACCCGTTTTGAAAAAAGCGGCGGTAAAAGCGGCCGCGGCACCGAACAAACCGCCCCACAGGCCGAATCCGACGGGCGGCAAAGGCGCCAGCCAGCCGAACCCCATGCCGTCGATCAGCATCGCGTTCGACACCCACGTCAACCCCAGCGAAAAAAATCCGAACCCGAACCAAAAACCGATCGCTGCCGCCCGTTTTTTGCTTTCTGTTCGGTTCAACAGAACAACCAACCCCGCGAACGCCGGCAACAGGCATACCGTCGCGTAATACGGCGGCAACGCGCCGACGGCGATCAAACCGCACAAAAAAGCCGTCGTTTTTTTATGCCGGACGAACAGACCGGCCGCGTCTTTAATCGTCATACGGGTCGGCCATATCGTTGTCGGTCATGATTCGCGTTTCCAACGCCTCCATTTCCTCGGCGTCAGCGTCCTCGACATGGTCGTAACCGATCAGGTGCAGCACGCCGTGGACGATCAGGTGAAAGAAATGCTCCGCCAGCGTTTTGTTCTGCTCTTGCGCTTCGCGCGCGGTCGTTTCAAACGCGACGGCGATGTCGCCCAACAGCAGCGGATCGACAATCGGTTCATCCTCGTCGTCCAAAGCGGCGAAGGACAAGACGTTCGTCGGCTTATCTACTCCGCGGTATTCCTTGTTCAACGTGTGGATCGTCCGGTCGTCCGTCAACAAAACGCTGACCTCCGCCTTTTTAACGGGCAACGCGTAATCGCCTATGTTTCCGGCTTTCCACGCGGCGCGGGCGGCCTTTTCCACCAACGCTTTGTAATCGGGCAAAGCGTCCTTCCACGCCTTTTCGTCAACCCGCAGCGAAACCTTGACCGTCATGTCAGCCGGCCAATCCTTTGCGGGACGCATAACGTTTGTCATACGCCTTGACGATCGAAGACACCAATCCGTGACGGACGACATCCTTTTCCGTAAAGGTGACGACGGCGATGTCCTTGACGTTGCGCAAAACGTCCAAAGCATCGGCCAATCCAGACTGGACGCCGCGCGGCAAATCCGTCTGGCTTAAATCGCCGTTGATGACCATGCGCGAATTTTCGCCCATACGGGTCAGAAACATTTTCATCTGCATCGGCGTCGTGTTTTGCGCTTCGTCCAAAATGACCATCGCGTTCGTCAGCGTGCGCCCGCGCATGAACGCCAGCGGCGCGACTTCGATTTCGCCCAGCTCCAGCTTTTTGTCAACGACATCGCGGGGCAGCATATCGTACAAAGCGTCGTACAGCGGCCGCAGATACGGATCGATTTTTTCTTTCAAATCCCCCGGCAGGAAACCCAGATTTTCACCGGCTTCGACGGCGGGGCGCGACAGGATGATCTTGTCGATCTGCCCTTCAATCATCAGGGAAACAGCCTTGGCGACGGCCAAAAACGTTTTACCCGTGCCGGCGGGCCCCAACCCGAACACCATTTCGTAATCGCGCATGGCGCGGATGTATTCCGCCTGCGTTTGGGAACGCGGCTGAATGTGGCGTTTGCGTGTGCGCAGAGTCAAATCCTCTTCGCCGTCTTCGTTGGTTTTGACATTTTCGGCGGCATGTTTTTCTTTGGCGGTCATTTTGTATCCCTCGCTCGTGTGTAAAGCGTTGTCTATGTCGGAATTGTCGATATCGCCCTTTTTGGCGGCGGCGGCGTAAATCTTGTCCATCGCGGCGAACGCGTGTTCCACGGCGTCCCCGTCCCCGCTGACGGTGATCTGGTTGCCGCGCGTTTTAATATCGACGCCCAGTTTTTTTTCCAAACGTTTCAGGTTGTCGTTATGCGCCCCCAAGGCGATCAAAAGCACTTGGTTGTCGGCGTATTCCTTGACGCGCTGCGAATCTTTCTTCTTTCCCACGGAAAAGCCCTTTCATTCAGAATGTTGTTAGAACGATTATGGCTTTTTTTCCGTGACTTGGCAAGTGGTTCGTATCTTTTTTGCAAACGGCCGGCAAGCGAAACGTTTCGTTTTTTTATGGACTTCAAACGTGTTTCTTTATATCCTGAGCCTACGTTTGGCCGATGTCGGTCAAACCAGCATCTTAGCGGATGCGGAGTCCTAAGAAAACTCTTTGCAATACCGGCGCGGGATATGCGCCGCAAGCCGTTTTGCCAGACGTAAAACGGTCAATATCCCCGAATCCGTTGTCGGTTCGGGGAGCTTTCGGTGTATGTTCAGAACGCTTTCCGTGTTTAAAGACCGAAAGGATCATGTATTGCTGATTTTCTTACTCCCCGACCGCTTTTACGCGGTCTTTGTTTTATCAGGAGAAAATCATGCTGTTAAAAAAAACACCCCGTCCGTTCGGACACGATCTCAGATTGTTCGGAATAAAAATTTATTCCCTGCGAAAACGCGACGGAACGGTTGTCAAACGCTACGCGGGCGTTATCAAACGAACCAAAACGCCGTTTCAAAAAAACATCCGGTTTTGCGGCATTGAAATATATACCGAAACCGACTTTTCGCGGATTGTCGCCGTCGCAACCGATTTAAACAACGAAGCGGGTAAACGCGTTTCAAATTTTCAAAAAGCGAATTTCAACGTCGCCGACTGCCCGAAAGCGCGTGGTAAATTGCGTCAAAAGCAAGAAGTCAATCTGTATCTTTTAAAAAATCTGGCTGAAATTTGCGACAAAAACAACTTGCGATACTGGTTGCGCGGCGGAACATTGCTGGGCGCGGCGCGCCACGGCGGTTTCATCCCGTGGGACGACGACGCGGACATCGGTTTGGTTCGCGAAGACTTTGACAAACTGTGCGATCTGTTAAAAACGGATGCGATTTTTGCAATGAAATGGATATATTGGACGGGCGATTATCACCACTTAGCGCATTTTTCCTTTAAAAAAGGCATTTATCCGTACATTGACGTGATGGTTTTCGATTTTATCGGCGGCAAAGACGCAGCACTAAACTGGATGGAATGGAAAACCGAACGCGCCGCTTTTAACAAACGCGCAAAAGAATTACTGCCGCCCGATACCCCGCCTTACCGCTTTACCGACGGGTTTGATCTGCCGGACAATCCTTTATTTGAACAACTTTTAAATGAAGAAAAAGACCTTTACAAACAAAAGCATCGCGGAAACGATTGCCTGATATGGGGGATCGACCAATTCACGCCGCCCGAAAACCGCGGCGCGTTCCGATGTTATCTGGCGGATATGATCTTTCCGCTGAAAACTTTGTACTTTGAAGGAATTGAATTCAAAGTTCCGAACAAATGGGACGAAAAGCTTTCGCTGTATTACGGCGATTACATGACATGGCCGAAAGAAATCGTCTATGATTCGCATTCGAGCTGGTCGCCGGAACTGACGGCGGCTGAACACAACGTTTTTGAAATATGGGAACAACGATGCCGCCGCAAATTCAAAAACGGATACACTTGCGGCGTATTCGATATGTTCCACGCCGGACATCTGAATATTTTAAAACAAGCCAAAGAACAATGCGAATATCTGACCGTCGCCGTTTCAACCGACGCCCTCGTCATAAAAACAAAAGGCAAAAGACCGGTCATTGATGAAAAGCAACGCTTTGAACTGGTTAAGAAACAACGACAGGCGGACAACGTCGTCTATCAAAACGACATTGATAAAATCAAGGCATGGGAAAGGTTGCGGTTCGACGTTCTGTTCGTCGGGTCGGATCATCAAAACACACCCGATTGGGCGCGTTACGAATCCTTTTTCAAATCGCACGGCGTCAGCGTCGTGTACATACCGTACACCGCAGGAATTTCTTCGACCCTGTTGCGCGAAAAATTGCAATAACACGAAAAGGCGGCTGAAACGGCCGCCTTTTCCATTCAGTGGAAAGCCGTCAAACCAGTTCGCCGTCCAAAGTCGTCGCCGCCGTGCCGACGATGCGAACGCGAACGATTTGCCCCGACAGGGAATCGGGCGCTTGAACGACGACGTTTTGCATTTGCGGCGTATGCCCCAGCAGATACCCGTCCTTTTTGGCCTTTTCTTCCAACAGGACATCGACCGTCCGGCCTTTGAACCGCGCGTTATAGGCGGCGTGCTGTTCAATCAGCAAAGCCTGCAGCCGTTCCAGACGTTCGGTTTTGACATCTTCGGGAATCTGGTTTTTCATCGCGGCCGCGGGCGTTCCCGGACGCGGACTGTATTTGAACGAATACGACTGCGCGTAATTCACGCGGCGCACCAAATCCATCGTCTGTTCAAAATCGTCGTCCGTTTCTTCGGGAAAGCCGACGATAAAGTCGGACGACAGCGCGATTTCCGGACACGCGTCGCGCAGTTTTGCAACGATTTCCTCGTATTGCGCGCAGGTGTAGCGGCGGTTCATTTTTTTCAAAACGCGGTCGGAACCGGCCTGAACCGGCAGGTGCAGGTACGGCATCACTTTGGGAATGTCGCGGTGCATGGCGATCATGTCGTCCGTGAAATCGGACGGGTAAGAGGTCACATAGCGAATCCGCTCGATCCCGTCGATTTCCGCGACCGCCGCGACCAAACGGCTGAGATCCGACGGATTGCCGTCCGCGCCCGCGCCGTGCCAAGCGTTCACGTTCTGCCCCAACAGCATCAAATCCTTCGTCCCCGTGGCGGCCAGCTGGCGCGCCTCGTCCACGATTTCGCCCAGCGGACGGGAATATTCCGCCCCGCGCGTGTACGGAACGACGCAATAGGAGCAAAAACGGTCGCATCCCTCTTGAATCGCCAAAAAGGACGACACGCCGTTCGCGCGCGCCGCCGGCAGGGAATCGAACTTGGCAACCGCCGGAAATTCCACGTCGATGATGCGCTGTTTGCGTTTGTGTTCCAACCGGCGCAGCATTTCGGGCAAACGGTGGTAGGTTTGGGGGCCCAGCGCGATATCGACGAACTTCGCGCGGTTCATGAATTCGGCCGATTCCGCCTGAACGACGCATCCGGCGACCACCAAAATCAAATCGCGCCCCTCTGCCCGTCTTTGTTCTTTCAGCGGTTTGAAACGCCCCAGTTCGGAAAAGATTTTCTCCGACGCCTTTTCGCGGATGTGGCAGGTGTTGAAAATGATCATGTCGGCGTCTTCAGGCGTTTCGGTCTGTTCAAACCCCAAAGTCCGCATCAGATCCGCCATGCGCAGAGAATCGTAAACGTTCATCTGGCATCCGAATGTTTTGATATACAGTTTTTTAGTCACAGTCGTTCCAAGGCCGTTCACTCAGCCGGCCGTTCAATTTCGTTTTTCAATTTTTCCAATACGGGAACCTTTGCGGGCGTCAAATTCCGCGTCGTCAGCAAAACCGGTTTGAACCAGTCCAAGATCATCTGGCGGGCGCGCGCCTTTTCCGCGTCGCTTACGCCCGCGGGAAAGCGCGGGTTGATTTCCGGCAAAAGCCCGTTCAAATAACGGGTCAGATCCGCCTGCGACCGCTTGTCCAGCATTTCCTCGCCCGCTTCGATCAGGTTTTCATGCTGAAACTCGGCGACCTCTTTGTACGACGGCAAAACGTCGTTTCCCAGATCGACCGTTGATGAAAAAGGCACGGAATCCGGCAAATCGGGATGCGCCGTTTTGATCGCGCCGTTCAATTTGGCGTAAAGCGACGGCGCCAACCTGTCCTGCGACGCGGCGACGACGTAAAACCAACGCATATCCGCCGGTTCCTGCGCCAGATACAGCCATTTGTGCGCCATGACCAAATCCTTGGTCACACCCTCGCCGCGCCAATACAGCAATCCCAGCTTGGTTTGCGCGGGTGCGTACCCGTTGTTGGCCGCGCGCGCGAAAAACGCGACGGCGCGCTGAAAATCGGGACGCGGCAGACCGACGCCTTTATAGAACATCGCCCCCAACCGGTATTGCGCCTGCGGATCGTTTTCCTCTTCGGCGCAATAGATGTACTGCATATAGGCGATGTTGATCTTTCCCGATTTTTCCGCCTGTTCGCCAAGCGTGCAAGCGGCTTTCGCGCCGCCGGCGACCAACATCGCAGTCATAAAAATCAGACGAAACAGCATACAGCCCACCGTTTGAAAGAAACCGATCCACTTTGTCAGGGTATCACCCGACCGTCCCGTTTTCCAGTTTTAAATCCGCCGAAAAGGTGAAATTATTCTTCGCCCTTTTCAACGTTGTCCATGACTTCAGCCATGTCGTGATTGTCGTCGCCCAAATCGGAAGCGTCTTCAATCAATTCCAGTTCATCGTCGCCGGCGTCCTCGAAAACGGCGTCTTCGGCCGAAATGTTTTCCAGATCCTCGTGAATTTTGCCTTTGCCGCCGCGTTTGGCTTTGCCGGCCATCATGGCCTGCAAACGCAGGAATTCGTCAACCGGCATGGTTTCGCCGCATTTCGGGCATTTGATCGGATCCTTGCCCAAATCATAGAAATGTTCGCCGCATTGCAGGCAGATACGCTTTGTTCCCCATTCAGGTTTCGACATAAAGACATCTCCTTTGTTCAAAAAATCTTTATTTGACGGATTTGACATGATAGCGTTATCCGTGTCAAATGAAAAACGGAAAAAAGAGTGATTTTTTATGCGCGCGCTTTCTGAAAAAACAGCCGGCCTGACCGGCGCCGTCCCCGTCGCGGGCGACAAGTCCGTTTCCCACCGCGCCCTGATGTTCGGCGCGATCGCCGCGGGCGTGACGGAAATCAAGGGATTGCTGGAAAGCGAAGACGTGCTGAACACCGCCGCCGCGTTGCGGAAACTGGGCGTGGAAATCGAAAAATCCGGCGACATCCTGAGGGTTCGGGGTGTCGAGAACTTCACCCAGCCCGACACCGTTTTGGACATGGGCAATTCCGGAACGGGCGCGCGGTTGCTGATGGGGCTGCTGGCGCCCCGCCCTTTGCGCGTCACGTTCACCGGCGACGCCAGCCTGCGCTCCCGCCCGATGAAAAGAATCACCGACCCGCTGACCCTGACGGGCGCGGCGTTTGAAACGACGGACGGCAAGCTGCCCGTCACCCTGCGCGGCGGATCGAACGGCGAAGCGTTCACCTACACGCTGCCGGTCGCGTCAGCGCAACTGAAATCCGCCGTTTTGCTGTCGGGGTTGGAAAAAACGGCGCCGACAACCGTCATCGAACCCGTCCCGTGCCGCGATCACACCGAACGGATGTTGAAAGCGTTCGGCGCAGACATATCGGTTGAAAAAAATCCCGACGGCGGCAACATCATCACTTTGCGCGGCGGCAAACGGCTGCGCGCCTGTCCCGTCACCGTTCCCGCGGACGTTTCCTCCGCCGCTTTTCCGGTCGTCGCGGCGCTGATCACGGAAAAATCGGACGTTTTGATTCCAAATGTCGGATTGAACCCTTTACGCATCGGAATTTTGACCGTTCTTAAGGAAATGGGCGCGGACATCGCTTATGAAAACGCGCGGGAGGTCGCCGGCGAACCCGTTGCGAACCTGCGCGTGAAATCGTCGCGGCTGCGCGGCGTCAACGTGCCGGCCGCCCTCGCCCCATCCATGATCGACGAATATCCGGTTCTGGCGGTCGCGGCGGCTTTCGCCGACGGGGAAACGGTTTTAAACGGCCTTGCGGAATTGAAAGTCAAAGAAAGCGACCGCTTCAACGCCATTCTTACCGGTCTGCGCGCGAACGGCGTCGATTGCGCGGCGGCGGGTGCGGACGGCATACGGATTCGCGGGGACGGAAAAAAACCTTGCGGCGGCGGATTGATTGAGTCAAAACTGGATCACCGGATCGCCATGTCTTTTCTGGTCATGGGAACGGCAAGCGAAAACCCCGTCGCGGTTGACGACGTTTCGTCGATCGCCACCAGCTTTCCGGATTTTATTTCTTTGATGAACAAAGCAGGAGCAAACATTCATGATTATCGCGATTGACGGCCCCGCCGCCGCGGGCAAAGGCACTTTGGCGCAGAATCTGGCCAAACATTTCCGCTACGCCTTTTTGGACACGGGGCGGCTGTACCGTGCCGTCGGATACGCCGTTTTGCAGGAAAACAAGGATCCGTCCGACGAAACCGCCGCGACGGCCGCCGCCAAAGCGTTCGACCCGCAGAACATCAACGCCGTTTTGAAAAACCCCGCCCTGCGCGACGAAGCGACCGGCAACGCGGCGTCCAAAGTCGCCGTCATTCCCGCCGTGCGCGCGGCTTTGCTGGACTTGCAGCGCGACTTTGCGCACCACCCGTTTTTCGAGGACGGCACGCCCGCCAAAGGCGCGGTGCTGGACGGTCGCGACGTCGGAACGGTCGTTTGCCCCGACGCGGACGTGAAATTCTTTGTAACCGCTTCCGCAGAAGTGCGCGCCGACCGCCGTTTCAAAGAATTGAAAGAAGCCGGCAAACCCGCCGATTACGACAAGATTCTGGCGGACATCAAGGAACGCGACAAACGCGATTCCGAACGCGCGACCGCCCCATTGAAACCCGCGGACGACGCGTGCGTTTTGGACACGTCAAACATGAACGCCGTGCAGGCTTTCCAAGCCGCGCTGGATTTCATCGCGATCAACCACGAATAAAGCTTTTCCTTTTTCAGATAATCCGCCGCGGCGATCGCTCCGGCGGATTTTTTTGTATTATTCCAAAAGCTCAAACTATTGTTCCGGAAAATTGACATTATTCCGGAAATCCGGTATATTTTCCTAAAAAACTAAGGAGTGCCGCCCCATGTATTTGTCCGCGCGGGAAACCGCCGAAAAATGGAACATATCGGAAAAACGCGTGCGCGTTTTGTGCCGCGAAAATCGCATCGCGGGGGCTGTTCAATCGGGGCGCAGCTGGCTGATCCCGTCCGACGCGGTCAAACCCGCCGACGCCCGTTTGAAAAAAGCGGAAAGTCTGCTTTCCTTGATCAACGATAAGAAAGCCGCCTTGGACGCGTGCCGTCCGCTGACCGAGGGCGAAGCCGAACGGCTGGCGCAGGAATTCGTTGTTGAATACACTTATAATTCCAACGCGATAGAGGGCAACACGCTGACTTTGCGTGAAACGGATTTGGTGTTGCGCGGGCTGACCATCGGCGAAAAACCGCTGAAAGATCACTTGGAGGTTGTCGGACACAAAGAAGCGTTTGATTTCGTCCGCGAACTGGTGCGGGAAAAACGGCCGCTGACCGAAACCGTCATCAGACAGATTCACACCCTCGTTCTGGCGGATAAAAAGGACGATCGGGGCGTTTACCGCCGCATCCCCGTTTACATCGCGGGGGCGAAAACCACACCGGTTCAGCCGTACCTGATCGCCCCGAAAATGGAACGGCTGATTGCCGATTATCAAAACAGCAAAGGGCATATCGTTTCCCGCTTGGCGCGGTTGCATCTGGAATTTGAATCGATCCACCCGTTTATTGACGGCAACGGCCGGACGGGACGTTTGATTGTCAATCTGGAATTGATGAAAGCGGGATTCCCGCCGATCGACATTAAATTCACCGACCGCAAAGCGTATTACAACGCCTTTGACGCCTATGCCGGAAAACAGTCCGTTTCGGCGATGGAAAACCTGTTCGCCCGTTATTTGAACGAACGGCTGGACGTTTATTTGAATATGCTGAAAGGTTGAACAAATGCCCAACTGTTTCGCACCGTCCGTCAATTTCGCCTGCACCAAATTGATTTTGGGATCAATGCCGGGGGTGAAATCGCTGGAACGGGCGCAGTATTACGCCCACCCGCAAAACGCGTTCTGGCGGATCATAGCGGCCTTGTTCGGCGCGCCCTACCCGTTCGATTCGTATGACGACAAGCTGAATTTGCTGTTAAAACACCGTATCGCGCTGTGGGACGTGATTTCGACCTGCGCCCGCGACGGCAGTCTGGATTCCGACATCCGCGACGCCGTCCCGAACGATTTTGAACGCTTTTTCAAACAATACCCGCAGATAAAGACCGTGTTTTTCAACGGTCAAAAAGCGCACGACAGCTTTACAAAATCATTCAAAACCGCGCCGTTTGTCAACGCGCTGATACTCGTCCCCCTGCCGTCCACCTCGCCCGCCAACGCGCATTTGTCGTTTGACGATAAATTAAGGTCGTGGAGCGTGTTGCTGTAACGGGAGGAGATAGCCTTAATTCTGCCCTTACGACTTTGCGCCTTGAAATAAGTTTTTAGAGTAAATCTCCCTGCTTTCTTAATTCTCTTTCTTTTCGAATATACTCGTTTTTAACGATCTCTTTGAAGTTTTCTTTACTGTCAAAAGCTTTTTCCAATACCCCGTTTTTCACCAGTGACACATACAACGCCACCGAATAAGCTTGACAATTCCACGACTTTTCAGGATTAAATTCTATATCCGTGAACGCCTTATAGTTCAAAACGAATTGCCGCAAGTCATTGTTTTTATTCAAGGCGTTTATATACAGCCAATCGTAAAAAAATGTTGGCGGATTCAGTTCGAATCTGTCGTTAAAAAATTGAAAGCAAATCAACTTTCCCGATTTTCTCAACCGCTCATCTTTTTTAGCTTCTATCGGTTTTTTGTCATATAGATCCACAAACGGACCACCAAATTCGAACTTTTTGCTCCCTTGAAAAGCCGTTTCAATCGTTAATTTCCGCCCCTTATTGGTCGTAAATGACAAATTAAACGCGCTAAGCGCAATACCTTCCGCCGTCAAAGATTTCGAGGACACTTCCAAAATCGGCTTAATTTTCTTTTGTTCCCAAGCCGCTTCATGCAATGCTTGAATGTTTTTTTGTTTTTGAGATACCGCGAAACCAGCAGCCCATTTAAACTCTATCGTAATTTCTGAAACGCCGACTTTTTCAACCATAGGAACATATACTTTTCGTTCAGCCATAACCTTGGCCCTTTCGTCTAAAAAGGAATTTCATCATATGGAACATATATATCCTGATTAACGTCCGATCGCACGCTTTTTGTGTCTTGCCAAAAAGCTTTTTCCGGATTTTTGCAACGCCGCATAAAATCGTCAGGTACTTTTTCGAAACTAAAATCAGATTCAGGTCCTGCTTTAAAGGTTTCTAGAAGTTTGTTACGAAATGAAACATTCCTTATATCATCTTCAAAAAAGTATATTCCAGCAATATACTTCCGTTCAATTTTTCCCATCACAAGGACTTCAGCTTGATTATGCGTCGGCATATTATCTTTAATAAAGCCATCCGCATACAAATTTTCCAAGCCTTTTCTTGTATGCTTTGCGTCATAATCTCCAAACATTCTTTCAAGTGCTTCATGTTTTGAAAGATCACAAGCCAAATGAACATTATTTGAAGCGGCATTCTCTTTACAAAAAAGGCATTGTTTTTCCCATAGAAGCTCCGGCTTAAGCTTCAAAATAACATATTGCCTATCAGAATACGTTTTTCTAAATTTAAACAGCAGCGGAGCGTTGGGAAGTGATATTGAACAACTGATACAATTCGGACAAAAATCCAAACGCAATTCATCATTTACAGCTGCCTTTATCATCTTCTTTTTCATTTCATCACGTGAGAGCACTTCATTTTCCAAAATGCTTTTTAAATTATCAATGGATGTAAAATGAAGAACAGCTTCAATCTGTTTTGAAGCAACAATTTTCATTATTTTTTCTCGTTTTTGCCTTAGTCCCTCTGATATTTTTTGTTCATTTTTTTCTTGTTCATTTTTCCGCTTCTCGATCTGCTCTTGAACGAATTTATTGAGCTCAGTAGAATTTGACGAAAAAAAATCTGGAAAATCCGACAAGATAAACACAGCCTCTGTTCCGCTATCAAATTTTACTGCTATATAATTCCCGCATTGAGTATTGGGTATTCCTATAATGTTTCCTTTTCCAAAATTTTTATGAACAACAGTAGTTCCAATAATATTATTCATTTTCACACTCTTTCATCAATCAGCATTTTTCACAGAGTTATACAGTTGTTCGCTTGACAATGCCCCTTGATTAAAATCATTGATCAATTTTTCTATTTTTTCATTCAGAGTATTCAATTTTTCAGTTTGCGTTTCTATTGTTTTAACCGACGGAACTTTATTCAGCCGTTCATTGATTTCTTTTGTCGCTGTTTCATATTTTTTCACCGACAAATACGACTTAGCCGTCATCGCCCCGGGGATTGCAGTCGCCGTAAAAATCCCGCCGAGCGCACATACACCGCCCAACATTCCCAACCCGCCGGAAGCCAGCGAACCGCCGCCCAACGCCGCCAAAGTCGACGTTGTCGCCGCCGCGCCCGAAAGGCTTGAAATTGCAACGCCAGTTGACGCCGTTCCGAACGCCCCGACTAAAGTGAACGTACCCGCCGCCACCGCCGCGCCGGCGGCAGTTCCCGCAAGCCAACTTTCACCCGATGAATTATCGGTCAAAACGGAAATATTCGCCGCCAACAAATCCGCATAATCCTTTGAAACGACATCAGCTTTACATTGAAGATCTTTTTCTTTAAAAATTTCAGCTATTTTCCGCATTGTCCGGTTCAGACACTTTTTGTTTTCATCGTAAGCATTCGCCGCGCATTTCCATTTTTCCCAAACGTTTAGTGCCTGTTCCAGTTCTTTTTTGGCTTTTTCTTCTTTTTCGGCGTATCCGAACGTAACTAAGTTTTTGATTTCCATATCCCCCCCACTCACTGAATCTGTTGCATTTGCGTTGTCACATTTGTTGTGCTGACGCTGTTGATTTGATTGAAATAATTTTCAAGCGCGCTTTTGTTTGTTTTGTTTTTCAATTCTTCGGAAATAACTTTTTCACACGAAGTACTTCCGTATTTTATCGTATTGTCAGCTGTCTGTGTTGCGCGACATTTATTTTTAGACTTTTTGACAATCATTTTTAGACCAGTGGTTTCCCGATTTTAAAGGGTTCTTAAACCCGAATTTGACACTTATTTTTAGACTCGGATTAAACGTGTTTTTCGATGAAAAAGGGGCAGAGATTCAACCGCCCCTTTTTGCGTCAGTTGCAGATAATCAGCTCCTTGGTATGTTTGGTTCCGTTGTTGTTGATGCTGTAAGTCACCGGGACGGATTCGAGGGTGAAGTCTTTGAACAGGTCGCGGATTGGCGGAACGTCGTTTAACGACAGGATAAACCGTCCTTTAATGCCTGTTAAACAATCGCGCAACCGCTCGAAATCGGCGCGGGAGAACACGCCTTTGCCGTAGTCGGTTTCGTTGCCCCAATATGGCGGGTCAATGTAGAACAGCGTGCCTTTGCTGTCGTAGTGTTTGATGAACGTTTCAAAGTCCCGCCGTTCGATGGTCACGCTCGCCAGCCGTCCGCCGACGGCGCGGATACGGTCTTCCATTTTCACAAAGTCGAACCGCGCCGGTCGGTCGATGGACACGCCGAACGACTGCCCCGTCACTTTGCCGCCGAAGGCTTGGCTTTGCAGGTAAAGGAACCGCGCGGCGCGTTCGATGTCCGTCAGCGTTTCGGGCGGCGTTTTCAGCAGACGTTCAAACTCTTGGCGGCTGGCGAACAGAAACTCCGTTTCTTTATATAAAGTGTCGGGATAGCGGCGGACAATCCGGTACAGATTGACCAGTTCGCCGTTGATGTCGTTGATGACTTCGGCTTTCGGGATTTGTTTGCGCCGCAGAAAGATGCCGCCCATGCCGACAAACGGTTCGGCGTAAATGGTGTGCGGGATTTGTTCGATTTTGTCGATGATCCGCTTTGACAGGCGGAACTTGCCCCCCAGATAGGGGGCAAGCGGCACTACCCGTGCGGGGGACGCTATACGCGCGGTATCAGTTTGTTTTTTCATAAAGCTTCTCCTTTGATAAAGGAGGCTCGTGGCTTTCGTTGTTGTTGCGGTTCAAGACCGTAATGGTGTTCATCGCGCCGCATCGGGGACACTTGATTTCGACCGAAGCGGAGTTCGCTTTGAACAGTAATTTATTGCATTTCGGGCAACGTATTGACTCCATTGTTGTTATTCCGTATATTCGCCCCGCTCGTCGATGAGTGCGGAGCAGTTAATCTGTGCGAGGTATTCTCTCGCGGCTTCGGGCGTGTCCGCGTCCGAGCCTCCGCTTTTTTTATTGTAGTTGGACGCGAAGTTTTTCCAGCCTTGCCAACCATTCCCAAACCGCCGGATAGTCGTTGACGTCCAGCCGTTCGAGTTCTTGCGCGACCGCTTTGCCCGCCGTTGGCCAAGCGGGGCAGTCACATCTTGTCGTCGCGCATGAGGTCAAGAAGAGTGTCGCGGTCAGCAGGAGGGCGAGCCGCGATTTCAGCGTTCCGTTTGTTGCGATTCGCTTTGTCTTCCGCATTTTTAGCCCTCTCTTTCAGCTGTCCTATCTTTTGACCGACCATCAGGGCGGCGACGACCGCCGCCCCGACGCCGATTGCCGCGTACACCGTCATTTCTTTTTGCGCTTGGCGTACAGGTTGCGCCCAATGATGATCAGCCCCGACACGCCCGTAATCGCGGACGTGGTGTAGCCGACAATCTCGGCTTGTTCCGTCGCGGTCACGTCAACGCCGACGGCTCCCGCAATCGAAGCCAGCACGCACACGATCGCCGTGATCAATGTCGGGCTGAGAACGGTTTTCTTTTCCATGATTTTACTCCTCAACAAGTTCGCAATGCGGACGATCCCAAGGTATGGCGTTCGCCACCTTTATCCCCAGTTCGTCGGCGCATCGCCGTTCCAACGCGGCGAGTTCGTCCCACAAAGGGGATCTGTCGTCCCATTCCCCCGCCGCGTTTAAGGGAACGGGATACGGCACGCGGTCATACGCCCGCGCCGGATTCGCGTTGTGTTTGGAATACGGATACTTGACCTTCGACCGTCCCGCCGCGAAAGCCGCGTTCTGCTCGGCTTCTCCGCGATGAGCGCAAATAATCGCAAAGTCCATGACCTGCTTTGACATCATCAGCGTTGCCAAAGCCCGCAGGCGCGGGTCAAGCTCCGCCAAACACTTCAAGCTGTTTCGACCAAAGGCATAGTTCACGGCGTTTCGCTCCATTCTTCAAAGAACAAGACCGAAGCCGTCCACCAGTTGTCCGCCGCCGTGAAGTCCCGCAGGTATTGGGTATAGCGCAACAAAGCCTTGAACGTTTCCGCGTCGTCGGTCGTATCAAAGCCCGCTTCGGTCTGGTTGCGGTAGCGGTCGATTCTGTCTTGCGCCGTCCGCATCATCGCGTCCCGTTCGGCACGCTTTCGGGCTTGCAGTTCCGCGACCGTCGGTTCGGGAACGGGCGCGGGTTCAACGACGACGGGCGCGGGTTTTTCGCCGATGACAAAGTACCGCATCAGCCTGCCGTTCACCGTTTTGCGCGCCGCGATGTCCTCCGCAAACGCCGCGCCGTGTTCCGCGGCCCATCTGCGCGCGGCTTCAAAGTTCAAATCCCGCGTGCAGTCCTCGTATTCGATTGTTTGGTTAAAGTTAAATTCCGTCATTCCGTTTTCCTCCTTATGCCATGGAAATCGTGATGTAGCCGTTTCCGGTGTTGAATCCTTGCGTGTGTTCGACGTTCGTGCACAGCGTCGGGTGCGTGTAGGACGATCCGCCGCCGCCCGTCGAAGTGAATGCGCCGTTTTTGTTCCAAGCACCGCTGCCGCCTCCGCCGCCGTACCAGCCCGCGCCTCCGGCTCCGCCGTTGCCTTCATAGCCGCAAACGTTTCCGTTGCCGCCCAGTCCGAACGCGCCGCTTGCCGCCGTATGGGCGTGACCGACGGATACGCCGACCGTCGGATAGCCGCCTGCACCGCCGCTTTCTTGCGTGCCGCCTTGCCCCGCGGTAACATAACCCGTCGTGCTTCCGGCTCCGCCCGTCAATCCGCCGCCCGCTCCGCCGGACGCGATGTGATTGCATCGGCTTCCGCCTCCGCCCGCGACAATCAGACGGCTGTTCAAATCATCGGCTGTCGTCCGAACGTCCGACGCGTTGTATTCCGCCGTGTACCAGTTTGCCGGAACTTTACCTACCACCAGATAAAGCACCGTCTGCGGTTCGACCGACAAAACGCATCGCACGCGTCCGCCCGCTCCGCCGCCGTTGCCCGATGCCGCGACGCAATCGACGGCAATCTTGCGTATCCCCGCCGGAACGACCCACGTCCCGTTTTCCGTAAAGGTCACGGGGTCAAAACTGCGCGTGTACACCAGCGTCGCCCCCTTGTAGATTTGCAATACCCCCCCCCGACGGTAAATTGTATCTATGCGTTTATTTCCCTTATAAAGTGTCATTTGCCGATACTCCCTCACAAAGCTTTAATCTGCACGAATCCCGCGACGGCATATCGCGTCCCGCCGTTGATGAACGAATTGTTGCCCGCGCCGTATCCCGTCAGCGTGCCGTCAAACAGCGACGCCCCCGGCGTGTTGTTTGCCGCGCTCGGATTGCCGTCCGATTTTTTCGTAAAGGACACAACCGCATCGTCTTTAACCGTGATTGTCCCGCCCGCTTTTGTGAACGTCCCGCCGTTTGTGCTCCAAACCTCGTGGTTCGCGGGCGCGCCGCCCGCCAGGACAAAGGTTTGTCCTGTCGTCGTGTTGATCAGCGTGCTGTCACCGCCTGCGACCGAACCCGACAGGTTCAGCTGATTGTTGATGTTGTAGCCGTATCCGCGCGCCCCGACTTTCCATGTGTATTCGCCCGCGGGCAGTTCAATGATTCCCGCAAAGCCCGCGCCGCTGCCGCCCGGAGCGTAAAACCACTTGCTGTCCCGCTGGCTGGACGCGCCGCCCGCTCCGCCGCCATACATCTCGACATAAAAACGCTGTTTTGTTGTCAGCGTGAACGAACCCGTTTCGTCGCCGACCGCGGAGTTCGCAACCAGCGTGCCCTCCGGAAAGTTCTTCGCGGCATAAACCAAAACGTCGCCCTTGCGAACCTCCGCCACCTGCAAAGAACCGCTGTAAATCAGGTTCTGCTTTTGACTTCCTTTGTGTGCCGTCATTGTCGCCGATCCTTATTCCGGAATGAAGTAATACACGTCCGGGTCGGGCGACGCGGGCAATGCCGACACCACTTGAAACATCGCTTTCGGCGCAAGCGGCGACACCGCGTTCCCGATGTTCTTCGCTATCGCCTGCGCCAGCTGACCGCCGTCCTCGCCCGACGGAACCAACCCCGCCGCCATAATCGCCGCCACTATCTCCCTCTGCGGCATTTCAATCGCCGCCGCGGGCGGAATGGAGCCGGGTTCGCCCGTATCAAGGTTGAAGTCTTTATATCCCGCGTTCGGATCTGTTTCGTTACAGGGTTTTTCGTATTTCATGCGTCCTCCAAAATCTGATACAAAATGCGCGTGTGCGATTGTTTCATACGGTCAAGCGTGCACATCAAATCGTCGCCATAGACTGTTTTTTCTTCCGTTTGCCCTTGTTCGTTCACAAAAGTTGTCGTGCGCGGATAAAAGGAAACCTTTAAGCACAAACGGCAGCGTTCCCCGTTGTTCAGTGCATCCTTGCCCAATCGGGATTTGCCGCACACAAAGGGCTGAAACGATGTGACGTAACCGACGTAGCCCAAATCCTTTATGACCTGTTCGTATGCGGATTTTCCCTGTCCGCTTCCCATATTCATGCGGGATTGAACGGCTTTGCGGCGTTCTTCGGGCAACGTGTTGACGCCGAAAGAACACACGTCGGGCAAACCGTAGTCCGTTTCCCATTCGTCCAAGCTGAGCTCCGTCGCCGTCGAAATGTCCGATTCGCACAAAACCCGTTCGTAAAACAGGTGAACCTGATTGAAAGCGTCGGCGACGACGGCGGTCAGGCGGTACAGCACGCCGTCCGGTTTTTGTTCCCACAGCCGCCCTTTCGGAAGCAGGGCGTAAAGCTGGTTTAAATAATTCATTCCCCGCTGCTCCCGTATGTAATGGTTCCCAAAACCGCCAGTTCGGACGACGTCGTGTGAATATCGGCTGTCGGAGCGATCAAAACGTGGTCTTCGGTCACGGTGATCACAGCGTTTCTGACGGCATTCAGTTTCAAAACCTTGCCCGGTTCGGCGGTCAGGAACAAATCTTCCAAGTTGGAACGGATGCCCGCTTTCGTGTCGTCGTCGTTCGGGCTTAAATCGTTGATGACAAAGTCAACCGTTTTTGCCGTCGGAGCCATGACATAGACTTCCTCGACCGTCGCCGGAACTTTCGACATGATGTAATCCCGCACGGCTTTGATTTCGTTTTCGTCGGGCAAAATGCCGCCGGATTTGTTGTCCATGACGAAACGGACGACGACCGTTCCCAACCCCATGGCGTTCGGATAACACCACGCGCGGGTGACGCCCGACACTTCTTTGGCCCAAGCGACGTAATCGGAATCCGCACCTCCCAACGGCGGGTTTTGCACAAAGGATTTCAGCCGCGCACGCAAATCTTCAATGTCTTCAATGTCGTATCCGCCGGAAATGCCGCTATCCGCCACGGCGACGGTCACGGAAACACCGACGATTGCCGAAGTCATCGACAAAACGGAACCGCTTTCGGCGTTGCCGGATTTTCCCGTGTTGGCGGCTTTGACGGGAACGACCGCGCGCCCGTCGGCGATTACGCCCGACGATGTCGTGTTGTAAATGACGCCGTCCGCCCGTTTGATTTCCGTGCCGTTCGGTATGGACACGCCGTTTGTTCCCGTAAAAACGACGTTCCCCGCCGCAAAGCTCGCTTCTTTTCTGCTTTTGCCGCGATTTTTGGCGTGGCGTTCCAGATTTTCCGCGTCCGCCGTATCGATAAAGATTTGACGGAATATCCATTCCCCGAACTGATACAGCCCGTAGGTCGTCATGGACACGACCTTGGCGAAAACGGTCAGAAAAGAACGGGAGAGCAGGCTGGCATCGGGGAATTTCGCCCGAATGTTCGCTTTGTTCTGTTCCAGCAGTTCTTCATAGCTCGGAATGTTAAATGCCATCGGTGTTCCTCCATAAAAAGTCGTAGCGGGCGGTGCCGTCGGGCTTTTTCAATTCAATCGACAGCAACAGCCGCCCGTGCGCGTCGTATTCCGCCGATGCGGACACTTTCTTGCAAATCTGTTCGTCAACCAGCCAAGACAGCGCGGTTTCGGCGTATTCCCGCGCTTTTTTCAGCGTGTCCGCAGACCGCTTGGCGTTTTTCAGCGTCCACAGCTTTGAACCGATTTCACCGCCCCACCAGCCGCGTTGATTTGATTCGCGGGCATCGGAAAACAAAGAAATCAAGACCGCCGTTTTCAGCCCGCCGTCGGCTTCGATTCCGCCGTTTGCGTACAGCAGATCGCCCGTTTTTTCCGTGATTTCAAAGGCCGCGTCCATTTATCCCTCCATCGGTTCCAGCGGCGGGGAAGTCGGCGCGCCCGCGTTGCCCGTGTGCGTGTGACCGTTGTAGGTCGAACGGATTGCTGTCAAATTGCCCGCCTTGTCCGCGACTTCGCCTTTGCCCGTGATGTTTCCGGCGACTTCAAGCGTTTGAGCGACCTTGACCGCGCCGTTCAAGTCGATTTCGGCGGCATTGATGACGAACTTTGACGTTTTGACGGCGATTTCATGCCCGCGCTTCAATCGGATTTCGTCGCCCTCGTCGGTGTAAAGCGCGACTTCACCCGCCTGCAATCCTTTCAATCGGAACTTTCTGCTTTCCGCGGAAATGACAATGCCGTTAGACCGATCCCCGCCGACAAACAAAACCGTCGCCACGGAACCGACCGGAGGTACGGAGGTCAAGCCGTAGTTCTGCGCCCGTTCAATGCCGCTTTTCAGTTCCCCGTCCAGCAAAGCCGCTTGGCAGACCTGAACGGCAGCGTCATCGGCAACGGCTTTCAAAACGCCGCGTCCGACCATCAGCAAAACACGGGATTTAATGTTTGTTAAAAGCCTGTTTAAAGCGTCCATTCGTCCCTCCTTACTTGATTTCAATCGCGTCGGGCGGCAACAGACCGCTTTCGTCTTTGGATTTTTGAACAACGGGCAAACGCTTGTAGGCGTCGGGGCTGACAAGGGTCAGCTTTGTTTTTGCTCCCGCTTTGTCCAACGAAAACACGACCTGCTTGATCAGCAGTTTCGCGTCAACGCCCCAGCGCGGGATTGAAACGCGGGAAAGCGTGTTTTTGCGCCACAAAACGCCGTCGCTTTGCGTCCACCCCTGAACCGTGATATTGATGCCCGCGCAACAGCCCGAACGGACGCAAGCTTCCCATGCCGCCATATCGCTGACGGACACGCCCGCTTCGGCGTTTTGAACGACTTGCAGCAAGGGACGGTAGCGTTTGACGTTCAAATCCCGCGACGTTCCCGTGGCGTTTGCGCTTTCCTGCGTGTCGTCGATCAGCGACGTTTGATTTTTGACCGTGTAATCCGAAAAACGGTTTGACCAGTCGGCGGAAAACGCGGCTTCCAGTATGTTTTCGCCGTAAATCAAGCTTTCCGCCGTTCCGTTCAATCCCGCCCGCGTCAGCACCAAGTTGCCCGCTTCGTCCGATGTCGCCAAAACGGCGCGCGCCTTGGCGACTCTGTCCAAAGCGTCGAACACGCTTTCCCCCGGCTGGATTTTAAAGGATTTGAACACTTCGCCCGTGTCGCCGACCTGATTGACGACCTTGATTTTAAACGGGGCGCACAGCTTGATCGCGATTTCGCACAGCGTCAGATTGAACCATTCGTCCGGTTCCGCCATAACGGAACATTCCGCCAAATCAACGGTTTTGTCCGCGCCGCCCAAAGTCAAACCGCAATCGTCCGCCGACAAATTCGCCGCCGTTCTGCTGATGTAGCCGGAACAAACGGTCTGATTTTCCAGCTTCAAAACAGCCGAAGCACCGGGGTAAATCATAATGTCGCCCGCTTGTTCGGCGGAAACGGCGAATTCGCCCGCAATCGCGTCAATCGCGCCGACGGCTTGCAGTGCCGTCCAGCCCTTGTAAATCATACCGTCCACGGTCAGCGACGCGACGATCATACCAACACCTCCAGCTTTGTTTTCGCGGGAACGAACAACGGGTTTTTGATTTTGTTGCGAACGACGATTTCGTCGGCTTTGGCGTAATCGCCGTACAGTTCGTAAGCGATGACGCAGGCGGGCAGAACGCCGTCCGTTTCGTAATGCGACACCTTTTTCAAATCCGCCGATTGTTCCGTGACAGCCTCGACGACCGTCTTTTGCAAATTCAGCAAGGTCTGCGACAACGCGACGTTTTTGGTGGACACGATTTCCGTTTCCAAAACGTCCGCCAGTTCGTCGCGCAGGGAAACGGCTTCGTCATAACTGTCGAACTCGACATTCGGAACGGTCTGAACGGCGGCGACGACAGCCGTCTGGCGAATGACGGCGGACAACGCCGTTTCGTTTTGGTCAATTTGCCGCTTCAATTTCGCGGCGACGTTTTTCTTGGTCTTTGACGACCCGAACTCGTAGAAAAAGCGGCGTTGGGCAATCAGTTTCGATTTGTCGGACAGGCTGGGGAATTTGAACAAATCCAGCAGATTTTGCTGAAACCCCGCGCCGCCCGCCAATGCTTTCAGCGGATTGTCCGAAAACGCTTCAATCACGGCGTTCCATTCGGCGACGGAATTATACAGCTCCGCCGTTCCTTCCTGAAACTCTTTGACTCCGGCGGCGACATCGGAAACGGGTTCAAGAACCGTTTTCATCAGCGCGTTCAGCTTGGTCGTGCTCAGCTCCGCCAAAGACGCGGGCAGTCCCGCCAAATCGAATTTGTCCGCAAATTCCGCCGCCGACAAAATCGACGCTTTGTTTGCCGCTTCGGAAAGCTTTCCCAAAAAATCCGTCGTGATGAAAAGCCCGTCTTCAAATTCGGCGCGAATGAATCGCATGGTGATCTGCGCGTACCCGCCGTCGTCCTTGACGCGGACAACGGTATAGCCGTCCGGAACGACCGCGGACGTTTTGTGCCGATACGGGTGAACCAGCGCGCCCGAACCGCTTTCGTTCAGCGCGTCTTCCAGCTGTTCCAGATTTTTTGCGTAATCCCCCAGCAAAAAGCCCGTCACCGTATAGATTTCGTCCTTTTTGCCCAAATCCTGAACCGTGCCGATGTCGCGACCGGGGAATTCGTTATGCACGATTCTGCGCCCGAACTCGTCTTCGATTTTTTCGACAAAGAACGGCACGCCTTTGAACGACGCTTCGCTTAAATCGTCTTTCCACCCCATGTCACACCCCCGCCAAAGTTCTGGTCAGCCCGATTTCCGTTCTGTCGGCATCGGAATTGACCACGTTCAGCCGCGTTCCGGACGGCAGATTTTCACCGCGAATGACGACCTCCGTCCGCAAAGTTTTATCCTCCCGTCTGACCGGAGCTTGCGGCGCGGGCGAAACAACGACGGAATCGTCAAACAGGACGGGACGGCGCATCGGCGTTTCGGAAACGGTTTTCATGGCATCGTCCGGCGCATCGTTTTCGCTCTTTTCCCGTTTGCCGAATATTTTTTCCAGCAGCCACCCCGTGCCGCTTTCGATAATCGAAGCGATTTTCAACGACCAGTCGGCGATTTTCTTCAACGCCACACCCGCCGCGAACAGAATGACGACGAACTGTCCGATCGGATTGGTCAGCAAAACCAGCCCGAACGCCGCCAAAGCCTTGACCAATACGCCCAAAGAAACCAGCAGCGCGCCGGACATAACCCCCGCCAGCATCAGCAGGGCGTTTTTAAACCCGCCGACAAAGCCGACCGCGGTTTGCACAAAGCCCGCAAAACCTTTCAACGCGTCCCACGCGTCGGCGACCGCCGATTTTGCGGTGTTGAATCCGTCTATAAACGCTTGGCCCGTTTTTTGCGCCCATTGCTGCAAAGTGCCGTCGTCCGCCATTGCGTCAACCTTGTCCAGCAAAGCGGAAAGTTCCGTTTTCAGCCAAGAAAACACACCGCTTTCCATGACCATTTTCGCAAACCGCGTCCATTGGTCTGACAGATTGGACACCATGCCCGACCACGTTTGCGACAGCCCGTCCATCGCGCCCGTGTAGCCTTTGCGGTTGAAAACCTCGTACACCATTTTTTCCATGGCTTCCATGTTGCGAACATCGGCGTATAGCGTGACTTTCTGTTTATCCTTGTCAAAAAAGGTATAGGTCATCTTGCGCCCGATCAGTTTGTAAATGCCGCCGATTGCCGTCCGCAGCTGTTCAAACTGTCCCGACTTGGCTTTTCCGACGGCATCAACCAGCTGCATCAGCGGCTTGCCGGAAGCCGCCGCCGCATCGCCGATGGACAGCAGACTGCCATTCATCGGATCAATCCCAGACGAAACCAGATTTTTATAGGCCTCCGTGACTTCGCTCAGCTCGTAGGGTGTTTTGACGGCGAAATCGGAAATCCAGTCCATGGCTTTTTGGGCGCGCTCCGACGACCCTTCCAGCGTTGTCAAAACCGTTTCCATATCCTCGAATGTCGCCGCCACGTCCAAAAAGTTCCGCTTGAACCCCCAAGCCAGCCCCGTGCCGACGACCGCCGTTTTCACCGCCAGACCGCTTAACGCCGACAGCGCGGTTGAAAACGACGATTTCAAGTCTTTGAAAGAAGAAGACAAGCCCGAAAAACCATCTTTGAAGCCCGCGACCATTCGGCGCAGAGCGGACGACAGTCTTGACAGACCGCCGCTCATCGCGTCAAACAGCTTGACTTTTAAACTGAGTTCCTCTTTTGCCATTGTTCTTCTTCTTTCAATCGCTCTTGCGCCATTTTCACCCAATACGCCAAATCGTCGGCGTTCATCGCCATCACTCGGTCGATATCGATGTAAAAGGGGTATCCGGCAAGCAGTCTGACGGCGCGTTCCCAGTCTGCGGGGAAGGACTGATAAAATTTGAAATAATCTTATAGACCTCCGTCATATCGGCGACATCCATGCGTTCCAGCTTCGCCTTTTCCGTTCCCGTCGTCCGGCTTGCCAATGTCAGCATATCGTCGAACGACACTTCGACGTTGCGTTTCAGTTCAATCCCGCGGAAATCGCCAGCCGTCGGACGGCGCACGGTCAATTCCGTGATTGTTTCCTGTTCTCCCCACGCAATCGGGGTTTTAAGGGTGTATTTAACGACCATTAAACAATCTCCTCAGCATCTGTTCCCGTGAATTTGACGGGGACGGTTCCCTCTTCGCAGGCGACCGTTCCTTCTCCACTGTAAAAGGCGTTTTTAAGGGAAATCGTCTTGCCGTTTTTCAGCGACAGCGTGACGGTTTTGTTTTTCATCTGAACCAACGCGGCGATGTCCAGCTCTTCGCTGTCCTGAATTTCGCCCTCGATATAGGGTTCCTGCGCCGTTTCCTTGTACCCGATGACTTTCAGGTTCGCCCCGAAAATCGGTTCGCGCTTCGGGTGCCCCAAGTTGTACGACCATTGCCCTTTGGCTTCCATCAACCCGCCGTCGGTTTTGACCTCGATGGCTCCGGCTACTCTTAACGTCATGTTTCCTCCTTATCGTACAAAAGCGATTTGCGTGGCGACCACGTCCAGCTTGTTCATCAAATCGGGCGGCAACAGAACGTCCAGACGGTTGCGGTTGGACGCGTTGCGCTCGACTTTCAAATTCTTTTTGAAATCGTCGAAGTTTTCGACCAGCCCGTTTTCGGCGTGAGTTTTGAACCACACGACGGCTTCGGCTTTCATGGTCGCGGGAGTCATCACTTTCGCCCCCGTCGCGCCGTCGTCGCCCAGCTTCCAGTTCTGGTATTTGCGGGCGATGTAGTTGCGCCAGTCGTAACGCAAATACCCCAGCAACAGCGGAACATTCACGTCCTGATACGCGGTGTCCGCCGCACCCGCCGAGTTTGTCTTGTAGGTCGTAATCGCCTGTTCGATGACCGCCGTTCCGTCAACGGATCGGGTGAAAGTGGAAATGCCGTCGTGCAACAGCAGATTCCTTTCCTCGTCCGTGAACTGTTCTTCCGCCGATCCGGTCATAATGCCGTTCAAGGCGTAGCGGAACGGCGCGGCGGGGTCGTTTGACGCGTACAGCGCGACCGTCGCCATGTAAGAGGCCGCAACGGCGTACAGCGGACTTTTCAACCCGTGCGCGTTCAGGAGCGTAAGGTGCTTGTCGTTCAAAGCGGCGCCCTTTTCCCCCAGCGCGGACAATTCCCCGCCGAGTGCGCCGAATGCCACTCCCTCAATCGCGCGCAAGGCTGACCAGCGGCTTTCCAGCTCTGCTTTCAAAGCGGAAAGATTCGCCGCGTCCGTGTACGGCGTTGCGATAAAGTTGTAATGTGCGTCCCCGATGGCGGCGATAACGTCGCCGATGTCGGGATTGGTCGCGCCGCCCGTCAAATCCGTAACCGCCACGGTCAAACCCGCGGGCAGAGTTTCCCCGTCGTAATGGTTCAGGTGGACGGGCATATTGCCGCATTCGCCCTTGTGCTTGGCGGTCAAAGTGACGACGCCCGCTTCGCACGCCGCCGTGACGGGCAGTCCCCCGTCGGCGGAAACAGCCGCCGCCAAAGCCTGCGCGATGTCCGCCGCCGCGTTGGATTTCGACACGCCGACGGGAACGCGGTAATCTCCGACATACAGGCAAAGCGTTCCGCTTTCGCCCGCCGTTCCGGTAATCGTGACCGTCGCCGTCGCGGCGGAACCCGATGCGGCGTCGTCAACGGCTATGGCGTACAAATCCGTCACCTTGTTGGCGTTTTTAACGTCGCTGATCATGCGCGCCAGCATGGAGCCTTTGCCGAACAAAGCCCGTCCCTGTTCAACCGAAGTAACGCGCTTGACCGTCAAAGCGGGCGCGGAACCATCGGACAGTTTCTGCCCGACAACCAGCATTTTCATCGGCTGGACGCTTGCCCCCGAAACCGCGTTGTCCGAATTGAATTCGCACCAGACAAACGGCACCAGCCAGTTGTTCGGGATTTGAGCAAAAGAAATGTCGCCCATTTATTTTCCTTTCTTTTCCGTAATGATTTCGACTTCGCCGGACGCGGCTCTGCGCCGCCAGTAAGTCGTCAGTTCAACCGAAACGCCGTTTTCGGGAATCGGTGTTTTCGTCGCCGGATCAAGCACGCGCTTTTTCCCGACAGGTTTAATCTTCACCCGCATCTGTTCCTCCCAATTCAATAATGTCCTCGGCGGTCAATCCCGCTTCGTAATCCGTTTTGCACGTCAGCCAATCCGCCAAATCAAAGTCCGGATCGGCTTCAATATCGGCGTAAGACACCGTCTGCATCGTCAGTTCCGCCGCGTGGCACAAAATCCCGCAAAACATAACGGGTTGACTGGATACGACCTGAACAAACCCCGTATCGTCCGCCGATTTCAGCGGCGACGTTCTGAACGTCCGCCTGATCGCGTCGATTTTCGCGTCGAACAGGATTTCCGATGCCGCCGCGTCGGTCAGCCCCATAAATCCCGTGATTTTCCAGTCCTGCCAAACTTTGGTCTTTTGCGCCGACAAGGCTTCTTCACGCACGGCGGCGCGATGCACGAACCAGCCGCACAGTTCTTTGCCTTTCATATAGAAATCCCGCAAAGCGTCGGGGGCTTTGGCATAGCGTTCAAACGGCTGCACCTTGCCGATATCGGGGATTTCCGATATTTTTCTGACGATTTCGTTCCTGATTTCCTGCGTGTTCATTGTTTTGCCGCCTTTTTGATTTCACGCGCCACCTGTTCCGGGACGACGCTTAAAATACGTTCGACCTGCGTTTTGTTCGCCGCGAAAGCTTTGGCGAACATTCGCGCTCCTTTCGTGCCGCGCGCCTTGATTTTCCAAGCAATGGCGCGGGCGACAGGTTCGACGGAAACAATCGGCAGCCCCAGTTTTTTCAAAACCCACCGCTTAATCGGTTCCAGCGGCGGATAGTGCGGCTTCGTTCCCAATTCGACGCAAACGGCGTAATCCAGCGGCGACGACACGACACCCACCAGCCCGCCAAAGTTTGAACGGTACGGTTTTTGCGCCGTAATGCTGTCGCGCAGCAATCCCGTCACCCCGAACGGCGTGCGTTCCTTGATTTCGCGTTCCAGCAAAGCCGTCGCTTTCGTCAAAGCGCGAACGCCGACCTTTTCGACGATTTCCGGCGCGGATTTGAACGCTTCGGTCAGTTCGACCGCTCCGTCGATTTCATAAACGGATTCAGTCATCGTTTCGCCTCCGGTTGACAATGCCTATGCGGCCGCTGGTTCCCGAACGCTTCACGACGACCGTCGTTCCCGCCGCCGCGTTCCTTTTGTCGTCCAGTCCCATGTGGTCGCGGTAGAATTTGCGGCAAGCCGCCGCCTGCGCGTGGTAGTTATTCGCTTTTGAACCGTGTTCCACGCTGTCCGACGAAATCGTCGAATTGACGGAACCCGCGTATCCCGCCGCCATGCCGTCCAGCAGGAACGCCGCCGCCCAGTTCGCGACGGCTTCGCGGTCGGCGGGCGGAACGGTGTCCTCCGTTTCGGTCGCGACGTGCCGCTGCGTGAACCAAACCGTCAAAGCGTCGCCCGTATGCACGCCGCCGCTCAAAAGTATCTTTTCCCCCGAAAGCGACGGCACTGTTTCAAAAGGAACCCTTTTGCCGCATTCCGTTTTAATTTCCAAAACGCGGGAAAAATCCTTTTGCCAGCCGTCAGGCATTGAAAGAAAAGCCGAGCCGTCGAATTCGACCGTTTCGCACACCGCGCGCGGTCGGTCGGACGAATAGCGGAAAAGGGCAAGCTCTATGGCGGCGGCGCGGTCTTCCGGTGAAAACCGGCCGTCGGCGTCAATCGCCAAAATATCCGTCAATTTCTGAATATCAGCCAACATCAGCTTGCCCTTTCACCGTTTTAGCCGCCCGTGCCACCACCCTGCGACGGGGTTTGCGCCTGCGTGACAATCGAACACTGAAACGCGCGGTAATCGATAATCGCGCCGCCGTAGATGTGACGGATTTTGTAGGTGATCTGGTCGTTCGTGAACACGCTGCCCGCCGTCGGGTTGTCCTGAATGAACAGTTCCGGTTCTTCGTTGCCGTCCAAAAATCCGATTTCCAATCCCGTGATGTCGGCGGGGTCGGCTGCCAGATACCAATCGTCTGCATCGGTCGCAAACCAGATCGGAACGATTTCGGGTTTGACCGTCTGGACGTACTGCGGGTCGTTGTTCGTGTTTCTGACGAACAGGTTGTAAGCCGATTCCTCCAATTCCGGCGGCACCAGCAAAAACGCGGGCGGAATGGACAGCACTTCGTTTGATCCCGCTTCCGTCTGTTTCATCATCGCCAGACGGCGCGCCGTAAAGCTGGCGGCGGTCAACGCTTCCGTCCCCAAGTTGCCGTGGTCGGCGTGGAACAGCGTTTTCGTGTCCCCCAGCGTCGGGTTGGAAACAATCAGATTAAATGCGAACTTTGACAGCGTTCTTTTCGCCGCGCGCGCCAGTTTAACCGGAATCTGACGGATAGCACCGACATCGTCGTTTTTAATCATTTCCAGCGTAATCTTTTCCAATCCGCCGCGCTTCGCCGCAGAATACTTCGCGACATCGTCAGTCGGGCTGGTGACCGCCGTGTAAGCCGCCGCTTCGTTCACCGTCGGCAAATCGCCGTAGCCGCCCATGCGGACGCGTTTCTGTTCGCGGAAATCAGCCACGGGAACGATGTTCGCGAACTTGCGCCATGCGTCCAAAGCCGTCCGGTTGTTGTATTCTTTGACCATTCGGCGGGTGATCGCGTCGCCCAGCACGTTGCCGAACGATGCCGAAGTCAACGCTTCGGTGAAGTTTTCGACGCGTCCCGACACCTTGCCATCGCCCGTCAGCTCAATGTAGGCTTCTTTGAACGACAAGGCCTGTTTGTGGTCTTTGTGCGTTTCGTCAAAGAAAGCGTCCAAGCGTTCGGCGGCTTTTTCCCCGTGGTCTTTGGTCACGGCGGTGCATCCCGTCCCCAAGTCCGAAACCGTGGCTTCGGTGAATTTCGCCAAATAGTCCAGTTCGTCCTTGATGGCGTTTTCAACGTCGGATTCCTTGAAATCCGCCAAAGATTCAAACTGCTTTTTCAGCCGCGTTTTCGCCATTTCCGGCAAAGAGCTGGCGGCAATCGCCGCTTTGGCGTTCGCGCGCGCTTCAACCATTCTGATTTTATTGTCGATGTCCGCCGCCGAAACCGTCGGCGCGGGCGTGGAAACAGACGCGGTCTGTTCTGCCGTTTTTTCCTTGTCACTCATTGTTTGTCCTTCGTTGTTGATGGCTTCGATAAAGTCGATGATGCCGCCGTTCGCCCCCGGTTCGACGATTAAATCGACCGATTTGACGGCGGAGATTTTGCAAGCTTCGCGCACCGTTTGACCGTTGATCCGCGTTGTTTTCGCCGTCGCCGACGCGTCAATCGAAAAACCGAACAGGTCGGTCATTTTGTTGTCGAACGCTTCGCGCAGTTTGACGGCAATCGCGCCGTTCGGCTCGATCAGTTCAAAATCGGCTTGGATTTCCTCCGCCCCTTCGACAAAGCGGGGATTGCTCAGCCGCCCGATCAGGTTGCGGAAATCTTTGCCTTTGCCCTGAATGTGCTCCTCGTCGGAACGCACCAGAACCCGCGCCCCGTCAAACAGCGGAGCCGCTTCACGCAAAGCCGCGGGGGAATAGTAGTTGCCGTTTTTGGACACGCCCGCGGAAATAACGCGGATTTTAAAGCGTTTTGCGCCTTTTTCCGTCACGTCCGCCGCTTCCAAAAAATGGGATTTGTTCATGACGCGCCCCTTATTTGTTCAAGGTGCGCTTGCGGCCGTCGCTGGTCACGACGACGACGCGGTCGCCCAAGTCCGCGAAAGACAGAACGTCTTGTTCGGAAACGCCTTTGCGTCCGACGATTTCGACTTTTCTGTCCCGCAGCAGTTTCAGAACGTCCGCCTTGTCAATGCCGACAGGCTTTTCTTCGGTTTTCGGATCTTCGTTTTTCTTGTCCGCCATGATGGTCTCCTTAAAAGTTCTTGCATTTCGCAATCAATAAGGACACCATAAAGCATTCGGGAATCGTTCAGAATTGTGTCATTTGTCAGGGGAAAGCCCCTTATTTTTGTTTAAGGAAATTCAACAATGTTTTTGCTTTGTGATGCGTCATCTTCTTCCTCAGAAGCTTGGATTGCCTTTGCTGGTGTTATTGTAGGGTCTATTGTATCCGTAGGTTTTACATGGTTTGTCGAATGGCGCAAATCAAAGAGTGACGAAAAAATCTATTTGAAAAGAAAACAAGAAGAAGCTTATCTAAATGTTCTAATGATTCTAACAAAGCTAAATTATTCAGATATGAAAAACAGCGGAAAGCTTTTAACTTTAACAGATTTTAACAAAAAACTAATTCCATATCTTCCTTCTATAAAATTATATCTTCCAAAAGACGTAAGTTGTGAACTGGACAATATGATTTATACAACACCTGAACAAGGCAAAAAAATCTTAGAGAAGCTTGTTGATATAATAAAAACCAGATTAGGCATTCCTTTGAATTAAAAACATCGACGTTAAACGGGGGTTAAACGGGTCTGTGCGCGTTTTGGGCATAAAAAGCAAACCTCGTCCGTCCTTAGCCCCAACCGCGCGCACATGGGCTTTAAAATCGGTTTTTCATTTCGCGATGAAACTCAGCACCAAAAACAACGCCGCCACGGCGGGCATATAGGCGTTTTTCCAGACCAGCAACAGCGGGACGCTTAACGCCAGAACTGCAATCCAATCGTGCGTCATTACGGTTTCCTTTTCAGCAAATCATACAGGCAGTAACCGACTGTCCCCAAAACGGCAACCGGCAGGAACAAAAGCCCGATAACGAACGGTACGCATAAAAACGCCAATATCATGCCGAGCGCGATCAGCGTTTCCAGCAAATCTTTCATTCTTTCCCCCTTTTCGTTCAAAGCCTTGCGAGCCCACGTTCCAAATTCCTGTTCGTCCACGCCATAGCCGTTGTCGAATACTTCCCAAACTTTGCCGTCCACAACGGAAAAATGATGTTCAGGGGCGGCGTATTTCTTCAACGCTTTACGCAAGCGGGCGTTTTCTGCCGAAAGGCGATATGCTCTCGCGCACAGTTTTGCCGTCGCTCTCAAATCTCGTTTGAATCGCTTAAATTTTTCTTCGGTTTCGGTCATTTATCCCCCTTAATCACCGACCACAAACGAAGACCGGCGGGACGTTTCTGGTCGTCGTCAATGCCGAAAATCCGCCAGTCGCTCCGCATAATGTTGCAGGTGTTCATACTATCCAGCGGTTCAAAGCCGTTGTGCGTCAGTTCGCAAATTTGATCGTCGATCATGCACAAAGGGTCGGAACGACCGTCGAATATGACGGCTTCGCCGAAACGCATCGCCGCCAGAGCCTCTTCAAAAAACATCTTATTTTTTCCCGTTGAAAATAGGCTTGAAGGCAAAATAGCCGATAAGCATAACGACATAACTTTCCAAAGAGATTACCAGTCGAAACGCCCTTATTCCCCAGTTTTCCAAGGCGTACAGCTCCCAAAAGCTTGATGAAAAGAAAATGGTGTATGCGACCATAGACCAGAATAAAAAACACAACATATTTTTCATTTTGCATCCCCCGTATCTTTGCGATGTTCCAACGCCTGATCGCATTGAAACACGATTTCGTCCCAGTCCGCGCAAAAGCCGTGTTCGTTCACTTCCTGACGGATTGCCCGCAAAGCGGCGGAACACCTGTCTATTTTTTCACGGTAAAAGTTCACCGTTTCGACGGGCAGGATTTCGTAGCGTTTCTTGGGCGAAGCGATGACAAGGCAACGGTTAAACGGCAGTTTGATTTTCATAACCATTCTCTTTCTTGATTTTTTTCAAGGAAAACGTATAATTGTATTATTGAAGAAAGGGCTTGCTTGGAAAGGAAGTCGGATAACAACCAGCCTCTTGCAAAAGAGTCGATGTAGCGGAGAGTAGCGCACCCGCCTTGCCCTTTCTTCACTTTTCTTTGAGTATTTCATACGCGTTTTCATTCCTGAGATTTTGCTCTTCCATTTTCCCTGCCGTTACAATCCAGTTGCGGGATTGGGCGTTTTTGGCGTTATCTTCCTTGCGTTGCAAGTTCACGGCGACTTTGTCATACAGCCCGTCAGGGCGTTTAAACGCGTAAATCAGCTCGTTTTTGTTTTTGGAACGCAGCACAACGTCGGCATTAGTCAATCGGTCGGGCAGGTGTTTGATTGTGTTCAAATCGACCTGTTGCCCGCGCGCCTGTTTGACGGCGCGGGACAAGTGGATCAGCTGCTTGTCCGTGATGGAAATGTCCGCGCTGAACGGTTCGATGTCGCGCACTTTCAACGCCTGCATAATTCCCGCGTCGATAACGCCGACGGTTTTCGACGTGCCGTCGGGATAAGTCCCTTCCGCGCGGTTTAAAATCTTGTCCGCCCAGTTGGCGTAATCTTCGCGCCGGACATCTTGCGCAATGCGCTTTTCGTTGCTTTTGTTCAGTTCGTCGGCGGTAAAAGGAACGTCGGCGGGGTGTTCGACCTCCCAATCGTCCATATAGGGCAAACAAACGCATCCGCAGTTGATTGTTTCCGCGGCGGGGGCGGTCGGGTCGCGGGGATACATCATTTTAACCCCGCCGACCGTAAAGGGTTCGTCCGCATCAACCACTTGCCCGTCCGCCATGTCGTGCGTCAGCCGGCTGTGAATCTTGCCCGATCGCCGCCATTGCTTTTTCATTTTCAATCCGGCTTCCCGCGCCTGTATCAGGCGTTCCTGCGTGGCGACCGAAAAGGCGCGCCCCAATTCCGTGTTGACGATGCGGTACGCCCGCGCCCGCCCGTTGGTGTCCAAGTGCGCCGCGATTTCCCGCGCCGCCTGAAACGGATTTTGCGCCCCGATCAGGCAAAGCCCCATTTGTTCGCTGATTTTCTTTTTCGCCTGTTCCCCGATGTCCGCCAAACGGTCGGTCATAAAGGAGCGCATCGCTTTGATTTGTTCCGTGTCAGCCCGCTGCACACGCGCGTTTAAATCAAATTTAAACATCGCTTTAACGGGTTCGTCAACCAAAGCCGCGCCCGTTTCAACCGCCTTGTCAAACCCGACGGTTCCGACGGAACGCAAATCCGATTTCAATTCTTCGGCGACGCGTTCAATGTCCTTTTGCACGTTGGTCAACGCCCACATCTGATAATCGGACGGCGCGGTCGCCAGACGGCTGCGGATTTCCTCTTTGGCTTTTTTCAAGAAAGCGTCAATGTCCTCATGTGTTTGCCGCACGTCGGCGACAAAGCGTTTAAACTGCGCTTTCTTTTCCCGTTCAAACGGATTGTTCGTCATACAAATCTTCTCCGCTTTGTTCTTTGGCGATTTTGCGGGCGCGTTCCAATTCGTCCGCCGGATCGATTTCTATGCCGATGCGGTTCAGCATGGCGGCAACGGTCGCAATCGCCGTTTCTTCGGTCATCATGCCTTTTTCAACGGCGATGCCGACGGCAACGACGGTTTGCTGCAACGCCGCCGCATAAACGGACGTGTCGCGGTGCGTCAGTTCGGGGAACTGGGCGGCGGGACGGTAATCCCGCAAATCCGGCGGAATCGCGCCGATTTTTTCCATACGGCTGTAAATCGCGTAAAAGCAAACAGTTTCAAGGATATGTTTCCACGTCGTCTGGCGGAACTTAAACGTTTTGAACGTCGGTTCGCCCATTTCGCCCGCCGTCGAACGGTTGACGTCGCCACCCCCGCCGTACCAATGTTCGGGCAAAGTCGCCCCGCCCATGATGTGGTTGCGGACGGTTCTGGCGTTTTCCGCGCCGTTAGCCGCCTGCAAATCCGGCGTGACCGCGTTCCACGTTTCCCCGTCGTTATGCACTCGAACGCCGCCGGAATCGGGGACTTCGATTTCCGCGGCGCGTTTGCGGACGGTTTCTTCGGTCGCGCCGTGCAGCGTCACGTCCCAGATGAACGCCCGCAAAGCGTCCCAGCGTTCCACTTCGCCGAACAACGCCTTGTCATACAAATCCAGCCAGTCCATGGTCGGCAATAAATCCGACAGACCGCGCGAAGACGAGGACAAGGCGTTGACGTTGAAATAAAAGCAGTCGCCGTCCGTGTAGCTTTCGCGCAGTTTTTGTGCTTCCTCGCCGAAAAAGCTTTCGTCGCCCGGAACGATGATGCGGTATTTTTTGGCTTTGCGCTTTTTGCCCAAAGCTTTGGTCACCACGCCGATCGGCTGTTCCGTGTTGTCCGGATCGGTCACTATTTCTTTAATCAGCCCCGGATCAAGGTAGCCAAGACGCACCGCCCCGTTTGTCGGATTTTTGAACACGGGCCAGCATTGTTCCCCGAACAGGGAAAGCTCCCGCACTTTCTTGGGCAGTTTGATGTCCATCTGGTTGATCGGGTCGTTCCAAAACTCGTCCAGCCATTGTTTGGCGTCCTCGTTTTGAACGGTCATCGTCACGCCCTCCGCCAGCAGATAGACCAGCGGCAGTTCAATGATGCGGTTCGCCAGCGGATTGCTTTTCCACAGAAAAACCGCCAGTTCCTGCATTCTTTCCTGCGTCAGCGAAGACAGCGAACGGTCTTTGTCGCCCGTCAGTTTGGTAAATCCCTCTTCTTCGACGGAAACGGTCGCCCCCGCCGATTCAACGAACTTTTCGGGCTGTTTCTTTTTAAATCCAAACACGTTTGAAACTCCTTTCAGGCTTGTTCAAGCTCGCGCCCGCCGGAGGTTCGCCCTCCGTCCGCGCCGCAGCCCAAGCCAGCACGCCCGCGACCGCACTGTCGCCGTGGCGGTATTTGCCGTCGGAACCCTTGACGCGCTTGTCGCTCATGGACGGAACGCCTTTGTTCAAAACGACCAAGCGATGATCGGCGATGATGTCCTCGCTGACGGGAACCGTGATATTGCGGTCTTCGTAGGCGCGTTTGTATTTCGGAAACCATTCCCCGTACCATTTCGGCGAAGCCATGACGCATTCGACGCGGGCGGAACCGTACTTTTGCAACGCCGCTTCGGCATGGCTTTGCCCGTTGCCCCGCGCGTCGAATTTCGCATGATGAAACAACGGCAGGGAATCCATAACGGCGAACAAAATCTGTTGCTGAACGTCAAACGGAATTGACCGCAATTCCAAAACAAACGCCGTTTTCCACAGGGTCGGATTATCCTCTTGCAGCACCCAGATCACGGACAAGTCGCCGTCGCGTCCGAAATCCTGTCCCAGCACCGTGCGTTTGTTCGTCGGCAGAGAATCAATCACGGGGCGCAAATTTTCCGCCAGCCAGTCGCTTGTTTTTTCCGACCGCCGTTCGTCCAAAACAAAATCGGCGGGCTGCGTGTAACGCAGAACGTTCGCGATCTTGTCCTGACAGTTTTCAATGATGATGCGCGAAAAATACCCGCCGGAACCCCGCGACGGCACGCAGTCCAGTTCCTCGGCGGCGGAATCGCCGTAAAAGGCGCGAATCCCGTCAACCCATGCGATTTCCTTTTCCGCCGTCCATTCTTCGCCCTTGGTAAAGCAAATTCGTTTGAAAAGCCCGTCGCGCACGGCTTCGTCAAACGAACAATGCAGCAGTTTGTAGGGCAGATTTCCCTTTTTGATGTCCTCGCACAGCGTGTTGAACGGGTTTTCCGCTCCGTCGTGGGTCGAGATGATCACGACTTTGCCGCCCCAGATCAGCAGAGCGAAAGCGGCTTTCATCACTTCGGGCAAATCGTCGTGGAACGCCGCCTCGTCAATAACGACCAGCCCCTGCATACCGCGCAGGGAACGCGGAACGGACGGTAAAGCCAGCACTTTAAACCCGCTGGCGAACTCGATTCTGAAAGCCTTGATGCTCTTTTCGGGGCGGGTGTCGTCCTCGAACACCGTATCCTGAACATTGGCGGCGACCTTTAAAATCTGTTTTGAAAAGTCGGCGACATAGTCGATGAACTCCCGCGCCATTTCCAAGTTGTAGCCCAGATAAAGCACGTCTTGACCGCCCGCAGACCGTTCGGCGGACGCGATCAGCGACGCGATTCCGCCCATCGCCCACGAATACCCCGTCCGGCGCGATTTTTCGACCACGGTCACGGGGTTGTCGCAAACGCTTTGCATCAGCTGCTTTTGATACGGCAAAAATACGGGAGGCGTTTCGGGCATTTATTCCTCCAATCCGAAAACGCCGCGCTTCATCGCGTCCAGTACTTCTTTGGACAATCCGTTCTTTTTGCCTGTCGCAACCACGGCTTTGACCGCGTCCTGCTTGGCTTGCTCCGCGGCTTCCTTGCGAATACGCAGTTCCATATCCGCCGACATTTTGTTCGCGCTGGACAGTTCCTTGATCGCTTTCGCCATAAACATCAAATCGGCGGGTGCGACGGTCGGTTCTTCGTCGGACACGCGCGGCAACAAGACGTTGAAAATCACCGTCCGAAGCATTTCGGTAATCTGCCGCCCGACCTCGTCGTTTTTGAAATCCCCCAGCTCTTTGGCAAAAGCCGTCGAGATTTCGCGCGCCTCGCGCATTTTGCGGGACACGTCCTCGAACCGCTGCGAATAACGCCCGACGGCGGAACGCGACACGGTCACGCCCAGTTTTTGCAAGTGCGCCACAATCTCGTCAATCGTCGTCCGGCCGTCTGACAGCAGGCGGTCGATTTCCGTTTTAATCGGCGGCGGCAACTGTTTAATGCTGGATTTACGCGGCATTGAAGCCTCCTTAAACGGGACGCGGACGTTTGACGCCCGGCACGCGGGCGCGCCCTTCCGCCACGTCCAAACCGCGGCCTGTCAGTTTGACGACCGTAACCGTGCGGTAATGTTCGATTTCGACCAATCCCTGTTCGGCAAGCCAGTTGACTTCCGTTTCCAGTTTGTCCCGCGAAATGTCCAATCCGATAGCCGTCAGTCCGTCCTGCAAAATCGACGTGTTTTGCGTGTAATCGTTGTCGTCCCTTAAAAATTTCAAAACAGCCAAACGCTGATTTTCCGTAATCAACTGCTGATATTCCATCACTTGCGCCCTCCGTTCAGCAGATATTCCTCTTGCCGTTGCAAAATGGCTTCCGTGCGCGTCAAAACGCTGTCAATGCGTTTCATTTCGCCCGTCAGCCGCTCCACTTGAATGCTGATTTTGTGAATGTCCTCTTTGCTGGCGACGCTTTTGTAGCCCTGTTCCAAAACGTCCAGCCGCTTTTCGATTTTGTTCAGATCGTCTTTCAGTGCATAAGTCTTCGCCGCCGTGAACTTCACCCAGCCGAAGAAAAATCCCGCAACGCCGACGATGACGCCCCAGTATTCCGTGATTAAACCGATAAAACCCGCCATCAGACACGCTCCCGTTCCGACTGGCATTCGACGCACAGACGGCACCCCGGAACCGCCTGACGGCGGGCAAGAGGAATCGGCGCACCGCATTCGGCGCAAAATTTCAATGATGTATCAACACGAACCGATTTCAGACGCTCCGTCGCTTCGGCGTTCAACGATTCCTGTTCGGCTTGCGCCATGTCCGCAAAGTCAGCCATTCTTCCTCCTGTTCAAACAACATAAAAAAAGAATGGCAGAATCTGCCATTCTTCAAAATCGTGCCATTTGTCAGGGGGAAAGCCTTTAATTTATTCAATGTCCACAGAGTACGATAAATTTTTTCCAATGACAAGAAGCTAAAAATTCACTTTTGCACGATGTTTAAAAAACTTGCTATAATTTTGTTTTTATGGAAAATTAGATAATCTTTTACATTTTTAGAGTTTTTACCATGAACAATGACATTAGCGACTATTTTGGAATTATCATTGACACCTCTTATTTTGTTGAGCAATGCTATAAATTTAACAGCCCAACCTTAACCTTGTTATATGATTTAAAAAAGAGATTCAATATTCAATTATTTTTGCCAGATGTTGTCGATTTTGAAATAAAAAAACATATCAAACAGGATTGTAATGAGCTCTATGATAAAATATCAAAATATCATTTTATTGATATAAGTAAAGATTTTGGTGATAAGCTTATATTGCATCTCAATAAAAAATATAAAAAATTTAATGAAAACCTTTCAACGATAATACTACAATCATCATCAATAGATGTGAGTGATGTATTAAAAAATTATTTTGAACAAACACCGCCTTTCTCAGCAAAGAAAAAAGAGGAATTTCCTGATGCAATAGCTCTGTATGAAATAAAAAATCTTATACAAAAAATAGGCAAAAAAGTGATTGTTATATCAAAAGATTCTGATTGGGAAACGTTTCTCAAAGACAATAAGAGTGTATTATTTTTAAATAATATACCATCAGTTTATACATATTTTAAAATAAGCAAAGAATTTGATGCTAAAACTATAATACCAATAATATCTTCGTATAAATTTAAAGAGATTCTGGAAAGCAAGTTTAATCAATCAACGCCTAATATTGATTTTTTGGAACCATACGGCAGCCTATATATAACACCAGAATTTGAAGGATATTCTGTTGAAGATTACGAATTAACAAGAGATGATATAGAAACATTAGAAAAAAATGAAAATTTGTACACAATAAAAATAAATATATCATCTACATTATATTGTTATTGCACTTTTAGCTCTGAAATTTACGATTCAATCGACAAAGATTTCACGCCCTACAACGATGTATCAAAAAAAATAAAAATATATTTTCAGACGGACATCATATTATCACTCGAAGATAAAAGCAATACCTTAATCCTAAAAGACATTGAGTTAATTGATGTTCCAAAATTCTTAAATTTTGGAGAAATCGACCCCGTATCGGATGATTTTTATGAAAACATTGAAGAAAATAATATCTAAAACAATTCACCTTGTTCCGTAACGCTTTTGTTTCCGGCGGTTTCGCCCGATTTGTGGCGGCGGACGGTGCGTATCGTAACGCCCGCCAGACGGGCGGCTTTGGCGGCGGAATGACCGTCTTTGATGGCTTGGCGGATAATTCGCCAGACGCGGCCGCGGTTGCCGCCGAACGGGCCCAAAGGAATCTCGATTTCGTTGCCGCCAAACTGTTTGGCGATTTTTACGGCGTCGTCCATGCCGACAGCGGCGCACAGCCAATGTTCGGGCTTCAAGTTGCGCGGCTGGGGGATATAAGCGACCGAACCGCCTTTGACCGCCGCGATTTTCACGGCGGCGGCAAAGCCCGCGATTTCTTCAAATTCCCCCAGAACCCCACTCAACTGCGTCATCTCAGCCCTCGATTCTTTTGAGCCATTGTTTCAGAATTTCGATGATTTTGATTTGCTGGTCGGGCAAGAGCCATTCGGTTGCGTCCACGCCCGTGTATTTTTTGCAAAAAGCGTCCAAGGCGGTTTTGTCGGCGGACTGCACCGCGCCCGCCGCCTGCAATTCGCCCCACAGAGCATAGATTTTCTTGACCGCGCTTTGTTTGGTCTGCCGGAACGCCGTTTTG
>DJSW01000013.1 GCA_002439085.1 Alphaproteobacteria bacterium UBA6324
CCACCCGCTAGGCGGGTGGGTATCTTTTCAAAGCGTTTTTCCGAATGCCTGCGCAACCGTTCGATTTTGACGTTTGAGCAGTTCGAGGAATACCGCAATCAACTGATCAGCGAAGCGATGAACATCCGGCGTCTGACCGTTCCGAACCCGCAAGACCGGAACCGGAGCCGCTGGGCTTATCACCCGTTATATACGTTTGTCCGGCGATGCTTTTGTTGCGAACTGTTCGGGGTGGCGACGGGGCGATATGTGACGGGAAAGCGGGCGGAACTGTCGGACAAAGGGATAAAGCGGATAGCGGGCGACGTGCTGTCGCTGTCGGTGCTGAGAAACCGCGGAATCTATGACGAACATTCTGTTTTGGTGTTGATGCGGCTGGTTTTGCGGACGTTGGAGGACGACGAAAAACGTCCCGAAAAGATTGAACGGTCGCGCGAACGCTACAAGTTCGTCGATGAAGCGGCGTGAATATCCGGATCGCGTCCCGCCGGATGAAACACACGGGGACGGTTTTTGAAAAGGAATGAGGAAAATGGGAATTGAGAACACGAAGAAAATTCTGATTTTGGGGCTGGAAAAAGCGTTTTCGATGAGGGACGACGAAACGGGCGAAATCATCGCCGGCCGCCGTATGCATTACGCTGTTCCGGAACTTTATGTTTTCCCGCAAGTGTCCTTTCTGGCGCTTTTGGAACCGGTCGGCCAAGCTTCTTTGGGAAAAATCCAAAGCAAACGGGTTGATTTTGTTGTCTGCGACATCAAAACAAACCGTTATTGCGTCATTGAATTGGATGACCGGTCACATATCGGAAAACAAGGCAAGGATCTGGAACGGGACGGATTCTTCGATTCGGCCGGTATTCACTCTTTGCGTTACAAAATAAACAACAAACCCTCCGCCGAAGCTTTGAGAGAGGATATTTTCTCAAATCTTTCTTGAAAAAAGACGCAAACCGTGACAGTATAATCATATCTTTGTATATTCATCAAAAAAAAGCCCCCGGACGAGTGGAAGTCGTTTCGGGGGCTTTCCTTTGCCTAGTTCAGTTCTTTGATAAAGCTGAACCAGAAGATAATGGCCAACGTCAAAATCGTCAGCGTTCTTTGCATACCCATCATTTTGCCTCCTTAGTTAGAAGTTAAAACAATGTCGGGGCAAAGACCCGTTGATCGGGAGGATGTCCCGACAGAACGCCGATCTTTCTCATCAAACCCGAGGGCTCTCAAAAGGAAAAGCGTCAGCGTTCCCTTTTGAGAACTAGCCCTTCGGCGATGAGAAAAAGCGATTTGTCAAGGTCGTAAAAACGGAGGGGGATCGCCCGATTTGCAGGGCGAAGCCCGAAAATCGGGGACACCGTTTTTACGCTTGTCCAAACCTTGACAAATCAAGACAATCAGCCCCCGTGGGGCGTTCGGGGCATATAAAACCTTGACTCCGCCGTTTGATCAAATAACATAGCTTTGCCGAAAGCGGCCGTCGGTATGTGCACGGAAAAAGATTGAGTTTAATGCTCGCGGATATCGAGTGCCGTACCGATGTTTTTTACCTTGATGGGTTGCTTGTGCCGGTTGCCGCGCACGTTAATAATTTTAAGGAAAAATCATGTTTGCCCGCTTTATCGGCGTGGACGTGGCCAAAGCGAAAGTCGATGTGTTCGTGTCGGACACCGGCGAAGTTTTGCAAGTCCGCAACGACGAACACAGCCTGTCGCGGCTGGTTCGGAAACTGGATTGTAAAGACGCGCTCGCCGTCATCGACTTGACGGGAGGGTATGAGGCTCTTTGCGTCAAAACCTTTCACGCCGCGGGGGTCAAAGTCCATCGGGCGGAGGGACGCAAGGTCAAGGCGTTCATGCGCGCGACCGGACGGCTGGCGAAAACGGACGCGATCGACGCGCGGGCTTTGGCCGATTACGGGCAAAGGCTGCAAGACCGGCTGGCTTTGTACGCGCCGGACGAAAACGCCGTCAAGCCATACGTCGCGCGGCTGGCGGATCTGAAACATATCTTGCGCGACGAAAAGAACCGGTCGAAAGCGCCGGTGACAACGCCGCAAATCCGCGACCGGATCGAACGGCATATCGGCTTTTTGACCGCCGAAATCGAAAGCCTTTCAAAAGAATTGCAAGAAACGGTCAGGCAAAACCCGCAGTTGCTTCAAAAACAACGGGCGCTGATCACGCAAACCGGCGTCGGCGAAACGTCGGCAAACGCTTTGCTGGCATACCTGCCGGAACTGGGAACGCTGTCCAGACGCAAGATCGCCGCGATCGCCGGCCTTGCCCCCTACGCGCGGGATAGCGGAACCATGAAAAACGCCCGACACGTCACCGGAGGACGCCGCGACGTTAAACGAACACTGTTCGTCTGCGCGCTGGTCGCCATCAAAAACGATCCGGAAATGCGCGCTTTCTACGAAAAATTGATAAAATCCGGCAAAAGAAAAATGGTGGCAATAGTGGCGGTTATGCGAAAGATGATAATCATTCTAAACACTAAATGCAAAAATATCGATTGAGTGGGTTGATACCCACCCGCCTAGCGGGTGGTTCTTCACACTGCGGGCATAGCCCTAAGGCTACTGGCGACGCCTAAACGGCGTTTTGTTCGGTCTGGTGCGCGCAATCTGTTACTTACTACCCGTAAACGGGTCGGACATATCCAGCGTTAGTTGTTCAGACGCTGCGTCTTCTTCCAGCTGATGGCTGATATATTCCTTTATCTTT
>DJSW01000001.1 GCA_002439085.1 Alphaproteobacteria bacterium UBA6324
CATCGCCGCGGGGTAATCCGGCGCGTCCGACGTTTTCAAATCGTCCAGATCAACGACCTCGTACCGCGTCGTTATTTTGTAATCCCCCGCGCTGACGGGCTGGACATTCCGACCGTCGTAGCGTATATTGGTATTTGAAATCTGCTTTTGCCGAGTTAACGCCTCAGGAGCGGCTTCCGTCAAAGAACGGTTCGGCGTGCCGTTCAAAAGCAGATTCTTTTTATGCTTGAAATCCTTTGTCCGTTTCGGAAACGCGGACACGACGTCGAAAACGCCCGCGTCTTTGACGATCATCGCTTCGACGACCAAACTGTCGGCGTGCTTCCCCGCCGCCATTCCCATTTCTTTCAATCTGCCGTTCGACACGACAAACAGAAAACGCCCCGGCGTGTTGCTTTTATAAATACCGTCGAAATTTTGCGCGACGAAATCGGAAAAATCCTCGACGCTGTCAAACCCGACGCTTTGGATTTCTTTTAAATGTTTTTCCAACGGGTGGACATTTGCCGTTTTCAACTGCAAATATATCCGGCTTTGCCGCCCGTCGCAGCGGATTCGCCGATAAACGCGCTTGCTTTTTCAATATGATGCGAGAGGGAGTGTTATTTTTCCGTTTTGTTCCGAAAATCGGATAATATTTCTGTATAAATGCAAAAAGGAGCCAGTCGGTAGGGGGCTGGCTCAAGCCTCAGAATTTGGACGCTGACCTACCAGTCCTCTGAGGTCTTTTACCTATTATAATGACTCCGGCGGAAGGAATAGTCAATGTGAAGATAAAAGGCGGACTGCCCGATAGTGCGTCCGCCGGATTGGAGTTTTAATGATGCCGCTATCTCGGACACGTTCCCCAACCCTTGTTGAAAAGGACGCCTGCAAGCGGGCGGCGTCCGGATCGGCCTGTTCCGGACCCCGCCGCATCGGGACACAAAGCCAACCCTTGTTATTGACAGTATGATATCAGAGAAAGAAGAATGCAAGATTGAAGAGAGAAAACGGCGCGAACGGCGGGGAGGGACGAAAAATGTCAAAAATCGCAATCGGGTGAAAATATATGCGAAATTTTAAAAGGAAAGGGCAAGGGCGGTCAAGACGGGTGCGCTACTCTCCGTTACATTGCTCTTTTCTTTATCAGAAAAGACCTGGTTGTTATCCGACTTCCTTTCCAAGCAAGACCGCCCTTGTAATCTGAGATTATATGTTTTTTATGAAAGAAAATCAAACTGTCGCGCCGACGGGCTGGACATTCCGGCCGCCATGGGGTATATCGTTATCGAAGGCCTTTTTTACGTGTTTTTACTGTTCGGATTCGTTTTTCGGGCGATTCTTTTCTGATGATCATCTGATTCGTTAGGGCAAAAGGCTAAAAACGAATCGGAAATTTTGCGTTTTTTCAGTAAAAAGGGAGAGGAAAACGCAAACGGGGCGGAAAATTCGGTGTCGTACGCCTTGTTTTTATAGCCAAAAGGGTTGGTTTTTCCTTATTTTTATAATTTTTTGAAAAATGGAAAAAAAAAGTATTGTGTATCCGAAAGGTTGTCTGTATAGTAAATACAGAAATTGAGAGAGGGAGCGTCCAAGACGCAAGCTTTTGAAAATTTCGTTTATCATCTAACGTTTCCGATGATAAAAAAATCCTGATATGAGGTCGTTGGGGTTGTTAAAAGGTTTATCCTTTCTGGCAACCCCAGCGGCTTTTTTGTAATATGGGCAATGTGCGGTTGTATCCCGTCGCGGTTGCGACATCGCCGAGGTACAGGCGGAAATGTCCGCGTGGTTTGCGGAACGTCAGGCGAGCGGGAACGTCGATAACCTGACCGACGAAATGCGGGAACGGCTGGACAAGGCGTTGGACGCCAAGACCCGCGCGAACGGATCGGGGTTTTACGCGCAGGCGATCGACGCCGCGAAGCCCGACGTCGTCGCCGGATTTTTAAGTCAAGCCGAAAAAGCCAAAATCGAAGGCACGTTTTTGGAAAACCGCAAGCGCGCGGAAAAGATGATCAACGCTAAAACGGCGTTCGTCAGAAACAACCCCGACCAGTGGCTGAACATCGAAAACGAAGTGTCTGGCGCGCTGGATTCCGTCGTTTTGGACGCGGAGACGAAAGAGCGTTTGAAGCAAAACGCCCGCCGGGACATCGCGTTCGTCGCGGCGAACGAAGCCCTTGCCGCCAATCCGTCGGGGCTGAGAAAAGCCATTCGGGCGGGCGTGTTCAAGGATTATCTGGGCGTTGACGAACAGCAGCGTTTTCTGGTCGCGAGCGTCGAACAAAGCGGAGCGGTCAAGACCGACCCCGCCGTGTATGCCGAGCTGACCGAAAGAGCGGATCGCGGGGAAAACGTCGTCGCGGCGGCGCGCGCGGCGATGCTGAACGGTTTTCTGACCATCGCCGATTACGACAAAATCCGAAACGCGAATCCGAACAGACGTGATTTGTTCGATTATATCAGCACCAACACCACGCAAGGTTTTGTACGCGATATCGCGCTGGATGCGCGTCTGTCGGAAGCCCAAAACGCCGCGAACCGCTGGCTGCGCGAAAACCCGAACGCATCAACGGTGGAAGTCGAGCGGCAGGGGCGCATCATCGTCAGAAACTTCAAATTAAATCAACGGGCAAACACGGTCATTAGCGAAGCGGTCAAAAACAAAGTGCTGAACGAGTTTTATTTCGCCAGCGACGGCAGTTCCGCCGCCGCCCCGACGCGCGCCGGACTGAAAGAAATGGTCGAAAACGCAAAGCGAAACAAAAAACTGGACAAAGCCAAAATTCGGGATTTGCAGGATATAGCCTATGCTTTGACCGTAAATATGGATCTTGAAGAAGCGCAAAAAATCGGAGAAAAAATCAATGGAAAATGACAATTTTGAAGCCGCTTACGAAGCGTACGCGCGGGACGCGTTTTCCGCCGAAGCGAGCGCGTATTGGGACAGGGTTCTTGCCGAGGACGATTTAATCGCCCAAGACAAGCCCAAGGACAACACCATCAAAGTCCCCGTCGACCGTCCGCCCGCGAATCAAAGCGGCGACCGTCCTTTCTTTGTCCCGTCCAAAGCCGACCGCGACAGGGGCGAAGGCGGCGTGTTCGGCAACGCCGCGCAGGCGCTGGTCAACGGCGCGGTCGAGGGCGTGAACAACACGCTGGAAGCCGCGTACCAAGCCGCGATTTTCTGGGACCAAAATTTCGGCGGCAAAGTCATGCCCGCCGAGCTGCCCGACATTCCCAAACCGTTCGACGTGCCCGACACGACGGTCAACACCATCGTTTCGACCATCGGGCAGTTCGTCGTTCCGTTCGGCGCGGCGGGCAAGGCGATGGGCGCGGCGAAGCTGGGAACGAACGTCGCCGCGTCGTTTCCGAAAGCCGTCAAAATCGCGCGCCCGATGATTCAAGGGGCAATCGCCGATTTTTCGGCGTTCGACGGACACGAAGCGCGCCTGAGCAATTTGATTGAAAGCGTCCCCGCCCTGCAAAACCCCGTCAGCGAATATCTGGCGGCAAGCGAGGACGATTCCGAATTGGAGGGGCGGTTCAAAAACGCCGTCGAGGGATTGGGCGTCGGCGCCGCCGCGGACGGGCTGTTCAAATGTTTATCCGCCGTCAAAGCCGCCCGCAAGGCGCGGCGCATCGCCAAAGAGGAAAACCTGAAACCCGTCGAAGAACGGTTCGTGCCGAAAGTCGCCAAAGAGGATTTGTCCGCGCTGGGCGACCCCGACGGCGGACTGCTGGTCAAGGGCGCGCCGAAAGACGCGATACCGCAACAGACCGCGGTCGTCGGAGAAAGCGCGGCGCATCAGATTGATTTCAAGTCCGCCGTATTCAATTTGTCCGACGAACGCAGAGCGCATATTGAAGAACATCTGGGGCAAATCAAACGCGCGGGTTTTGACAATGTTGACGATTACATCAATTATATTTCCGAAAATTACGACGCGGTTTATTCCGACCCCGCTTTTTCGGAAAGATACTGGTTCACCGTAACGGAAAGCGGCAATCACAATAATTTGATGGTTGTCGAAGCCGTCAAGAACGAAAAAACGGGCGTTTTCGATATTATAACCGCTTTTCCGCGCAGAAAAAACGCGTTCAAAGACAAAAAAAATCTGCTTTCGGAAAGGGCGCAGTCCAATCATTCGCAAGGAATCCCTAAGAGTGAAGCGCTAACCGGGCAAAAGCAGATTTCTAATAAAAGCGTATCAAAACCTGCGGAATCCGTCAACATCAATTTCGCGCGCATCGACACGCCCGACGACATCAAAAAAGTGATGGCGGAACTGGCGGACGCGTCGCGCGAAAGCATCGACAAGGCGCGGCGGGGCAAGATGACGTTCGGCGACATCGAGCAAGCCGCCAAAAAATGGACGGACGGACAAGAGGACGCGTTCAAGATTTTGCAGGAACGCCGCGTCGGCGAACCGCTGAACGCCGAACAGTCGTTCGCGGCGCGCCAGCTGTGGGCGGCAAGCGCGCAAAAGGTGAAGGAACTGTCCCGCCGCGTATTGGAAAAGCCGACGGACGCCAATCAATTCATGTTCCGCAAAATGCTGGCGACGCACGCCGCCATTCAAAAGGAAATCATCGCCGCCAGAACGGAAACCGCGCGCGCTTTGGCGCAATGGAAAATGCCCGCCGGCGCGCCCGAAGAAATGGCAAGCCAGCTGCGCGCGATGCTGGATTACGGAGGCGGCGACGAGCTGACCCGCAAAATGGCGAAAGACGTTATGGACATGACAAACGCCGGCATGGTCAAGGAAGTGGAAAACGTCATCAATAAAGGCTGGGGAGCGAAAACAATCGACACCTGGAACGAGGCGCGCATCGCCGGACTGCTGACAAACACGACGACGCACATCGTCAACTTTATGGGCAACACGCTGAATTTGGGCGTCGCCATGGCCGACGACCTGACAACCGCCGCATACGCAAAAAGCAAAAAAACATTAACGTCATTGCGAGGAGCGCAGCGACGAAGCAATCCGTTTCATATACAGTTTTTTGGATTGCTTTGCCCGCTATCGCGGACTCGCAATGACAAGCAGAATGGGCAGAGTGTCATAATATATCAGTCATCGCACGAAATCCGCCAACGAAGTAATCATTCTAAACGCCAAATGTTCCAAATATCCACGTCATTGCGAGGAGCGCAGCGACGAAGCAATCTGTTTCATATACAATTTTCTGGATTGCTTTGCCCGCTATCGCGGACTCGCAATGACGATTGGGTCAGATAATGCGTCCGTATAAATCGTCCCAATCCGGATTGACGCTTTCAATCATTTTTATTTTCTTTGCCCGTGAACCGCCTTTAATGGTCTTTTCTCTTTTTATGGCTTCTTCAATATCATTGAAAACTTCATAATATCCCAGCTTGTCAACGCCATATTTTTTAGTAAATCCGTCAACGAATTTGCTTTTGTGTTCATAAACCCGTTTGACCAAGTCCGATGTGACGCCCGTATATAGCGTTCCGTTGCGTTTGTTGAAAAGGATATAGACGTATCCGGCCATTATGTTTTCCTTTTATCCGTCCGTTGTGGTGAAAAGCATAGCAATAAAGCGACCTGCTTCATATACAATTTTTTTGGATTGCTTCGCCCGCTATCGCGGACTCGCAATGACAATCAGAATGGGCAGAGTGTCATAATATATCAGTCATCGCACGAAATCCGCCAACGAAGTAATCATTCTAAACGCCAAATGTTCCAAATATCCACGTCATTGCGAGGAGTGTAGCGACGAAGCAATCTGTTTCATATACAGTTTTTTTGGATTGCTTCGCGTTGCTCGCAATGACGGTTAGGGCAGGGTGCGGGGTGTTCAAAACGGAAAGACCGGCAAGATGCCGGCCTTTCCATGTCATACTTCTTGGAGGAAGTTAAAAAATTTCAGCGCGCTTTATCGGCCGCGGCTTTTTGCAAAGCGATTTGGCGGGCGGCCAGCTGATGTTCAATCTTGTCCATCGTTTTGGCGGACGGTTGCCATCCGAAACGGATGCCGGTCGCTTTGTGGATTTTTTCGGCTCTGTCCAGAACGGCGAAGTTTTTCTGACCCGTGCGGACGTTGTGCAGATAGGCGTTGATGTCGTCAACGTTGTATTGCGACGTGATGCCGATCAAAGTGCGATAGCTTTCGATCAGGTTGTTCGGGTTGTGGTTCAAATCCTTCAATTCCGGATTCAGCTTCGTCAGTTTGCCGATTTCGGTGTTGATTTCTTTCAACGCGGCGGGGATTTCGCCTTTCAGCGTTTCGCCGGCCTGCCGTGTCACGGGATCCTGCGACGCCATAAAGCTGGAGGCGATCGAATATTTTAAAAAGCGTTTGCGGTAATCGTATTCCGCGAAAGCGGCCTCTTTCCCGTCAACGAATTTGTACCGGCCGGCAATGCCCTTTAAACCGGTTTCATCCTCCATCCGGACGGCGTGAGCGGTATAGCGCGGGCGTCCGTCCACCATATATCTGCCGCCACGGTCGTAGGCTTTTTCCATATAGGCGGTCGCTTCTTGAACCGAGGAAAATCTTTCAGCCATAATTGTTTGTCCTTTCAAACTTTTTTAAAAACATAAATCCGAAAGATTGATTTGTCAAACATTTTTTCAAAACGATGAAAAAACGGCGGGGAAAGATGTTTCCGCCGCCGTTTCAAGCAAGGAAAAAGGATTATTTCGATTTTTTCTTTTTGCCTGTTTTTTTTCGCATCGCGGCGAATTCGGACAGATCCAGCGAAGCCAGTTTTTCAACGCTGTCCAGAATTTGGGAAATCGTGATGAAATTGATGATTCTGTCCCGAACGGCTTCGTTGTCTTCAACTTCGTCCAACAGCGGTTTCAACGCCAGAATGTTGTCGTTGCAAAAATGCTGCAACGCGGCGATGACGGCGGACAATTCCTCTTGGCTGTCCGGCGAAAACAGATCGGCCGGATCGTTTTCCGTTTCCAATTCGTCGAATTCATCCTGTTCGGCGGCGAATTTTTCTTCTTTTTTCTTTCCCATGGCGGCGCGTCCTTTGTTCAAAATGGAATATGGTTCATATTACATATGAAATCGGTTGAAAAATCAAGGAGGGAGGTAAAACGGAAAAAAGATTTTTTAAAAGGGTTCTCGCCCCTTTGTCCCACGCATAAAAAAAACACCCTTTCGGGTGTCTTTTTTAATGGCGGGAGCGACGGGGCTCGAACCCGCGACCTTCGGCGTGACAGGCCGACGCTCTAACCAAACTGAGCTACGCCCCCGCAACAAGGATGTTTATATAGATATCCGCCGGTCATTGCAAGTGTTTTTTTTCACTTTTTCGCATTTTTTTGAATTATGCCCGAAAGCCCCAGAAATGCAGGGTATTCGGACACCATGACGTATGTCGGAATGCGCGACAGGTAAGAGGTGAAGCGTCCTTTGGCCTCAAATCTGACGCGGAAAGACGATTCTTTGAACATATCCAGCAAACCGTCGCGCGGGATGATGCCGCCCGCGATGTAAACGCCGCCCAACGCGCCGGCGGTCAACGCCAGATTCCCCGCCAGCGTGCCCAGCAAACCGAACATCATTTGAACGGATTCGCGGCACAGCGGATCGCCGCCGATCGCTTTGCCGGAAATTTCCTCCGGCGGCAGGGAAACGGGCTGTTCGCCGCGCAAAGTCAGCAGCGTTCTGTACAAATTCGTTAATCCCATGCCGGACACGACGCGTTCGGCGGAAACGTGGCCGTATTCCTGACGCAGGGCGGCGATGACGCGTTCCTCTTCGGGATAGGGGGCGGGCATCGTCGCGTGGCCGCCTTCGCTGGCCAACGCTTTCCATGATCCGTCCGATTCGGGGACGAGAATCGACACGCCCAGTCCCGTTCCGGGGCCGACGACAACGATCGGAAAGCCCGCGGTCGGATTTCCCGTGCCGATTTTAACTTTCTGGCCGTCCGTCAGCAAAGGCACGGCCAACGCCTGCGCGACAAAGTCGTTGACGACGGTCAAAGAATCGAACCCCAGTTCTTTTTTCAAAGCGGAAATCGAAAAGCTCCAGTTGCAATTCGTCAAGGAAACCGTGTCGTCCAAAACGGGGCAGGCGACGGCGAACGCGCCGGCCGAAACGTTGGCCGGCGATCCGGCGCGTTTCAAATATTCTTTGGCGGCGGCGGCGGGCGAATCGTAATCGCCGCCGTGCAACGTCATCGGGGCGGAAATTTCACCGTTGGCGGAACACAAGGCGAAACGGGCGTTTGTGCCGCCGATATCGGCAATTAAACCTAAAAATTCGGACATATTCGTTCCTTTCATTCGTTTTAAAAAAAGAATGACACAATGCGGTTAAAAGTAAACAGAAAACAGATCAAATGTTCGCGTCGGAAACGCCATCGCCGGTTGCGTCGCCGTCGCGAATCTCCGCCCAAGCCGATTTGACGGCCCACAAATAAACGCCGTCGTCGGGCGGGGCGGGCAGGTTTTCCGCCTGATCCAAAGCCGTCATCATTCGCCGCAATTCGTCGTCGGACAAGGAAAGCAAATCGGTTCGCGGATGCTGTTCGGCCAACGCGGCCGCCCAAAAACGCACATTTTTCCAATCAGCGTTCATGTTTCCTCCGGTCGATCAGGGAAACGGGGCGGGCGTGCTTGCGCCGCCAATCGGCGATTTTTTGCGAAGCCCGCTGTTGCCGCATCATCAAAAAGTCTTTGCCGGCCGGACAGCTGTAGCCGTTGTCCGACGTTTTGACAAAAGAGGTCGCAAATGAACCGTCCGCGTTTCGGACGTGCGTTAATCCGAACCAGTTCGGGCTTTTTTCCGAAACGATCCGGCATCCCTGACGGTCAACGGCGACGGTCGATCCGTTGTGCGGATAATCGGGCAGGGTTTGAAAACCGTAGCGCATCGCCAAAGCATTTAAAACATCGGCCTTTTCGCGGGAACAATGCACCGGTGCGACCGTTCGGGGGGCGATGTTGTTGGCGATTTTGACGAAATCGTCCGCCTGCGCGTGCCCCGACCCGTACAGGCGCGGATATTGGTCGCCCGTGACGACGGTCAGGTCTGAAAATTGCTCTTTTTTCAAAAAGAACTGCAGCTTTTCGTTTTTGTCGCCGCTGGTCGGGGTGATGACGACGGCGTCTTTTTCCAGCGGAAAATCAGACTTTCCCCCCGTCAGACGGCGGATGAACGGCGAGGCGGATTCCATGTAAATGCCCGTTGTGATCGTGATGCTTGTTTTCGGATCCAACCCGCCGTTCGCGCCCGCGATTTGAATATTTGGACATTTGCGGCGCAAATCGTATCCCGACAGCGGCAAAGCCATGACGTTGCTTTCCATGAACGCGCCGCCGTTGATGATCACGTTTTTTCCGGCCGCGGCCGCCGCGGAAACCACGGACGCCATCCGTTCCATGTGCGCCGCGGGCAAAACGGCGACAATCTGTTTGTCTTTGTGCTTTTGAAACAGCAGTTTGTAAGTGTCGAATACTTCGGATTCGTATGTGGCGTGTCCCTTTAAATGGGTGGCCGTCGCGTCAAAGGTCATCAAATCGACGCCGCCGTTTTTGCCGATTTTTTTGCAGGCGTTCAAATCGACGCCGCGCCCCAAAAACGACGTTTCGTCGGCTTTGGTGTCGCCGGAATGGAAAATCGCCCCGTTCGGATCCGATATTTTAAAGCTGAAACATCCGGGGACGGAATGTGACGCGGGGAACGCTTCGACGGTCATGTTGCCGATTTTGACGGCGTCGCCCGCGTGCAACATTTTCATTTCCGGCCATTGCGACGGGGAAAATCCGTTGTCGATCAGCCCCTTTTTCAAAACGTTCAAAGTGTGCTGCGATCCATAGACGGCGGGCAGTTTCGCCCCCATGTGCAAGTATTCGTAAACACCGGCGATATGGTCGGAATGACAGTGGGTCAGGAAAATCGCGGCGGCGGGCGTTTCGGGCGCGTCCTGCCCCGGAACGTTCAGGCAGTCGTCCAAAGCGGGGACAACCTTGTCAAACCGTCCGGCCGCGAAATCGCGCGGGACTTCGTGCTGCCCCATGTCAACGATAACGGTCGCGCGTTCGGTTTCGCCCGTTTTCGCGTTTTCGCAGACCGATGAAAAAGTGTGACAGCTGGCCCAGATGTCCGTCGCGTTGTTTCCGCCGCGCGGCGTCCAGAACAATCCCGACTTGACGTTTTGATTACCAGACATTCCTTCGTCCCGTTATGATACCGGATGAATGGAAGTATAAGAGGGGCGGACGGGTTTGACAAGGAAATTTTGTCTAAAATCCGTCAATTTTTCCGGACGGCGGCCTTGGCGGGGTCGTCTTCAAACACGGGTTCGTCGGACGCGGCGGCTTTTTTGGCGGCCATATACGCCTCCAGCTTCGCTTTGCGCCATTGCGCGGCCATTTCACGGCTTTCCGGCGATCCGGGTTTGATCGTGTCCACGTTTTTCTTGCGCGCTTTCTTTTTAATCCGTTCCACTTTTTTATTCAGGCGGGCGACCGTTTTTTTGGATACGTCGCGCGTTTCAGCCTTTTGATCCGGTGCGGCCGGATTGCCATATTTTGTCAGGCGGTTCCACGTTTCCAGCAACTTGTCTTCGTACCGGAAAGCCTTGTGCGCGGTTTTGGAATGGTATCGGGTGGCCGCTTCGCCCCACGATTTCGTTTCGCGGTAGTTGCGCTTTAAAAATTCGGCGGCGTAGGCGACGTTCTTCGCGGGATCCAAAGCGTCTTCAAGGCTTTTGAACGCGTCTGGGTGGTATTTCAGGTTGATTTGCATACATCCGACATCCACGTTGTCCACGCCCTTTTCCCGCAAGGCGCGGACGGCGTCCAAAGCTTCTTGTTTCGAGGGGTAGAACTTTCCGTTTCCCTCCGCCGTCACCGTCCACGGCCACGAAACGCCGGTCGGGTAAGCTTTGGAATACCGGCCGCTTTCGACCAAAGCGATCGCCCCCAGCAGGTTGGTTTGGATGCCTTCACGCTTTTCCAGCCGCACGGCCTCTTTCAAACACAGTAGCGAATCGTCGGCCGCGGCGCAAAACGGCGCGGCGCACAGGCTTAAAGCGAACAAAAAGAGGCGTTTCATCGTTTTCCTACAGCGGCAGAGTCGGCAGAACCCGTAAAAATCGTTCCATGAACAGGGACAGCTTACGCCATAACGTGTTAAAATTTTCCGAAGGCAGGTAATGTTTGCTGTCCCAATACAAATGACGCCCCGTTTCGATTTGCAGCGCGTGGCTGCGCAGGGCGGGGCGGCCGTAGTGCAAAGTCGTGTACGCCCCGCTGTAGGGCAGGTTGATCGTGACGGAAAATCCGGCGTCACGCAGCAATTCGGCGGCGGCGATCGCGATTTGCGGGGCGCAGGCGGCGCCGTCCCCCGTTCCCAACACGAAATCCGGCATTTTGCCGTTCGTCAGCCGTTCCGGCGGCAGCAAAGGCATGGAATGCAGGTCGATCAGCAGCGATTTGCCGAAAACGGCCAGATTCTTTTTAATCAGGCTTTCCAACGCCGCGTGATAGGGCAGGTGAACGTCGGTCAAGCGTTCCTGTTCGACCGCGAACGACAGCTTTTTACGGTAAATCAGCTTGTTCGCGTTCAGCTGGCGCGCGATGACGCCGAATCCGTTTTTGACGCGCGGCGAATCGGTTTGCGACTGGCTGGGGATCGAATCGGAAAACATGGTCGGATCCAATTCCAGCGGGTGGCGGTTCAAATCGACCCACGCCCGCCCGTAAACCGCGGATAACAGCGGGATTCCCATGGCCGGCGCAAACGAAAACAGCCGATCGACGGCGGCGTCTTCATATTGTTGAAAATCGGCCAGCTTCAAATCCGTCAAATGGAACAGCCGTTCGGGATAAAACGTGCCGCTGTGCGGCGACGCCAAAACGACGGGAACGGACGGTTTTCCGGACTTTTCCAACAAAAACGGCGGATAGTTTTTCAGCGTCGTCAATTTTTTTTTCACCTGTCGTGTATTTTTTTGTTGCATTCATCAAAAGAAATCTATAAAAGCATAAATCATCTTGTTGCGATAAGCAACAACAACGGGCGCGTAGCTCAGCGGGAGAGCACTACGTTGACATCGTAGGGGTCACAAGTTCGATCCTTGTCGCGCCCACCAATTCTTAAAGCCTTGAAGTCCGCCGCTTCAAGGCTTTTTTCATATCAGAAAAACAGGCAGTCTTTCTACGGGTTTATGTTGCAAATGCAATAAAAATAATCAAAGAGCGCACATTTTATCGTACACGATATTGTAAGACGAAAGATAGTTTTATACATTTCAAACAGGCGGGATAAAGTGGGATTAAACGGGATATAACGGGATAGAAACGGCAGGAAACCTTAAATTTTCGGGCGGCGGTGATGTCGCCTTTAAATTTTTTGGCGCGAGATGGTTTTAACTTTTTTTCCTAAAAAACGCGGGATAGTTTTAACTTTAACGGTCGGGGAAAACCCCCGACTTTTTTAAGGACAAAAACGCCGTTTCGTATCGTTTAAGATTTTTTCGGCTTCGTCAAACTGATGACACGGCATTTTACCGATGGTTTCATACTTGAAATGCGCTTTTAAAGCCTTATAAATCGCCATTTTCGACGTTTTGCCGCAAGCGGCGGTTCGTTTAACCAAGTCGGTCAGAACGTCCTTTTGCGCCGCCGAGATACGGCATGAAAGCGAAAAAGTTTCTTTGCCGCGCGGACGGAGTGCCAAGCCGCCCGCGCCAATAAGCAAGAGCGCAAGCGTTAAAGCGATTAACCGCTTTGTTAAACGGTGTTTTTCAGTCCGGTTAAACAGGTTTTTGATTTCGTTTAAATCTGTATCCATAGGTAACTCCTTTTGTTTTGAAATTGGAAACAAAAGGAGCAATACGCTTAAACTGCGGCTTTGAGAACTTCAATCAAATCAATGATTTCCGCAGTATCTTTTTCTTTGGACGCTTCCCGTTCGGCGCGTTTTTTCAAGATGTAGGCGTAAATCTTTGTGATCAGCGACGATTTAATCCGCGCCTTTTCAAATTTGAAATGCGAATCGACCAGTTCAATAATTTCTTCAAGCAGTTCCGCATCCAACGCCTGCGCTGACGCAACAGCGGTAGCGGTTTCTTTTCCTGTGGCGAGCCATGACACATTAACACCCAAGACTTGCGCCATAGCACAGAGCACAGGGCGCGTGGGTTCGCTTACTCCTTTCAAATATTGCGCCAATGAGGACGCTGGTATACCTGAAGCCAATGAAAATTGACGCGTTGATTTAAACTTGTTCGTTATTGCGTTCAAAAGACGATCCGGAAAATCATCGTCACAGTTTGAAAGGGCATCTGTTACGTTTTCGACCATTTTCAGCCTCTCGGTAACTGTTTAAAAATATCCTTATTTTTCAAGCGTTTGCGTTATTACGCTCAAAAATATAAACAATTACGAAAAAATATCCGCTATTCCGCTTGACAATGAACGTAATTACGAATATGTTAATTCCATTAGTTGAATTTAACGCCCCAACAAAAACCGACCTGCCAGTCGGTTCAAATTAAGGATCGGAGGTCTTTATGAGTTGGACACCCACACAAATCAAATGCGCTGTACTGCTGAAAGGAGCGACGTTAAGAAGTCTGTCGCTGAAAGCAGGACTGTGCATTGAAGCCTGTTCGCAGGCGATCCGCGTCCCTTTTCCCGCCGGCGAAGAAGCGATTTCCAAGTTTTTAGGCATACCCGCCTGTGAACTGTGGCCCGACCGCTTTAACGAAGACGGAAGCCGTAAAACCTCACGACGTAACAAATATACGAAGATTCGCGTGCGTCGGCAAGGTTTAAAAAGACACGCTGCTTAAACAGGGGGAAAAACTATGTCTCTTTTTAAACGAACTGACTGGGACTGGGATCCATTCATTAAATCAAATATGAACGGTTCAATAACTTTATGGCGCGGTAGTGACGGTGATTTTTGTATGTGTGCCAATACCGCACCGGAAGATATGTGGAAAAACAATCCGGATATCGCTCAATCGGTTTATGAAACGGCGTTTGTTTTTCATCAAGCCACGAAAGAAGCGTTCAAAGAAGCATACGGAATCGCCCGTTTGATTTTGCACGGCTATAAACTTCCGACACATCGTTTTGCATCGTATGACGGCAGTTTTCGCATTTATGCCGGCAATGCCCATCTCAGCGGTTTTAAAGGTTAAAGCGATGTCAAAGAAATTCAAAGATACGGAAACGCTTGATTTGTTTGAACGGTTTTATCCCGTCCGTAGTCCTGCGGTTGTTTCGGCAACCGTTGATTTGAGCGGCAAAATCAAGCGGCTTGTTTCTTTGATTTTGAAAGAAAGCCCCAAAACAAGAGAGCAAATCGCCGCTGAAATGGCGGAGGCAATGAACTGTCCGAGCTTTTCAAAAGCTATGCTGGACAATTATTCCAGCGAAGCGAACACCGATCATCAAATCACCCTTTACAGATTTATCGTTTTGGTTCGCGTGGCTGAAACGCCGCGAGTGTGGGACGAGCTGTTAAAAGACGAAGGTTTCACCGTGCTGTTTGGCGACGAGGCTTTGCTTGCCGAACGCGGGCGTGTCGCGCAACAGATTGAAGAGCTGAAAAAGTATCAAAAAACATTGAACACCATTGCGCCTGTCAAAATTCGGAGGCGGTCATGAAAGAATGGTTCTCGGCACAAGAATTAGCGGATTTAAAACTGCCCGCACTTCCAACGGCAAAAAAGAACATTTTGGCATCTGCCGCCCGTGAAAACTGGAAATCGCGCGCCCGCGAAGGACGCGGCGGCGGCAAGGAGTACCACATTTCCGCATTGCCGGAGGTCGCTCGCATTCAGTTGGCGGTCATGACCGCGCCCGCCGCCAAAAAGGAAGCGGTCAAAACTGAAATCAATCCGCAGGGATTGGCGGAATACGCCCATATCGAAGGACGGGCGAAAAGCCGAATCGACGCAAAGCTGGAAATCTTGGAAGCGTTCAAGGAATTTCAGAAATCGCTGGGCTTTGCGAACACCCGCGCCCGCTACATTTTTGCGGAAAAGTACAATGCGGGCGAAGTCAATCTGCCCGATTGGGTCAGCCGCACGATTATCAGCGTATCCGCCTGCACTTTAAGGAATTGGACGGAGGTTTTAGCCGACAAAGGCGTGTCCGGACTTGCCGGAAAATACGGTTGCCGCAAAGGAACGGGCATCATCGACACAAACGAAGCCGTCAAAAATTACATTTTGGGCGCGATTTACGAAACCCCGCACGTTTCCTGCAAAAACATCATGCGCGGCTTGCGCGCCCGTTTCAAAGAATCGAGAGACTGCCTGCCGTCCTATCGGACTTTGCAGGATTGGGTCAAAACGTGGAAAGAGGACAATGAACAGCTGTTGACGGCGGTGAAAAATCCGGACGCATGGCGGTCGAAATACAAAGCCGCCGCAGGAAACGCGTCTGAAAGCATTGTCCGTTTGAACCAAGAATGGCAGTTTGACGGAACGCCGTCCGACTTGCTTTTGGCGGACGGGAAACGGTGCAACATCGTCGGCATTATCGACGTTTATTCCCGCCGTTTGAGTCTGCACGTTTGCGATAAGGCGTCCGCTTTCGCGGTCGGATGCGCGACCCGCAAAGCCATTTTAAAGTGGGGTGTTCCCGAAACAGTCCGCACCGACAACGGTAAAGATTACGTCGCCGATTACATCAAGCGGGTATTTGCCGCGTTGGGTATTGAAAGAATCCAATGCCGCCCGTTCAATCCGCAAGAAAAGCCGCATATCGAACGCGTTTTCCGGACGTTTTCTCATTCCTTGCTGGAACAGTTGGAGGGATATGTCGGGCATAACGTGATGGAACGCAAAGACATTGAAGCCCGCCGAGCCTTTTCGCAACGCCTGTTTAAAAAGGAAGAAAAGATTGAACTGCGTTTGACGACGCAGGAACTGCAAGAATTTTGCGACGATTGGTGTCAGAACATTTACGAACGCGAAGAACACGGCAGTCTGGGCATAACGCCCGATGAAAAGGCCGCGTCCTACACGGGCGAAGTCCGCCGCATCGCCGACGAGCGTTGCTTGGACGTCTTGCTTGCCAAGCCCGCCGGAAAGGACGGCATTCGTGTTGTGTCAAAGAAAGGTATTGCCTACGAGGGCAGTTATTACAACGCGCCCGAACTGGGCGGACACGAGGGCGAACAGGTGCGCTTGTTGCTGGACGAGCAGGATTACGGCGAACTTTACGCGTTTGACCTTGACGGCAAGTTTATCTGCAAGGTGATTTCGCCCGAAAACAAAGGCGTGTCTTTGAAAGAAATCGCCGTGGCGAGAAGCGTCGTTCAAAAGCGCGCGATAACGGTGAAAAAGGAAGCGTGGCGCAAGATTGCAAAAGATGCGGATTTGAAAGGAAACGCGCTGGTTCGCGAAGTGTTTATGCAAGCCGCCGAGGAAGCCGGCAAACTTGAACGCCTGCCGACGCAAACGGTTGCTTATCAGACCGAACAGATGGCGGAAGCGGTCAAAGCCGCGATTTCGCACGAACCGCCCAAACCGACCGAATTGAGCGCGGTGGAAAAAGCCGCCGCCGAACGGCTGAAAGCGCAAAAACAGCCTGCAAAGGTTGTGAAAATGCCGCCTTCGCCGCAACAGAATTTAGAACGCTGGCAAAAAACAAAAGCCCGCTTTGAAGCAGGCGAAGCCTTGACCGACGACGAGCTGTTCTTCTTTGAGAACTATCCGACGACGGCGGAATACAAGGCGCAGGTTTTTGCGGCGAAATGCCCGAAAGTAATAGCGGGCGCGATGTAAAAGAAAACCGCCGAGGCAGAAGCCCCGACGGCACTCAAAAAGCATGGAGAATGTAATGGAAGAAAATGCTTATGTCAATACCCAAACGGCGCAGTTGCGCAACGTCATCGCTTTGCTGACGGGCGTCGAACGCGCCGAAAACCGCCCGCAGCACTTGCCGGGACTGGTTTGCTTTTACGGGCCCAGCGGCTGGGGGAAATCCTACGCCGCCGCCTATGTCGCGAACACCAAGAACGCCTATTACGTCGAACTGAAATCGACGTGGACGGTCAAATATCTGCTTCAAGCGATTTGCAAGGAAATGGGCTTGACCTATTCGACGGGCGACACGCTTGCCGCTTTGGGCGAAATGGTCACCGAACAGCTGATTTTAAGCGGTCGGACGCTGATTATCGACGAGTTCGACTATCTGGTCGATAAAAACAAGGTGGACGTGATTCGCGACCTGTTTGAAGGTTCCGCTGCGCCCGTCATTCTGATCGGCGAAGAGCAACTGCCCAACAAGTTAAAGCGTTGGGAGCGCACTCACGGGCGCATTTTGGATTTCATTCCGGCGCAACCCGCCAGCTTTGAAGACGCGCAAGCCTTGCGCGCCCTGTATTGCGGCAAAGTCGAAGTCGCCGACGATTTGCTGGACAAGATTTGGAAGCTTTCGCGCGGGTCGGTGCGGCGCATTTGCGTCAACCTTGAACGCGTGCGCCAAACGGCAATCACGCGGGGACAGCGCAAAATAAGCCTTGAAGATTGGGGCGACGAAGACTTTTTCACGGGCGAAGCCCCGTCGCGGAGGGTCTGATCATGGGCAAGGAAAGCAAACGTCAATACATCTGGGAAGAAATCCGAAAGCAAAAAGAGTTCACCTTGGATTCTTTGGCTTCCGGCACTCGTATTGATCGCGGCACAATCAGAACATACATAGTCGGTTTGGAAAAAGCGGGGTTTGTGGAAGTTTTTACAACGACGGCAAATGCTAAAACACAGTTCCGAACAAATTGTTATGTTTTGAAAAAAGATGTGGGCATTGATGCGCCGCGTGTCACGTGCGACGGTAAAATTCTGCCGCCAGATATCAAGCAAGATTTATGGCGAACGATGAAAATTCTTAAAGAGTTTTCCATTTCCGATCTGCTGGCAACGTCACAGCGTCCAACGACATTCGGCAATGTTCAACAATACTGCATTTTTTTGAATCGTGCCAAGTATCTGAAACGCAACGGAAGCCGTTTTGTGTTTGTCAAAAGCACGGGAGCGAAAGCCCCTCAAATCCTGCGAATTAAAGCGGTCTTCGACCCGAATTTGAAACAGATTGTCTATCAAAGCGGAGGCGAAGAATGAATGAGTTTATCGAGGAACTGCGCGATGTCTGCAAACAGCAGTCCCAGCGCGTCGTCGCCGAAAAAATGGGATACAGCCACACGACCATCAGCTTGGTTTTGAACGGCAAATATACGGGAAATTTAAAGACCGTTGAAAAGGCGTTTAACGGCGCATTTAAATCCGCCGCCGTCATCTGCCCGATTTTGGGTTCAATCCCCGCGCACCGCTGTTTGTCAATCCAGCGTCAGCCGTTCGCGGCGACAAATCATCAGCGCGTTTTGCTCTACAAGACCTGCAAAGCGTGCGCCCACAAAACAGGACAGGACAATGTCGTCCGGCTTCGCGCTTCGGACGATGAAAGGAACAATGACGATGATCCGACAGCAGCTTAGATATTGGCTTTTTTTACTGACCCACAAACAACCTGAAAGAGAAAGGAAATAGACATGGATACGGAAAACAACA